>NZ_PQWB01000009.1 GCF_002924365.1 Chromobacterium alticapitis | reverse complement strand
GCGTCCGCACCCAGGCCGTCACCCTGCCGCCAGGCTGGGCCAACGAGCCCTTCGAGCGCCCCGGCCAACCCGGCCTGACGGAAGATCAGAAAAAAGCGCTGCAGCAGGAGCGCAACCAGCACGCGGTGGAACTGCGCAGCTGGTGGCTGAACGAGATGCGCGACACGCCCTCGCCGCTGACCGAAAAGATGACCCTGTTCTGG
This sequence comes from Chromobacterium alticapitis, assembly GCF_002924365.1. Taxonomy (GTDB): domain Bacteria; phylum Pseudomonadota; class Gammaproteobacteria; order Burkholderiales; family Chromobacteriaceae; genus Chromobacterium; species Chromobacterium alticapitis. Next base: position 12,237 of record NZ_PQWB01000009.1, on the reverse strand, counting down.
CACAACCACTTCGTGTCCGCGCTGGACAAGGTGCGCTCGCCGCAGATGATGTACCAGCAGAACCTGCTGCTGCGCCACTACGCGCTGGGCGATTTCGGCCAACTGCTGCACGCGGTGGCGCGCGATCCGGCGATGATGCGCTATCTCGACACCGCCAATAACCGCAAAGACCAGCCCAACGAGAACTTCGCGCGCGAAGTGATGGAGCTGTTCACACTGGGCGAAGGCCATTACAGCGAGCAGGACATCCGCGAGGCGGCGCGCGCTTTCACCGGCTGGGGGCTGGACCGCGACGACCAGTTCATCGTCCGGCCGCGGCTGCGCGACGCCGGCGAGAAAACGATCTTCGGCCAACGCGGCAACTTCGACGGCGACGACGTGATAGACCTGCTGCTGCAACAGCCGCAAACCGCCGTCTTCATCACCAACAAGCTGTGGCGCAATTTTGTATCGCCCATGCCTGACGCGGCCATGATCAACAAGCTGGCGGCTGACTTTCGCCGCGACCACTACCAGATCAAGCCCCTGATGCGCGCGCTGCTGTTGACGCCGCAATTCTGGCGCAGCCAGGGCCTGCTGGTGAAATCGCCGGTGGAGCTGACCGTGGGCACCCTGGTGACTTTCGATCTCAATCCGCCGGACTGGCGGGTGATCGCCGGCCTCAATCGCCAGCTGGGCCAGGACGTGTTCGCGCCGCCCAACGTCAAGGGCTGGCCGGGCGGCGAGGCCTGGATCAACAGCGCCACCCTGCTCACCCGCAAGCAGTTCCTGGATCGCATCGCCCATGACGCCGCCCCGTCGCGCGACGCCTATGTCCAAGCAGACGGCAGCATGAACGAAATGGCCGGCCGCGAGGCGCGCATCAACCGCTTCGTCGCCAAGGGCGTCGCCTCGATGAAGCTGCAGCCGGACGAATGGGCCGCCATCTACGGCGCCCGCAACGCGGCCGACGCCGCGCGCCTGCTGCTGGCCGTGCCGCCAGCCAATCCCCTGCCGCCGGACGCCAGCGGCGCCAAGGCCATCGCCCAGCTGCTGCTGGACCCTGCCTACCAGGTGGAATGAGGAGCCCGCCATGTTCAAGAGACGAGAATTCCTGAAAGCCGCCGGCGCGGGCCTGATGCTGTCCATCCTGCCCAATCTGTCGTGGGCGCTGGCCCCGGCCGGCTACAAACGTTTGTTGGTTTTGATCGAACTGAAGGGCGGCAACGACGGCCTCAACACCGTCGTCCCCTATGGCAGCGCCGACTACTATCGGCTGCGCCCCGGCATCGCCATCGCCCGCGAGCAGGTTTTGCAGATCAATGGCGACATCGGCCTGCACCCCGCCCTCGCCCCCTTGATGCCCTTGTGGCAGGACAAACAGCTGGCGCTGCTGCAAGGCGTGGGCTATCCAGAGCCCAATCTGTCCCATTTCCGCTCCATCGAAATCTGGGACACCGCCTCGGCCAGCCAGCAGTTCCTGACCGAGGGCTGGCTGACGCGGCTGTTCCGCGAGCAGCCGACGCCGAAGCATTTCGCCGCCGACGGCGTGGTGCTGTCCAGCCAGGTGCTGGGGCCGCTGGACGGCGGCGCGCGCGCGGTGGTGCTGTCCAACCCGCAGGATTTCGCGCGCCAGGCCAAGCTGGTGGCGGACCAGCCGCCCGGCCACGCCGGCTCGGCGCTGCAGCACATCCTGAAAGTGGAAGGCGACATTCGCCAGGCCGCCGCCAGCCTGGCGCCGCTGCCGCGCACCGCCGCCAGCGAGGCGCCCACCGCCGGCCCCAAGCCCAAGGGCGGCTTCGGCGTCGCGGTGCGCACGCTGACCGACACCCTGGCCCGCGGCGTGGACATCGCCGTCGCCCGCATCACGCTGACCGGCTTCGATACCCACGGCAACCAGCAGCCAGTGCAGGCGCGGCTGCTGGAAGAACTGGCCGACGGGCTGGCGCAGCTGAAAACCGAGATGACGCGGCTGGGCCGCTGGGACGACACGCTGGCGCTGACTTACGCCGAGTTCGGCCGCCGGCCGCGCGAAAACGGCAACCGCGGCACCGACCACGGCACCGCCAATGTCCACTTCGCGCTGGGCGGCCGCGTCAACGGCGGGCTGTACGGCCAGACGCCGCAGTTGGCCGGCGTCAGCGAGGGCAATCTGCCGCACGCGATAGACTTCCGCCAGGTCTACGCCACGGCGATGGAAGACTGGTGGGGCAAGGACAGCCGCAATGTGCTGGGCGGGCGCTTCGAAACGCTGCCCCTGCTGCGCGCCTGAGGCTCAGGGATCGGGATAGGCGATGTTGAAGCGGCTGCGGTAGAGCCTGCCCACCGTGCCGTCGCGTTTCATGTCGCGCAGCGCGTCGGCGAAAGCCTGGCACAAGCCGGGAGACACGCTGCGCTTGCTGAACACGTAAAAGGCTCCCCCCACTCGCCATACCGGCGACAGGGCCGCGATCGCCGGTTGCTGCGGCAAGCGGGCCAGCTCATTCGGCACCGTATCCAGCGTAGCCAACAGCAAGTCTATCCTGCCCAATTGCAACTTGCGCAGCCCGTTCTCCAGCGTTTCGCCGGTATCGACGCGCACGGTGGGCGGCGGCTTTCGCAGCCAGCCATCCACGCTCTCGCCATAGCTGTCGCCGCGCGTCACGCCTAGCCTGACCAAGCCCAGCCGGCCCAGGTCTTCCAGCCTCTCCACCGGCCACTGCGCCAGATGATCGCGCCTGACCCATAGCTGCACCAGCGAAATGCTGTAACCGGGCACATAACAGGCGTACGCCTCCCGCTCCCGCGTTTTCAGCGCCTGCATCGCGGCATCCACCTTGCCCAGCCGCAGATCCTGCAGCGCGCGCGACCAGGGCATTTGGCGATACGCCACGCGACAGCCCAGCCGCGCGGCAGCCTGGTTCAGCAGCTCCACCGAGTAGCCTGCAGGCTGGCCATCGCGGCCCAGGTAGTGATACGGCGGCCGCTCTTCCCAGCCTACGCTCAAGGGCCTGTCGCATAAACTGCCGGCCCAGGCCGGCGCGGCGAGCGCGCACAGGCCGATAAACCGTTTGAAACGCACGTATCCTCCTTTTTCATCCAAACGGCAAGCGCCCTGCTGCTCGCCTAGAATGTACGCTAGAATCGTACTATTCCCGATCAATTCCAACCAAGAAACTCGCACAGAGCGCTCAGCCGATGACCGCAAGCAATCAAACCAAGAACAATGGGCAAGCTCCGGCGGCACCGGAAGAGATTCCGCTGCCGCCCCCTGAGACCGAAGGCTCGCTGGCCAATCAGGCCATCCCGCTCGGCGAGACGATATTGACCATCCATGCCGGCGAGCATCCCATCTACGGCATCATGCAACGCAGCCGCGCCGTCACCGCGCAGTCCGACTACTACCGGCTGCAGTTCCGCGGTTACGCCCGCTCCGACGGCACGCGCTGGCTGCCCATGGAAGGCGACGACAGCCGCTTCCACGCCCAATACAACCTGGCCTGGGTGCGGGTAGACCGCCCCAGCAAAACCGTGACCTTCGGCCCCAAGAACGGCGTGCAGTGCAGCCCAGGCCTGGAGGGCACCGGCCTCGACACCTATTTGTTCGGCAACGCCATCGCCTGGGCCAAGGGCGTCTGCCCGGACTTCGCCATCGCGCCGGGCCTGCTCACCCTGGGCCAGGCCTCGGACGAAGTACGCACCCAGACGCACGCCTTCTACGCCAGCCAGGCCTTCCAGTTCGAATGGCAGGACCCGGCTCAGCGCAACGCGCTGTATTTCAAGGACAAGGTCAGCAAGCTGCTGGGCGTGTGGAACAAAGAGGCGATACGCGAGTTTGGCGGCGAGGAAATGCTGCAGATGCTGGCCGGCCAGGACGAGGCCAGAATGGCGCTGCAGTACAAGCTGGATCTGGCGGAAAACGCCCAGGACAGCATGCGGCGCGCGCTGCAGAAGGAAAAAAGCACCTCGCTGATCCTGACCGGCGTCTTGATTCTGGCCGCCCTCATCGGCGTCTGGGCCGTGCTTTAGGCCGCACGGCCGCTCATTCCGCCGCCGCGGATGCCGAAACGCGCGCGCCCCGCCGCTCTCCCTAAAATGAAGCGCCGGCGCGCGCGGCCTGGTCGTACACGCCGGCCAGCATGCGCATCAGCTGCGCGATGTCGCCTATCGCCGGATTGCCGACGCCGCCGTCGCTGAGCGTGGGCATCAGGCACTGCTCGCGCACCTGGCGGTAGCGCTCGCACAAGTCCTTGCCGCCCGCCGTGGTGGAAAACAGCACTTCCTTGCCGCTCTTCTCGCTTTTCACGTAGCCCATCTTCACCAGCTTCTTCAGGGCGTAGGACACCACGTGGGTGTCTTCCATATTCAGCACGAAACAGATGTCGGCCAGCTTCTTCTGCCGGCCGCGGTGATTGACGTGATGCACCAGCAACACCTCGGTCGCGGTCATGTCCTTTTCCCCTGCGGCGGCCATGCAGCGCACCATCCAGCGGTGGAAGGCATTGTTGACCACAGTCAGGCTGAACTCGAATTCCGACAGCTCGGGGCTGCGTTCGGAAACCAGGTGCTGCGAAGATACGATTTTCGGCAAAGCCATAGTCATCAGATTCCTCCCCCATCGCGACAAGCGCTGTTCATCGTCATTTACAACAGCAAATTGACGAGAAATTATTCACATTGCAGCATTACGTTCAATTAGACTGCAATTCATATAATATTCCTAAATCATATCCAATCCAACGCCATGTCAGCCACCGCCTCACCCCTTATACACTGGCTGGGCGCCCAGGCCTTGATCCTGGAGCTGCCGCCTCCCATCACGCTGGACCAGCAGCGCCGCATCTGGCGGCTGGCCGAGCAGTTGCGCCTCCTCGAAGAAATCCGCGAAGTCGTGCCCGGCATGAACAATCTGACGCTGGAGCTGCGCCCCGGCGCCAAGACATCCGGCTGGCCCGCCCGCCTGCGCAAGCTGTGGCAACACGCGGACCCGCTTGAGTCCGCCGGCCGCGTGGTGGAAATCCCCGTGCGCTACGGCGGCGAGGATGGACCGGATCTGCAAGACGTGGCGCGCCATTGCGGCCTCACGCCGCGGCAAGTCATCGCCCGCCACGCGGCCGTCGACTACACCGTATTTTTCCTGGGCTTTCAGCCCGGCTTCGCCTACCTGGGCGGGCTGGACCCGCTGCTGGCCACCCCGCGCCGCGCCACGCCGCGCCAGCAAGTGCCGGCTGGCGCCGTGGCGATAGGCGGCGGCCAGACCGGCATTTACCCCGCGGCCACCCCCGGCGGCTGGCAGATCATAGGCCGCAGCGAGCTGGTGCTGTTCGATCCGGCCCGGCAGCCGCCCAGCGCGCTGCAGCCGGGCGACACCATCCGTTTCATCGCCACGGAGGCCGCATGATGCTGGAAGCGATCAAAGCCGGTCCCCTGACCACGGTGCAAGACCTGGGCCGCTTCGGCGCGCGCCACCTCGGCGTGGGCCGCGCCGGCGCGATGGACACGCTGGCGCTCTCCGTGGCCAACCGGCTGGTGGGCAACGACGCCGGCGCGGCCGCGCTGGAAATCACGCTGCCGCCCGCCAGTTTCCGCCTGCTGCGCGACGGCATGCTGGCGCTGGCCGGCGCCGACTGCCAGGCCCTGCTCGACGAGCAGCCGGTATGGCCGGGCTGGCGCACGCCGTTCCGCGCCGGCCAGGTATTGCGCCTGCATGCGCCGCGGCTGGGCATGCGCGCCTATCTGGCGCTGGACGGCGGCATCGCGCTGCCGCCCATCATGGACTCCCGCAGCACGGACCTGCTGGCCGGCTTCGGCGGTCTGGACGGCCGCGCGCTGCGCGACGGCGACCGCCTGCCGCTGGGCGAACCTCGCCCGCCCAAACCGCGGCGCGGCGTGTGGCTGCCGCGGCCGGGCAATCAGATTCGCGTCCATCCCGGCCCGGAGTACGCCCTGCTGACCAAGTCTTCGCGCGAGCGGCTATGGAACGCGCCATGGCAAATCACGCCCAGCAGCAACCGCATGGGCTACCGCCTGTCCGGCCCCAAGCTGCAACTGGCCGACGCCCTGGAAATGCCTTCTCACGGCGCCTTGCCCGGCCTGATCCAGTTGCCGCCGGACGGCCAGCCCATCGCGCTGATGGCGGACGCCCAGGCCACCGGCGGCTATCCGCGCATAGGCATGGTGGCGGCCGCCGACTTGTGGCAGCTGGGCCAAGGCCGCCTGGGCGGCCAGCTGCATTTCGTCGAGGCCAGCCTGGAAGGTGCCCGCCAGGCCGACCAGCAACTGCAACGGTATTTGAACAGGATAGAGAGGCTGCTCGATGAGGATTGATCTGAACGCCGATCTGGGTGAAGGCTGCGGCCACGACGCCGAACTGCTGGACTGGGTCAGCTCCGCCAATATCGCCTGCGGCTGGCACGCCGGCGACGCCGACACCATGCGGCAAGTTGTCCGCATGGCCATAGAGAAAGGCGTCGCCATCGGCGCGCACCCCGGCTACCCGGACCGCGAGCGCTTCGGCCGCCGCGAAATGCAACTGCCCATGGATTCCATCCGCGCCGGCCTGCTGTACCAACTGGGCGCGCTGGACGCCATCGTCCGCGCCGAAGGCGGCGCGCTGGCCCATGTCAAACCGCACGGCGCGCTGTACAACCAGGCCGCCCGCGAGCCTGAGCTGGCGCAAACGCTGGCCCGCGCCATCCGCGACTTCAACCCGCGGCTGCGCGTCATGGGCCTGGCCGGCAGCCTGTTCATCGAGGCCTGCCGCGCCGAAGGGCTGCCCGTGCGGCAGGAGGGCTTCGCCGACCGAGGCTACCGCCCCGACGGCAGCCTGGTGCCGCGCGGCCAGGCCGGCGACCTGCTGGACGACGATTCGGCCATGCTGGCCCAGGTGGAGCGCATGGTGCGCCATCGCAGCGTCATCGCCGTCGGCGGCGACGTCGTGCCGCTGGATATCGACACCATCTGCCTGCATGGCGACGGCCCGCACGCGGTGAGCTTCGCCATCCTGCTGCGCCGGCGCCTGGAACACGCGGGCGTCGCCATCCGGGCCGATTAACCGCCATTCGCGCCAGCCCGGCGGCCAGACCGCGCGGCGCATCCCTCAAGACAAAGGAGAAACCATGGATCAAGCAGTCAATCTTTGGCCGCTGCTAGGCATCGCGGTGGTTGTCGCCGGCTTCCTGCTGCGCTTCAACTCGCTGCTGGTGGTATGCGCCGCCGGCATCGTCACCGGCCTGGCCGCCGGCATCAAACCGATGCCCCTGCTGGCCGAATTCGGCCACGGCTTCATGAAAACGCGCAACCTGACCATGATCGTGCTCTTGGTGCTGCCGGTGGTGGGCCTGATGGAACGGCACGGCCTGCGCGAACAGGCGCGCGAGCTGGTGCGCAAGATACGCAAGGCCACCGTGGGCCGACTGTTGGTGGTCTATCTGTTTGCGCGCGAAATCTCGGCCGCGCTGGGCTTGACCGGTCTGGGCGGCCACCCGCAGATGGTGCGTCCCATCCTGGCGCCGATGACTGAGGGCGCCTGGGAGCAGGGCCACGGCGAACCCTCCCCCGAGCAGCGGCAGAAGCTGCGCGCCATGTGCGCCGCCACCGATAATGTCGGCCTGTTCTTCGGCGAGGACATCTTCGTCGCCTTCGGCGCGGTGATCCTGATGCACACCTTCCTGCAGGAAAACGGCATCCCCACCGAGCCGCTGCACATCGCGCTATGGGGCATTCCCACCGCGCTGTTCGCCTTCCTGATCCACAGCGCGCGCCTCATGCGGCTGGAGCGCAATTTGCTGCGCCACGGCCGGCCCGCCGCCAGGCTGAAGGGAGAAAACGCATGATTCTGCATATCGAATACTTGTACTGGATCGCAGGCGTGGTGCTGCTGGCCGTGGCGGCCTTCACCGCGGCGGACCGCGCCCATCCGCGCCGCTTCGGCAGCTCGGGGTTTTGGGGCCTGTTCGGCCTGCTGTTCCTGGCCGGAGACTGGCTGCCGGCGGAGCTGTCCGGCGCCATGGTGCTGGCCATGGTGGCCATCGCCGGCTGCGGCCGGCTGGCGGCTGGCCGGCACGCGCCGCAGGCGGCGGACAAGCTGAAGCGCAGCCTGCAAAGACTGGGCGGCAAGGTGTTTCTGCCCTCCTTGCTGGTGCCCTTGCTGACGGTGCTGCTGAGCGTAGGCGCCAAGGACGTCAGGATAGGCGGCGCGCCCTTGTTCGACCCGAAAAACGCCACCCTGCTGGCGCTCGGCATCGCCTGCCTGGCCGCGCTGGCCGCCGCCTGCTGGCTGGCGCGCGAAACGCCGGCCCAGGGCCTGCGCGAAACGCGCCGCCTGCTGGACTGCATGGGCTGGGCCGTGCTGCTGCCCCAGATGCTGGCGCTGCTGGGGCTGCTGTTCGCGGACGCAGGCGTGGGCAAGGCCGTGTCCCACGTCGCCACGACTTACCTTCCGCTCGACGCCCGCTGGGTGGCCGTGCTGGCCTATGTGCTGGGCATGGCGCTGTTCACCATGATCATGGGCAACGCTTTCGCCGCCTTCCCGGTGATGACCGCCGGCATCGGCATACCGTTTCTGGTGGGCATGCATCATGGCGACGCGGCGGTGATGGCGGCCATAGGCATGTTCTCCGGCTATTGCGGCACGCTGATGACGCCGATGGCGGCCAACTTCAACATCGTGCCCGCCGCCCTGCTGGAGCTGGAAGACAAAAACGCGGTGATCAAGGCCCAGGTCCCCACCGCGCTGGCCTTGCTGGCGGTGAACGCCGTTCTGCTTAACTGGCTGATGTTCCGCTGAGGAGAAACGCATGCAAACCGTGTTGCTGACCGGCTTTGAGCCATTTGGCGGCGAGACCGTCAATCCGTCCTGGGAGGCGGTGAAACTGCTGGACGGCGAAACCATCGCCGGCGCCCGCGTCGTCTCGCGCCGCCTGCCCTGCGTGTTCGGCGCCGCGCTGTCCGAGCTGCGCCATCACCTGGATGGTTTGCGGCCCGACTTGGTCATCGCCGTCGGCCAGGCCGGCGGCCGCCCCGATATCACGGTGGAACGGGTGGCGATCAACGTCGACGACGCCCGCATCGCCGACAATGCCGGCAAGCAGCCGATAGACCAGCCGGTGGCCGCGAACGGGCCGGCCGCCTACTTTTCCACGCTGCCGATCAAGGCCATCGTCGCCGCCCTGCGCGAATCCGACATCCCGGCCTCCGTCTCGCAAACCGCCGGCACCTTCGTCTGCAACCACGTGATGTACGGCCTGCTGCATCACGGCGGCGCGCGCGGCGGTTTCATCCACATCCCTTTCCTGCCGGAACAGGCGGCCGCCCATCCCGGCCAACCCAGCATGCGGCTGGAAGACTGCGTGGCGGCCTTGCGCATCGCGGTAGACGTTGCGCTGACCCAGCGCGAAGACGCGAAAATCGCCGGCGGCGCGACGCACTGAGCCGCCCAATACAAAGCCCGCCTGGCTTGCGCAAGGCGGGCTTGGCTTTGACGTTCTCGCTCACACGTCGTCGGTCTCCGCCCAGCCCTGGCGGTCTCCCTCGTTGATCACCACGTCGGTCGGCGCGAGGTCGCCGGCGCCCCACGGCGCGGCGTCGGCCAACTGCCGGTACAAGGGCGCGAAATCCGGAGCCGTGGCGTCGAACAGCTGCTTGAAGCTGTCGATGACGAAGTAGGTTTTCTGGAAGGTGTCGATGCGGTAGCGCGTATTCATGATGCGCATCAGATCGAAACCGACGCGATTGGGACTGGCGCTGTCCAGGCAGTAGATGGACTCGGACTTGCTGGACACGATGCCGGCGCCGTAGATGCGCATGCCGGCCGGCGTATGGATCAGGCCGAACTCCACCGTGTACCAGTACAGCCGCGCCAGCATCGGCAGCGCGCCCAGCTCCTTGGCCTTGATGCCGCCCTTGCCGTAGGCTTCCAGATAGTCCGCGAACACCGGATTGATCAGCAGCGGCACATGGCCGAACAGATCATGGAACACGTCCGGCTCCTGCAGGTAATCCAGCTGGTGCGGCTCGCGCAGCCACCAGGTCACCGGGAAGCGGCGGTTGGCCAGGTGCTCGAAGAACACGTCGTCCGGGATCAGGCCCGGCACGGCGACGATCTGCCAGCCGGTGGCGGCCATCAGCTTTTCATTGAGCTTGGCGAAGTCCGGCACCCGGTCATGGTCCACTTCCAGATCGCGCATGCCCTGCAAAAACTCCTCGCAGGCGCGGCCCGGCAGCAGCTTACTCTGCCGCGCGTACAGCGTGGCCCAGGTGGCGTGGTCTTCCGCGGTGTAGCGCTCTAGCGGCTGCGGCAGCGTGAAGTCATTGGCGTCGTGGCTTAGCCCGACATTCTTGCGGGTGGTGATGTCTGGCACCACAAAGTCGGCGCGGTCGTTCATGTTCGGGGCTCCGAATTTGGAAGATTTACTCTAGTTTAGCCCCGCGCGGATGCGGGAAGTCCGCAAAATTTGCCTTTAAAAAGTATTTTTTGCATACTTGCCGCATTTATTGTCATAAATTGCTCATTATGCGCAAAATAGACTTAGACCGCTTCGATATGCAGATCCTGCTGCAGCTGCAGCTGGACGCCCGCGCCACCCATCAGAAGCTGGCGCAAGCCATCCCGCTGTCCGCCTCGCAGATCGGCCGCCGCATCCAGCGCATGGAACAGGACGGCGTGATCCAGGGCTATCAGGTGGCGCTCAATCCGGAACATGTCGGCCTGTCGGTGATGGCTTTCGCCAATGTCAGCCTGGAACGCCACAACGAAGCCGCGCTGCAGGACTTCGCCCAATCCATCCACAATCTGCCCGAAGTGCTGGAATGCTACGCCGCCGCCGGCGAAGCCGATTACCTGCTGCGCATCGTGGTGCCGGACCTGCCCTCCCTGTCCGCCTTCGTGATGAACAAATTGATGCAGCTGTCGCTGGTGCGCAGCGTCAAATCCACCATCGTGCTCAACGCGATCAAGCAAACCACCAAGCTGCCGCTGCAGCCGCCGGGCTGACGCCCGTTGCCAGGCCGCGCCATGCGGCCTGACGGCATATGGCCCAAGCGGCGCGCTCCGTTTAAAGGGAGAACGCGCGGCCGCGTCCAGAAACGACATTCAGGCTGGCGGTTGGCGCTGGCGAAAAGATCGCGGGCATGATCTATGAGTCAGCCCGCCCTGGCTGCACCGCCGGGCTGACGCCCGTTCCTTGTGCCTAGGCCGCCCGCCTCTCTCCTTGCCTAACTTGAAGTCGCGCCGGCATGCCGCCGCGCGTGAATTTCTTATACGAAAATCAATATAACGAAGCCATTCAATATTACAGAAAATGGCCGATAAGCAGGCATGGCCCTAGCCGCGCCGCGCTCAGACACCCGCAAGGAGAAGCCCATGCAGACCCCCGCCGCATCATCGTCGCCCGGCACGGACGAAGCCAGCCTCGCCGTCGCCATCCGCCTCCTGTCCCGGCTGCCGGGACCGTTCAACCTGGAACAGATGCGCCTTTTCTTCCATGCGCTGCGCCTCAGCCCGTCGGAACTCGCGCCGTTCCGCCTCTTCGACGAAGACCAGTACCGCCGCAACCGCATCCACCTGAACGAGCATTGCGAGCTGCTGCTCTTATGCTGGCAAGCCGGGCAGCGCAGCAAGATCCACAACCACAAGGGCAGCCTGTGCGGCGTCCGGGTGCTGGAAGGCGTGGCCACGGAAACCGTGTTCGAACGCACCCCAGCCGGCCTGGCCGCCCCGCGCGAAACCCGCGAGCTGGCGGTGGGCAGCCTGGCCATCAACGCCGACACGGACATCCATCAGGTAGCCAATCTGCAAACGAATGGCCGGCCGTTAGTCACACTGCACCTGTACTCCCCGCCGCTCCGGGCGATGGAGGCCTTCAGTCCCGATCCCCGCCCCCGGCTCCTGCCTCGCGAGGAGGACTGTCCGGAGTTTCACATTTGAGCGGCCGCGATGTAGCGCGGGTTGGCCGAAAGCCATACCCGCGCCCCCTGCGGCGCGTGGGCAACACGACTGGTATATTTGAAGAGAAGAAAATCTGCCCGAACATGAACAACGTTGACGCTAACGGGCTGATGCGGCAAGAAGATCGCAGGCATGGCCTCGCAACCAACCCGCGCCATTTGGTGGCAAAAAGGCCTATACCATCCATCGCCCCTGATCGCCCCACGAGTCCGACCATAGCTCGGCTTGGCCGAAGGGGCGCTGTTGCACAAATCCGCCCGTCCCGCAGCTTGGTAAGATAGTGGCATGACCAAGCCCGCTCCAAAACGCTATCGAACGACCAACTGGAACGC
>NZ_PQWB01000093.1:20821-41663 GCF_002924365.1 Chromobacterium alticapitis | reverse complement strand
CACGCCTATTCGATACGCGCTGGGTATGTGCATGATGCCCGCTCATTTTAAAATGACATATGGATTCTTGCCAGTAGGCCATTGTGGATTTATTTTGTCAACTTGATTTATTTAAATGGGCTATGCAATGACGTCGGCTTGCCGCATGGCGTGGCGCTTGCGATACTGGCGGCCATGAAATCCCAAGCCACCCTGCCGGATGCCTTGACGGTCTCCGGCACCAATCTCGAACACGCGCGCTCCCATAACCGGCGCGCGGTGCTGGAAACCGTACGGCTCAATCGGCAACTGACGCGGGCAGACCTGGCCAGGCTGACCGCGTTGACGCCGCAGACGGTGTCCAATATCACAGCCGAACTGCTGGATGCCGGCATGCTGCTTGCCGGTTCGCCGCTGCGCGACGGCGCGCGCGGCCAGCCGGCGGTGCCGCTGAGCGTCAATCCGGACGGCGCGTATTCCATGGGCGTGCATCTGGATCATCAGGGCGTGATCGCCGTGGTGTCGGATCTGTCGGGGCGGGTGAGGGCGCGGGCGGAGCGCGCGTTGCCGCAGGCCACGCCCGCTGCGGCGCTGCCTTTGATCGATCAGCTGCGGGACGAGTTGCGGCGCGAATCCGGCCTGGATTGGTCGCGGTTGCTGGGCGCGGGTTTCGTGATGCCGGGGCCGTTTGGCGTGGAGGGCATGACGTCGGTGGGGCCGACCACGCTGCCGGGCTGGGAAGAGATTGACGGCCGGGCGCTGAGCCGGGCGCTGGGCATACCGGTGCTGCTGCAGAAGGATGCCACCGCGGCGGCAATAGGAGAGCGCTTGTACGGCATGGCCAGCCAGTTGCGGAACTTCGTTTATCTGTTCGTCGGCACCGGCTTGGGCGCGGGCCTGTTTCTGGACGGCCGGCTGTACACCGGGGGGCGCAGCAATGCCGGCGAAGTGGGCCACATGATAGTGGCGCCGGGCGGCAGGGCGTGCGAATGCGGCAACCGCGGCTGCCTGGAGCGTTATGTGTCGCTGCAGGCGCTGTATGAAACCTTGGGCCTGGCGGATGGCGCCTTGGCCACGCCGGAGCATTTGGCCGGCCTGGCGCTGGACGGCGATGGCGAGCGCTGGCTGGATAGCGCGGCGGAGCCGCTGCGGCAGGCAGTGAATATTTTGGAGTCCTTGCTGGACATAGAGGCGGTGGTGATAGGCGGACTGTTGCCTCCGCGCTGGCTGAACGCGCTGGTGCGGCGGCTGCATCCCCTGCCGGTTTCCATTCGCCATCGCGACGGCGAGCGGCTGCGGCTGGGCAGCGCCGGGCGCGACGTGGTGGCGCTGGGCGCGGCGGCCCTGCCGATTTTTGACGAATTCAATCCGCAGTATGAAGTCTTGCTGAAAAACGGCCGCGCCTGAACGCGAGGGGCGGCCATCTCTGAGGGAGGCGGGCATGGCGATGCGGTTCCTGTTCAATCATTTGGGTTTCGAGGCCGGCGCGTCCAAGCGAGTGCTGCTGCAAGGCGCTGCCGGCTCCGTGGTGGATGCCGTTGCGGCGTTGGATGACAAGGGGCGGGTGGCCATGCGCAGCCCCTTGCATGCGCTGGGGCCGGCGGAGGGCTGGCCGGATAGCCATTACTGGCTGGCGGACATAAGCGGTTTGCGTGGCCCTGGCAGCTACCAGTTATGGCTGGAAGGGAGCGCGCCGCCCGTGGTGTCGGCGCCGTTTCAAGTGGTGGACTCGCTGTATGGCCCGGCCTTGCTGTCGGATTTGCTGTTCTATTTCAAGTCGCAGCGCTGCAGCGGCTTGTACGACGCGGCGGACCGCGCCGCGCCGCGGGAGGGCGGCGCCGAGCGGCGCGACGTCCATGGCGGCTGGTACGACGCGTCTGGGGATTGCTCCAAGTACCTGAGCCATCTGTCCTACGCCAATCATCTGAATCCGCAGCAGACGCCGCTGCTGGCGTGGAGCCTGATCCGCGCGCGGGACGGTCTGGCCAGTCATGGCAAATGGTTCGACGAGCGCATCGTCGACGAAGCGCTGCACGGCGCGGATTTCCTGCTGCGCATGCAGCACGAGTCCGGCTTTTTCTACCAGACCCTGTTCGATGGCTGGAGCAAGGACGAGAATCGCCGCAGCCTGTGCTCGTATTCCACGCAGAAAGGCCTGCGCTCCGAATCGAGCCAGGCAGGCTGGCGTCAGGGCGGCGGCATGGCCATCGCCGCGCTGGCGGCGGCTTCGCGCTTGCCGCGCGATGGCGAGTTCTCTCGCGAGCGCTATCTGGAGGCGGCGCGGCGCGGCTTCGCGCATCTGCAGGAGGAAGGCCTGGCTTATTTGAATGATGGCCGCGAAAACCTGATAGACGATTACTGCGGCCTGCTGGCGGCTTGCGAGCTTTATGCCGCCTGCGGCGCGGCGGAGTACGCCGATGCGGCCGCAGAGCGCGCGGCCTGCTTGTTGGATCGCCAGCACGACGCCGGCTGGTTCTGGCTGGACAACGAGAAGCGGCGCAGTTTCTGCCACGCCTCCGATGCCGGTCTGCCTTATCTCGCGTTGGCGCGCTATCTGGATGCGCTGCCCGAAGGGCCGTATGCCGAGGCGGTGGAGCAGGGTTGGCTGTATGGCCTGCTCGGAGAGTTGGAGCGCACGGCGCAACCGGGCAACCCCTTCGCTTATCCGCGGCAGTGGGCGCAGCAGCCCGGCGAGGCCGGCGCGGCGCGCTTTTTCATGCCGCAGCGCAACGCCAGCGGCTATTGGTGGCAGGGCGAAAACGCCCGTCTGGGCTCATTGGCGGCGGCGGCCTGGCAGGCATCCCGGCGCTGGCCGGAGCATGCGGCGGCGCTGAGTGATTACGGCCAAGCGGCAGTGGACTGGATGCTGGGGCGCAATCCCTTCGATCGGTGCATGTGGCAGGGTCATGGCCGCAATAATCCGCAGTACGAGCCTGGCTTCTTCAATGCGCCGGGAGGCGTGTGCAACGGCATCACGGCCGAGCCGGGGCGAGATGACGGCATTGCCTTTCTCCTGCCCGGCGAGACTGACATCAGCCAGTCCTGGCGCTGGAGCGAGCAGTGGCTGCCGCATGGAGCCTGGCTATTCCTGGCGTTGGCGAATCGCCCGACAAGACCATAAGGCGGCGCCGCAAATGAAAAACGCCACCGATGATGCGGTGGCGTTTTTGCATGGCGCGCGATGGCTGATTACTGGGCGCTGCTGCGCGGGCCGCGGTTGCCCTGATAGCCGCCCTCGCGGCGCTGGCCTTGGTAGCCGCCTTCGCGGCGGTTGCCTTGATAGCCGCCGCGGCTGTTGCCGCCGGCATTGCGACGGTCGCCGTAACCGCCCTTGCTGCTGTTATTGCGGCGCGGGCCCTTCGGCGGACGGCGGGTCGGTTCCAGGCCGTCGATCACGCCTTCGGTGATCTGGCGCTTCAGGTACTGCTCGATGCGGCGAACCTTGTGGAACTCTTTGGACTCGGCCAGGGTGATGGCGGTGCCGTCGCGGCCGGCGCGGCCGGTACGGCCGATGCGGTGCACGTAGTCTTCAGCCTGCTTCGGCAGGTCGAAGTTCACCACGTGGGTGATGGTCGGCACGTCGATGCCGCGGGCGGCCACGTCGGTGGCTACCAGCACCTTGATGCGGCCGCGGCGCAGGTCGTTCAGGGTGCGGTTGCGCCAGCTTTGCGGCATGTCGCCGTGCAGGCAGGCGGCGGAATAGCCCTGGTCGGACAGCTTGTCGGCCAGTTCTTCCGTGTACGCCTTGGTGGCGGAGAAGATCACGCACTGGTCGAAGCCGGATTCCTTCAGGATGTAGTCCAGCAGGCGGTGCTTGTGGTTCAGGTCGTCTGCGTAGAGCAGGTGCTCTTCGATGGTGCCGCCGGAAGTTTCGGTGCGGGCGATCTCGATGCGCTGCGGGTCGCGGGTCATCTTTTCAGCCATGCGGCCGACGATGCCGTCCAGCGTGGCGGAGAACAGCACGGTCTGGCGCGATTCCGGGGTGGCCTTGACGATGGCTTCGATATCATCGATGAAGCCCATGTCCAGCATGCGGTCGGCTTCGTCCAGCACCAGCATTTCCAGGCGGGAGAAGTCGATGCGGCCGGAGCGCATGTGATCCATCAGGCGGCCCGGAGTCGCCACGATCAGATCGATCGGGCGGGACAGGGCG
The DNA here is from genome assembly GCF_002924365.1 of Chromobacterium alticapitis. GTDB lineage: Bacteria > Pseudomonadota > Gammaproteobacteria > Burkholderiales > Chromobacteriaceae > Chromobacterium > Chromobacterium alticapitis. The sequence continues at coordinate 37,531 of NZ_PQWB01000093.1, read as the reverse complement.
CGAATCTGGAAACCGAAGGAGGAGCCGCCCACCAGGCAGGCGGTCTTCATCCAGCGCAGGTCCTTGCCATACTCCAGAGCATTCTTTTCAACCTGTTGCGCCAGTTCGCGGGTCGGGGTCAGCACCAGCACGCGCGGGCCTTGGCCCTTGCCGGTGGAGCGCTCGGACAGCTTGGTCAGCGCGGGCAGCAGGAAGGCCGCGGTCTTGCCGCTGCCGGTTTGAGCGGATACCAGCAGGTCGCGGCCGGCGATGGCTGCCGGGACGGCTTCAGCTTGAACCGAGGTCGGGGAGGTATAGCCGGCAGCTTCCAGAGCGCGCAGGATGGTCGGGGCGATGCCCAGATCGGAAAAATTCATGTATGTCCTTTCAGGCCGGATGATGCCGGCGTCACTTGTAGCCAGATTTCGTGGCGGTTATACGGCGCCTTTTGGCCGTAAATCATCGGCACTAACCTGGCAAGCGGCGAACAGCGGTCCAGTCGAAAGCGACATTATTGCTTGGACGAAGCCTGGAAAGGGTCAGGGACGATGAAAACACACTCGGGCAGAGGCGTGGTGTGGGTTTGCCCGGTGGAAATGCAAGAGGCCGGACTATACGGTAAATGAATGGCCTGTGCAACAGTTTTCGGCAATTTGCCGGCATAAGTATTTGATTGTTAGCGGCTTGAATGGCCGTGTTCGTAAAAAATCCGGGCTGGAGTCGGGGGGCTCTGGCCAATATGCGCGCGCTCGCTACACTGATATAGCTGGATGCGCGGCGTTTGGCGAGGCCGCGGCGCAGCGCTTGGGGAGGGAGTATGGGGTGGGCGCAAAGGCTGTCGCGACGCGCGTGTCAAAGCCGTCCGGCCATGGTTTATGGACTGGCGATGGTCTGTGTCGCCTTGCCGGTGGCGGGCGTATCGCTGTGGCGGGGCGAGCTGGGGCGGGAGGCTGAGGCCAGGGGCCAGGCCTTGGCGCTGGCGCGTCAGGCCTCGTTGCGGCTGGCGCCGGCATTCGAGGCCTTGACCGCGCTGGCGGCGGTGCGCCCGGATGCGCCTGCTTGTGTCCGAGCGAATGTGGCATGGGCGGCTGTCGGTGCCAGGCTGCCTGGCGTGTCAGGCGTTTGGCTGGCGGAGGGCGGGCGAAGCTGCGCGCTAGGCGCCGCGCGGGAAGAGCCCATTCCCGCCTCGGGATGGAGCTTGGCATCCGCCGGTTTGCGCTGGCGCGGAAGTGTGGGGGACGTGGCGCTGGCATTCGCGCCGGATTGGCTGGGCATCGCTAAGGCCCAGGCGCGGGCGGCCGGCGTCGAGCTGGATTTCGCGGCGGGAGATGCCGGGGGACGCGGCGTTCGCGTTCCGGTGGCGGGTTTGCCGCCGGGTTTGTCGGTTAGCGCCCGCGCGGATGGCTGGGGCGCGGGCTGGGCAGACGCGGAAAGCGGGCTGCTTTCGCTGGGGCTGGGAGCGGCGCTGGCATCCTGGCTGCGGCGCGGAGCGGGCTCGCGGCGAGCCAGCGAGTGGGAAATCCTGGAAGGCATGCGCAATCAGGAGTTTTCCTTGTTGTACCAGCCCATCGTCACCGCATCCGGCGGCGCGTGCGTGGGGGCGGAGTTGCTGGCGCGCTGGCGACATCCGGCCCAGGGCGGCATTCGGGCCGATCTGTTCATTCGCGCGGCGATCGAGGCGGGCCTGATCGCCGAGTTGACGCGCTACCTGCTGGCGCGCGCGGCGGAAGAGTTGCGCCAGATCGTATTGCCGCCTGGTTTCATGGTGGCCTTTAACCTGGCCAGCGAATCGCTGGCCATGCCGGAACTGCTGGAGGATTGCCGGGAGTTGCTGGCGGTGCTGCGTGAGAAGCAGGCGACGCTGGTGCTGGATGTATCGGAGCGGGCGCCGCTGCTCGAGGATGCCGGTACGCTGGAGGTGATCAGCGCGCTGCGGCGGCAGGGGGTGAAGCTGGCGCTGGACGACTTCGGTTCCGGCTATGCCGATCAAGCCTATTTGCAACGCTGGGGCTTTGATTTCCTGAAAGTGGATAGGGGTTTTGTTTCGACGCTGGGGCGGGACTGCCTGCGCGGCAATGCGCTGGAGGAAGTGTTGCTGAGGCCGGAGCGGATGGGTGCGCGCATCATCGTCAAGGGCGTGGAGACGCAGGGGCAGCAGAGCTATCTGAGCGTCAAAGGGTTTGAATTGCTGCAGGGTTTTTATTTTGGAAAGCCGATGACGCTCAACCATTTCCGGCAATGGCTGTACTCCGGGATCGTGGAAGACAGGAAGTCGTCGCTTGGGCGCGAGACTGCGGGCGGGCGGCGAGGGTGAATGGCGTGCGGCTTGGGCGGCGCGGCGGCGTTTGTTACAATGCCGCCTTTTTTTCATTTCGCAAGGAATCAGAAGGATGCAATACGCCGTGCAGCGTTATGCCGCCACTAGGCCCTGGGCCAAGCGGGTGGCCCAGCTTTACGCGCAAACCGTTCAGGCCGCGGAGGCTAGAGCGCAGATGAAAGATGTGATCAAGCGCGAACTGGAGCGAGCGGCGCAGGTGTTCGACATTCCTCAATCGGCCATCGTGACGGAATTGGCGCTGGCCGAGGCCTGGGGGCATTTCGCGCGCAAGGGGCGCGTGGTTTCGCATCTGGACTCAGGCCTAGCCGCGGCGCTGGCGAATACGTGCCAGCCGGCTAATCTGCCGGATACGCTGATGTTGCCGGCCGATGCCTTTTTTCTGCATGTGCCAGGCGAGGGGGGCGCCTTCATCGTTCATCAGCCGGAGCGCAGGGCCTTGTTGCTGACGCTGGTGCGCATGGGTTTTGCGCCGGATGGCGTGAGCTGGCTGCAGGCCGCGGATCAGGTGGAGCTAGTCAGGGTGGAGTATCCCGGAGAGCTGGCGCCGCAGTTGGCGGAGGTGGCTGCGGAGTGGCACGCATTGCTGTCGTCGGTGCTGAATGGCCTGGCCATGATGACCCAGCCCAAGCTCAATCTGAGCAAAGAGTGGGAGGCTGCCGCGCCGGCAGACTGGGTGGCCGCCGCGACGCATCCGACTTGCGCCAAGACTCGGCAAAAGGCGCGCGGCCAGTTGCTGAAGGGCGGTTTCGGCGAGATTACGTTCTGCCGCGTCGACGAGCTGGATGAGGCCGCGGTGTATGAGGCGCAAGGCTATTGGCGCCGGCAGTCTTTCGGCGAGGACAAGGCGCACTCGCGCCTGGTGTGGGTGGCGCCGCGCTAGCCGCATCTGAGACTAGCGACGGGCGGAAGGGCATCGCTTGGCGCAAGGTCAGCCAGTTCGTCCGCCGGGCGGAGTGCTGGCTGGCTCCTTGTCTAGTACTCGTTGAGCAGTTGGCGGACCAGTTCGCGCATCCGCTCGATATCGAACGGCTTTTCGCAACAGGCGGCGATGCCGGCGTCCTCCAGGGCCTCGGCGCTGGCTTGCGCGTTATGGCTGGTGATCATCAGGATGGGGGTGTCCGGTTGTAGATTGCTGGCGCGGATGCGCCTGGCGAATTCCAGACCGTTGATGCCGGGCATGTGGTAGTCGGTGATGATCAGCTTGAACGGCTCCTGCTCCAGAAAAGGCATGGCGGCCTCGGCGCTGGCAGCCTCGCAGAAGTGCTCGAAGCCCAGTTTTTCCAGCACCTGGCGGATGTGATGGCGCGAAGTGCTGCTGTCGTCGACGATCAGCACGCTCATCAGCGCCATGTCGGCGTCCACCTCGGCGCCCAGGCTGGAGCAATTGATGAAGCTCAGCGCGCTGTGCATGGCCTGGGCCAGCTGAGCATTGTCGAAAGGCTTGGGCAGGATGGCCAGACTGCCGGCCTGGCGGATGTTCTCCAGGCGCTCGGGATTGGTTTCGCTGCTGATCAGGATGAAGGGCAGGTCGTAAAGATCCGCGCTGTCGCGCAGCGCCTGGACCAGATCGCTGCCGGTCATGTCCGGCAGATAATAGGCGCTGATTACCAGATTGGGGCGTCGTTCCCGCGCCTGTCGGATCAACTCTTCGCCGCCGGCGTGGATTTCTATCTGCGTGGCGCCCAGTTCCTGCAGCGACTTGGTGATGATTTGGGCTTGCACCGGCGAGGGTTCCGCCAGCGTGATCAACAATTCTTCCAGGGCCAGCATGACAGCGCTCCTACGTTTCCCTTTTTTGCATTATTGACGGTTTTGGCACGATTTGGCTTTGCCGGCAAGCAAATTCCTTGCACGGGCGGAAGTCGCGGTCTGCGGGTATCATGGCGGCAAGTTTTGCCGCTGCCGCTTGCGGCGTTTTGCCGTCGGGGCGGTGGAGTCCATAAAATCAAAGGCTTGGCGAATGTTTTTTCCTGGCACGTTTCATGCTTGATGAGGCGGGCCAGCAAGGAGAGGCTTCATGTTAGACAAGATTGCCCACTATTTCGATTTCCAGCAGCGCGCATTGGGCCTGCAGGCCTACCGCGCAGAAGTGATAGGCAGCAATATCGCGAACGCGGAAACGCCGTATTACAAGGCTGTGGATTTCGATTTCAAGGCGGCCTTGCAGGCGCAGACGGACAAGCAGGGCGGGCTGTCCATGGCGATGACCGATCCGCGGCATATCGCTGGCCAGGCTGCCGGCGCAGGCGCAGTGCCGCTGCAGTATCGCAGCGCGGTGCAGCCCAGTCTGGACGGCAACACAGTGGACATGAACGTGGAGCGCGGCGCGTTCGCGGACAATGCCCTGCAATACCAAACTACGCTGGCATTTTTGAATAAGCGGATCGGCGGCCTCAATGCCGCCATCCAGGGCAGCGGCAACGGAGGTTAAGCTAAATGTCCCTGTCGAATCTGTTCAATATCTCCGGCTCCGCGCTATCGGCGCAGTCGATGCGGCTCAACGTCGTGGCCAGCAACATCGCCAACGCGGAAAGCGCCACCAGCTCCACCGGCCAGCCGTACAAGGGGAAGCATGTGGTGTTCACCGCGATTCCGGTGGACAGCGCGCAGCCGCAAGTGGCCGGCGTGCGCGTGACCTCGGTGGCGGAAGACCAGAGTCCGCCGCGGCTGAAGTACGAACCGGGCAACCCGCTGGCGGACGAGCGCGGCTATGTGACCATGCCCAATGTCAATGTAGTGGAAGAAATGGCCGACATGATCGCGGCCTCACGCGCCTACCAGAACAACGTAGAAATCATGAACACCGCCAAGACGCTGCTGCAGAAGACGCTGCAGCTAGGTCAGTAACACTCGTTAAGGATGACGGCAATGGCCACCGCAAGCACCTCGTTTAATTACAATCCGCTGAATAGCGCGACAGTGCCGGGCGCCAGCGGCATCCAGGCCGCCAATGGGTCGGGTAGCGGCAATACTTTGTCCGCTACCAGCGCCCAGAGCATGCAAAACAATTTCCTGACGCTGCTGACCGCTCAGCTCAATGCGCAGGATCCGCTCAATCCGATGGACAACAGCCAGATCACCAGCCAGATGGCGCAGATCAGCCAAGTGGCGGGCGTGCAAACCCTGAACCAGACGATGCAGCAATTGCTGACGTCGCAAAGCGCCACCCAGTCGATGATGGCCGCCAGCATGATAGGCAGCAATGTCCTGGTGGCCGGCAACAGCCTGCCTTCGCCGGCGGCGGGGCAGAAGACCCAGGCCGGGGTGTTGCTGAGCGGGCCGGCCGCGTCCATGCAGATCAGCGTGCTGGACAAGAACAAGAACGTCGTCAATACCATTACCCAGCCGAATCCGGCCTCGGGCTTGAATACTTTCAGCTGGGACGGCACAGACGGCAACGGCAATGCCGTGCCGGCCGGCAATTACACTTTCCAGGTCAAGGTGACGCAGTCCAGCGCCAGCGGCTCCACCACCGCCGCCGCGTACAACACGCAGCAGGTGAAGGCGGTGTCCTGGGCAAACGGCACGCCCATGCTGGTGTTGCCGGATAATTCGCAAGTGCCGCTGTCCGGCGTGGCGCAGATGTCCTGATGGACCTTGCTGTCTATCGAGTCGAATCGAGGAATTGAAAAATGGGCTTTCAACAAGGTTTGAGCGGTCTGAATGCCGCGTCTGTGCAGCTGGATACCATAGGCAACAACATCGCCAACGCCAATACGGTGGGTTTCAAGAGTTCGCGCACGGAGTTCGCGGATTTGTATGGCCGCAGCTTGTATGGCTTGTCTGCCACGACGCCGGGTTTGGGCGTGCAAGTGGCCGCGGTGACGCAGAACATGACGGGCGGCAACCTGGATACCACAGGCCGCAGTCTGGATCTGGCTATCAATAATAGCGGCTTCTTCATCATGGGGCAGACCGACGGCACGTTGGCCTATACCCGCAATGGCCAGTTTCAGGTCAACAGCCAAGGTTACATCGTGAACAATGCGGGCAATTTTCTGCAGGGCTGGACGGCGGATAATGCCGGCAATGTCGCGCAGGGCCCCGTGGGCAAGCTGCAACTGACCAATACCTCGATTCCGCCGACGCCGACCAGCAAGCTGAATATGGCCGTGCAGCTGGACTCCACCAAAACGCCGCCGGTCGATGCCCCTGTCAACAATCCGGCTGATCCGAAGTCGTATACCTGGAGTAATAACCAGACCATTTATGACAGTCTGGGTAATTCTCACCAGTTGACGCTGTATTACTCGACCGGCAATCCGACGGCCGCCGGCAATACCTGGTCGGTCAGCGCCTACGTCGACGGCGCGGCGGTTTCCGCGCCGAACCCTAACACTTTCAATCTGAGCTTCAATACCAGCGGCGTGCTGACCAATAATGCGCCGGTGGCGCTGACTTTCACGCCGGCCGCGCTGAACGGCGCTGCGGTGCCTCAGACCGTGACGGTGGATTTCACCCATTCGACGCAAATCGCCCAGACCTCGGGCACGTTGAGCGCCACCCAGGATGGCGCTGCGCCCGGCACGCTGACCGGCATCAGCATAGGCAGCACAGGGTTGATTCAGGCCACGTTCTCCAATAGCCAGACCAAGACCATAGGCCAGGTGGCATTGGCCACCTTCCCCAACCCGCAAGGGCTGCAGGATATCGGCGGCAATATGTGGCAGCAGACCGGCAATTCCGGCGGGCCGACCAATAACGCGCCCGGTTCCGGCAATACCGGCACCATCGCGTCGGGGCAGGTGGAAGACTCCAATGTCAATCTGACCAATGAACTGGTCAATATGATCACAGCCCAGCGTTACTACCAGGCCAATGCGCAAACGGTGAAGACGCAGGACACGCTGATCCAGACCCTGCTGAACATCTAAGCGGACGGAATGCGGATAAATGGATAGAGTGCTGTACCTGGCGATGACGGGCGCCAAGCATGAGATGTGGCAGCAAGCCACGACCGCCAATAACCTGGCCAACGTCAACACCAATGGATTCAAGGCCGATCTGGCGGCTTTCCGCGCCTTGCCGGTGGTGGGCGACGGCGCGCCCACCCGCACCTATGTGGTGGACAACACCATAGGTTTCGACGCAAGCCAGGGCGCGCTGCAGCATACCGGCAATCCGGCCGATTTCGCCCTGGGTTCTCCGGGCTTCTTTGCGGTGCAGGGGCCGGACGGCCAGGAAGCCTACACCCGAGACGGTGGTTATGTACTGGACGCCAACGGCCTGATGCGTACCCGTACCGGCCTGACCATCATGGGCGACGGTGGTCCGATCACGGTGCCGTCCGGCTCGCAGGTCCAGCTTGGCGCCGACGGCTCGGTGCTGGCCATTCCGTTGTCCGGCACCAATCGCACGCCGCAGTTGGTCGGCCAGATCAAGATGGTCAATCCCGGTCCCAAGGACGTCTACAAGGGCGAAGACAGGCTGTTTCATGTCAATGGCGGCGGCACGCTGCCGGCCAGCGCCGATGTGAAACTGGTGCCGGAAACGCTGGAAGCGTCCAATGTCAACTCGGTGGATGCGCTGGTGCAAATGATCTCGCACGGGCGCCAGTATGAATTGAATGTCAAAATGATGCAGACTTCGCAGCAAAACGATCAGCAGGCTGCGCAATTGCTGTCTACAAGCTGACGGCAGGCAAACGGACAAGAATAGGTAAATCGCCATGATGCGCGCACTGTATATCGCCAAGACCGGCATGGACGCCAGTCAATATCAACTGGACGTGGTGTCCAACAACCTGGCCAACGTCAATACCATAGGTTTCAAACGCAGCCGCGGCGTATTCGAGGATCTGTATTATCAGACCTTGCGCCAGCCGGGCGGGCAATTGGCCAACGGCAACGCCAATCCCACGGGTCTGCAGGTCGGCACCGGCGCGGCGGCGGTCGCGTCCACCCGGATCTTCGCGCAGGGGCCCGGTCAGCAAACCGGTCAGTCGCTGGATCTGCAAATTGAAGGCGACGGTTTCTTCCGCGTGTTGCAGGCTGACGGCACCACCGCGTATACCCGGAATGGCCAGTTTCAACGCAACCCTAACGGCGACGTCGTCAATCCCGATGGTTTGCCGCTGAATCCGAACATCAATATTCCGGCTACCGCGCAGCAGATCACGGTATCCGCGGCGGGCGTGGTGCAGTACACGCTGGCCGGCGCCACGGCGCCGCAAACGGCGGGCACGATACAGCTGACCACCTTCGTCAATCCGCAGGGCTTGCAAAGCCTGGGCAGCAACCTCTATCTGCAGACGGGGGCCTCCGGCGATCCGCAGGACGGCAATCCGATGACGGATGATCGCGGCTCCATTCGTTCCGGCTTTCTGGAGTCGTCCAACGTCAATGTGACCGAGGAGCTGGTAAACATGATCACGGCTCAGCGTTCATATGAAATGAATTCGCGCGCGGTGACTACCGCGGACCAAATGCTGCAGAAGCTCAGCAATCTGTAATGGCAGCATGGCGTGACGGGAGATCGGCGATGAAAGGTTTATGGATGGCGCTGGCAGCAGCAGGGGCGCTGGCCGGATGCGCGGTGCAGGAGCCGTCGCTGGTGCAGACCCCTACCACGGCTCGTCCGCAGCCCCGGTCTACGGGTTTGCCGGCCAATGGCTCGATCTTCCAGGCGGCCAGCTATCGTCCGCTGTTTCAGGACAATATGCCGGTGCAGGTGGGCGATACTTTGCAGATTATGATCCAGGAAAACTCGTCGACCTCGCAGTCGGAGCAGACCACCGACACCCGGACCTCCTCGCTTAGCTCCAGCATCAATGCCGGCGTGAAGATTCCCTTCCTGCCTTCTGGCCTGGCCGGCGGTCTGGGGGGCACCAGCTTCGGCAGTTCCGGCTCGGCCAATAATACCGGCAAGGGCAACAGCCAGGTGGCCACCACTTTTGTCAGTTCGATCACGGTCACGGTGATCGACGTGCTGCCCAACGGAAACCTGCAGGTCAGCGGCGAGAAGAAAGTCCGCATCAACAGCGATACCGAGTCCATCCGCCTGTCCGGCGTGGTCAATCCGCGGGACATCTCGCCCGACCGGACCATCTCCTCGCTGAAGGTGTCCGACGCGCGCATCGAGCAAGAGACCAAGGGCAATAACCGCCTGTACAACGAGCCTGGCTGGTTGTCGAAAATTTTCATGTCGCTGCTGCCGATCTGAAGCGCGACAGGGATGAAATGATGAAGAAGTGGATTGTGCTGGCCAGCCTGCTGCTGGCTTCGCTGCCAGCCATGTCGGCGCAGCGCCTGAAGGATATCGCCAATATCGGCGGCGTTCGTCCCAACCAGTTGATAGGTTATGGCTTGGTCGTGGGTCTGGATGGCAGCGGCGATAAGGTCACATCGTCGCCGTTCACCGGCCAGGCGATGATCAATATGCTGAACCAGTTGGGCGTGCAGGTGCCGCCGGGCACCAAGGTGGATCCGAAAAACGTGGCGGCGGTGACGCTGACGGCCACCTTGCCGCCGTTCGCCAAGCGGGGGCAGGCGCTGGATGTGACGACCTCGTCCATCGGCGACGCCAAGAGCCTGAGGGGCGGCACGCTGCTGCTGTCGCCGTTGAAGGGTGCGGATGGCCAGATCTATGCGATGGCGCAGGGCAACGTAGTGGTAGGCGGCGCGGGGGCCTCCGCCGGCGGCAGCTCCACTCAGATCAATCAGTTGAGCGTAGGGCGCATTCCTGGCGGCGCGACAGTGGAACGCGAAGTGCAAACCTCGCTTGGAGATGGCGAGTTCATTCATCTTGAACTGCAGGATGCGGACTTTACCACTGCCAACCGCGCGGTGCAGGCCATCAACAAGGTGTTTGGTCCCGATACGGCGCGCGCCGTGGATGGCCGCTTGATCGAGGTGAGGGCGCCGTACGACAGCAATCAGCGGGTGCAGTTTCTGGCGCGGATGGAAAATATTGCCGTCGACCCGGCAGATGTTTCCCCTCTGGTCATCATCAATGCCCGCACTGGCTCCATCGTGATGAACCAGGCGGTGACGCTGGGCGCTTGCGCGGTTTCGCATGGCAACCTGTCAGTCACCATCAACAACACGCCGCAGGTCAGCCAGCCCAATCCGCTATCCGGCGGCAAGACCACCGTCACCAATCAGGCCGACATCACCATCAACAGCACCAGCGGCAAGGTGGTGGGCTTGAAGGGCGGCGCCAATCTGGCGCAGGTGGTCAATGCGCTCAATGCGCTGGGCGCGACGCCGCAAGACCTGATTTCCATCTTGCAGGCGATGAAGTCCGCGGGTTCGCTGAGAGCGGATCTACAGATCATCTAACTTCTGGCATGTTTTTTGCTGTCCTATGCATGCTAAGGAGTGAGTGATGACGATGAAGTTTCAGGGCGTTCTGCCTCAGGATGCGCTCAGCCGCCAGTTGGCCATAGACCCAACCAGCTTGCAAAAGCTGAAGGCCGATGCCAGCCAGAACCCGCAGGCGGCGGCGAAGCAGGCCGCCTCGCAGTTCGAGGCCTTGCTGATGGGCACCATGCTGAAAACGATGCGTGAAACGCATTTCGACGAGTCGGAGCAGTCGAACAGCATGGATACCTATCAGGGAATGGCTGACCAGCAATTGGTGCAGGGCCTGTGCGCGCGCGGCGGCATGGGGCTGGGCGATATGATCTACCGCCAATTGCTGCGCCAGTCGGGCCAATCCGCGGATGCCAGTCAATCTCCTCCTCTGCAGAACGAGGGGCCAAGCCTGACCGCCCAGGCGATTGGACAGCGAGTGACCCAGGCCTACCGGGATGCGCAGGAAACCATCGCTCAGGCCCTGCCGCAGTCGCAGGCAACGGGTGGCAAGGCGTTCGCCAGCCAGTTGCTGCCGCATGCGCGGCAGGCTGCGCAGCAGCTGGGCGTCGCGCCGGAGTGCGTGGTGGCGCACGCCGCGCTGGAAAGCGGCTGGGGCAAGCGGGCCATCCGCAATGGCGACGGCACGGACAGCCACAACCTGTTCGGCATCAAGGCGGGCTCGGACTGGCATGGCAAGACCGCCACGGTGATGACTACCGAATATAGCGGCGGCGTGCCGCAGAAAAAGCTGGAAACCTTCCGTTCCTACGGCTCCTATAGCGAGGCTTTCTCCGATTACGCGCAACTGCTCAAGAGCTCGCCGCGTTATCGCAATGTATTGAATCAGGGGCAGAACATGTACGGCTTTGCCCATGGCTTGCAGTCCGGCGGTTACGCCACGGACCCGCGCTACGCGCGCAAACTGGTCGACGTGGCGGCATCTCTGGCGCAGCAAGTGGCCGGCGCGTGATCAAGCTGAGCGCCAGGCGGCCGATAAAGGACTAAGGGGAGGCTAATCATGGTCGGAGTGGATATTTTCGGGATAGGACTGAGCGGCTTGAACGCCGCGCAAAATGCCTTGTCCGTCTCCAGCAACAATATCGCCAATGTCAACACGCCCGGCTATACCGCGCAATACATCACGCAAGCCGGGCGCATCCCGCAGAATGCCGGGTTTGGCTTTTTGGGGCAGGGTGTCGATGTCACCAGCGTGCAGCGCAGTTACAATCAGTTTCTGGCCACCCAGGTGCAAACGGCTCAGACCAATAGCAGCTACTATACGACCCAATCCCAGCAGCTGGCTCAGATCAACAATATGATCGCGGACACGACGCAAAGTCCCAGCGTGGCGATCCAGGATTTTTTCGGCGCGATGCAGACGCTGACGCAGCAGCCCTCGTCCTTGCCTAGCCGTCAGAACGTGCTCAGCATGGCGCAGGCGCTGGCGACCAAGATCACCTCGGCGAACTCGCAGCTGGTGCAGATGCAGCAGGGCGCCAATGGCCAGATTTCCACCACGGTGCAGAGCATCAATGCGCTGGCGCAGCAAATCGCCGGTTTGAATCAGCAGATCGGCTCGTCGACCGGCGGCAATCAGAACGGGCCGCAGCCCAACACTTTGCTGGATCAGCGCGACCAAGCCGTGCTGCAGCTCAATCAGCTGGTGGGCGCGTCGGTGACCAAGCAAAGCGACGGCTCCTATTCCGTCTATATCGGCTCGGGTCAATCGCTGGTTTCCGGCACCATCGTCAACCAGTTGGGCACGCAGGCGGATCCGAGCAATCCCGCCAATGTGCAGGTCGGCTTCACGAACCCGAACAATACGCTCACCGTGCTGCCGGACAGCCTGCTTTCCAGCGGACAGCTGGGCGGCTTGCTGAATTTTCGCGACAACGCGCTGGTGCAGACCCAGAATCAGCTGGGTACGCTGGCGATCAATTTCTCCGCCGCGATGAATTATCAGAACCAGCTGGGCATGGACTATAACGGACAGCCCGGTGGAGCCATTTTCAAAGATCTGTCCGCGCTGGCGGCCAATCCGCAATACGCGGCCGGCCAGTTCGCCGTGGTGATGTCCGATCCGAAGTCGGTGGCTGCCGCATCGAATCTGGTGCCGACGGGCACCGCGGGCGGCACCGGCGTGACCATGAGCGGCGTATGGTCCACTTTGCCCGGCAATTACTCAGCGGGGCTCAATGCGACGCCGCCGACGTTCGCGCCTATCGCCCAGCATCCGTCAACCGGTTTGACTGGCATGACGATTACCGCGGCGGGCAATCCGGTGACGATGACGGCTACCATTGCCGGCGCGAATGGCGGCGGGCCATACAAAGTGACGGTGGACCCTTCGTTGCCCAATAGCTATAAATTGCAAACAACGGCGGTTCCGCCGGTGGACGTCGGCGTCGGTTTCCAATTGTCCGGCGCGCCGGTCGCCGGGCAGACTTTCAGCGTGGGCAAGCAGGCCGCAGGCACGCAGTCTTTGGGCGATGGCAACAATTTGCGGCAATTGACAGCGCAGCAGAACCAGCAACTGGTTAACAATCAGTCGTATCAGACGTATTATTCGTCCATGGTCGCGTCGGTTGGCAACCAGACCAATACGTCCAATCTGCAGAATACCGCAGCGCAGAAATCGCTGGAGCAGGCGACAACCAATAACTCCAACGCCAGCGGTGTGAATCTGGATCAGGAAGCCGCCAGTCTGATCAAGTATCAGCAGTCCTATCAGGCCTGCAGCAAGGTGATTCAGATTGCGCAGAGCACGTTCTCCAGTATTCTGAACATGATGTAGAAGTAAGCGACAAGGAGCGAAGCGATGCGAATCAGCTCTTCCACCCTGTATCAGTCAGGGGTAAACAATATGTCCAACCTGCAGGCCAATTTGCTGCAGGTGAACACGCAAATCGATAACCAAAAGAGGGTGGTGACGCCTTCTGATGACCCGGTGGCCGCCGCTCGCATTGAATTGCTGAACTCGGCCAATGGTCAGAATTCGCAATATCAGAAAAATACAGACTCGGTCGCGAATTGGTTGTCATTGTCGGACTCTACGCTGAACAGCGCGATCAACCTGATGAATTCGATGAAGAGCGAGGCCATTCATGCCAATAATGGCTCCTTGTCCACGCTTCAGTTGCAGCAGATTCAGCAGACGGTGCGCGAAGGGATAGACGAGCTGGCGGGCTACGGCAACGCCACCGACGGCAACGGCAGCTATCTGTTCAGCGGCAATCAAGTGACGGTCGCGCCATTCACCGTGGACCTGAACGCGGTGCCCGCGGTGACCTACAACGGCGACAATGGCCAGCACAGCGTACAGGTGGCGGCGTCGCGCACCATGACGATATCCGACCCCGGCAATGCCGTGTTCGGCACGCCCGGCGGTAGTCCGACCGGCGCTTTGGACTCCCTGGTCAATCTCTATAAACTGCTGGGGCAAAATCCGCGTCCGGCGAATTTCAGTACCCAAATCGGCACTGTCATTGGCCAGATTTCAGACGCGACGCAACAGTTGTCGGTGAGCCAAGCTTCCGTAGGCGCGCGCGAGCAGGAAAACGCCAATCTGCAGTCGATGAGCACAAGCCTGGGCCTGCAATACAATAGCGGCATCAGCGACTTGCAGGGCCTGGACATGGCCAAGGCGATTTCCGACTTCACCATGACCCAAACCTCGCTGCAGTACACGCAGAAAACTTACGCCCAGGTGGCGCAGCTTTCGCTGTTCAATTACATCTCGAGCTGAGGCCGCGAATGGCTGAGTCAAACGAACGGGCCGCGATGCGGCCCGTTTTGCTTGCCATCAATCCAGCTGCGCGGGCTCGACCACGATGCCGGCGCGCAGGCCTGGCTTCACAGTCGGATTGGGGAACAGGATGCGCTCCGCGCCGCCTGTTGCCGTGTAGCGGACTTCGCCGTCCTCCGCGATCAGCATGCCATCTGCCAGCAGCGTGAAGTTTTCCACATCGTCGGCCAAATGCAGCCGGAAGGCCTCGCTGTGTTTGACCAAATCATATTTGGCGCGGAACAGCGGCAGGCCGTCCGCCTGTAGAGGCGCGACGGCGGCGCGCGGCTGGGACAGCAGCCGGCGCAGCGCGTTGTCTATGCCGGAGAAGCGGGACAGATCATTGCTGCCGAAAGGCCTGGCCTTGCCCAGTTCCAGCGTGAAGGCGTCGGTCCCGCAGTGGCGGCTGGTGTAGTAGCTGAAAGTGTTGGCCGGCTGAGTGTGCAGCAAGACCGCTTCTATGCCGCACTGTTGGAGCCAGGCCAGTTGTTCCCGGCTATGCTCGCGCTCGTGCAAATAGGGGTAAATGGCGAACTTCTCGAACACCGAGCTGCGAATGGCTGTATGCAGGTCATAGTGCAGGCGACGGGCCTTGGCGGCGGAGAAGAAATCGGCGGCCAGCCTTTCCAGGGTCTCGGCGCGGCGCGATTCGACCAGCTCCGGCAACTTGCGATGGGCGCCATTGAACAAACGGTTCATGTCGTATTCGCCGTAACGCTCTCCCGCGCGGATCGCCTCCAGGTTGGCGAACATCACCAGCAGCCGGCAGTTGAGGGCGAGCCGTCCTGTGGCCAGGTCGTGGAGAATGGCATCCGCCACTTCTATGGGCGCGGTTTCATTGCCATGCACGCCGCAGGACAGCAGCACGGAGTCGGCATCGTCCCTGCCCGCGTCCATAGCTACGCAGCCGGGGGCGAGCCATCGGGCGGACAGGCCGCTGGACAGTGTCCAGGTTTCATTGGCGGGGGCGGAGGACAGGGCGTATTGCAGGAATCGGCTCATGGCGTTTGGGCAAGGGCGGGTCAATGGTTTGGGAATTGTAAGCGCGATGCCGCCGGCGCGTCATGCGGCGGGGCGGCATCGGTCCGCGGGCGGGTGTTGCGTATTTGATAAAAATACATTCCAAGCGTGTAAAATCCGCAGCATGAAAGTCTCAGTGGCTGGCAGGCGCATGTCATGGCTGGGCGCGGGTTTGACGCGCAATTCATTGTTTTTCGGCGGGGATTTTTTCATCGTGTCGACGCGGGCAAGGAATGCATGCGCATGGACTGGCGGCAATGATGTTTCAGGTACATTTTTTTACTTGTCAATCAGCCTGATGTTGTTACAATCCGCGCTCGTTTGCGCTGTGCAACAACTACAATTCACTCTGTTTCGCTCCGACATCCCAGGCCCACATAAAAGCTGTAGAGCCCGAAAGCCGTGCACTAAGGAGCGGGGTTATCCATCATAAGTTCTGAGAGGAAAACTCATGGCTTGGTCTGTGGCTGATAGCCGGAGCCTGTATGGCATCCGGCATTGGGGGGCTGGTTATTTCGACGTCGGAGACAACGGCAACGTCGTTGTGCGGCCGAATGTCCGCCAGCACAAGGAAATCGATCTGTACCGCCTGGTGCGCGAGCTCGGCGCCAAGGGCCTGGACCTGCCGCTGCTGGTCCGCTTCCCGGATATTCTGCAGGACCGCGTCGCCCGCCTGTGCGGCGCCTTCGACAAGGCCATAGCCGAGCAAGGCTACGGCAACCGCTACACCGCCATCTATCCGATCAAGGTCAACCAGCAAGAGGCGGTGGTCAAGAGCATCATCGCTACGCCCGACGTCTCCATCGGTCTGGAAGCCGGCTCCAAGCCGGAACTGATGGCGGTGCTGGCGCTGGCGCCCAAGGGATGCACCATAGTCTGCAACGGCTACAAGGACCGCGAATTCATCCGCTTGGCCCTGATAGGCGAGCGCCTGGGCCACCAGGTGTTCATCGTCATCGAAAAAGAATCCGAAGTGGAGCTGGTGATCGAGGAGTCGCGCAAGCTGGGCATCAAGCCCAATATCGGCCTGCGCGTGCGCCTGTCTTCGCTGGCTTCCAGCAAGTGGTCCGACACCGGGGGGGAGAAGGGCAAGTTCGGCCTGTCCGCTGGCCAGTTGATTTCCGCCACCGACAAGCTGGCTGCGGCCGGCATGGCCGACTGCGTGCGCCTGATGCACTTCCACATGGGTTCGCAGATCGCCAATATCGCGGATTACCGCATCGGCTTCCGAGAAGCCATCCGCTATTTCGCCGAACTGCGAGCGCTGGGCATGCCGGTGGATCATGTCGACGTCG
>NZ_PQWB01000093.1:0-20811 GCF_002924365.1 Chromobacterium alticapitis | reverse complement strand
GACTACGACGGCACCCACTCGCGCAATGACAGCTCGATCAACTACGATATGGAAGAATACGCTCGCGTGATCGTGTCGATGTTGGCCGAGTTCTGCGACGAAAACGGCATTCCGCATCCGCGCATCCTGTCCGAGTCTGGCCGAGCCATGACCGCGCACCACGCCGTGCTGCTGATGAACGTGACCGACGTCGAGCGACTGCCCGACACGGTTGCGCCGGTAGCGAACGTGGAAGAACTGTCCCGTCCGCTGCGCAAACTGATCGGTCTGGCCAGCCTCAACGACGAAGAGCTGGTCACTGAGATTTATTACCGCGCCAGCCATTACGTGTCGGAAGTGGGCGAGATGTATGCCGAGGGCCGGCTGTCGCTGAAGGAAAAGGCGCTGGCCGAAGACGTGCACGCCGCGCTGTGCCGCCGTCTGCACAATCAGCTGCAGGCCAGCCAGCGCTCGCAGCGCCAGGTGTACGATGAACTGACCGACCGCCTGGCCGACAAGTACTTCTGCAATTTTTCGGTGTTCCAGAGCCTGCCGGACACCTGGGCCATCGATCAGGTGCTGCCCATCATGCCGCTGCATCGTCTGGCTGAGAAGCCGACGCGCCGCGCCGTGCTGCAGGATCTGACCTGCGACTCCGACGGCAAGCTGAAGCAGTATGTGGACCAGCAGAGCATCGAGTCCAGCATGTCCGTGCATGAAGTGACGCAGGGCGAGGAGTATTTGATCGCCGTGTTCCTGGTGGGCGCATACCAGGAAATCCTGGGCGACATGCACAATCTGTTCGGCGATACCGACTCGGTGAACGTTTACGTCCGTCAGGGCGGCGAGCTGGAAATTTCCGGCATCGAGGAGCATGACACCATCGAAGACATGCTGCGCTATGTGCACCTGTCGCCGGAAGACCTGCTGAACCGCTACGAGGCCAAGACCCGCGAATGCGATCTGAGCGCGGAGGAGCGCAGCCAGTACTTCGCGGAATTCTGCCGAGGCCTGAAGCAGTCGTCTTATCTGGCGGTGTGAACCGCTAGCGACAACGCTGAGAAACCGGGCTGCGCGCCCGGTTTTTTTGCGTCTGAAGCCCGGCAAAGCAGCTCTTGGCCCAAGATGCTTGAGTGGGCGGCGCCGATCCATCGTTGCCGGCGGCAGACGGGGGGGCGTCGGCGCGGGAAAGGCTGGCTCGGGGGCTTCCTGAGGGGGAGTGAGATAAATCCCAGGGTACTGGCGTGATAATTACGGGATTCGCTGGGATGGGCTGGGAGATTTTGGAATGCCGCTTGCAAATGCTTTGCAGACATTGCAACTATCGCCCAGTCCCCTTCCTGGCTCAATTTTACTATTCGGCTGCTCGTCGCAGATAGTCCATGCCAGTCTTGAGCAGTGCCTTCTCAGCTTCTGGCTGCAATTTCAGACTCGGCGTGAATGGTAGATAGGGGCGAGCCGGGATGCTGACCTTTCGTCCCTTGCCGGCCTTGCCACCCAACTGGTGAATTCTGGCATAGGGAATGCCGCCCGCGCCGATCAACGCATAGTCGTCGCCGTATCTGGAATGGACCGAGGCGGCCAGCTTGCCGCTGTCTTGCAGGATTTTCATGTCAGCCAAGATGCGCTGAGAGCGTTTGGTCAGATCGCCGTTCTTCTTATAGCCCTTGGCGCGGGGGGCGCCTCATGCGGAGGCGGCGGGTCATCATCTTCCTCATCCTCTTCGTCCTCCAGTTCGCAAACCGCCCAACTGTCCGGCACGGCGGCCAGCGGCTCACCTTTCGCCGGCGCCACGATCACGGTCGTGGACGCCAACGGCAATACGGTGGGTACGGCCACGGCGGGCAGTGACGGCAGCTACACGGTCACGTATACGGCGGCCAATTTCACCGCGCCATTTGTGATTACCGCCAGCGATCCGGCGGGGCAAATCAGCACCATGGTGTCGGTGTTGGCCAGCCCGCCAGCAGCGGGCGGAAGCTCGGTGGCCAATGTGACGACGCTGACTACCGCCCAGGTGGCGCTGTTGACCAGCGACGGCAATCCCCTTGACATGGTCAAGGGCAGCTCCAGCTTCAGCGCGGCCAATCTCGGCAATATCAACGCGGCCAATCTGCTGGCGTCTTCCCTGGCCAATATCCTGCCGGCGGGGGCGAGCAGCTGCTTTGATCCCATCGGCGGCAAGTTCGCCGCGGACGGCACGGGGCTGGATGCCGCGTAAAGCAGCCTGGCAGTGAGCTGGACTGTCAATGCCCAGGCCTTTCCAGTGGAAAAGGTGTCCGTGCTCAGCGCCAGCGGCAATAACGGCGTGGATGCGGCGCTGGCGGTAACGGGCGGGCGCGGCACGAGCAGCGTGACGGTGGCGGCGCCTATGGCGGGCTCGCCGGCAGTCGTGGTGCCTTTCCTGGCGCTGGGAGCGTCGGGCAGCAGTCGCCAGGTGCAGCTGCGCACCCGGCAGCCTGATGGCCTGCGGCTATTCGATCAAACCATTTATCGAAATTGAGGGGTGGCCCGCCGCATCTTTCGAACGACGGCGGGCGTCTTGGCTCAGTCGAAGGGGCCTGCTTGGGCAGGCGCCGCTCCGGCTGGCACGAAATACAGGCTGGGGCCCTCTATGCCGGGCAGTTCCAGCATGCGGTCATAGCACAGTCCCAGCTTCTCCAGTACGCGGATCGACCCCTGATTGTGCGGGGCGGTAATGCCGACGACGAAATCGATGTTCAGCGCCTCGCGCGCATGCGCCAGGCAGGCGGCTCCGGATTCGCTGGCGTAGCCGCGTCCCCAGTGGCGCTCGAGGAAGGCGTAGCCTATGTCGGGGTGGGGCAGGCTGTCGCGCTTGACCAGTCCGCAGATGCCGACCGGTTCGCCGCCGTCGCGCAGGGCGACCAACAGCAGTCCATGGCCATGCTGCCGGTAGCTGGCTTGCGGGCCTTTTTCGATGTAGTTGCGCGCGCCAGCCAGGTCATGCACGTCTTTGTCGCCGATATTGGCTAGAAAGGCCGGCTCGTTGACCAGTTCCAGTATGAAGGCGGAGTCGTCCTCCCGCAGCGGGCGAAGCTGCAGGCGCGGTGTTGTGAATGCTAACGATTGCACGGAATGAAGCTCTGATACGGTGGGAGTTGCTACAGTGTGCCAGCAGACCCCCGCTTAGCCAATAAAAAAAGCCGCGATGCGAGTTCGCGGCTTTTGCGTGTTCCGCGCGGGATCAGCACTCGACGATATTGACCGGCACCTCGATCACATTGATCGCCAGTCCGCCGCGCGCGGTTTCCTTGTACTTGGTGCTCATGTCCATGCCGGTGTCGCGCATGGTCTTGATCACTCGGTCCAACGACACGAAGTGCTGGCCGTCGCCGCGCAACGCCATGCGCACGGCGTTGATCGCCTTGACCGATGCCATGGCGTTGCGCTCGATGCACGGCACCTGAACCAGGCCGCCCACCGGGTCGCAAGTCAGGCCCAGATTGTGCTCCATGCCGATCTCCGCCGCGTTTTCCACTTGCTCCGGCGTGCCGCCCATTACTTCGCACAGCGCGCCTGCGGCCATGGAACAGGCGGAGCCCACTTCGCCCTGGCAGCCGACTTCCGCGCCGGAGATGGAGGCGTTGAGCTTGAACAGGATGCCGATGGCGCCGGCGGTCAACAGGAAGCGGACGATGCCGTCGTCGTTGGCGCCCGGCACGAAACGGGCGTAGTAGTGCATCACCGCAGGGATGATGCCGGCCGCGCCGTTGGTGGGCGCGGTTACTACGCGGCCGCCGGCCGCGTTTTCTTCGTTGACGGCCAGCGCGTACAGGTTGACCCAGTCCATCACCGTCAGCGGATCGCGCATGGCGGCTTCCGGCGAGGCCAGCAGCTTCTTGTGCATGTCGGCGGCGCGGCGGCGCACTTTCATGCCGCCCGGCAGAATGCCTTCGCGCTCGCAGCCGCGCTTGACGCAGGCCTGCATCACGTCCCAGATGTTGAGCAGGCCGGCGCGCACTTCCTCCTCGCTGCGCCAGGACAGCTCGTTTTCCAGCATGATCTGGCTGATGCTCTTGCCGTGGCGCTGGCATAGCGCCAGCAGTTCCGCCGCGCTCTTGAACGGGTGTTTCAGCTCGGTCACGCCCGGCGGGGCGAAGCCGGCGTCGATGGCCGCCTCGTCCACCACGAAGCCGCCGCCCACCGAATAGTAGGCGCGCTTGGACAGGCTGTTCCCGGCGGCGTCGAAGGCTTCGAAGATCATGCCGTTGGGGTGGTAGGGCAGGGTTTTCTTCTTGTGCAGGATCAGGTGCTCGCCTTCGATGAAGTCGATTTCGCGCTTGCCCAGCAGCTTCAGCTTGCGCTGTTCGCGGATGGCGGCCAGCATGCCGTCCACCGCGTCGGTATCCACCAGGTCCGGCTGCTCGCCTTGCAGGCCCAGCAGCACGGCAACGTCGGTGCCGTGTCCTTTGCCGGTGGCGCCGAGGGAGCCGAACATTTCGGCGTTGACGCGGGCGGTCGAGTCCAGCAGGCCGTCTTTTTCCAGGCGGGCGATGAACTGGCGGGCGGCGCGCATCGGGCCCACGGTGTGGGAACTGGATGGGCCGATGCCGATCTTGAACAGGTCGAAAACACTGATTGCCATGGTAATGCTTCTCTGTAAGGGATTTCCGGCTGGGGCCGGATAGTTGTCGGGCGCCGCGAGGCGTCGCTTATCTTGTATAGGTATTGTAATGCTTGCCGGCGAGGAAGGTGCGTGGCCGCTGAGCGGGCCGGCAGCCGCAAGGGTAACCCAGAGTGCTGGCGAGTGCCAGCGCCCGCGGCGGCGGGCTGGCGGCTCAGGCGCGGCGCGGAACGGGCAGGATGCGCGGCGGATGGCCGCTGTGGCGCAGCAGGCGTTCGAGATCCGCCACCGGCACGCTGAGCGTGGCGGTATTGACCAGCGGATGGCACAGAATGGCGTCCGCCGCCCATAGCACCTCGTCCACCACCACGTTGACGTTTCCTTCGGCGTCGTTGACAGCCGCCAGCAGCGTGACCGATCCCGGTTCTAGTCCCAAGTGTTTTTTCAGCCGCTCCGGCGAGGCGAAACGCAGGCCTTTCGCATCCAGGCTCTCGCCCAGCGCCTTGATGTCCACGGCGGCGTCGGCCGGCACCGCCACCAGATAATGGCTGCGGCCCTTGGCGTCGCACAGGAACAGGTTCTTGGTTTCCGCGCCAGGCAGGCCGGGCGTCAGCCGCGCGGCTTCCTCGCAAGTGAAGACCGGCGGGTGTTCGAAACGCTGGTAAGCAATGCGCTGCTCATCCAGCAGGCGGTACAGGGCGTGCTCCATGCTATGGGTCTCTCGTTTCGGGATTCCATTCGAAGCTATCACGGTTGGCGCGCCCGCGTCATCCCGTCAGGCGCGCGATCAGGGCCGCCAGCGTTTGCAGCGCCGTCTCCGCGCTGCCGTCCAGCTGCGCTCTTACGATGGCGCCGTCCGCGGCCAGCGAGAGCATGGCCGCCAATTCGGCCTGATCGGCGTGTCCGGCCAGCGATTCGGCGATGGCGTCGCGCATGGCTGCCTTGTGTCGGCGCGCACTCTCCGCCACGGCCGGGTCGGCGGGCATTTCGCCAGCGCCGTTGATGAAGGCGCAGCCGCGGAAGTCTTCGCTGGCGAACCATTCCCCCAGCGCCAGCGCCAGCGCGGCGGGTCCGACAGCGGCATGGCGCGTCAGCGCTTCCCGGAACCAGGCCTGCCATAGGCCGTGGCGCTGCTCCAGATAGGCCAGGATCAATTCGTTCTTGCTGGGGAAGTAACGATAGAAAGTGACTTTGCTCACGCCGGACTCCGCGATGATGCGGTCTATGCCGGTGGCGCGTATGCCTTCCCGATAGAACAGGCGGTGGGCGGTGGCAAGGATGCGTTCGCGCGGTGGCAGCTCGGCGGCACGCTCGGGGATCAAGGTTTTCATTGCATCATTGTAGACAGACTTGTCTGCTTTGCGCTAGGCTGAATTCCATGTAGACAACTCTGTCTACTTTATTTGAAAGGAAACCATGATGGAAACCCGTCCTCCGCTGCCGCCGTTCACCCGGGAAAGCGCTATCGAGAAAATCCGCCTTGCCGAAGACGGCTGGAATAGCCGCGACCCAGCGCGCGTGGCGCAGGCATACAGCCTGGACACGCGCTGGCGCAACCGCGTTGATTTTCCTCAGGGCCGGGCCGAGGCCCAGGCCATGCTGGAGCGCAAATGGAAGCGGGAGCTGGACTACCGCTTGATCAAGGAACTTTGGGCGTTCGATGGCAATCGCATTGCCGTGCGCTTCGCTTACGAATGGCATGACGACGCCGGCCAGTGGTACCGCAGTTACGGCAACGAGAATTGGGCATTCGGCGACGATGGCTTGATGATCCATCGCCATGCCAGCATCAACGACATGCCTATCAAAGACGCTGAGCGCAAGTTCTTTTGGCCGCAGGGCCGCCGTCCCGACGACCATCCCGGCCTGTCCGATCTGGGGCTTTGAACTGATTGGCCGGAACCGCCTGCGGGCGGTTTCGCCATCAGGCGGGAATGGACAGGGAGCGGCGGGACTGATTAGTATGAATGCTTTTGGCATTTTCAGAGTCTGGAGTGTTGACCATGCTTGAAACCATACGACAGCGTTTCCGGACGCTGCAGCCGCAAGCGGATTTCTGTTCCCTGCGCTATGTGGAGGAGGATAGCGAGCGCCTGAGCGTGCGCCAGGGGCGCCAGCAGCCGCTGACGCGCAGCCGTGACCGCGGCGCCATGATCACGGTGCTGGACCAGGGCGGCTACGGCTACGCGGCCACGGCGGATCTGAGCGAGGCGGGCCTGCGCGCCGCTTTCGAGCGCGCCCGGAGCTGGGCGCGCGCCACGGCTGGCCATGGCGTGTTCGATTATCGGCAGATGCAAATGCCCAAGCCGCAGGGGCGCTATCAGGGAGCAGGCTGCGACGCGGCGCAAGAGTGGCCGCGCGCCGCGCTGCTGGACTTGTTGCTGAGCGAGTCTGCCGCCGCCAAGGGCGAGGATGGCCGCGTGGTGGATTGGTCGGCCGGACTATGGCGGCAGGATGTGCGCCAGCTCTATTTGACTTCCGACGGCGGTGAAGCCGAGCAGCATATGCGCGCGCTGACGCCATCCTTGGCGGTGACGGTGTTCGACAAGGGGCAGGTGCAGACGCGCAGCCTGGGTGGCCAGTATGGCGGCTTGGGACGGCAGGGCGGCATGGAACTGATCGCGCAGGCTGGGCTGCGCGGCGCGGGCCGCCGCGTGGCCGATGAGGCGCTGCAGCTCTTGTACGCGCCCAACTGCCCCAGCGGCAAGATGGACCTGTTGCTGATGCCGGAGCAGATGATGCTGCAAATCCACGAAAGCATAGGCCATCCGCTGGAGCTGGACCGCATCCTGGGCGATGAGCGCAACTACGCCGGCACCAGCTTCGTCACGCCAGACATGTTCGGCAGCTATCGCTACGGATCCGATCTGCTCAATGTCACATTCGATCCGCTGCGGCGCCAGGAACTGGCCAGCTATGGCTGGGACGATGACGGCAAGACGGCGGAAAAAGTCTGGTTGATCCAGGACGGCATCCTGCAGCGCCCTCTGGGCGGCGATATTTCGTCCGCGCGCGCCAGGCTGAATGGTTATGCGCTGGACAGCGTGGCCAATAGCCGCGCCTGCAACTGGAACCGCGCGCCGATAGACCGCATGGCCAATCTCAATGTGGAACCGGGAGACCAGAACTTCGAGCAATTGGTCGCCGGCATCGAGCGCGGCGTGCTGATGCAGACCAATGTCAGCTGGTCCATCGACGACTCGCGCAACAAGTTCCAGTTCGGCTGCGAATGGGGGCAGTTGATCGAGAACGGCGAACTGAAGGGCGTGGTGCGCAACCCTAATTACCGCGGCATTTCCGCCAGCTTCTGGCGTTCGCTGAAGGCGGTGGGGGACGAAAGCACGTTCAATGTGATGGGCACGCCGTTTTGCGGCAAGGGCGAGCCCAACCAGGTGGTGCGGGTGGGTCATGCCTCTCCGGCCTGCGTGTTCGGCGAAGTGGACATATTCGGAGGAGCGGCATGATGCGCGCGCATTTGCAAAAACTGGCGGCGGCGCTGAGCGGCCTGCTGCGCGAGGGAGAAGGCTATACGTTGTGGCTGGAGGCCGAGCGCAGCGATTTCATCCGTTTCAATCACGGCAAGGTGCGCCAGTCGGGCCGGGTGGAGCAGGCTTATCTGGACTTGCGGCTGATCCACGGCCAGCGCCAGGCCACTCAACAACTGTCGCTGAGCGGCGGAGATGATGACCTGGCCTTGCTGGAAGCCGCGCTGCCGGAGTTGCGCGCCGCGCTGGAGCAGGTGCAGGACGATCCCTTCCTGCTGCTGAACGAGCAGCCGCAAAACAGCGAACGCATGGCCGAGCACACACTGCCGTCGGCCGAAGCTATGGTGGAGGATATTCTTGCCGCGGCTGCGGGGCATGATCTGGTTGGCATTCTGGCTTGCGGCGAGATGAGCTTCGGCTTTGCCAATCACCTGGGGCAGTTCAACTGGCAGCAGGGCGAGAGCTGGAATTTCGACTGGAGCCTGTATTCGCACGGCGACAAGGCAGTCAAGCGCAGCCAGGCCGGCACGGCCTGGGACGAGCCGGCGCTGAAGCGAAGCATCGCCGAGGCCGCCGAACAACTGGCGCTGCTGAAGCTGCCGGTTAAAACGCTGGAGCCGGGCGAATACCGCGCCTATTTCACGCCCTCCGCCTTGGGCGGCCTGTTGAACATGCTGAACTGGGGCGGCGTGTCGGAAAAAGAAGTGCGCAGCAAGCGCAGCTCCCTGCTCAAGCTGGCCGAGGGCGAGGTCGAGCTGTCGCCGCTGCTCAGCCTGGCGGAGGCGGGAGGCGAGGGCTTGTCGCCGCTGTTCCAGAGCGAGGGCTTCATCCGGCCGGCTCGGGTGGCGTTGATCGAAGCCGGCAAGCATGGCGGCAGCCTGATCAGCCCGCGCAGCGCGCGCGAGTTCGGCCTGACGCCGAACGCCGGCAATATGGAGTTCGCCGAGTCCATGCACGTGGCGGCGGGCGAGTTGCCGCGCGACGAGGCGCTGCGGGCCTTGGGCACCGGCGTCTACCTGTCCAATCTGTGGTATCTGAACTTCTCTGACCGCGCCGCCTGCCGCATCACCGGCATGACGCGCTTCGCCTGCTTTTGGGTGGAAGACGGCAAGATCGTCGCGCCGCTGGGCGTGATGCGTTTCGATGACAGCCTGTTCAGCCTGCTGGGCGAGCAGCTGGAAGCGCTGACCGCCGAGCGCGAACTGCAGGTGGACGCCGGCAGCTACGGCGGCCGCGCCACCATGAGCAAGTTGCTGCCTGGGGCTTTGGTCAAAGGCCTGAAGTTTAGTCTGTAGTTCGCGAACCGGCCGGGGCTGCGTTGTCTCGGCCGCTTTTGCTGCAAGCTATGCGGTTTTTGCATGTTAAATGTCTTTGGCATTGGCTTGCGGCTTGCGCCATGCCCAATTCTTGCCATGATTTATCTCACGATTCTTTCCAAGCCTGATGTGGCGGGGTATGCTTTCTCTTCATTGAACATCATGTAAAATGACCGTTTGGCAAGCGCCGCCAGTCGCGCCAGCCGCCAGGCCCCGCGCCATTTATACCGAATCAAGGAATGCGTTGTGACCGATATCGCCCAACTCGAACCCAAAGCCGTCTGGGAACACTTCCAAACCCTGTGCGACATTCCGCGCCCATCCAAGCACGAAGAGCAGGTGCGCGACTATATGAAAGGCTGGGCGGAGCTGCGCGGCCTGGAAACCACCGTTGACCAGGTCGGAAATCTGATCATTCGCAAGCCGGCCACGCCGGGCTATGAAGACCGCGCCGGCGTGGTGCTGCAAGGCCATCTGGACATGGTGTGCCAGGCCAATAGCGGCACCGAGCATAACTTCTTCAAGGACCCGATCCGTCCGGTGCTGAAAGATGGCTGGCTGATCGCCGAAAATACCACCCTGGGCGCCGACAATGGCATAGGCGTGGCGCTGGGCATGGCGGTGCTGTCTGGCGACGACGTCGCCCACGGCCCGGTGGAAGTGCTGCTGACGCTGGATGAAGAGGCCGGCATGGGCGGCGCGCTGGGTCTGGAGACCGGCCTGCTGCAGGGCCAGTATCTGATCAATATCGATACCGAAGAGTGGGGCGAATTCTACATGGGCTGCGCCGGCGGCGTGGACGTGAACGTCAGCCGCGCATACGCCGTGGAGGCGGTTCCGGCCGGTTTCCAAACCGCCAGCCTGACCATCAAGGGCCTGAAGGGCGGCCACTCCGGCGCGGACATCCACCTGGGCCGCGGCAACGCCAACAAGCTGCTGATTCGCCTGATCCGCGAGCTGGAAGCCGAAACCGAGCTGCGCCTGGCCTCCCTGAAGGGCGGCACCGCGCGCAACGCGCTGTCGCGCGAAGCCTTTGCCGTAGTGGCCTATTCGGCCGCCGACGCGGCCAAGGTGGCGGCCAAACTGGATGCCTTCCAGGCGCTGATGCGCTTCGAACTGGCCGGCGTGGACGAAGGCGTGGTGGTGCTGTCCGAGGCTGCCGCCGCCGATGGCGTGCTGGCTTGCGCCGATCAAACCGCCATCCTGTCCGCGCTGCATGCCGCGCCGCACGGCGTGAAGCGCATGAGTCAGCGCGTGGCGGGCGTGGTGGAAACGTCGAATAACCTGGGCGTGGTGTCCATCGCCGAAGGCAAGGTATTCGCCAATTTGATGGTGCGCTCCCTGCTGGATTCCGGCACCTGGATGCTGGCGCGCGAAGTGGAAAGCCTGTTTAAGCTGGCTGCGTTCAAGGTGGAGATGGAAGGCGGCTACCCGGGCTGGGCGCCGAATCCGCAATCCAAGCTGCTGGCCTTGTTCAAGGATGTGTACCAGCAGGAGTTCGGCGGCGAGGCCGCGGTGCAGGTGATCCATGCCGGCCTGGAGTGCGGCATCCTGGGTTCCAAGTACCCGAATCTGGACATGGTGTCCTTCGGCCCCAACATCCGCGGCGCGCATGCGCCGGGCGAACGCGTGGAAGTGGAATCGGTAGGCAAGGCTTGGCAGCTGCTGCAGGCGGTGTTGAAGGCGATTCCGGCGCGTTGAGCGGTTTTTCCGGATGGTGAGAAACGGCCTGGCTTTGCCAGGCCGTTTTCTTATATCAGCTTCCGTTTGATCATGGCATGCTGTGGGTATTGTCAAAATGCTGGAGAAATTCGTGGGAAACGAACAATTGAGCATCCATTTGCGCATCCAGTACCTGTGCAAAGCCGTGCTGGCTATGTCGATCGGCGCGTTCGGCCTGCTGGTGGCGAGCGGAAACATCATCGATTACGACTCCAACTGGCAGTTCGTTCGCCACGTCTTGGCGATGGATGCGCTGGAGCCGTGGTTCAATGGCGCGGCCTTGCAGAGCCGCGCGGTGAGCGACCCGTCTTGGCAGCGGCTGGGCTACGGCGCCATCATCGCCGGCGAAATGGCATGCGGCCTGCTGTGTGCGGCCGGAGGCCTGCTCATGCTGAAGGCCGCAGCGGGCCGCGGCGGACTGGCTTGGGGCAAGAGCCTGTTTACGTTGGGCGCGCTGCTGGCGGTGCTGGTCTGGTATTTCGGTTTCGCGGTGATGGGCGGAGAGTATTTCGCGATGTGGGCCAGCAAGTGGAACGGCCAGATGAAGGCTTACGCCTTCGTCGGATTCATCCTGCTCAGCCTGGTTTACATCCGTCAGCGGGAAGAGGCCTGATCGCCAGCGTCCCGCGGCCCCTGGCCGGAAAAGTGCCGGCCAAATCC
The DNA here is from genome assembly GCF_002924365.1 of Chromobacterium alticapitis. Lineage (GTDB taxonomy): Bacteria > Pseudomonadota > Gammaproteobacteria > Burkholderiales > Chromobacteriaceae > Chromobacterium > Chromobacterium alticapitis. The sequence goes on along the minus strand of NZ_PQWB01000093.1, from coordinate 9,064 downwards.
CACGATCACCAGCGCGCTGGTGAAGATGATCTGCAGGTCCGCCAGCAGCCGGATCGGCCAGTAGGTGGGATACATGTCGCCATAGCCCACGGTGGCCGCGGTGGCGATGGACAGGTGGAAGCAGTCCAGGAACAGCAGCGCGGCCTTGCTGTAGAAATCGGGCAGAAAACCGCCCTGGGCATCGTAAAGCGCGGTCATGCCATGGAAGGCGCGGCCGTTCACCAGTAGCAGCGCAAACAGGTAGTAGACTACGGCGAATTGCAGCACGAGGCCCAGGTACAGGCCTATCAAATCGCCCAGTTGGCGCTGCCGCGGCCTTTGCAGGATATGGTGCACGGTGCGGTAGATGGGCAGAAAGAACAGCGCCCAGGCCAGCCACTGCTCGCCTTGGCGCGGCAATAGAGCATGCAGGTCTTCCGCCCGCCACAGCCAGGTGAACAGCGCCGCGCTGAGCAGCGACAGCGCCGTCCCGGCATGCAATTGCAGCCGGGTTTCCAGGCTGGGCAGCGGCAGCGAGGCCAGCATGCTTAGACGGCCAGCCGCTCGCGGATGCTGGCTTCAATGCCGGCGGCGTCCAGGCCGCAGTTCTTCAGCAGCAAGGCGGGGTCGCCATGCTCCACATAGTCGTCCGGCAAGCCCAGCTGCAGCACGGGAACGGCCAGGCGCATGGCTTGCAGCGCTTCGATACAGGCCGAACCTGCGCCGCCCATCACCACGTTTTCCTCCACGGTGACGATCAGTTCATGGTTCTCGGCCAACTGGCGTACCAGCTCGGCGTCCAGCGGCTTGACGAAGCGCATGTCGGCCACGGAGGCGTCCAGCTGCTCGGCCGCGGCCAGGGCGGGGTGAACCATGCTGCCGAAAGCCAGGATGGCGATCTTCTTGCCCTGGCGGCGCAGCACGCCCTTGCCTATGGGCAGGGACGTCATCTGTTGCTGGATTTCCGCGCCGGGGCCGGTGCCGCGCGGGTAGCGCACCGCGCTCGGACCATCGTGGCGGAAGGCGGTGTACAGCAGTTGGCGGCACTCGTTCTCGTCAGACGGCGCGGCCACCAGCATATTGGGCACGCAGCGCAGGAAGCTCAGATCGAAGGCGCCGGCGTGAGTCGGGCCGTCAGCGCCCACCAGGCCGGCGCGGTCTATGGCGAACAGCACCGGCAGGTTTTGCAGCGCCACGTCGTGGATCAGCTGGTCATAGCCGCGTTGCAGGAAGGTGGAGTAGATCGCCAGCACCGGCTTCAGGCCGTCGCAGGCCATGCCGCCGGCGAAAGTCACCGCGTGTTGTTCCGCGATGGCTACGTCGTAGTAGCGGTCCGGATGCTCTTTCTCGAAGCGCACCATGCCGGAACCTTCGCGCATGGCGGGGGTGATGCCTACCAGGCGCTTGTCCTGCTTGGCCATGTCGCACAGCCAGTCGCCGAATACCTGGGTGTACTGCGGCTTTCCCGCGCCGCCCTTGCCGCTGGCCAGGCCGTTGGCGGGGTCGAATTTGGTGACGCCGTGGTATTTGACCGGGTCGTTCTCGGCCAGCTTGTAGCCCTGGCCCTTCTTGGTGACGATGTGCAGGAATTGCGGCCCTTTCAGGCTCTTGATGTTCTTCAGCGTGTCCACCAGCACGTCCACATCGTGGCCGTCTATCGGGCCGATGTAGTTGAAGCCAAACTCCTCAAACAGCGTGCCCGGCGTGAAGAAGCCTTTGACGTGCTCCTCCATCTTGCTGGCGATTTCCTTCAAGGGCGGGGCGATGCCCAGCACCTTGCTCGAGCCTTCGCGCATCGCGGCGTAGAAGCGGCCGGACATCAGCTTGGCCAGGTAGTTGTTCAGCGCGCCGACATTGGGCGAGATCGACATGTCATTGTCGTTCAGGATGACCAGCAGGTCGGTATCCATCGCGCCGGCATTGTTCAGAGCTTCGAAGGCTTGGCCGGCGGTCATCGCGCCGTCGCCTATGATGGCGACGCTCTTGCGTTCCACGCCCAAAGTCTTGGCTGCCACCGCCATGCCCAGCGCGGCGCCGATGGAGGTGGACGAATGGCCGACGCCGAAGGTGTCGTATTCCGATTCTTCGCGCTTGGGGAAGCCGGCCAGTCCGCCGAACTGGCGCATGGTGCCCATTTGCTGGCGACGGCCGGTCAGTATCTTGTGCGGATAGGTCTGGTGGCCCACGTCCCACACCAAGCGGTCGTGGGGGGTGTCGAACACATAATGCAGGGCGATGGTCAGCTCTATGCTGCCCAGATTGGACGCGAAGTGGCCGCCGGTCTTGCTGACCGTTTCCACCAGGAATTCGCGCAGTTCGCGCGCCAGCTGCGGCAGCTGGTTGCGTTGCAACAACCGCAGGTCGGCAGGGCTGTTGATGGTTTCAAGCAGAGAGTACATTGTTCTGGTTCTGCGGGTGGGCTCGCCGGGCGGTGGGCCGCCCTGTTTTTTACGAGCGGTTCAAAACGAGCGGGCGACGATGTAGTCGGCCAGTTGTTTCAGGCGCTGCGCGCGCGGGCCGAAGCCATCCAGCGCGGCGAAGGCCTGGTCGTGCAAATCTTTCGCCATGCGCTTGGCCTCGGAAAGGCCCAGCAGGCTGACGTAGGTGGGTTTGTCGTGGGCGGCGTCCTTGCCGGCGGTCTTGCCCAGCGTAGCCGTGTCCGCCTCGCAGTCCAGGATATCGTCCACCACCTGGAAGGCCAGGCCGACGCGCTTGGCGAAGACGTCCAGCGAATCCTTTTCCTCCGCGCTCAGTTCGCGGCCGGCCATGGCGCCCATCATCACCGCCGCGCGGATCAGCGCGCCGGTTTTCAGCATATGCATGAACTCCAGCTCCGGCAGCGTCAGCGGCTGGCCGACGCTGGCCAGGTCTATCGCCTGGCCGCCCGCCATGCCAGCATGGCCGGAGGCGTGGGCCAGCGTGCGCACCATCTCCAGCTGGCTGGCCGGCGCGATGCCGGGCAGCGGCTGGGCAATCAGCTCGAAGGCGCGGGTTTGCAGCGCGTCGCCCACCAAGAGCGCGGTGGCTTCATCATAGGCCACGTGACAGGTGGGTTTGCCGCGGCGCAGCACGTCGTCGTCCATGCAGGGCATGTCGTCATGCACCAGCGAGTAGGCGTGGATCATTTCCAGCGCCGCGCCGACGCGGGCCAGATTGTCCTGTTCCGCGTCCACCAGTTCGCCGGCGGCGAAAACCAGCAGCGGGCGGACGCGCTTGCCGCCTTCCAGCGTGGCGTAGCGCATGGCTTCATGCAATTTTTGCGGCGCGCAATCGGCGGAGGGCAGCAGCTTCTCCAGCGCGCTCTCCATGTATTGCTGGATGGCGGTCATCCAACCGATGAAGGTTTCATTGGCCATTGGGCAGATCCAGCGCCTTCAGTTCGTTGTTTTCCAGGATCTTCAACTGCTGTTCCGCGTCGGCGAGTTTGCCCTGGCAGAACTTGATCAATTCGGTGCCTTGCTTATAGGAGGCGAGGGCGCTCTCCAGCGGCATGTCTCCGCTGTCCATCGCCTGGATGATGTCCTCCAGCTGGGCCAGCGCGCTCTCGAAACTGGCCGGGGCTTTGGCGGCTTTTGCCATGGCGGTTTTCCTCGTGCGTGTCAGGCCGCCATTCTAGTCCAATTCCATGTCGAAACGACAGTATCGTCAGCCAATGTTTACCAGACAGGACATTCCGGCGGCGCGGCGATTGGTGTAGGGTGGGCGGTCGTTCATAGACCAGAGGTCCGCCATGACGGCCCAGACGCGCACCATTTTGATTACCGGCTGCTCCAGCGGCATCGGCTACCACACGGCTATCTGGTTTCAAAGCCGCGGCTGGCGGGTATTCGCCACTTGCCGCCGGGCTGAGGATGTGGAGCGCTTGCGCGCGGAGGGCTTGGACAGCCTGCGGCTGGACGTGGACGATGCGGCGTCCATCCGCGCCGCGCTGGACGAGGTGCTTGCGCAAACCGGCGGCACGCTGGATGCGCTGTTCAATAATGCCGGCTTCGGCCAGCCCGGCGCGGTGGAGGACATTTCGCGCCAGGCCATGCGCGAACAGTTCGAAACCAATCTGTTCGGGCCGTGGGAGTTGACCAATGCGGTCATGCGGGTGATGCGCGCGCAGGGGCACGGCCGCATAGTGTTCAATAGTTCCATCCTTGGCTTTGCCGCCATGCGTTGGCGCGGCGCCTACAACGCCAGCAAGTTCGCCATGGAGGGCCTGTGCGACACCTTGCGCCACGAACTGCACGGCACGGACATTCATGTGTCTCTGGTGGAACCGGGGCCGATAGAAAGCCGCTTTCGCCCGAACGCGCTGCAAAAATTCCTGAAGAACGTCGATATCGATGGCAGCGCGCATCGCGACAATTATCAGAAGCAGCTGGAGCGGCTGCGGAAAGAAGGCCACGCCGCGCAGTTCACCCTGCCCGCCAGCGCGGTGGCGGAGGCGGTGTGGCGGGCCGCCACCAGCCGCCGGCCGCGCGCGCGTTATCGCGTGACTTTCCCCACCAAGTTGTATGGCTTGCTCAAGCGTGTTTTGCCGCAGCGCTTGTTTGATAAGGCATGCCGCGCCGCAACATGATGGCCTTGCCGCAGCTTTGCAAATTAGCTGATGCCGTTTTGATATTTTCTTGTTGATCCGCGTAGCCGAATGGCCTTACATTCATTCCCGCTCGTCATGTCTCATGACGTGCGGGCGAGAACAAGGGAGGGCCCACGCAGGCCTTTCGCTACGAAGGAGAACAGAACAAGATGAAGCACCTCAAATGGCTGCCCATGCTGGCTATGGGCGCCGCGCTCATGCCTTTTGCGCATGCGGCCGATCCCGCCAAAGTGCTGAGGCTGGCGATCAACGCGCCGGAAACCGGTTTCGACCCGGCCAAGGTTAATGATGTTTACTCTCTGGGTGTGATCGAGAACATCAATGAGCCCTTGCTGGTCTACGGCTATCTCGAAAATTCGTTGAAGCTGAGACCCAATACCATCAGCGAAATGCCAACCTTTTCAGAGGATGGCAAAGTCATTACTTTTCATATCAAGCCTGGGATTTATTTCGCCGACGATCCGGTTTTTAAGGGCAAAAGGCGCGAGTTGACGGCGTTGGACTACGCTTATTCCTTCAAGCGTTTTGCCGACCCGGTGGTGAATTCGCCCAACGCGTCCACTTTCACCGACTTCATCGTCGGCATGGACGAAGCCAGCGCGCGTGCCAGCAAATCGGGCCATTTCAATTACGACGCGTCCATCGCAGGCATCCAGACGCCAGACCGCTACACGCTGAAGCTGACGTTGAAGAAGCCTGGCTACGTTTTCCTGTACAGCTTGGGCTCGCCCATCGCTGGCGCCGTGGCGCGCGAAGTGATGGAGGGCTACAGCAAAGATACCTTGTCGCATCCGGTGGGTAGCGGCCCATTTCGGCTGTCTGAGTGGAAGCCTGGCAATCGGATTGTGCTGACAGCTAATCCGTCCTATCGCAAAGTGGTATTCAATGAGCACCCGGCTGATCCGAAGGATGCGGCGCTGGCGGCTCAGCTCAATGGCAAGACCCTGCCTATGGTCGGCCGTATCGACATCAAGGTTATCGAGGAAGAGCAGCCTCGTTGGCTGTCCTTTCTGAACAAACAACTGGACGTGACGGGTGTGCCGAAGTCGGCTATGAAAACCGCCTTGCGCGTCAATCCCGCCAATCCGGACGACACCACACTGAACCCCAAGCTGGCCAAGCGTGGCATCAATCTAAGCCATAGCACCGCGTTGAATATCACCTATGCCTATTTCAATCTGAAAGACCCGGTTGTGGGCGGCTACAGCAAGGAAAAGATCGCTCTGCGCCGCGCCATCGCCATGGCCTATCCCTTGAAGCAGGAAGTCTTGCCGCTGCTGTATGGCAATCAGGCAGCTCCGGTGCAGGGCATTGTCCCTGCGGGCATGTTTGGTTTCAATCCCAAGCTGGACCTGCGAGTTCCTTACGACCCAGCCACGGCTAATGCCTTATTGGACGAGTTCGGCTACAAGATCGGTCCCGACGGCTACCGTACCTTACCTGATGGAAAATCACTGGAGATTGTCCAGTCGACGCAAGGCGGCGGTTTTGACAAGCAGATGAACCAAATCTGGCAGAAGACCTTCGACCGCCTGCACATCCGAATCAAGTTCAAGGTGGCCAAGTGGAATGAGAACGCGAAGGCAGCCTATGCCTACAAGCTGCAGATGTGGTCTTTGGGCGGCTTTGCCGCCACGCCGGATGGCGACGATTTCGTGCAGAGTTTCTCGTCCAAGCTGATAGGTCAGGGGAATAAAGCTGGTTTCGACGTGTCCGAATACGACCGCGCCTATGACCAGTCGCAGCTGTTGCCTGATGGGCCGGAGCGCCAGGCCTTGTTCGACAAGATGAACAAGCTGGTCGCCGCATACCAGCCCTACATCCTGGGCGTGTCCATGTACACCAACTCCATGTCCCAAGGCTATGTCCTGGGCTATAAGCCGCATCCAATCAATTCGGTAGGCGGTTTCTGGCGCTACGTGGACATCGCGGCGCATTAAACGTCTGAGCAAAGGGAAAACATGTTTGCATATATCGTTCGCCGTCTCTGGCAAATGATCCCGACTATGCTCGGCGTCATGCTGCTGGTGTTCGTGCTGTTCAACTGGGTGGGCGGCGATCCCACCTATATTCTGGAAGGCAAGCGGCTGACGCCGGAAATGCTGGCCAATATCCGAGTGCAATTGGGGCTGGACAAGAGCCTGCCGGAGCAATTCCTGCTGTTCATCAAGCAGGTGCTGACTTATGACTTCGGCAACTCCTGGGCCACTCAGCATGCGGTCACGCATACCCTGGCCACCCGCGTCGGCCCATCGGTGATGCTGGCTGGCAGCCTGCTGGTGCTGGAGCTGGTCACTGCTTTGCCCATCGCGGTGGCGGTGGCTTATTACCGCGGCACCCTGACTGACCGTTTGGTGACATTGATCTGCACCGTAGCCATGTCGGTCAGCTCCTTGGTCTACATCATCGTTGGCCAATACCAGCTTGGTTTCGCATTGGACTGGTTCCCGGTGATGGGCTGGGATGACGACAGCCTGCTGGCCAATCTGTTCATCTATCTGCCTTTGCCGCTGCTGCTTGGCCTGCTGGTGTCGTTGGCGCCCAGCGTGCGCTTTTACCGCAGCTTCGTGGTGGAAGAACTGAACCACGACTACGTGCGCACCGCGCGCGCCAAGGGTTTGTCTGAGTCTCGCGTGCTGTTCAAGCATGTGCTGCGCAATGCGCTGATCCCAGTGGTGACCAACATCACCATGTCGCTGCCCTTCCTGATGCTGGGCTCCATGCTGCTGGAGCGCTTCTTCGGCATTCCCGGCATGGGCAACGAGCTGCTGAACGCGGTGGACAAGAGCGACTTTCCGGTGATCAAGGCCATCACCATCACCATCGCCGCCGCGGCCATGGTGTTCAACCTGCTGGCGGACATCCTCTACAAATGGATTGACCCGCGCGTGCAGTTGAAGTGAGCGGGGGAGAACAACAATGACGACATTGCAGAATACCGCCGGCGCCGCGCCGGCAAGCGCCGCGTCCCGCAGCCTGTGGGCGCTGGGCTGGCAAAGACTGAAGCGCGACCGCGTCGGCTTCGTCTCGTTGTGGATCGTGCTCGGCTTCATGCTGCTGGCCGTCGGCGGCTGGCTGGGCGTGATCGGCAAGGGCTGGAACGACGAGATCGCCGCATCCTATGCGCCGCCTACTTTCATCTATCAGAAGCAGCAGGCCGCGGCGGCGGCGCATCCGCATGAGTCGGCAGCGCCTGTAGTCGCCACCGAGGGGCTGTCGCCTTCGGAGGATCCGATCTGGGCGGAAACGCAGAAAGCGCGCCAGAACCGCGGCCAGTATGTGGTGCCGGAAGTGAAGAAGGCCGAGTCCTTGACCTTCGGCGCGGACCAGCGCGGCCGCGACATCCTGGACAAGGTGATCAAGGGCACCTCCACCTCGATGTTCGTCGGCGTGGCCGGCGCCTTGCTGTCCATCCTGATCGGCACCGTGCTCGGCGGCATGGCGGGTTTTCTCGGCCGCAAGACTGACGACTTCCTGATGTGGTTCTACAGCGTGTTCACGGCCATGCCGGACATGCTGCTGCTGCTGGCCTTCGCCGCGGTGGCCGGCCGCGGTCTGGGCACTGTCATCCTGGTGTTGTCGCTGACCAGCTGGACCGGCACGTTCCGCCTGGTGCGCGCCGAGTTCATCAAGCTGCGCTCGCGCGAGTTCGTGCAGGCTGCCGACGCCATCGGCGCCAGCAGCGCGCGCCGCATGTTCGTGCACATCCTGCCCAATATCACCCACCTCTTGTTAGTGCAGTTCTCGCTGCTGATGGTGGGCCTGATCAAGTATGAGGTGATCCTGTCCTTCCTCGGCTTTGGCGTGGATGTGCGCCAGGTCAGCTGGGGCTCCATGCTGTCCGAAGTGCCGGAAGAGCTGATGCAGGGATATTGGTGGCAACTGGCCGTGGTGGTGGTGTTCATGTCGCTGCTGGTCACCGCCTTCAGCATGCTGACCGACGCCCTGCGCGACGCGCTGGACCCGCGCGCGGCGGCGAAGTGAGCGGGATGAGGAGAAACAGAAATGAGCGATAACAAGATCCTGCTGTCGGTGCGCGATCTGCGCGTGCGTTTCCGCCAGGAAGACGGCGGCCGCTTCGAGGCCTTGAAGGGCGTCAGCTTCGACATTCCGGCCCACCGCACGGTGGCGCTGGTGGGCGAGTCCGGCTCCGGCAAGTCGGTCACGTCCATGGCCATCATGCAATTGCTGCCGCCGCAAACCAGCGAGATCGACCCGGCGTCCGAGCTGCGCTTCGCCGGGCGCGACTTGCTCAAGCTGAGCGCGTCCGAACTGCGCCGGCTGCGCGGCAAGGACATCGCGATGATCTTCCAGGAGCCGATGAGCTCCTTGAACCCGGTGTTCACCGTCGGCGAGCAGATCGTGGAGACGCTGACGCTGCACGCGAAGCTGTCGCGCTCGGCGGCGTGGAAGCGCGCGGTGGAGCTGCTGCGCGAGGTGGGCCTGCCGGAACCGGAGAAGCGGATCAAGAGCTATCCGCATGAGCTGTCCGGCGGC
>NZ_PQWB01000092.1 GCF_002924365.1 Chromobacterium alticapitis | reverse complement strand
GAGGGGCTTTTCAGCTAGGCCGCGGACCTGAGGCTGTCTGTCTATCCGGCAAGACGCTCTCACCCTGGCAACCCATTCCCGCTCCGGCGATATTCTCCCACTCTCCTCGCGGGCATGGCCTGACAGCCCGCCCGCGCTACGAACTGCCTCCTCTCCCGCCAGGGGAGAGGGGCTTTGCAGCTAGGCCGCGGACCTGAGGCTGCCTGTCTATTCGGCAAGACGCTCTCACCCTGGCAAACCATTCCCGCTCTGACGATATTCTCCCTCTCCCCTCGCAGGCATGGCCTGGCAGCCCGCCTGCGCTACGAACTGCCTCCTCTCCCGCCAGGGGAGAGGGGCTTTGCAGCTAGGCCGCGGACCTGAGGCTGCCTGTCTAGCCGGCAAGACGCTCTCACTCTGGCAACCCATTCCCGCTCTGACGACATTCTCCCTCTCCCCTCGCGGGAGAGGGTCGGGGAGAGGGGGCGACGTCAAGTCTTGATCTGATGATTCGACGCATGGCCTTACCGCCAGTTATTAGATTAGAAATAACGATTTCGTATTCTCTGATAGCCAATCGATATAATGGGGCCAGTTCAGGGAGAACCTTTGTGTACAAACATCTGGAAGATTTCGTCGGCGGCACGCCGCTGGTCCGTCTGAAGCGTTTGCCTTCGGACAATGGCAATGTGGTGTTGCTGAAGTTGGAAGGCAATAATCCGGCTGGCTCGGTCAAGGACAGGCCGGCCTTGTCGATGATCCGCCGCGCTGAGCAGCGCGGCGACATCCAGCCGGGCGACACGCTGATCGAACCCACCAGCGGCAATACCGGCATCGCGCTGGCGATGGCGGCGGCCATGATGGGTTACCGCATGGTGCTGATCATGCCGGAAAATTCCAGCGCCGAGCGGGTGCAGGCCATGCGCGCCTACGGCGCCGAGGTGATCCTGACCCCGGCGGCGGGTTCGATGCCGGCCGCCATCGACCTGGCGCGCAGCATGGAGGCGGCCGGCGAGGGCCGCATCCTGGACCAGTTCTCCAACCCGGACAATCCGCTGGCCCACTACGAAACCACCGGTCCGGAAATCTGGGAACAGACCGGCGGCAAGATCACCCACTTCGTGTCCAGCATGGGCACCACCGGCACCATCATGGGCACCGGCTGTTTCCTGAAGGAAAAAAATCCGGCCATCCGCATCGTCGGCGTGCATCCGGAGCCGGGCAGCCAGATCGCCGGCATCCGCAAATGGGAAGAGCCGTATGTGCCCAAGATCTGCGACTTCGATCGCATAGACGAGATTCTGCATGTCGGCCAGCAAGAGGCGGAAGACACCGCCCGGCTGCTGGCGCGGCGCGAGGGCATCCTGGCCGGGCCGTCGTCCGGCGGCGCGCTGGCGGTGGCGCTGCGTCTGGATGCGCAGCTGACGGACGCAGTGATCGTGTCGGTGGTGTGCGACCGCGGCGACCGCTACTTGTCCACTGGTTTGTTCGCTTGAGCATGAATGGCCCCATCGCCTCCTTGCGCGGCTTGGGGCCGAAGTCCGCACGCATGCTGGCGGCCGTCGGCATTGCCACGGTAGATCAGTTGCGAACCTTGGGCGCAGTCGAAGCCTATGCCCGTGTTTGCGAAGCCCAGACCGGCGCCAGCCTCAATCTGCTATGGGCGCTGGAAGGCGCATTGACGGACCGCGACTGGCGAGCCGTCGCCCGCGAGGACAGAATGCGTTTGTTGCTGGCGCTGGATGATAAACGGCGCAGGCTTTAATTTGCATTTGTCATTTCTCGGCGCTGTTGCTATCTTTCCCGCTTTCCTGATTCTGGAGGCGCGGCATGCAATTGCTGATGTTCGACATAGACGGCACGCTGACGCGTTCCTATCAATACGATCAAGAAGTTTTCGCCGAGGCGGTTTCCGAAGTGGTCGGCGCGCCCTTCCATGACACCGACTGGCATGGCTATGCCCGCATCACCTCGGATGGGGTGACCGAGGAGGTCTTGCTGCGCATGGGGGCGGATGCTTCGCGGGCGGCCATGGTGAAGCGCGCCATGATGCGGCGCTTGCATGAGCGGCGGCGATCCAGCCCAAGCGAATTCATCGCGATTTCCGGAGCGGCCGCTTTCCTGCGCAGCCTGATGGGACAGCGCGATATCGCCGTGGCCATCGCCACCGGCTGTTGGCGCGAAGAAGCGATGTTCAAATTGGAAGCCAGCGACATCGACGCGTCCGCCATCGCCATGAGCTGCAGCGAGGATGGCGAGCACCGCACCGACATCATGCGCCATGCCTGCTCGCAAGCGTTGGCGGTGACCGGGCAGGATCGTTTCGAGCGGGTGGTCTATCTGGGCGATGGCTTGTGGGACTGGCGGGCGTCTTGCGAACTCGGTTTCGAGTTTGTTGGCATCGGCGACCGCATCGCGGCGCTGAAAGATGCGGGCGCGGCGCATTGCCATGCTGATTTTTCCGATGCCGCTGCCGTGCGGGCATCGTTGCGCATTGATTGACAATCCGTTCGCCGCGGCGCGCTTGCCCGGCTGGCATATTGCCCCTAGCATGGCATTTTTCATCGGGAACTGAACCGTCATGCTGAAGCTTTATGTCGATCAAACCTTTCTCAGCCCCTACGCGCTGGCGGCTTTCGTGTCTTTGACCGAAAAAGGCCTGCCTTTCGAGTTGCTTACCCGCGATCTGGACGGCGGCGAGCAGTTCGAGCCAGCCTATCGCCAGCAATCGCTGACCGCCCGCGTGCCCATGCTGGCGGACGGCGATTTTCATCTCAGCGAATCGTCGGCCATCATCGAATATCTGGAAGAAGCTTATCCCGAAACCGCGCGCGTCTTGCCGGGCAATGTGCAGCAACGCGCGCGCGCACGGCAGCTGCAAGCTTGGCTACGCAGCGACCTGATGCCGCTGCGCCAGGAGCGCAGCACTGAGGTGGTGTACGGCCTGAAACCCATCCAGCCCTTGGGTGAGGCGGCGCGCCAGGCGGCGGACAAGCTGATCGCGGTGGCAGAGGCGGTGGTGCCGGCAGACGGCGGCCATCTGTTTGGCGAGTGGAGCGTGATCGACACCGAGCTGGCCTTGCTGCTCAAGCGGCTGGCGCGGGAGGAGTTGCCGGCTCGGCTGGCGGAATACGCCGAGCGCCAGTGGCAGCGCCCCTCGTTCGCCGCCTGGCGCACGCAGCAGCGGTAGGGTGGATGCCCCGCTGGCGGGGCGATCCGCCGTGTACCCGGCGCATGTCCGCGATCAATGGCGTAGGGCGGATAGGCCATAGGCCTTGCCCGCGCGCATCTATCGAGGTCAATGGCGGAACGCCCCGCAGGGGCTTCCGCCCTACGCTTCGGTTTCGACGGGACGGCTGCTGATGCCCAGCCGCTGCATCCGCGACAGCAGGGTGGTGCGCTTCAGCCCCAGCTTGGCCGCCGCGCCGCGCGGGCCGGCGACGATGCCGTTGCATTCCTGCAGCACCCTGAGGATGCGCTCCTTTTCCGGCTCGCTGGCGTCGAACAGCGGCGTTTCCCGCCGCGACGGGGCCGCGGGCGGCGGGCAGGGCGGCACCTGGTGGTAGGCAAGATCCGTTTGCGGCAGCTTGAGCACCGGGCCGCGGGTGAGGATGACCGCGCGCTCGATCACGTTTTGCAGCTCGCGCACATTGCCCGGCCAATCGTGGCCTTGCAGCCGCTGCAAGGTGTCGGCTGGGATGCTTTCGATGCCGCGGCTCATCCTCCGCGAGAATTTCTGGGTGAAGAACTGCGCCAGTAGCGGGATGTCGTCCGGCCGCTCCCGGAGCGGCGGCAAGACGACGGGGAAAACGTTGAGCCGGTAGTAGAGGTCGCTGCGGTAACGCTTGTCGGCGATCATGCCCATCAGGTCGCAACTGGTGGCCGAGATCACGCGCACGTCCACCGGGATGATCTTCTGCCCGCCGAGCCGCTCCACCTCGCGTTCCTGCAGCACGCGCAATAGTTTGGGCTGCAATTCCAGCGGAATGTCGCCCACCTCGTCCAGAAACAGCGTGCCCTGGTCGGCCAGCTCGAAACGGCCCATGCGCTGGGCGGCGGCGCCGGTGAAGGCGCCTTTTTCATGGCCGAACAACTCGCTCTCCAGCAGGCCGGCGGGAATGGCGGCGCAGTTCATATTGACCATGCGCTTGCCGGCGCGCGGGCTGTGGGCGTGGATGGCGCGGGCGATCAGTTCCTTGCCGGTGCCGGTTTCGCCCAGGATCAGCACCGAGCAATCGCTGGCGGCGACGATTTCCACCTGCTCCAGCACGGCGGACATGGCCGCGCTCTGGCCTATGATTTCGTCAAAATTGCGGTAATGCTGGATTTCGCTGGCGAGCTGCAGGTTTTCGGTCGCCAGTTGATCTTTGAGGCGGGAAATTTCCTGGTAGGACTGGGCGTTGGCGAGGCCCAGCGTCAGCCGCGCCGCCACCTGTTGCAGCAGCGGCAGCACGGCGCGGAAATAGCTGCTGTCGCCGGGGTAGGCCAGCAGCAGCGCGCCCACGGTGCCGGTGGCGCCGCACAGCGGCAACACGCACAGCGAGCGGCAGCCGGCGCGCATCACTTCGGCGAAGCGCGGGTGGACGGCGGCCATCTGCTCCAGCGTCGGCTCGCTGGCCAGCAGCAGCTGATGGCCCAGCATGGCCTCGCGCGCCGGCAGTCTGTCGCGCGGATAGCAAGTGTGGCGGCAACGCTCGCGGCCTTCGCGTTCCAGGTAGATGTCATGCACTTGCAGTTCGCTGTCGTTCTCGCCATGCAAATTGAGGCCGACGAAGCTGACGCCGAAGGCCAGCTGCAGCGCCTGCGCCGCTTTTTCCGCCAGTTCTTCCAGCTGCAGCGTGGACAGTACCGCGTTGGTGACGTCCACCAGGATTTGCAGCTGGTCGCGGTCGGCGCGCAGCGCGGCGGCTGGGTCGAGAGGCGGCGGCGCGTCCTGGCCGCAAGTGTGGGGCGCGAGTATCGGCATGGTCGGCTTGGTGACGGGCGGATGTGCGGAATCAATTTTACCGGCCGTCCGATGCTGCCGATAGCATGCGGGCTGTCTAATCGCAGCGGGTTTAATCTTGGTCAGACAGCCAGGGCAGACTGTCCAGCGCCGGATCATCGCGCAGCGCGGCGTAGAGTGTGTCCACCGCCTGGCGCACTGGTTCGGTCATCGGACAGTAAAACGCCACCAGATCGGGCTGAATGCCGACGAATTCCACTTGCTGCGCCGTTTGGGCTAGCCTTTCCATCAAGAAGCTCAAAGGCAGGTCGTGGGTGCTCATGATGAACATCTCGGCCAGCGCCTCCGGCGGCACGCGGCGGATTTCGCCGGGGGCCAAGCCCATGTCGGCGGCGTCCACCAGCACCACGCGGCGCGGCGCGCGCGCGGCGATGCGGTGGGCGGCGTTTTCCGGCGCGCTGCCGCCGTCTTCCACCTCCCAGCCGGCAAGGGGTTTCTGTTTCATCAGATCGGCCAGCATGGGGCCGGCGCCGTCGTCGCCCATCATGCTGTTGCCCACGGCCAGGATCAGATCGGGCGCGTCAGTCTTCATGTCGTTTCACCATCAGGTAAAGCGCCGGCTCGGCGTCCATCGCCGCCAGCTCGCGCATCAGCGCGTCGCTCCAGCCGCGTTGTTCTTCGCTCATCGCGTCGCGGCCGCGGGCCAGCGATAGGGCCAGCAGCGCGGCGTGGCTGGCGTCTATCATGATTTCGCCGAAGCGCAGGACGCCGGCCAGCTTGCGCCGCGCCTCGCCTTCGGGCAGCGTGGCCAGCCATGCCGCGTAGCCGTCTTCCGGACAGCTGAGCAAGGTTTGCAGGCAGTCGATCACGCCGATGTGGTGGCCCAGCGCCAGCGTCTGGTAGATCACCTGTCGCGCGCCGTCGTCGGCAGGCATGTCCTCTTCGCGCTGCAGGAATTTGCGGCCCAGCGCGTGAAACACGATGCGGTTCATCGCGCGCCTCCTGCCATGCTGATATCCCATAGACGGGTGAAGATTTCGTTCTCGCGCGGGTCGGCTGTCGCCGACAGATGGCGTTTGACACGCTCGTCCAGTGTCAGGCCATCGGCCTGGCTGGCCAGGTCCATGAATTGATCGGCCAGGAGGCGGCCGCTGCGGTAGCCGGCCAGCCGCCGCGCCTCGCGCTCGATGCGCACCCGCGTATCCAGCGGTATGCGCGGGTGCGGCAGCAGGGCGCGGTCGCATTCGCCTTCGATCTGATGGCTGGCATGCAGCTTCTGCTGCAGCAGGCCCAGGGCCATGGCGAAGCCGTAAATGGTGGCCGCCGGCGTGGGCGGGCAGCCCGGGATGTAGACATCCACCGGCACGATTTTGTCGCTGCCGCCCCATACGCAGTAAAGGTCGTGGAAGATGCCGCCGCTGCAGCCGCAGGCGCCGTAGGAGACCGATATCTTGGGGTCCGGCGCGGCCTGCCAGGCGCGCAGCGCCGGCATGCGCATGGCGCGGGTGACGGCGCCGGTGAACAGCAGGATGTCGGCGTGGCGCGGCGAGGCCACCACCTTGATGCCGAAGCGTTCGGCGTCGAACACTGGGGTGATGGCGGCGAAGATCTCGATCTCGCAGCCGTTGCAGCCGCCACAGTCCACGCGGTAGACATAGGCGGAGCGCTGGATGTCCTTCAGCAGCTTCTGTTTCAGGTGGGCGATGCCTTCGCTTTCGGTCAGCGGTTTGGGCATGCCGTATTCGTCGCGCGGGATGATCAGGCCGGCGTCGGCTTGGATGGGAATCATGCTCGCTCCTCCTGGGGGCTGCGCGTCAGCGCGTCGCGTTCTATGGTCCGCTTGCGTTTGCATTCGGGGCAGGCGGCGTACAGTTCGCGCAGATGCTCGTCCAGATTGAGGCCGCTCTGGCGCAGCAGGTCCATCACGTGATGCACCTCTTTGAGCGGCGCGAACGGCTTGCCGCAGCAAGCGCAGTTTTCCAGCCGGAAGCTGGCGCGCTGGATCAGGTCGTCCTTGCAGGCCACTGCCAGCTCGAACTCCTGGGTCAGCTGGATGGCGCGGGTGGGGCAGACTTCCTCGCAGCGGCCGCAGAAGATGCAGCGGCCCAGGTTCAGCGCCCATTCGCGCCGCCCGGCACGGCTGTCGGTTTGCATCGTCAGCGCGCCGGCTGGGCAGGACTGGGTGCAGGCGGCGCAGGCGATGCATTGGCGGGCGTTCAGCTCCGGCTTGCCGCGAAAGCCGGGGCTGACCGGAAACGGAGCGAACGGGTATTTCGTCGTCGGTTCGCCCGCCTTGGCTATGATCTTGAATAGCTTGAACATGGCGTTTTCCTATTTGAGCGGCGAATGTTTGCGCTCGCGGCCATAGCGTTCGATTTCCTTGTACGGCACGGTGGTGGACTTTTTCTTCTTCACGTCGACCAGCGTCACGCGGTCGGTGCAGGAGTAGCAAGGGTCGATGCTGGCCACGATCAGCGGCGCGTCGGACACGGTGTTGCCGCGCAGCATGTAGCGCAGCGGCGGCCAGTTGGCGTAGGTGGGCGCGCGGCAGCGCCAGCGGTAGAGCTTCTGGTTGTCGCCGGTCATCGCCCAATGGATGTCCTCGCCGCGCGGCGCTTCGGCGAAGCCCAGCGCGAATTTATGCGGCTGATAGGCGAAGCCTTCCAGCAGCACCGGCCCGGCCGGCAGGTTTTCCAGCGCGTATTGGATGATGTCCAGCGAGTTGAAGAACTCGCGGGCGCGGATCAACACCCGCCCCAGCACGTCGCAGCTGTCTTCGCTGTGCAGCTCGAAGGGCAGGCTGCCATAGGCGCCGTACGGGTGGTCGGCGCGGATGTCGCGGCGGTAGCCGCTGGCGCGCAGCAAGGGGCCCACCGGGCTGAAATCGCGCGCCACCTTGCGGTCCAGCATGCCGACGCCGCTGGTGCGCTGGCGCAGATTGGGCGTGGACAGCAGCATGTCGACCAGCCGCGTGCTTTCTTCGCGCAGTTCGATCACCAACTTCAGCGTGCGCTGGCGTTCTTCTTTCAGGATGTCGCGGCGTACGCCGCCTATCAGGTTCATGCCGTAGGTTTTGCGCGCGCCGGTGAGCAGCTCAGCCATGGTCATGGCTTTTTCGCGGACGCGGAAAAACTGCATGAAGCCGGT
>NZ_PQWB01000091.1 GCF_002924365.1 Chromobacterium alticapitis | reverse complement strand
GTGTCGTTGCGGACGCCTCTCATTGGATGCTTCCGTGGTTCGTTGGATGCTTGATTATACCAAATGGGTGGATGTTGGTTTTTCAACGGCCTGCTAAGCGCTAGCAAGAGCCACGGCCATGCCGTTGGAATGGCATCTGCATTTGCAAATCCGCACACAAACTAAACAAAGGCCTTCAATTCTGAAAGTTTCCGATAGCTTTCCATATCGCGATATCCCACAATTTTGGCCGGATTCCCTGCGACAATAGCTCCGCTCGGCACCGCACCTCTAACTACGGAACCCATGGATATGATAGCCCCGTCCCCAATGCTAGTTCCAGGCAAGATATTGACGTTAGCCCCGATCCACACACAATCACCGATGCTAACCGACTTGAGTATGTCATCATCGCCATAGGGAATGGAAAACGTGGATTTGTAGTTATGGTTAGATGAGAAAATAGTCAAACCCTTTCCTACATGGCAATATCTACCAAAAACCACCCCTCCATGCGCATTAATGTAGCACTCACCATTCATCACGGTGCCCTCTCCAAAAATTATCTTTTCAGGATGGGAAAAATGAAAATTCCACCAGACATCGGGACCAACGACAATGGCTCCGCCAGAGTATTGGCATCGAGAAAACAGCATTTCCCGATACCACCTCCTAGTGATTTTTTCCCGTACTTTTACCGAAATGCGGAAAATCAGCCTAAGCATGCCGTACCTCTTTAAGTAATCACGAAAAATTGATTTGAAACTTGTCGCCATAACCACCAAGCAGCGCCGAGATCTCTGCATCCAGCGTTTCGCGGGTCCACGTGAT
>NZ_PQWB01000090.1 GCF_002924365.1 Chromobacterium alticapitis | reverse complement strand
TAAGTAATCACGAAAAATTGATTTGAAACTTGTCGCCATAACCACCAAGCAGCGCCGAGATCTCTGCATCCAGCGTTTCGCGGGTCCACGTGATGAAACGGCGCCAGTGGTATTTGGCGTGCTTCCACACCATCTCGATCAGGTTAAGCTCAGGACTGTAGGTCGGCAGATAGAACAACACCATTCGGTGCTGCACCAGCCAGCGATCCAGCGTCGCCTGCTCAATCCCGTGGTGAATGCGAGCGTTGTCGAGTACCACAAAGGTCACTCGACCATCGCCTTGC
>NZ_PQWB01000089.1 GCF_002924365.1 Chromobacterium alticapitis | reverse complement strand
AATGACAGGCGGCCTCGCGCCAGTCCAGCACTTCGTCGCGGCTGCCCAGCAGCAGCCAGTAGCGGCCGGCCGAGGGCTGGTCAACGCGTTGCGCCAGCAAGGCTTGCAGATCATCGTCGCCCAGCGTGTAGACCTCGCCGGTATAGGGGTTGGTCTGTTTGCCGGCGAAGCGCGCCAGATCGCGGTCAGGGCGGACGGCGGGGTTGATCAGCGCGGCGGGCCGGCCATGGCGCTCGGCCAAGCAGGTTGCGTAGAAGCCGCCGAGCGAGCTGCCTATCAGCAGCGTGTTGGGCGGCAGCGCCAGCAGCAGCGTCTCGGCCTGGCTCAGGGCCTCGGCGGGATGAGGCGACAGCCTGGGGCAATGAAATTGGATGTCCGGCGCATGAGCGGCGAGCCAGGCGGCGGTTTCGCCGGCCTTCAGCGACAGGGGACTGGAGTTGAAGCCGTGGAGATAAACGATGTGCATGGCGCGGCCCGTTGAACGAATGTGGAAATGGTACGCCGCGATGCCGAGATTGTCAGCGCATGTGTCTCTATGATTGCTGCTTGTTAATATTGAGTAAAAACTCGGGAAAACTCCTTGCCAATCATTGCCAGCCATTGCCATGGAATCCGGCTAAGTGCTCAAATATGCGCCAAATATACCTACACAAAGAGGAGAACCCATCATGACCACCTTGCCCCTTGGCCCGTCCGCGATGCCGCATTCGCTGGAAAGCCTGATCATCGCCTGCGGCTATCTGCAGCACAGCGCCTTGCTGTTCGCCGACGACATCGACCCCGACACCGCCCTGATCCGTTCCGGCTTCTGCCCGCGCCATCAGGTGCAACTGGATGCTCTGGGCGGAATGAGGGTGTGCAGCGAAGTGCAGGAGGAAGTGAACGCCCTGCTGCGGGACAGCCACACCCTGCGCTTCGCGCTGCACGAGATGCTGATGCAGTTTGGCCCGGCCGTATGCAACGAGGCGCTGGCGCGGATCGTGCTGCAGGGCGTGCGCTCGCTGGCGGATTGGCAGCAGGCTTGCCGTTCTTTGGCCGATCTGAGCCGCGGTCCGGTGCGAGTGGCTGCCTGAATGGAACGCGCCGACAGCCTGCGGGGCGGGCTTTTTCGGCAAATAAAATAGCTTGCAATTAAATTGTGCACTATTTAATATGCGGACATGGAAACGCAAGATATCTGCCCGTCCCCGGACGAACTGCTGCGGCTGGATAGCCAGCTGTGCTTCGCGCTGTACTCGGCCTCGCTGGCGATGAACAAGGTCTACCGCGACAGCCTGAAGCCCTTGGGGCTGACCTATCCGCAATATCTGGTGCTGCTGGTGCTGTGGGAGCAGGATCAGCGCTCGGTGTCCGACATCGGCGAGAAGCTCTACCTGGATTCGGCGACGCTGACGCCGTTGCTGAAGCGGATGGAAGCGGCCGGATGGCTGGAACGGCAACGGCTGGCCAGCGACGAACGGGTGGTCATCGTCCGGCTGAGCGAAGCGGGCCGCGCGCTGCGCGGCCAGGCGGAGCGGATTCCTTTGCAACTAGCCTGTCGCAGCGGACTGGCGCTAGACGAGATCGCTAGCTTGCGACAGCAGCTATGCGGCTTGCGCGATCAGTTGTTGCGCTAAGCCCGCGGGCTTTTATTATTTAAATAGCGCACTATTTAATAGCAAGCTTTCCGTATCGCGGAATGATTTACTCAAGGAGCAGTCATATGAATACCCTGCAAAAAGTCCTGTATACCGCCGAAGCCACCGCTACCGGAGGCCGCGACGGCCAGGCGGAATCCAGCGACGGCGCACTGCGGCTCAAGCTGAGCACGCCGCGCGAGCTGGGCGGCCTGGGCGGAGACGGCGCCAATCCGGAGCAACTGTTCGCCGCCGGTTATTCCGCCTGCTTCATCGGCGCGCTGAAAGTGGCGGCGCAGCAGGCCGGCGTGCGGCTGCCGGCCGACGTGGCGGTGACTGGCCGGGTGTCCATCGGCCCCATCGCCCACGGTTTCGGCATCGCGGCCAAACTGGCGGTGTCGTTGCCCGGCATCGATCGCGAAGCGGGTTTGAAACTGGTGGAGGCCGCGCACGGCATCTGTCCGTATTCCAACGCGACGCGCGGCAATATCGAGGTGGAGCTGACGCTGCTGTAATCGCCGCCGTCCGCTGGCGATCCTGCCGTAGCGTTGGTCTGGCTCAGGATGTCGAAACGCGCCGCCCGCTTGCCGGGACGGCGCGTTTTGGCGCGCGGAGAGCGCCGCTCAATCCACGGCTTCGGCCTGGCGGCCTATGGCTTGCTTGTTGCCGTACATCTTGCGGTCCGCGACCGCCAGCAATTCGTCTATCAGCAGGCCGTCTTCCGGGTAATACGCCGTGCCTATGCTGACGCCCACGCTGATTCGGTGTTGTTCCACCTGGTATGGCTGCTGGATGGCCTGCTGCAGCCGCGAGGCCACTTTGTCGGCTTCGCGGTTGGACTCGACGTCTTCCATCAGGATGACGAATTCGTCGCCGCCTATGCGCGCCACGGTATCTTCGTCGCGCACCACTTCCTGGATGCGCGCCGCGATCAACTGCAGCACGCGGTCGCCGGCCACGTGGCCGTAGGTGTCATTGACCGGCTTGAAGCGGTCCAGATCCAGGAACAGCAGCGCCAGCCGTTTGCCGCTGCGGTCGACGCGGCTGATCGCGTGTTGCAGCCGGTCATAAAACAGATTGCGGTTGGCCAGGCCGGTCAGCCGGTCATGGTTGGCCAGGTGGAACAGCTGGTTTTCGCGCTGGCGGCGCAGCCTGCTGCTGCGCACGAAACCGTAGCCGGCGGCGGCCAGTCCGGCGCCCAGCAATAGGCTCAGCATCAGCCAGACCGTCCATTCGAACAGGCCGATTTGCGCCCAGCCCTGCTGCCAGCTCAGCGTGAAACGCAGGGGCTGTCCGTTGCCGCCCAGTTGCTGGGTGGTTTCCAGGCGCGGAAACAGCAGGCGCTCCAGCGCGCTGGCGCGGTTTTCGCCTAGGTGCAGCACGCCGGCCTCGCCCTCCGCCGCGGCATCTTCGCGGTGATGGATGCGCAGCTCCATGCCTGTGGGCAAGTTGAAGCCGGCGGGCAGCAAGGAGTCGGCGCGGATGAACAATATGGCGAAGTGCCGAGGCTGCAAATCCTGCAGATTGGAGGACAGATGGTTGTCTATGCCGCGCAGCAGCGCGTAGCCGGGCTCGCCTTGCGGCAGCTTCATCTGGCGGGACAGCGCGGTGCGGCCGCTGTTCAGGGTATCTTGCAGCGCCTCTCGCAACTGCGGCTGCTGCCAGGCATCCCGCCCCACCAGCCGCAGATTCGATTTCGATTGCGGTTCGGCGAACATCAGCGGGAAATAAGCTTCCTGCCCCGGCGAGGCCATGGCGGCGTCGTCGAAGCCGCGCAGGTGGTAGGCGCGGCCGTATTCGCGCCGCAACTGCTGGCTGTAATCCGATAGTTCGTCAGCCGGGACGCGCTCTATATGGGCCAGGGCGGTGATTTGCGGGTAACGGCGCAGCAATTGCAGCACGAAGGGGTGTTTCTTGCGGGCTTCGCCGCGGTGATCCATGGCGCTGAAGGTGGCGTAGCTGTCGAGCACGGTCTCATTGGTGAGCAGCCGCTGTTTCAGCTGTTCGCTCAATTGCTGCGACTGGTTGTTGAATTGCTGCTCTGCGCCCAATAGGGAGCGGCTGGCGATGGACAACGCGGCGAGCGCGCTGAGCATCAGCCAGAGAGCTATGCATCCAGCATAAACCAGTCTTGCTTGCATGTTAAAACCATCGACATAAATTCGGCAAGGGATGATTCTATAAGAACGAGGGGTTATTTTTTAGCAATAAATCAGAGAAAGGCTTGATTAAGTAATAGTACGTACCGACCCCGCCGGAGCCAGCGCGGCCTTGATGGCGTGGATTTGGCGGCGGCTGACCGGCAGCGGCTCGGCGATGTCGCGCAGGCGGATTTGCCATTGCTCGTCGCCGGTCTGGCTCAATTCCTGCACGGCGTCGCGCATGACCAGGCAGTTGCGGTGGATGCGCAGCACGGTGTCGCCGAGCTGCTGTTCCAGCGCCACCAGCGGCTCGTCCAGCAGGTATTCGCCGTCGCGGGTGACCAGGGTGACGTACTTGAGTTCGGCTTTCAGATAGCGCGCCTCGCCGAAGGGCACGTTGACCATGCGGCCGCGTTGCCGCACCACGAAGCACGGCGTTTCGTCGCGGCCGCCCAGCCGGGCCTGGGCGCGCCGCAACGCTTCGGCCAGCCGTTCGCGGCGCACTGGCTTGAGCAGGTAGTCCGCCGCGTTCAGCTCGAAGGCTTCCACCGCGTAATGGTCGTGGGCCGTGCTGAAGATCAGCTGCGGCGGCAGCGGCAGTTGGCGCAGCTGCCGCGCCAGCGCCATGCCGTCGCGGCCGGGCATGCCGATGTCCAGCAGCGCCACGTCTGCGGGGTGGCGGACCAGCCAGTCCTGAGCGGCCTGGCTGTCGCCCTGGCAATGCACCTGCACCACGCCGAGATCGGCCAGCAACTGGCGCAGGCGTTCGCGCGCCAGATGCTCGTCGTCCACCACCAGCACGCGCAGCCGGCTCAGATCACCCATTGCGGCTTGTCCATCTTGCTGACCACCAGTCGCCAGGACAGCAGGATCTTCTGGAACTTGTTGTTGGTCGGCGCCAGCTCGCGCGCCTTGCCCAGCAGCTCGTAGGCGCGGCGCATATGGCTTTCGTGCCAGCCGTTGCGGCTGACGTAGGCCAGCACCGAGCTGATCAGGTTCAGCATGATCTGCACGTTTTGCGGCATTTCCTCCAGCGCTTTGACGAAGCGTTCGATCGCGGCGTCGAACTCGCCCGATTGCGCCAGGTGCACGGCCTGGTTGTTCAGCTCGGTGACCGATTTGACGTTGCTGGCGATCAGCTGTCGGCCCTGCGGGCCGAGTCCTATCTCTTCGAACATGTCGCCGAAGCGGGCCAGCATGTCCTCGTCGTCGTGATGGTTGCGGATCAGGAACTCCATCACCGCGTCGCCGCGGTCTGCGCGGCCCTGGCGGTAGCAGGCGCGGGCGTATTCCAGCTGCGCGTCCTGCTCCAGCTTGGACGAAAGCTGGCGAAAGCGCTCACCGGCGGCGTCCAGCAGTTCGCCTGCCTTGTCGGCGTTGCCGTTTTGAGTCTGCAACTGGCTGTCCACCACGCCGGCCAGCCATTCGGCCTCCTCGTTGTAGCGGTAGTCGTGGCGCAGATTGCCCAAGGTGCGGCTGGCGGCGGCGCTGTCGCCGCGCGCCAGCTGAATGCGCGCCAGCGTGGCGTAATGGGTGGGGCTGCGGTGCCAGGTGTATTTGGCGATGTCCAGCGTCTGCTGGTAGGCCGTTTCGGCGACGGCCAAGTCCTTGTTCAGCGCCGCGACTTCGGCCAGCTGCTGCTGGCGGCTGAACACCACCGGCGATTTTTCCGCAGCCTGCTGCAGCATGTGTTGGGCGCGCTTCAGGTCGTGGTTGCCGCGGTACAGCCGCGCCAGCCAGTCGTAGGCTTCCATCACCTGGCTGCTGTCGGCCAGCACCGCCTCGAACAGCAGCCTGGCCTCATCCAGCGATTTGAGTCCGGCCAGCGCTTTGGCCAGCCCCATCTTGGCCCAGGTGGCGGGCTTGACCCTGAGCACCCGCATATAAGTGTCGCGCGCGGTGTCGAAGTCCTGGATCTTCAGCGCCAGCGAGCCCTTGAGCCGCATGAAGTCGAGCGCGAACTCGCCGTTCTCCTCGACCTTGCGGTTGCAGGTCTCTATGGCGGCCAGGTATTCATGGCGCAGAATGTTTTCGTCCACCAGCTTGAAGGCCTCGCGCTTGCGCATGGCCCTTTCCAGCCGCGCCCGCAGCACTTCGCCGGTGAAGGGTTTGAGCAGGTAGTCGTCCGGCGCCAGTTCGGCGGCGGAAATCACTCTTTGGGTGCGGCGCTCGCCGGTGACGATCATGAACACGCAGGACTGTTTCAGCAGATTGCGGGTCTTGATTTCCTCGAACAGGTAGAGTCCGTCGTAGCCGTTGCCCAGGTCGTAGTCGCACAGCACCACGTCGAATTCGAATTTGGCCATTTTGGCCAGCGCGTCGGCGGGCCGGGAAGCGTATTCGACGGTGTTGGCGCCGAAGGAAGACAGCGTCATCGCCAGCGCCCGCTGCATCTGCGGCAGGCTGTCTATGATCAGGAACAGCCGCTTGGCGTAGGGATTGTCGTAATTGCGCTGCGGCGCGGCGCGCACGTGATGCACCGGCGCGGCCGCGGCGGTCGGATTGGCTGGGGTATCGCTCATCTCACCTTGATCTGCTTGCGGCATGGTTCTGGTTCAATCGATTGCTGGCCCGCCTCCGCCCCGCGCGCCGCTCAGGCCGGCGTCAGCTTGGCATAACGCAGGTCCAGCCACTTCAATCCATGTTCGGCGAAGTTGATTTGCAGGCGCACGTCCTCGCCGTTGCCCTCGGCGTCTATCACCACGCCCAGTCCGAACTTGGCGTGGCTGACCGCCTGGCCGATGGACAGGCCGTAGGCGTTTTCTGCCCGCCGCTGCGGCGCGGCGCGGCGCGACGGCGCCATGGGCACGGGTGCTTTCACTGTAGCAGACAGCGCATGGATCAGTTCGGCCGGGATTTCATCGATGAAGCGCGATGGAATCGGGTAGCGGCTCTGGCCGTGCAGCATGCGGCTTTGCGCGCTGGACAAGTACAGCCGCTTGCGTGCGCGGGTGATGGCCACATACATCAGCCGGCGTTCTTCTTGCAGGCCCTTGCCGTCCATGATGCTGTTCTCGTGCGGGAACAGGCCCTCTTCCAGGCCGCTGACGAACACGGCGTCGAATTCCAGGCCCTTGGCGGCATGCACCGTCATCAGCTGTAAGGCGTCGCTGCCGGCGTCGGCCTGGTGCTCGCCGGCCTCCAGGCTGGCGGCGGCCAGGAATTCGGTCAGCGCCTGCTCCGGCTGATCCGGGAGGAAGCTCGCCGCGGCGTTGACCAGTTCGTCCAGGTTGGCCAGCCGCTCCTCGCCGTCTTTCTTGTCCTGTTCGTACATATCGCGCAGGCCGCTGCGGTCTATGGCCAGGCTGATGGTTTCGGCCAGGCTGAAGTCGCGGCTCTGCTCGCGCAGTTTTTCGATCAGCAGCACGAACTCGCCTATCTTGGCGGCGGTGCGGCCGCTGCCGGCGCCGCAGGCGGCCTGCCATAGCGAGATGCCCTGCTCGCGGCCGGCGGCCTGCAGGTTTTCCACGCTGCGCGCGCCTATGCCGCGCGCCGGCACGTTGATCACGCGCAGCAGCGCGTTGTCGTCGTCCGGATTGGCCACCAGGCGCAGATAGGCCAGCGCGTGCTTGATCTCCTGGCGTTCGAAGAAGCGCAGGCCGCCGTAGATGCGGTACGGGATCTGGGCGTTGACCAGCACATGCTCCAGCAGGCGCGACTGGGCGTTGGAGCGGTAGAGCACGGCCATGTCGGACAGGGCCAGGCCTTCGCGGTGCAGGCTTTTGACTTCATCGATGATGAACTCGGCCTCGTCGCCATCGCTGCCGGCCTGGTAGAAGCGGATTTTTTCGCCCTCGCCGGCGTCGGTCCACAGGTTCTTGCCCAGCCGGCCGTCGTTCTGTTCGATCAGCGTGTTGGCGGCGTTCAGGATATTGCCCATGGAGCGGTAGTTCTGCTCCAGCCGCACCGGCTCGGCGACGTGGAAGTCGGACAGCAATGCGCGCATATTGCCCACTTCCGCGCCGCGGAAGCCGTAGATGCTCTGATCGTCGTCGCCTACCGCGAACAGCGCGCCGTGCTCGCCGGCCAGCAGCTTCAGCCAGGCGTATTGCAGGCGGTTGGTGTCCTGGAACTCGTCCACCAGGATGTGGCTGAAGCGGCTGCAGTAGTGCGCGCGCAGCGCCTCGTTGCGCGACAATAGTTCGTAGCTTCTGAGCAGCAGCTCGGCGAAGTCCACCACGCCTTCGCGCCGGCACTGGGCGTCGTAGGCGGCGTACAGCTCCACCAGCTTGGCTTCATACGGGTTCAGCGCCGGCGGCAGCGCCTCGGCGCGCAGGCCGGCTTCCTTGTTGCCGTTGATATAGCTCTGCACCGCGCGCGGCGGGTATTTTTCGTCGGACAGCTCCAGGCTTTTCAGCAAGCGCTTGATCGCGGCCTGCTGGTCGGCGGAGTCGAGGATCTGGAAGGCTTGCGGCAGGCCGGCGTCGCGGTAGTGGATGCGCAGGAAGCGGTTGCACAGGCCGTGGAAGGTGCCTATCCACATATTGCGCACATTGACCGGCGCCATGGCCGACAGCCGGGTTTGCATCTCGCGCGCGGCCTTGTTGGTGAAGGTCACCGCCAGGATGCCGGCCGGCGAAGTTTGCCCGGTGGACAGCAGCCAGGCGATGCGGGTGGTCAGCACCCGGGTCTTGCCGCTGCCGGCGCCGGCCAGCACCAGCGCGCTCTTGGCGGGCCAGGTGACGGCGCGCAGTTGTTCTGGATTGAGGCCGGCTAACAGATCGCTCATGACGGGACGTTTTCGCTGCAAAAACGCCATTTTAGCATGCGTCCCGCCGGGACACGGCGAGGCTTACTCCTGCGCCTGGTAATGCGTCAGCATCGCCTTGAGCTTGCCGTTCTTGTGCAGCCGGTCCACGGCGCGGTTCAGTTGGTCCAGCTTGATAGGCGATTTCGGCGACAGCGCGCACATGGTGGGCTGCGACGATACCACCAGCGGATGCAGCTTGAAGGCGGAGGCTTCCTGGGCGTGGCCGCGCGCCCACCAGACGTAGATGAACTCGGTGACGATGGCGACGTCGCTGAGCCGCTTTTCCAGCGATTTGAACAAGAGGTCGAAGCGGGCCTCGGTTTCACGGCTGCTGCGGTTGCTGGTCCACAGGTATTCCAGCTCGGGATAGTGGTAGCCATGCTGGGTGCCGATGCGCTTGCCGGCGAGGTCGTCGAACTGGCGCACCGGCGGCATGCCCTTCAGCGACAGCACGCGCTCGGTCAGCGGATAGATCTCATGGCTCCAGCCCAGGCGGGCGGAATTGCTGTACCAGTCCGGATTGGCGTTGCAGATGAGGTCCACCTTGCCGTCCTCTATCGCTGGCTCCACCCGTTTGCGCGCCAGAATGACGAATTGCGGCTTCAAGCCCAGCTCCTCGGCCAACAGGCCGCCGAGGTCGCGGGTCAGGCCGCCGGTGATGGCGTTGCCATCGCCGGAGAGAATCGCGATGGGCGGCGCGTCGGTATCGGCGACGCCTATGCGCAAGGGTGCGGCGCTGGCGGCGCTGGCGATCAGCGCCAAGGAAAGCAAGCGCCATCTATTATTCACAATAGGCATATGGATTGGTTCTCTTATTCTAATGGGTGCAGTCTGATGCAGGGAACGCCGATGTTATGATGACCCTAGCAAGTCCGGCGACCATTACATACAGTTTTAGACAAAGACGCTGCAATTAACATGACAAAACCATTACCCCATCCTGTCTTTCAGCACCTGTCGCAACGCATCCTGATTCTGGATGGGGGCATGGGCACCATGATCCAGCGCCATCGGTTGGAAGAGGCCGATTACCGCGGCGAGCGCTTCGCCGACTGGCCCTGCGACGTCAAAGGCAATAACGACCTGCTGGCGCTGACCCGGCCCGACGTGATCGCCGGCATCCACCAGGCTTATCTCGATGCCGGCGCCGACATCATAGAGACCAACACTTTCAACGCCACTTCCATCGCCATGGCGGATTACCGGATGGAAGGGCTGGTGTGGGAGATCAATCAGGCGGCCGCCAAGCTGGTGAAAGACCTGTGCGCGGCGCAAACGGCGAAGAATCCGGCCAAGCCCAGATTCTGCGCCGGCGTGCTCGGCCCCACCAACCGCACCTGTTCCATCAGCCCGGACGTCAACGATCCGGGCTACCGCAACGTCAGCTTCGATCAACTGGTGGAAAGCTACAGCGAGGCGATAGACGGCCTGGTGGCCGGCGGCGCCGACCTGCTGTTGGTGGAAACCATCTTCGACACCTTGAACGCCAAGGCGGCGGTGTTCGCCATCCACCAGTATTTCGACGAGCGCCCTGAACAAGCGCGCTTGCCTATCATGGTTTCCGGCACCATCACCGACCAGTCCGGCCGCACGCTGACCGGGCAGACCACCGAAGCCTTCTACAACTCGCTGTCGCACGCCAATGCCGCCAGCTTCGGCCTCAACTGCGCCTTGGGCCCGGACCTGCTGCGGCCTTATGTCGAGGAAATGGCGCGGGTATCGGCCACTTATGTTTCCGTGCATGCCAACGCCGGCCTGCCCAACGCCTTCGGCGGCTATGATCTCGAACCTGAGAAGATGGGCGAGTACGTGCGCGAGTGGGCCGAGAGCGGGCTGATCAACATCGTCGGCGGCTGTTGCGGCACCACGCCGGAACACATCGCCGCCATTGCCCAAGCGGTGGACGGCATCGCGCCGCGGCCCTTGCCGCAGATCGAGGCCAAGTGCCGGCTGTCCGGCCTGGAGCCCTTCAATATCGGCGACGAAGACTTGTTTGTGAACGTCGGCGAGCGCACCAACGTCACCGGCAGCCGCGCCTTCGCCAAGCTCATCCTCAACGGCGACTACGCCACCGCGCTGGACGTGGCGCGGCAGCAGGTAGAGAACGGCGCTCAGGTCATCGACATCAATATGGACGAGGGCATGCTGGACGCCCACGCCGCGATGGTGCGCTTCCTGAACCTGATCGCGTCGGAGCCGGATATCGCCCGCGTGCCCATCATGATCGACTCGTCCAAATGGGAGGTGATCGAGGCCGGTCTGAAATGCATCCAGGGCAAGGGCATCGTCAACTCGATCTCGATGAAGGAAGGCAAAGAGAAATTCGTCGAGCAGGCGCGCTTGATCCGCCGCTACGGCGCGGCGGTGATCGTGATGGCCTTCGACGAGAAAGGCCAGGCCGACACCTACGCCCGCAAGATCGAGATTTGCGACCACAGCTATCGCATCCTGGTGGACGAGGTGGGCTTCCCGCCGGAAGACATCATCTTCGACCCCAATATCTTCGCCGTCGCCACCGGCATAGACGAACATGCGCGTTATGGCCTGGACTTCATCGAGGCCACCGGCTGGATCAAGCAGCACCTGCCGCACGCCAAGATTTCCGGCGGCGTGTCCAACGTCTCGTTCAGCTTCCGCGGCAACAACAAGGTGCGCGAAGCCATCCACGCGGTGTTCCTGTATCACGCCATCCAGCGCGGCATGACCATGGGCATCGTCAACGCCGGCGCGCTGGAGGTGTACGACGAGGTCGACGCCGAACTGCGCGCGCGCATCGAGGACGTGGTGCTGATGCGCCATCCCAAGGACGGCGGCGACGCCACCGAACGGCTGATCGAGCTGGCGGAGAAGTTCAAGGGCGAGGCCGTCGGCGAGAAAAAGGGCGAGGACCTGGCCTGGCGCGCGTTCCCGGTGGAAAAGCGGCTGGAGCACGCGCTGGTCAAGGGCATCACCACCTTCATCGTCGAGGATACCGAGGAAGTGCGGCTGAAGTCGGCGCGGCCCATCCACGTGATCGAAGGCCCGCTGATGGACGGCATGAACGTGGTGGGCGACCTGTTCGGCGCCGGCAAAATGTTCCTGCCGCAGGTGGTGAAGTCGGCGCGGGTGATGAAGGCCGCCGTCGCCCACCTGGAACCGTTCATCGAGGAAGAGAAGATCCGTCTGGGTCTAGCCGACGCGCCGGCCAAGGGCGTCATCATCATGGCCACGGTCAAGGGCGACGTGCACGACATCGGCAAGAATATCGTCGGCGTGGTGCTGCGCTGCAATAACTACAAGGTGATAGACCTGGGCGTGATGGTGCCGTGCCAGACCATCCTCGACGCCGCGCGCGAGCACAAGGCCGACATCATCGGCCTGTCCGGCCTGATCACCCCCAGCCTGGAGGAGATGAGCCATGTGGCCAAGGAGATGCAGCGCCAGGGCTTCGACATCCCGCTGTTGATAGGCGGCGCGACCACCTCCAAGGTACATACCGCGGTGAAGATCGCCCCGCATTACCAACATCCGGTGGTGTACGTGCCGGACGCCAGCCGAGCGGTGGGCGTCTGCTCCAATATGCTGTCGGACACGCTGCGCGACGGCTTCGTCGCCGAAAACCTGGCCGAGCAAGAACGCGCGCGCGAAGGCCACGCCAACAAGGCCAACCGCAAGGTGGTCTCGTTGGAAGCCGCGCGCGCCAATAAAGAGAAAATCGACTGGGCCGGCTATACGCCGCCCAAGCCGCAATGGCTAGGCGTGCGCCGTTTCGAGAATTATTCATTGGCCGAGATCGCCGCCTATATCGACTGGACGCCGTTTTTCCAGAGCTGGGAGCTGGCCGGGCGCTTTCCGCGCATTCTCGACGACGAGATCGTCGGCGAATCGGCGCGCGCGCTGTATGAAGACGCCCAAGTCATGCTGAAGCGGATCGTCGACGAGAACTGGCTGGCCGCCAACGCGGTGATCGGCCTGTTCCCGGCCAGTAGCGTCAATGGCGACGACATCGAAATCCGCAACCCGGACAACAGCGCCAGCCTGATGACCTGGGTGGGACTGCGCCAGCAGCTGCCCAAGATGGACGGCAAGGCCAACTGGGCGCTGGCCGACTACATCGCGCCCCTGGACAGCGGCGTGGAAGACTATATCGGCGCTTTCGCCGTCACCGCCGGCATCGGCATCGAACCGCATGTGAAGCGCTTCGAGGACGCCAACGACGATTACTCGGCCATTCTGCTCAAAGCGCTGGCCGACCGCCTGGCCGAAGCCTTCGCCGAGCTGATGCACGCCCGCGTGCGGCGCGAGTTCTGGGGCTATGCCGCCGACGAGCAGATCGACAACGAAGGCCTGATCGACGAGCTGTACCGCGGCATCCGCCCGGCGCCGGGCTACCCGGCCTGCCCGGACCACACGGTGAAGGCCGAGCTGTTCCAGCTGCTGGACGCGCCGGCCATAGGCATGACGCTGACCGAGGGCTACGCCATGTTGCCCACCGCGGCGGTGTCCGGCTTCTATTTCAGCCACCCGCAATCGCGTTACTTCGGCGTCGGCAAGGTGGAGAAGGACCAAGTGGCCAGTTATGCCGCGCGCCGCGGCGTGACGCTGGAACAGGCCGAACGCGATCTGGCGCCGAATCTGGGGTATGACGCCTAGTCATATCGGGCTTAGACGCGAAAAAACCGGCTTGCCTCGCGGCAAGCCGGTTTTTCATGGAGCGCGCTCAGCGGTAGTTCTGCGCGGCGCGCACGGCGGCGGCGGCGTCGACCAGGCCGGCCGAGCAGCCTGTGCAATTGCCCGGCGCCTTGTGCGAGGTTTGAATCAGCAGATTGCGCACCGCCTTCCAGTCCAGCTGCGGATTGATGGACAGCATCAGCGCCACCAGGCCGGACACGTGCGGCGCCGCCATCGAAGTGCCCATCATCGCCTCATAGGCGTTGTCGTCCTCCGGCGCGGTCTTGCCGCTGTTGATCGTGGAGTAGATGCCGGGATCGCCCACGTTCAGGTCGCCGCCGGGCGCGGTCACGGCCACGGTGGCGCCGTAGTTGGAATAGCTGGCGATGGCGCCGGCCTGGCCGTTGGACGCGACCGAGATCACGCCGTAGCAGCTGGACGGCGAGGCGGTGCGGGCATTGCGGTTGCTGTTGCCGGCGGACACCACCACGATGCCGTTGCGGGCATGGATCTGCTGGATCACGCTGCGGTAGGACTGGGTGCATGGCTGGGAGCCGCCCAGCGACATATTGATCACGCGCGCCGGCGAGGGATTGATCGGCGCGCCCGGAACGGCGGCGCCCACCGCCCACAGCATGGCGTCGGTGATGTCGGCGTCGGTGCCGCCGCAGCGGCCCAGCACGCGCACCGGCAGGATCTTGGCGCGCGGCGCCACGCCGGAAATGCCGTTCTTGTCGCCGCCGGCCGCGGCGATGGTGCCGGCGACATGGGTGCCATGCCAGCTGCTGTCGTCCGCTGCCGAACCAGGGCCGCAATCATTGGCGCTCTTCCAGCTGCCCTGGTCCATGGCGTTGGCCTGGCGCGCGGTCTGGCCGTCCGGACCCGGCTTGAGGCGGGCATCTTCGGGCTTGGAGACGAAGTTATAGCCCGGCTCCAGCAGATTGGGCTTCAAATCCTTGTGCGGGCGGTAGCCGGTGTCGAGCACCGCCACGGTGACGCCCAACCCCTTGCTGAGATTCCAGGCGTCCGGCAGGTTCATCGCGCCCGGCTCGGCGGCGCTGGCCTTCATATCCCATTGCTGCTGCTGGTAGAGCGGGCTGGACGGCTCGAAATTGGCGTGCTTGATGTAGTTGGGCTCGGCGTATTCGACGTTCGGGTCTTGCTGGATGCGGCGCGACAGCTGCTGGGCCTCGTCGGGGCTCAACGCCTTGCCGGTGTGGAACACATAGGCGCCGGTGCCCATCTGGCGCTCGAACCGCAGCGGCACGCCGGTGAGCTGTTGCAGCTTCTGGGCGCGCTGCCTGGCGTCGGCCGGCTGGGCGGACAAGACTTTGCCGCGCGGCAGGCTGGCCGCTTGGGCCGCCAGCTGGGCAGAGGAGACCTGGCGGTATTTGACGATGATGCCGGCCACTTCATTGCCGGGCGCGGCCTGGGCCGCGGCGCTGGCGACACCCGCCGCCAACAGCAGGGACGCGAGTTTAAGCTTTTTCATATTTTGGTTTTCCGGTAGGCGTTGCGCTTAGCTCTTCAGATAGGGAATGGTCTTCAGGCTGGCCGGAGGCGCGGCGTCGCCGGCCGACGGGCCGCCCCAACTGACGAACCGGCCATCCTTGGCGACGGCGAGGAAGCCGCCCAGGCTGGTGTGGTAAATGGCGCGGATATTCTTCAGTTTGTCCTGCACGGCGCGGCTGTCGCCGCCGTGCATGGGCGCGCCCCAGGTCACCACGCTGCCGTCCTTCTTCAAGGCGGCGAAGGCGTAGTCGTTGGCGTATAGCGCCACGACATTGTTCAGCTGCGCCTGCACCGCGCTGCTGTCGCCGCCGCGGGTCTCGTCGCCCCAGCTCACCACGCTGCCGTCTTTCTTCAGCGCGGCGAAGGCCAGCTCGGTGCTGGCGATGTTGACCACATTGTTCAGTTGGGCCTGGGCGGCGCTCGGGTCATTGCGCTGCTTGTCGCCCCAGGTCACCACGCTGCCGTCTTTTTTCAACGCGGCGAAGGCGGCCTTGCTGGCGAAGACCTGGGCCACATTGCTCAGGCTGGCTTCCAGCAGCGTCAGGTTGGCGCCCTTGTCGAACTGCCCGCTGCCTATGGTGGACACGGCGCCGTCCTTGCCCAGCACGGCCAGGACCGAGCCATTGCCTATCAGGTTCAGCGCGTTTTGCGGCGCGGCCTCCTGGCCGTTGAAGAAGTCTTCGGTCTCCCAGTTGGTGCCCCAGCTGACGACGCTGCCGTCTTTCTTCAGCGCCGCGAACTGGTAGTCAGTGGCGTAGAGCTTGACCACGTCCTTCAGTTTAGCCGCGACGGGCGTCGTGTCGCCGCCGCTTTCCGGATCGCCCCAGGCGACGACGGTGCCGTCTTTCTTCAGCGCGGCCACGGCCGCGAGGTTATAGCTGACGTCGCGGATGTCGCGCAGCTGGCTCAAGGCATCCGCGGACGGGAAGGACTGCGCGGCGGTTTTCCAGCCGCCTAGGCCGCCGAAGGTCTTTTGCGTCACGCCCCAGGTGGCGACGCTGCCGTCTTCGTTCAGCGCGACGAAGCTGCGCAGGGTGGGCCACAGCTTGACCACCTTGCCGAAGGCGCCAGCCGCCGCCATGAAGCGGTTACTGGTCGCGCCCTGGGCCGAGACGAAGGGCGACTTGGCCCACACGCTGCCCCAGGACACCACCTTGCCGTCGGCTTGCAGCGCCGCCAGCGCGCGCTCGTTGCCCACTACCTGCACCACGTTCTTGGGCTGCTGTTCCGCTTTCAGCTGCGACAGATCGCCGCCCAGCAGCTTATCGCCCCATACGGCCAGCGTGCCGTCGCCCTGGATCACGGCGAACGCGCCGGGGCTGGCGAACACGTTTTGCGCGGCCAGCGTCAGCGTGGCGCTGGCATTGCCGCAACTGGCGGTGACTTGCAGCGGGTGCTCGGGCGCCGGGTCGGCCACGCTGGCGCCGCTGGCTGCCAGTTGGGCATTGTCCGCTGCGGCCCAGCTGATCTTGGCGCCGCCGACGCAGCCTTCGCTGCTGGCGGTCAGCGTGTCGCCGCGCGCGCCGAACACGTCCAGCGTCAGCTTGGGCTGCTCCTGCAGATTGTTTGCGTTGCGGGCACTGCCGTCGTCTCCGCCGCCTCCGCCGCAGCCGGCCAGCGAGCCGATCAAGCCTATGCCGATGGATAGCGTGCCGAGACGCCGCTTGTTTGTTCCCCTTTGCATGGGATCTCCTTTGTCCAATCACGGATGGTTGCGCGCACTGATTTTGTTAATTTGCATGAGGTGCGCGAATAAATATTAATGACAAAGGTATTTAATGGGGAGGGGATTCGGCTGGAGAGTTTGGCGAAGGCGAGAGGGATTGTTTGGGGAATATCGACGCTATTGCTTGAAATTGCAGATGAATTTTGAGAGTCATCCAGAGTGGGTGATTTGAATTCCGCACAGGCAAAATTATTTCAAAGGCATGATTTGTGTCATTTTTGCGACACGAAATGTCTTTTTCAGGACGGTGCGCGATTCTCAGCAAGCCAAGCAGTATGGGCCTCAGAGTGCCCACAGCAAGGGTAGCAGGCCTAAGGCGGCCAGCAGCAGCAAACCCGCCAGGCTTTGCCCGCCGGTCTCGCGCGAGCCAAGGGCGCGCGCATACGCGCCCTTGGCCGCATTGTTGGCGGCGGCGGCGATCAGGATGGCCGATCCGGCCACCGGCAGCGGCGTCAGCGCCGGCGTGGACTGGGTGATGCCCATGATGAAAGGGTCGACGTCGCTGACGCCCATTACCGCAGCCAGGGCGTAAACGCCGGCCGCGCCCAAATACTGCGCCGCCAGCCGGGTGGCGACCAGCATGGCGATGAACAGCAGGGCGAACAGCACGGCCGCGCCCAATTCCAGCGGATTCTTGGGCTGGTAGGCCGTTCCGGCCGCTGCGCCGTCGCGCCCGCTGCGCGACCATAGCCAGCCTCCCAGCAAGGCCAGCGCGGCCAAGGCTGAAAAAGCCGGCCACAAACGCTGCAACAGCGCGAAGTTGAACAGGGCGAGAAAAGCCATCAAGCGCAGATACATCACGCCGGAAGCCATCAGGATGGCGCCTGAATACAGCCGCGGCGAGCCGGCCTCGGCCGAACGGCGCGCCATCACCACGGTGGTGACGGTGGAGGAATAGGCGCCGCCGGCCAGCGCCGCCAGCAACAGCCCGTCCCTGCCCTGGTGCAGCCGCTGCAGCAAATAGCTGCCGTAGGACACGGCGCTGACCGCCACCACCACCAGCCAGGTCTTGAACGGGTTGATCTGAAAGCGGCCTATGGCCTCATCGGGCAGCAGCGGCAGGATCACCGCCGCCAGCAGCAGGAACTGGGTGAAGGTCAGGATATCGGCCGGATCGATGCGCCGCGCCAGGCTTTCCAGACGGGATTTGAATTCCAGCAGCAAGAGGCCGGCCACGGTCAGCGCGGTGGCCAGCCAGTACAGCTCGCGGCACACCAGCACGCCTATCAGATAAGTGGCGAGGCCGGACATCTCGCTGGTGACGCCGGAATAACCGGACGCGC
This sequence comes from Chromobacterium alticapitis, assembly GCF_002924365.1. Taxonomy (GTDB): domain Bacteria; phylum Pseudomonadota; class Gammaproteobacteria; order Burkholderiales; family Chromobacteriaceae; genus Chromobacterium; species Chromobacterium alticapitis. Next base: position 896 of record NZ_PQWB01000089.1, on the reverse strand, counting down.
CCAGCTTGTGCCAGTACGACATCAGCAGAAACGCGGCCACCACGGCGAAGCCCAGGCCGACCGGCGCCCAATCGCCGTTGGCCAGCGCGGCCACGACATAGCCGATCAGGCCGATCAGCGGATAGGTGCGCACGCCGCCGAAGGCGTAATGATCGCCGCCGGCCTTGCGCTCCTCGCGCTCCAGGCCGATCAGGAAGGCCAGGAACAGCACCAGGGTGATTTGCGTCGCCTCAGGCGGCAGCCAGTCTAGATAGCGCATCGCGGCTCCCGCTCGCGGAGTTTATGTCTTTACGATATCCCGCCGCCGGCCCGCTGTATACCGGCCGGCGGCGACGCGGTTTGCGCCAGATCATCCAGAGCGGGACGGTTGTCATATGCTGTCGCCGGTTTTAGGAGAGAGGGGCGATATGTCCAAGTTGCTGAGTGTGGCTTTTCTCGCCTGGTGCTGAGTGCTGAGCGCGCTTTCGGTTTGTGCCGGGGCGGTGCCCGATACGTCGAAGCAGATTCTGTCGCGGTTGAGCGGTCACATGTACGCCATCGAGGAAACAGCGCAGCCATGGTGCCATGGGCAATGTGCAGCCATGGCGATGCCTGATCCATGCGTTGCACTTGGAGCCAGAGACAGTCCTATTGATCAGGCCCCGCGTGGATCCGAATAGCGTGCTCGACCTCAGCGGTATCGACTGCATGGGTGTGGCAGATCGGCTCTACAAAATGAAGCGATTGTTAACATGATTTTGTTTTTGTAAACGATATGTTAACATATTTAAGAAGTCGTTGTTTTTGAACCCTATTCGCAATCAGGGCCATTCAATGCTATCTCATGCCAGCTTGCATAGCGCCAGTAACTGGTCTGGCGACCAACCCAGTTGTTCGCGTGCCGCTTTGATATTGTG
>NZ_PQWB01000088.1:24809-62041 GCF_002924365.1 Chromobacterium alticapitis | reverse complement strand
GCAAGAAAACGCTGAAAACTTTGGGCATCCATGGCGTTGCTCCCGGTCTGCTACCGTATTCAGCATAGCTCCCAACACGGAATTGGGACATAGCCTAAGATTTTGGGCCAGATGAAAAAGCAACAGGCCGCGCTCTTGCGAAGTGCGGCCTGTCTGGATCGAGCTGAGGCTATCTTAGAAGGCGAAGTGCTCATCTGTCAGTGTCATCAGCGGCTTGGCGCCGCTCTTGATGCTGGCCTTCAGCGCTTCCGCCTCCGGCAACAGCTTGGCGTAGTAGAAGCGGGCGGTGGCGATCTTGGCGTTATAGAAGGCGTCATCGCCGTGGCCGAGTTTGGCGTAGGCGACTTCGGCCATGCGGGCCCACAGCCAGGCGTAGGCCAGGTGGCCGATCAGGCGGAGGTAGTCGGTGGCGGCGGCGCCGGCTTCGTCCTTGTCCTGCAGGCTGGCCATGCCGATGCCCATGGTGACTTCGCCGACTTCCTTCATCAGCTTGGACAGCGGATTGACGAACTCGCCCAACTGGGCGTGGCCTTCGTACTGCTGGCAGAACTTGTGGATCAGCTTGGTGAACTTGCGCAGCTTGGCGCCCTGATCCAGCAATACCTTTCGGCCCAGCAGGTCTATGGCCTGGATGCCGTTGGTGCCTTCATAGATTTGCGAGATGCGGCAGTCGCGCACCAGTTGCTCCATGCCCCATTCGCGGATGAAGCCGTGGCCGCCGAACACCTGCATGCCCAGATTGGCGGCGGTGTAGCCGTTGTCGGTCATGAAAGCTTTGGCCACAGGGGTCAGCAGCGCCACCAGATCGGCGGCGTCGGCGCGGACGGCGGCGTCCGGATGCTTGTCTTCGATGTCCAGCTGCAGCGCCAGCAGCGCGGCCAGCGCGCGGCCTGCTTCGGTGTAGGCCTTTTGCGTCAGCAGCATGCGGCGCACGTCCGGATGCACGATGATGGGGTCGGCAGCCTTGTCCGGGCACTTGGCGCCGTTCAGCGCGCGCATTTGCAGGCGTTCGCGCGCATAGGCCAGCGCGCCCTGGAAGGAAGCTTCGCCCAGGCCCAGGCCCTGCATGCCGCAGCCGAGGCGGGCGGCGTTCATCATGGTGAACATGCAGGCCAGGCCCTTGTTCGGCTCGCCTATCAGCCAGCCTTGGGCGCCGTCCAGATTGATCACGGCGGTGGCGTTGGCCTTGATGCCCATCTTGTGTTCCAGACTGCCGCAGGTGACGGGGTTGCGGGCGCCGCCGTCCAGGAATTTCGGCACGATGAACAGCGAGATGCCCTTCACATCCTTGGGCGCGTCCGGCAGGCGGGCCAGCACCAGGTGGATGATGTTGTCCGACATGTCGTGCTCGCCGGCCGAGATGAAGATCTTGGTGCCGGTGATTCGGTAGCTGCCGTCCGCGTTGGGTTCCGCGCGCGTCTTCAGCAGGCCCAGGTCGGTGCCGCAGTGTGGTTCGGTGAGGCACATGGTGCCGGTCCAGCTGCCGTCCACCAGCTTGGGCAGATAGGTTTTTTTCTGTTCTTCGGTGCCGTGGGCGTGGATGGCGGAATAGGCACCATGAGACAATCCCGGATACATGGACCAAGCGACGTTGGCCGAGCATTGCATCTCCATGATGGGGAAGGTCATGCTCTTGGGCAGGCCTTGGCCGCCATAGACCGGATCGCAGTCCAGCGCCGGGAAGCCCAGCTCGCAGTATTGCTTGTAGGCTTCCTTGAAGCCGGCCGGCGTGGTGACGGACTTGGTGGCGCTGTCGAACTGACAGCCTTCTTCGTCGCCCTGGCGGTTCAGCGGCGCGAGCTCCGATTCGCAGAACTGGGCGGCCTGCTCCAGATAGGCCTGGAAGATGTCTTGAGTGGCTTCTTCATAACCTGGCAACGTGGGGATGATGTCCTGTACCTTGATCAGTTCATTGAGAACGAAGTCAAAGTCGCGCAGCGGGGCTTGGTAAGCAGGCATTCGGTTTCTCCAGTTCGGTTGTGCGGCCTGGTGCGTGCCAGGGCGATGCGTTTTGTGATGCCCCCGGATGGAAGCAGGGTTAATTCAAACGCTTGTTTAAATTATTCCTGGGCTTTTGACAACCAAATTTCGCGCCAGCGCCCGGCAGACTGTGGCGTATCGGCAACGTAATGATTTGAATGCGGAATGACATTATTTAAACGAAAGATCCGCGCCTTCGCCGCCCGCCGGCATGAATGGTTCGCCCGCCCATCGATGCGCTGGCTGGCGCCGCATCTGGATCAGCCGGCCTTCTGGGCCTTCAATCGACGCAAGGTCGCCATGGGCGTGGCGGTCGGCTTGTATTCCGGCGTGATGCCGGGCTTCACGCAGAAGGCCACCGCGCTGGCGCTGGCGCTGATGCTGCGGGTCAACCTGCCGGCGGCGATGGTGGTATCGCTATACAGCAATCCGTTGACAGTGCTGCCCCTGTACTACCTGGCCTATCGTTTTGGACGTTGCTTACTCGGCGAGACGGGGCCGGCTACAATGACTGCGCCGCCAGGCTTATTCAGCCTGGGGCCCGCGGAGTGGCTGAGCCAGATGGCGGCCTGGCTGTTGAACTTGGGCTGGCCTTTGCTGGTGGGCATGCCGGCTTTGGGCGTGACGCTGGGGGCGGCGGGCTATCTCGCCACGCGATTGCTGTGGCGTTGGGCTGTGGTCAGCGCGTGGCATGGCAGAAAGGTGAAATGTGAATCTAGTTGAAAAGCAATTGTTTTCCGAACAAGTTTACGAGGGGAAATTTTTGTCTGTCCGCAAGGACAGGGTGGAACTGCCGGACGGCCGTGAGGCGTCGCGCGAGTACATCTCGCATCCCGGCGCGGTGGCCATCCTGGCATTGACGAGACAAGGGGAGCTGGTGCTGGAACGCCAATACCGTTATCCGGCGCAGCGCGAGTTCATCGAAATTCCCGCCGGCAAGATAGACCCGGGCGAGGTGCCGGAAGTTACCGCTCGGCGGGAATTGCTGGAAGAAACCGGCTATCGTTCGGATAACTGGGTCTACCTGGGCACCGCGCATCCGTGCATAGGCTATTCCGATGAGAAGATCAGCTACTACCTGGCGCGGGACCTGGTGCTCAGTGAGAGGCAACTGGATGAGGGCGAGTTTCTGGAGGTGCTGACCCATCCGCTAGAGGCGGCCATGGACATGGTGCTGACCGGCGAAATCTGCGACAGCAAGTCGATAGTCGGCCTGCACTGGCTGGCGGCCTATTTGAGCGGGAGGATGCGAGGTGTCCCGATTTGACGCGTACTATGATCGCCGGCGCGGCCGGCGCATCGCGATGGGTTGCAAGGCGCGCATCAAATGCCTGAGCAGCGGGCAGACCTTTTATGGCGAGTGCGTGGATCTGTCGGTCGACGGCATGGCGCTGCGCTCGGCCTTCGTGCCCCAGTATGGCGAGAAGCTGAACGTCATCGTGCTGGTGCCGGGCGTGGGCGGCGCGCCCGGCAAGCCGTTCGAGGCGGAAGTCGAGGTCAAGCGCTGCAATGAGGTGCAGCGCGGCATGATTTATGAAATAGGCGTCCGCATTGTTTTGCGGAAGAATTGATAAGCCGTTGTTTTAAAAAATTTATTCAAGAAAAATCCCAGTTGGAATTACAAGCGTTTACTAAGCTTCATCGAGTGTTACAAAAAAAATTATTTAAAAATACTCATTGATTCAAAGGCTTTTCCGTCCACGCTCCCCGGTAATGCCGGAATCCGTTCCCAGCCTGTTTTTTCGGGCCATTCCGTGCTGCTATGCTATACCCAAAAAAAGAACCGGAGACAAAGTCAGCACTCTAATTCAGCAAGGGGGACGGCCAGGGCGATTGCGACCCGGCCGCAGCCCCTGCTAACAGCCAGGAGAGAGTCATGCACCCGGATATCTTCAGTCACTACGCAGTGCGCTACGATAAAACCCGCGAAGAAGAGTACACCATCCAGGAATATCTGGAGCTGTGCAAACATGATCCGGGTGGCTACGCCACTGCTGCAGAGCGCATGTTGGCGGCCATCGGCGAGCCGGAGTTGGTGGACACCCGCCACGATTCGCGGCTGTCGCGCATTTTTTCCAACAAAGTCATCAAGGTTTATCCCGCCTTCCGAGAATTCTACGGCATGGAGGAGGTCATCGAGCAGGTGGTGGCCTATTTCCGCCATGCCGCGCAAGGTCTGGAAGAGAGGAAGCAGATTCTCTACCTGCTGGGCCCCGTAGGCGGCGGCAAGTCGTCCATCGCGGAAAAACTGAAGGAGCTGATGGAGCTGGTGCCCTTCTATTGCCTGAAGGGCAGCCCGGTCAACGAGTCTCCGCTGTCGCTGTTCAGTTATGACGAGGACGGCTCCATTCTTGAGGAACAGTACGGCATTCCGCGCCGCTATCTGAAGGGCATCCCCAGCCCCTGGGCGGTGAAGCGGCTGCACGAGTTCAACGGAGACATCGGGCAGTTCCGCGTCGTCAAGCGCTACCCGTCGGTGTTGAAGCAGATCGGGGTGGCCAAGACCGAGCCGGGCGACGAGAACAACCAGGACATCAGCTCACTGGTGGGCAAAGTAGACATCCGCAAACTTGAGAAGTACGCCCAGGACGACCCGGACGCTTACAGCTACTCCGGCGGCCTGTGCCTGGCCAATCAGGGCCTGCTCGAGTTCGTGGAAATGTTCAAGGCCCCGATCAAGGTGCTGCACCCGCTGCTGACTGCCACCCAGGAGGGCAACTTCAAGGGCACGGAAGGCTTCGGCGCCATCCCGTTCGAAGGCATCATCCTGGCCCACTCGAACGAGAGCGAGTGGAAGCAGTTCCGCAACAACAAAAACAATGAGGCCTTCCTCGATCGGATCTATATCGTCAAGGTGCCGTACTGCCTGCGCGTCAACGAGGAAATCAAGATCTACGACAAGTTGATCCGCAATTCCTCGCTGGGCAAAGCGCCATGCGCGCCCGGCACGCTGAAGATGATGGCCCAGTTCGCCGTGCTGTCTCGGCTGAAGGAGCCGGAAAACTCCAGCCTGTACAGCAAGATGCAGGTGTATGACGGCGATAACCTGAAAGACACGGATCCGAAGGCCAAGTCGCTGCAGGAATACCGGGACTACGCCGGCGTGGACGAGGGCATGGCAGGTTTGTCCACCCGCTTCGCCTACAAGATCTTGTCCAAGGTGTTCAACTTCGACCATAGCGAAGTGGCGGCCAACCCGGTGCATTTGCTGTACGTGATCGAGCAGCAGGTGGAGCGTGAGCAGTTCCCGGGCGAGACCGAGCAGAAATATCTGACTTTCCTGAAGGAATATCTGGCGCCGAAGTATGTCGAGTTCATCGGCAAGGAAATCCAGACCGCCTATCTGGAAAGCTACTCGGAATACGGCCAGAACATTTTCGACCGCTACGTGACTTTCGCCGACTATTGGATCCAGGATCAGGAATACCGCGATCAGGATACCGGTGAAATTTTCGATCGGACTTCGCTGAACGCCGAACTGGAAAAGATCGAGAAACCGGCCGGGATTTCCAATCCCAAGGACTTCCGCAACGAGATCGTCAACTTCGTGTTGCGGGCCCGAGCCAACAATGGCGGCAAGAATCCGACCTGGACCAGCTACGAGAAGCTGCGCACGGTGATAGAGAAGAAGATGTTCTCGAACACCGAGGAGCTGCTGCCGGTGATTTCCTTCAATGCCAAGGCCAGCGCCGAGGATGCCAAGAAGCATGAAGACTTCGTCAACCGCATGGTGGAGAAAGGTTATACCGCCAAGCAGGTGCGGCTGCTGTGCGAATGGTATCTGCGGGTGCGCAAGTCATCCTAAGCCGCCGGAAGCCCCGCCGTTCGCGGCGGGGCGGGAGGCGCCGGGCCGCGGTGGCCGGGCGATGAGGAGATACAACCGCGCGCGGGCAGGACAGCGGATGGCTGAGAGCGATCCGCGGTCCGCGATTGCGCGCTAGAGAGGTGGCCATGTCCCACATCATAGACAGACGCCTCAACGGCAAGAATAAGTCGGCGGTCAATCGCGAACGCTTTCTTCGCCGTTTCAAGGCGCAAATCAAGGAAGCCGTCTCCAGGGCAATCAAGGGGCGGAGCATCACCGATATCGAAAGTGGGGAAAAGGTATCCATCCCGGTCAAGGACATCTCCGAGCCGCATTTCCATCATGGGAAGGGCGGCGTGGGGGAGAACGTCCATCCGGGCAACGAGGAGTTCATCAAGGGCGACCGGATTCCACGGCCGCAGGGCGGCGCGGGCGGAGGCGGCAGCAAGGCCAGCCAGGACGGCGAGGGCGAGGACGATTTCGTGTTCCAGCTGTCGCGCGAGGAGTTCATGAATGTTTTCTTCGACGACCTGGCCCTGCCCAATCTGATCAAGACCCAGTTGATGGGCATTGAGGAGATGAAGACGGTGCGCGCCGGCTACACCAATGACGGCACGCCGGCCAACATCAATATCGTGCGTTCGCTGCGCGGCGCGCTGGCGCGCCGGGTGGCGATGGCGGCGCCGACGCTGGCCCGCCTGGACGAGGCCGAGGAGGAGCTCGATACGCTGATCGAGTCTGACGACGACAACGCCATCGAGGTGCGTGAAAGGCGGCAGAGGATACATCAGATGCGCGAGCGTCTGGCCACCATCCCGTTCATCGACCCGTTTGACCTGCGATACAACAACCGGGTCAAGCAGCCCAAGCCCACCAGCCAGGCAGTGATGTTCTGCATCATGGACGTGTCAGGCTCGATGGACGAGCAGAAAAAGGACATGGCCAAGCGCTTCTTCATCCTGCTGTACATGTTCCTGCAGCGCAATTACGAAAAGATCGAAGTCGTGTTCATCCGCCACCATACCAGCGCGGTGGAAGTCAATGAGCAGGATTTTTTCCATTCGCGCGAAAGCGGCGGCACCGTGGTGTCGTCGGCGCTGAACCTGATGAGCGATGTCATCAAGAAGCGCTATGCCAGCAGTGAGTGGAACATCTATGCGGCCCAGGCATCGGACGGCGACAACTGGGACAGTGATTCGGCCAACTGTGGCCGCATCCTGGAGGAGGATCTGCTGCCATATTGCCAATACTTCGCTTACATCGAGATCACAGAGGGCGAGCCGCAAAACCTGTGGTACGAGTACCTGAAGGTCAAGGCGCAGTGTTCGCAGTTCGCGATGCAGAAAATACGTTCGGCCTCGGACATCTATCCGGTGTTCCGCGAACTGTTCAAGCGCCAGCCGGCGGGAAGCCGGAGCGGAGCATGAAGCGAGAACGCGAGGGGGAGAGCATGAAACCGATTTCCACCGGGTCCGAATGGACCTTCGAACTGATAGGGGAATACGACCGGGCCATCCGCGAGATTGCGGTAGACGAGTTCAAGCTGGACGTCTATCCCAATCAGCTGGAAATCATCACCGCGGAGCAGATGATGGATGCCTACGCCTCAGTGGGCATGCCGGTCAATTATCACCACTGGAGCTACGGCAAGCACTTCGTTTCCACCGAGAAGAGCTACAAGCGCGGCCAGATGGGATTGGCCTACGAGATCGTGATCAACTCCAATCCCTGCATCGCCTATCTGATGGAAGAAAATTCCATGATGATGCAGGCCCTGGTGATCGCGCACGCGGCGTACGGCCATAATAGCTTCTTCAAGGGCAACTACCTGTTCCGCTCCTGGACCGACGCCTCGGCCATCATCGATTACCTGGTGTTTGCCAAGAGCTACATCATGAAGTGCGAGGAGCGCTACGGCATAGACGAGGTGGAGGAGTTGCTGGACTCCTGCCATGCCTTGATGAACTACGGCGTGGACCGCTACAAGCGGCCGCAAAAGCTGTCTCTGGCGCAGGAGCAGGCGCGGCAGGTCGAGCGCGAGCAGTATCTGCAGACGCAGGTCAATGATTTGTGGCGGACCATTCCCAGGCGGGACAAGGACGACTCTGGGAAGTCCGCGCCGCGCTTTCCCGCGGAACCGCAGGAAAACCTGCTGTATTTCATCGAAAAATCCGCGCCCTTGCTGGAGCCGTGGCAGCGCGAGGTGGTGCGCATCGTGCGCAAGGTGGCGCAGTATTTCTACCCGCAGCGGCAAACCCAGGTGATGAACGAGGGTTGGGCCACGTTCTGGCACTACACCATCATGAACCGCCTGTACGACAAGGGGCTGATTACCGACGGCTATATGCTGGAGTTCCTGCAGAGCCACACCAATGTGGTAACGCAGCCGCCGGTGACGGCGCGCTGGTACAGCGGCATCAATCCTTATGCGCTGGGATTTTCGATGTATCAGGACATCAAGCGGATTTGCGAAGCGCCCACCGATGAAGACCGAGCCTGGTTCCCGGACTTGGCGGGCACGGATTGGCGGGAGTCGCTGGAGTTCGCGATGCGCAACTTCAAGGATGAAAGCTTCATTTCGCAGTATTTGTCGCCCAAGCTGATCCGTGATTTCCGCTTTTTCGCGATTCGCGACGACGACCGCGACGACAAGCTCGAGGTGTCGTGCATCCATGACGAGGAGGGCTATCGCGATATTCGCGGCAAACTGGCCGAGCAATACAATCTGGGTTCGCGCGAGCCCAATATCCAGGTCTGGTCGGTCAATGTGCGCGGCGACCGCAGTCTGATATTGCGGCATACCATGCACAACCGCATGCCGCTGGAAGAGAACAGCGCGCGCGAAGTATTGAAGCATGTGTGCCGGCTGTGGGGCTTTGATGTCCGCTTGGAGAGCGTGGACGCCAATGGCGAGGTCAAGCAGCTGTTCGAGGTGCAGCCCAGCAAGGAAGCTTCGATGGCGTGAACGGATTCAAAGGGCTGCGGATGACAGGCAACGCTCCATCGCGTTGCCTGTTTGTTTATGGCCGAGGCGAACGGCTCGGCCGCAGGCCGCGAGCGTTCAGGCGGTGCCGCCCACCGGCGTCAGCCGGCACTGGGATCTATCTTCGAAGCTGCTGTTGGGCATGCCCCAGGCGTGGGCAAGATAAAGCTGGCCATTGGCCTCCAGCCGGATGGTGATTTCCTGGCGAAATAGCTCGGCAAGGCTGCGCGGCCCGCTGGCGAACACGATTTCCAGCGTGCCGTGGCCGTCTTCCGCCAGGCGGATGGCGGGGTGGGGCAGCACAAAGGGGAGCTCTTCCATGACCGGCCACAGGCACAGGGTGCCATCGGGTTGGTAGCCTAGCAGGGTGGACTCACGATGCAGGGTGGAACCATCGGCGCCGGTGGCGCTGTAATGCAATAGCAGCGCCCGCTGGCCAGGAAGAGGCATCCAGTTCAGGCAGCCGGTGAAGGTCTGGTCGTTGTGGTTTATGCCTTCGCCGCAAAATTGGCTAGGCAGGGATTGCAGAGCGGCAAGCAGCGGCATGGAGAGCATTCCGGTTGCGAGTGCGAGGAGGTCAGAATGGCAGGTTTGATCGCTCGGCGCAATATCCGTCAGCCGCCTTGCAGCGGAATGAAGGCGCGCCAGGGCTGGTCCGGATGCGTCAGCTCCGCCAGACGAACGCCATACACCTGTTCCAGCCTTTCGCGTTGCATCATGTCGGCCGCGGCGCCATAGCCGGCGACGCGGCCGTCGTTGAGCAGCAAGGCTTGGTCGGCGTGTCGCAAGGCCAGATTCAGGTCATGCACCACGGCCAACGCGCCTATGCCGGTTTGGCGGCATAGCGTGCGAACCTGGGCCATCAGCGCGTCGGCCAGGGCGAAGTCCAGCGCGGCGGTGGGTTCGTCCAGCAGCAGATAGCGCTCAGGATGCTCGGACAGCAACAGCTGGCACAGGGCGCGCGCCAGTTGCAGCTTCTGTTTTTCTCCGCCTGATAGTTCGGCCAGTCGGCGCCTGCGCAGGTACGCGGCGGATGCCAGCTCCAGCGCCTGGTCTATGGCGGAGGCGGTTTTTCGCCTGTCGAGAGTGGGGTGCAAATAGGCGCCGGCGGCGACTAGTTCCTCGGCGGTCCAGTCTAGCGGCGTCTGCGGATGCTGCTCCATGACGGCCCGCCGGGCGGCGAGCTGTAGACTGCCCAGCTCCATAAGCGGCCGCCCATCCAGCAGTATCTCGCCCGAGTCAGGCCGCCACAGGCCGGACAGCAATTTCAACAAAGAGCTTTTCCCGGCGCCATTCGGCCCGAGCACGATCAGCAGCTCGCCGGGGCGCAGCGCCAGGCTGATATCGTCCAGCACCGGACGGCCTTGCCGGATCAAACTGGCGTGGCGGGCCTCAAGCATGGCGACGCTCCTGCTGGCGCAGCAGCCACAGGAAGAAGGGCGCGCCCAGCAGACTGGTGATGACGCCGACTGGCAACTCCGCCGGCGCCAGCAGCGATTGCGCCAGCCAGTCCGAGCCCAGGCTAAGCCAGGCGCCCAGCAGCGGGGCCGTCAGCAGCAGGCGCCGCGCGTCGCCGCCGACCAGCTGCCGCGCCAGATGCGGGGCCATCAGACCGACGAAGCCTATCATGCCGCAGTTCGCCACTACGAGGCCGGCTGCCAGCGCAGCCAGCAGAATGACGGCCCATTCGCGGCGGCGCACCGGGAAACCCAGATAGAAGGCCGCGCCCTCGCCCAGCTGCAAGGCATTCAAGAAACGCCAGTTGCTGTGCAGACCCAGCCAGACCAGGGGCGTGGCCAGCAGCAGGATCAAGGTCTGCGGCCACTCCAGACTGGCGAAGCTGCCCATCAGCCAGAAGGTGACGACGCGCAGCGAGCCATCCGGCAGCGTGGTGATCAGCAGCGTCAGCAGGCTGCCGAGCAAGGTGCTGACAGCCAGCCCGCTCAGGATCAGGCGGTTGCCATCGCGGTCGCTGCCCAGCAGTCGGATCAGCAGCAGGGAGGATAGGCCCCCGACGAAGCCGGCTGCCGCCACGCCGTAAAGGCCGGCGCCCAGGCTCAGCGCCAGCGCCGCGGCCAGCGCGCCGCCGCTATTGATGCCGATCAAGCCGGGCTCCGCCAGCGGATTGCGGAAGCGGGCCTGCACGGCGGCGCCCGCGCTGGCCAGCAGCGCGCCGGCGCAAGCGGAAGCAAGCAGGCGCGGCAGGCGCAGCTCCAACAGCAATTGCCACTCCAGCGGGGGCTGCGGGGATAGGCGCAACAAACTGTCGATTTGCAGATGACTGTGGTGCGATAGGGAAGCGATAGCGGTGGCGAGCAGCAGGAACAGCAGCAGGGGGAGCAGCGTGGAGAGGCGCATGGGGAAAAGGAGGGGCGTTAACGCCCCTCCAGTGCTCAGCGCAGGCCGAGCACGTCCTGCATGTCGAACAGGCCGTGCGGTTGGTCGGACAGCCAGCGCGCGGCGCGGACGGCGCCGTTGGCGAAGGTGGCGCGGCTGGATGCCTTGTGGCTGATTTCCACGCGCTCGCCCAGGGCGGCGAACAGCGCGGTGTGGTCGCCCACCACGTCGCCGCCGCGCACGGTGGCGAAGCCTATGGCTTGAGGGTCCCGTTCGCCGGTGACGCCTTCGCGGCCATAAACCGCGCATTGTTTCAGATCGCGGCCCAGCGCGCCGGCGATGACTTCGCCCATGCGCAGCGCGGTGCCGGACGGGGCGTCCACCTTGAAGCGGTGGTGAGCCTCTATGATCTCGATGTCGTAGCCCTCGTTCAGCACGTGGGCGGCCATGTCCAGCAGCTTGAAGGTCAGGTTGACGCCCACGCTGAAATTGGCGGCGAACACGATGCCGATTTTTTCGGCTGCGGCGCGGATGGCCGCTTTGCCGGCGTCATCGAAACCGGTGGTGCCTATCACCATGCGCACGCCGCGCTCCGCGCAGGCCAGCATGTGTTCCAGCGTGCCTTCCGGGCGGGTGAAGTCTATCACCACGTCCGCGCCGTCCAGCGCGGCGATGAAGTCCGAGCTGATGGCGACGCCGCTGTTTCTGCCGCAGAACAGGCCGGCGTCCTGGCCGATGAAGCCGGAGTCGGCGCGGTCTATCGCGGCGTGCAGGCGAACGCCGGGCGTGTTCAGCGCGGATTCGATCAGCACGCGGCCCATGCGGCCTGAAGCGCCTACGATAACGATGTTTTGTCCGCTCATGGCTTCTTCGCCTCAGGCGCGGGCGCGGAGGCGTCCAGCAGCTTGCCCGGCGCGGCGGCCTGGGCCTGGCCTTCCACCCGCTCCAGCGTGTCGCCGTTGAAGTAGACGGTCAGCAGCTTGTCGCTGTTGGAATCCAGCTTGCCGCCTTTGGCGTCGCTATACTTGTAGTCCCAGCGATTGGCATGGAAGGCGTCGGTCAGCAGCGGCGTGCCCAGCAGGAAGCGCACTTGGGAGCGTGTCATGCCCGGCTTCAGTTTGGCGACGGCGTCGGCGGTGACGTAATTTCCTTGCTGGACCTGCACTTTGTGGGTCCAGTCAAGCGGATTGAGGGAACTGCAGCCGGAGACGGCGATGACAGCGGCGAAAATCAGGGCGCGCATGATACTCCGATTGGCTCGATGTTTATGAGGCTGTAATTAGGCAAAGCCGTCAAAAGGCTTTATCATGATTCGAAAATCGACACACTTTATATCACGATGAGCAAAGCCAGTCACCTCAAAGATATCGGACTGAAAGCCACTGGTCCGCGCCTGAAAATACTCGATCTGTTCGAGCAGGGCGATTCCGGCCATATGTCGGCGGAAGATGTGTACCGCAAGCTGCTCGCGGAAAACATCGACATCGGCCTCGCCACCATCTACCGCGTGCTGACGCAGTTCGAGCAGGCGGGCATCTTGGTGCGCCACCACTTCGAAACCGGCAAAGCCGTGTACGAGTTGAACCAGGGCGGCCACCACGACCACATGGTCTGCGTCAATTGCGGCAAGGTGGTGGAATTCTTCGATCCCGAGATCGAAGCGCTGCAGGACCGCATTGCCGAGCAGCATGGCTTCCGCATCGTCGAGCATGCCTTGTACATGTACGGCGAGTGTCCGGATTGCCTCGGCAAGGGCGGTCACCGCTGATGATTCCCTGGCTCGGCCCCGAGCCTGTCTTCCCGCCGGCGGCGCAGGCCTTGAGTCATCCCAACGGCCTGCTGGCCGCCGGCGGCGATTTGTCCCCCAGGCGCTTGCTCTGCGCCTATTCGCAAGGCATTTTCCCCTGGTTTTCCGAAGGCGAGCCCATTCTGTGGTGGTCGCCCGCGCCGCGCATGGTGCTGTTTCCCGAGGAGCTGAAGGTCAGCCGTTCGCTGGCCAAGACTTTGCGCAATCTGGATTATGAAATCCGCGTCGACACCGCCTTCGCCGATGTGATGCGGGCCTGCGCGGAACCGCGGCCAGGCCAGGACGGCACCTGGATCGTGCCGGAGATGCAGGCCGCCTATTGCCGTCTGCATGGCTTGGGATACGCCCATAGCTTTGAAACCTGGATGGACGGCGAGCTGGCGGGCGGTTTGTACGGCGTGTCCATAGGCCGGATGTTTTATGGCGAATCCATGTTTTCCCACCGCCCGGATGCTTCCAAGCTGGCCTTCGTCCATATGGTCAGGCACTTGGCCGGGCAGGGGGTGGAAATGATCGATTGCCAGATGCACACGTCGCATCTGGCCAGTTTGGGCGCCCGCTTGGTGCCGCGCGATGTTTTTCTTGCTACGCTAAAGCAAATGACAGGGCAATCCCCGCCCGGCCAAATGTGGGACTACCATTACCGCCATGAGTCATCGTGAAGCCGGCCAAGTCGCGGCCATCCATTTTTACGCCACCGCGCCGTATCCGTGCAGCTATCTGCCCGACCGGCAGGCTCGCTCGCAAGTGGCGATCCCGGCCGAGGCGATAGACAGCGGCGTCTATAGCCAACTGGTGCGGCTGGGTTTTCGCCGCAGCGGCTTTTATACCTATCGTCCCTATTGCGACACCTGCCAGGCCTGCATTCCTGTGCGCCTGCCGGTGGAGCAGTTTCAGCCCAATCGCACCCAGCGGCGGGTGTGGAAGCGCGGGAGCGAGATGAGCGCGCGCTGGATGCCGTTGAGCTTCGACGCAGAACATTACGCCTTGTACCGTCTGTACCAGCAGACGCGCCATGCCGGCGGCGGCATGTCGGAGGACGATGCGCAGCAATATTCTGAATTCATCCTGAAGAGCGGGGTGGACAGCCATCTGGTGGAGTTCCGCCTGGGCGGCGAGCTGAAGATGGTCAGCCTGGTCGATAAATTGGCCGACGGCTTGTCCGCCGTCTATACCTTTTATGACCCGGAGGATGCCCAGATGAGCCTGGGCGTCTACAACGTGCTGTGGCAAGTGGAGCAGGCGCGGGCGTTGGGGCTGGGCTATGTCTATCTGGGTTACTGGATACGGGAGTGCCGCAAGATGTCCTACAAGTCCGGTTACCATCCCTTGCAGATGCTGCGCGCAGGCCGGTGGCAGTGGCTGCCCGGCCACGGGCGGGCAGGCGCCTGAAATGGCAACGGGCCCTTGCGGGCCCGTTTTTTTGGCTGTACGGCTTGCTTAGTAAGGCACGACGCGGTCGTTGCCGCCGCCGCTCAACAGCTTGACGCGCTGATTGACGACGAAGGGGATGTCGGCTTCCTGCACGATGGAGACGGTGCGGCCGGAATCCAGCTTGACCGTGATTTCCAGCGCGTTTTTGGTCATCGCGCGCTGCGCCGCCTGGGTGCCGAAGCCGCCGGCCAGCGCGCCGACGATGGCGCCGGCGGCTTGGCCCTTGCCGCCGCCTACATTGCTGCCGGCCAGGCCGCCCAGCGCGGCGCCGCCCAGCGTCAGCAATTCATTGTTGTCGCCTTCCATTTTGACGTTTTGCACTGATAGCACCGTGCCGAACTGCACGGTTTGCGCCTGGCGCATCTGGCTCTTGGAGTAAACGGCGGCGGAGTCCGAGGTGGCGCAGCCGCTGAGGAAGCCTGCGCTCATCAGGCCGATCAGGCATGCGCGGGATAGGGTAGAGGTCATTTTCAGCTCCATTCTTCGGTTCAGTTGCGAGCTTGTAAGTATTGCGCCGCAGCCCGGCCGCATTCTCCAACCAGCTCTGGACCGCGGTAGATCAGTCCGCTGTAGATTTGCACCAGGGCGGCGCCGGCATCCAGTTTTTCGACAGCGTCATTTCCAGACAGGATGCCGCCAACTCCTATGATAGGCAGCGCGCCGTCAAGTTCCCGCGCCAGCTTGCGGATGACCGCGGTGGAGCGGCTGCGCACCGGCGCGCCGGACAGGCCGCCTGCCTCGCTTTCCAGCGGGTGGCCGGCGATTTCGGCGCGGGACAGCGTGGTATTGGTGGCGATGACGCCGTCTATGCCGTTCGCGGTCAGGAGGCGGGCGATTTCCGCGATTTGCTCGTCGTCGAGGTCCGGCGCGATTTTCACCGCCAGCGGCACGTAGCGGCCGTGCCGGTCGGCCAGTTCCTGTTGGCGGCGCTTCAGCGAGGCGAGCAGCTTGCCCAGCTCGTCGCCCTGTTGCAGCTGGCGCAGATTCTTGGTGTTGGGCGAGGAGATGTTGACGGTGACGTAGCTGGCGGCCGTGTAGACCTGATCCAGGCAGGCCAGGTAGTCATCCACGGCGTTTTCTATGGGCGTAATCGCGTTCTTGCCGATATTGATGCCGAGCACGCCTTTGAATTTGCAGCGGCGGACGTTTTCCAGCAGCGCGGCCACACCATGGTTGTTGAAACCCATGCGGTTGATGATGGCCTCGTGTTCCGGCAGGCGGAACAGCCGCGGCTTGGGGTTGCCGTCCTGCGGGCGCGGGGTGATGGTGCCGATCTCGATGAAGCCGAAGCCGAGCGCGGCCAGTGCGTCGATGTGTTCGCCGTTCTTGTCCAGGCCGGCGGCCAAGCCCACCGGGTTAGGGAAGACGATGCCCATGGCCTCCACCGGGCGGCGCGCGGCGGGGCCGGCGGCCAGCGGGGTCAAATGCAGCCGGTGCGCGCGGTCCAGCATCTTCAAAGTGTGCTCGTGGGCGGTTTCCGCGTCGAACTTGAACAACAGCGGGCGCAGCAGCGGGTACAGCATGGCATTCTCCGGGCAGACAAATGCCCGGCATTATAACCGGGCATGAGGATCAAGCCAGAATCAATTGCTGGCTTACAGGATGTGGCAGGCCTCGTCGAAGTCGAAGCGCGGCGAGCGCGGGAACAGCTTGTCGGCTTCGCCGTAACCCAGGTTGATCAGGAAGTTGGATTTGAAGCGGCCGTCCGGGAAGAAGGCGGCGTCCACTGCGGCGTTGTCGAAGCCGGACATCGGACCGCAATCCAGGCCCAGCGAGCGGGCGGCCAGGATCAGGTAGGCGCCTTGCAGCGTGCCGTTGCGGAAGGCGGTGGTGTCGATCAGCGGCTGATTGCCCTCGAACCAGCTCTTGGCATCGGCGTGCGGGAACAACTTGGGCAGGTGCTCGTAGAAGCGGGTGTCGTGGGCGACGATCACGCATACCGGCGCGGCCATGGTCTTTTCGACATTGCCTTCGGCCAGGCAGGGCTTGAGCTTGGCCTTGGCTTCCGCGCTCTTGACGAAGACGAGGCGGGCCGGCGAGCAATTGGCGCTGGTCGGCGCATGTTTCAGCAGTTCGTGCAGTTGATGCAGCAGCTCGTCGCCTACCGGCCGCGGCTGCCAGTGGCTGTGGGTGCGGGCGTTCAGGAACAGCTGTTCCAGCGTGGCGTGGGAAACGGGAGTGCTCATGGGTTTACCTCGGTTGCGGTTGGGGTGGGGGCAGAAGCTTCCGCGGCCGGCTCGCCGGATGCGTCGGACAGCACGGAGATGGTGACCCGCCGGTTGCGGGCGCGGCCTTCGGCCGAGTTATTGTCGGCGACGGACAGGTTGGCGCCGTGGCCGACGGCGACCAGGCGCTGCGGGTCTATGCCGTTTTCCTGGAACAGCCGCACCACGCCGCCGGCGCGCGCGGCGGACAGTTCCCAGTTGGAGGGGAAGATCGACGTGCGTATGGGGACGTTGTCGGTGAATCCTTCCACTCGAATGGAATTGTCCACGCCCGCCAGCAGCCGCGCCATGCTGGACATCAGCGGCAGCGACTGCTGGTTGGGCACGGCCTGGCCGACGGCGAACAGCGCGCTGTCGCGGATGTCTATATTGATGCCCTGGCTGTTGTGGGTGATGGTGACCTCGCCGCTCATCACTAGCGGACCCAGCGCCTTGGCCAAGTCCTGCGTCAACTGGCCAAGCTTGGCCGTTTCCTGCGCCGGGTGGCCGGACTTGACGGCCTTGCCTATCGGCTTGGTCTGCGGAATTTCTATCATGGTGTTGGCGCCGCCGGTGGGCGGCGTGGTTTGCACCGTCACCATGGTGCCGCTGCGGAAGGCGTCCATGATGGCGGAGGACATGACGCGGTATTTGCCTTCGTTCAGCGAGGAGATGGCGTACATCACCACGAAGAAGGCGAACAGCAGCGTGATGAAGTCGGCATAGGAGACGAGCCAGCGTTCGTGGTTCTCATGCTCCTCTTCTTGCCGCTTGCGTCTGGATGCCATGGCCGCCTCCGATGGATCAGAACAGTTGCGTGTCGAACAGCGATTTCACGCCGCCGGCGAATTCCACGCCTATGCGGCGCGCCACGCGGCTGGAGAAATCGTCCTGCTGGGTGTAATCCACGGTCTTCTCCGCCTTGACTACGTCGCGGGCGACGGACGATACGGTGCCATAGCCATCCGCCAGACCCAGCGGGATGGCTTTTTCGCCCAGCCAGACCATGCCGCTGAACAGCTGCGGGTCGTTCTTCAAACGGCTGCCGCGGCCGGCCTGCACGGCCTGGATGAATTGCGCGTGGATGTCGTCCAGTAGTTGCTGGCGTATCGCGTCGTGCTTGGGATTGACCGGCGAGAACGGATCGCCCATCGCCTTGTTTTCGCCGGCGGTCTTCAGGCGGCGGTCTATGCCCAGCTTTTCCATGGCGCCGGTGAAACCGAATCCATCCGACAGCACGCCGATGGAGCCGACGATGCTGGCCTTGTCGACGAAGATCTTGTCCGCTGCTGCGGCGATGTAATAGCAGCCGGAGGCGCATACCTCGCTGACCACGACATAGACCGGGATGTCCGCATGCAGCTTTTTCAGGCGGCGAATTTCATCGTAGACCATGCCGGATAGCACCGGGCTGCCGCCGGGGCTGTTGGCCGCGATGATGACGCCGCGGGTGCCGTGATCCTTGAAGGCGGCGTCCAGCGCCTTGATCAGTTTGTCGCCGGTGTCGTTGTCGCTGCTGATCGCGCCATCGAGCTCAATCTTGGCGGTGTGGCTGCCGTCGGCGAGTCCGGCGCCGGTTTTCTCTTCGTGGCGCAGGAACAGGCTGGCGGCGATGGCTGCGATGATGAACAGCCAGACCAGGCGGAAGAAGATTTTCCATTGCCTGGCGCGGCGCTGTTCTACGAGCGCCGAGGAGGCGAGTTTTTCCAGCAGTTGTCGTTCCCAGTTCTGGGTGTCGCTCATGGTCGGTGTGCTCCGGAAGGGGTTCCGCGAGAGTCTAGCAAAATTCACTCGGCATGGCATTGAGCCAGACT
The DNA here is from genome assembly GCF_002924365.1 of Chromobacterium alticapitis. Lineage (GTDB taxonomy): Bacteria > Pseudomonadota > Gammaproteobacteria > Burkholderiales > Chromobacteriaceae > Chromobacterium > Chromobacterium alticapitis. The sequence goes on along the minus strand of NZ_PQWB01000088.1, from coordinate 43,677 downwards.
TCGCCATTTTCTTCAATCAGGTCCAAGGCGGCCAGCGATTGGCCGCGGCAGGGGCCCCAGCTGCAATAGCCGGTGGCCGGGTGGTAGCGCGCGCCGTGCATGCTGCAGATCAGGTGGTGGCCGGTCAAGTCGAAGACCTGGCCGTCCTGCAGGTCGAGCTCAATGGGGATGTGGCGGCAGCGGTTTAGATAGCCGTAAACCTGGCCCTGATAGCGAATGGCGATGGCGGGCAGCTTGCTGCCGTCCGGCTGTTCGATTTCGAAGCGGTGCGCCAGTCCGCCATCTTCCAGTTGGCTGGAAGCGCAGATCAGCCTAGTCTGGGCTGCAGCCATGAGGACAGCTCGGGCAGGGAGTGGACGATGGCGCGAGGCTGGCATTGCCGCAAATGCTCGTCGGAGTGGGCGCCGTGGCTGATGCCCACGCCATGGCTGCCAGCGTTTTGCGCCATCAGCAGGTCGTGGCTGGTGTCGCCTATCATCACGGTGCGGCTCAGCGTCACGCCGAAAAAATCGCTCAGTTGCAACAGCATGTCCGGGTGAGGCTTGGAGTGGCATTCGTCCACGGTGCGGGTGGCGTCGAACAGTTCCGCTATGCCGACGACGCCCAGCGCGCGCTCCAGGCCGGCTCGGCTGCTGCCGGTGGCGATGGCGACGAATACGCCGTGGGCGCGGATGGTTTCCAGCGTTTCGCGCGCGGCGTCGAACAGCGTGACTTGGTCGAGATTGGCCTGATAGTGGCGGCGGAAGGCGTCCACCAGCGCCGGCAGCTGTTCCGCTCTGTCCTCGGGGCAGAAGCGCCGCAGCGCGTCGGCCAGGCGCAGGCCTATGACATGGCTGGCGGCGTCGCGAGCGGGTACCGGCAGGGCCAGGTCGCGGCAGGCTTGCTGGATAGCATGGACGATGTGGCTGGTGGAGTCCATCAGCGTGCCGTCCCAGTCGAACACTACCAGATCGAATTCACGCATCAGCGCGGCTCCAGGGTTTTCAGGAATTTTTGCAGTTCCGCCGGCAGCGGCGCTTCGAGTTTCAGCGGCGCGCCGGTCAAAGGGTGGGGCAGGGTCAGGCTCCTGGCGTGCAGGAACATCCGCTTCAGGCCGCGCCGCGCCAGTTCTTTATTCAGCGCGAAGTCGCCGTATTTCTCGTCGCCGGCGATGGCGCAGCCGTTGGCCTGCATGTGGACGCGGATCTGGTGGGTGCGGCCAGTGCGCAGATGCGCCTCCACCAGGGTGAACTCGGCGTAGCGCTGTTGGATGGCGAAATTGGTGTGCGCGTACTGGCCATCGTCGCCTTCAGCCACCTTGACGCGGCGTTCGCCGTCCGGCGTGTGGAACTTGAACAGCGGCAGCTTCACTTGCTTGACGTTTTCCGGCCAGTGGCCGGTGGCCAGCGCCAGGTAGCGCTTGTCCGGCACGTTGTCGCGCATCATGTCGTGCAGCTTGGTCAGCGCGGAGCGCTTCTTGGCCAGCATCAGCAGGCCGGAGGTCTCGCGATCCAGCCGGTGCACCAGCTCCAGGTAGCGCCACTCCGGGTGGGCGCGGCGCAGTTGCTCGATCACGCCGAAGGATACCCCGCTGCCGCCATGCACCGCCACGCCGGCCGGCTTGTCTATCACCAGCAACGCGTCGTCTTCGTACACCACTGGGAAGGTGGCTGCGGGCACGTTTTTTTCCGCGCGCTCGGCGACGCGGATCGGCGGAATGCGTAGCGTGTCGCCCGCCGCGACGCGGTAGCTGGCGTCGACGCGGCCCTTGTTCACGCGCACTTCGCCGGAGCGCAGGATGCGGTAGATATGGCTCTTGGGCACCCCCTTGAGCAGGCGCTGCAGATAGTTGTCCAGCCGTTGGCCGGCATCGTCTGCGGTCACTTCAAGGAAGGTTACGGAATCTTTGCGAATGTCTGTCATATTGCTTATACTTGTGGCGCTGTCCGCAGTGCGCGGCACCTAGAGCGGACAGCGTCGGAATGCCACGATCACGGCCAGTTCTGCGTGATGCTGCTGCGGAAATCCGAAACGGCCGGCAGGGGCCAACTCCTGACCTGATGCTGTTTGCCACAGCCGCAGCCAAGGTTAACTCGCTCACCGAAAAGTAGCGATGGTAATGCATTTATACGCATAACGCACTCACGAGTATTCCATTTCCCGATGCCAAGCCAGTCGGGAGATTTCGCAGCGAAGTTTGACCCGGCATGCCAGCCGTCCTGTGATGTTTGTCCCGCCTGGGAGGCGGGATCGGCGACAACGCCGATGCGCCGTTTGCGCACAGAATCGCGGGGCTGCATGTGATCCAAATCAGGAAGTAGGCTGTCATAGCAAAGCTAGTTTTTCTCGATCTTTACCTCGACACTTCTTTCGGAAAGCGCCCATTTATAGTCACTGGGCCGTCAAATACTGGCTGCATCCTTGCGTGAGTGCTGCGCAAGGAATGTAAATGAAACGTATGTTGTTCAATGCGACGCAAGCCGAAGAGCTGCGCGTCGCCATTGTCGACGGGCAAAAGCTCGTCGATCTCGATATCGAGACCGTAGGCAAGGAACAGCGCAAGGGCAATATCTACAAGGGTATCATCACCCGGATCGAGCCTTCGCTGGAAGCCTGCTTCGTCGATTACGGCACCGAGCGTCACGGCTTCCTGCCGTTCAAGGAAGTGTCCCGCTCCTATTTCCAGGGCTATGAGGGCGGTCGTCCGCGTATTCAGGACGTGCTGCGCGAAGGCATGGAAGTGGTGGTGCAGGTGGAGAAGGACGAGCGCGGCAACAAGGGCGCGGCGCTGACCACCTACATCAGCCTGGCCGGCCGCTATCTGGTGCTGATGCCGAACAATCCGCGCGGCGGCGGCGTATCGCGCCGCATCGAGGGCGAAGAGCGTCAGGAACTGAAGGATTTGCTGTCCCAGCTGGAAGTGTCGCATGGCATGAGCCTGATCGCGCGCACCGCCGGCATCGGCCGCAATCTGGAAGAACTGCAGTGGGACCTGGGTTACCTGATGCAGCTGTGGCGCGCCATCGAGGGTGCGGCCGGCGCGCAGTCCGCGCCTTTCCTGATTCTGCAGGAAGGCAGCCTGGTGATCCGCGCGATCCGCGACTATTTCCATCCGGACATCGGCGAAGTGCTGATCGATACCGATGAGATCCATGATCAGGCCCGCCAGTTCATGAGCCACGTCATGCCTAACATGCTGTCGCGTGTGAAGGTGTACAAGGATCATGTGCCGCTGTTCTCCCGCTTCCAGATCGAGCACCAGATCGAAACCGCCTTCTCGCGCAGCGTGCAGCTGCCGTCCGGCGGCGCCATCGTGATCGACCACACCGAAGCGCTGGTCTCCATCGACGTGAACTCGGCTCGCGCCACCAAGGGCGCCGACATCGAGGAAACCGCGGTCAAGACCAACCTGGAAGCGGCGGAAGAAATCGCCCGCCAGCTGCGTCTGCGAGATTTGGGCGGCCTGGTGGTGATCGACTTCATCGACATGGAAAACCCGAAGAATCAGCGCGACGTGGAAAACCGCCTGCGCGACGTTCTGAAGCATGACCGCGCCCGCGTGCAGATGGGCAAGCTGTCCCGCTTCGGCCTGCTGGAGCTGTCCCGCCAGCGCCTGCAGCCGAGCTTGGGCGAGACCAGCCATGAGCCGTGTCCGCGTTGCCACGGCATAGGCTTCATCCGCGGCACCGAATCGTCGGCGCTGCACATCCTGCGCATCATCCAGGAAGAGGCGATGAAGGAAAACACCGGCGCGGTGCACGCGCAGGTGCCGGTCGACGTGGCCACCTTCCTGTTGAACGAGAAGCGCGCCGAGATCCACTCGATCGAAGAGCGCCTGGATGTCGACGTGGTGCTGATCCCGAACATCCATCTCGAAACCCCGCACTACAAGATCGTGCGCGTGCGCCACGACGACCTGGCCGAACTGGGCGAAGCGCCGAGCTACAGCCGCGTCGAAGTGCAGGAAGAAGACGTGATCACCAATTTCGGCCAGGAAAAGCCGAAGGTGGTTCGCCAGGAAGCCGCGGTCAAGGGCATCACGCCGCAACAGCCCGCGCCGAGCGCGACCCCGGCCCCGGTTGAGAAGCCGGCTGAGCCGGCTGGCCTGTTCGCGGGCATCGCCGCCTGGTTCAAGGGTCTGTTCGCCGAGCCGGAAAAGGCTGTCGAGCCTGAGAAGAAAAAGCCGGCAGCCGCCGCTTCCCGCAACGAGCAGCGCGGCAACCGCTCGCGCCAGCAAGAGCGTCGCACCGGCGGGCAGGCTCGCCGCGAGCATGAGCAGCGCCGCCAGTCCTCTCCGGATGAAGCCAAGCCGCGTCACGAGCGCAAGGATGCCGAGCGCTCGGAGCGCAAGGATGTGGAGCGCAAGGAAGCCGGCCGCGATCGTGAAGAGCGCAACGAGCAGCAGCGCGAGCGCGGCAATCGTCGCCGCGAGCGCGAGCCGCGCGAGGCCAAGGAAGTCCGCGAGCAGGCGCCGCGCGAAGAGCGCGTGAGCGACAAGGCCGAGAAGCAGGACAAGCCGCAGCAGGAGCCGCGTCGCCGTCAGACGCCGGTTGTCGCGCCGGTTGAGGTTGAAAAACCGCTGGTTCAGGAAGAGCCGCGCGCCGAAGGCGTGGAGGCCGATCAGGCAGAGCAGCAGGAGCGCGGCGAACGCCGTCGCCGCCGCAGCCGCCGCGATCGTCGCCGCGACAATCCGGAAGCTCAAGTGGAAGGCGTGGCTGAGGAGGCGGGCGCGGAAGCTCCGCTGGCCGAGGCTGCCGGCATCGCTGCGGCCGCGGTGGTCGCCACAGTCGCTGTCGAGACTGTGATCGAAGCCAAACCCGAAGCGGAAGCTCAGCCGGAAGCGGCCAAGCCGGTTGAAGCGCTTGTGGAAAGCGCTCCGGCCGCCGTTGAGATGGTTGCAGTCGAAACCGCAGTGGTTGAGACTGTTACCGTAACGCCGCTGGCTGAGCAGGAAAAGGAGGAAGCGCCGGTGGTGGCCGAGCCGGCATCCGTGGAGGTGTTCGAGCCTAAGGCGGAAGCCGTGGTGGTGACGCCTGCGGCTGTGGCTGAGGCGGTAGCCGAGCCCGTCGCCGAGCAGCCGGCTCAAGTCGAGCCGGCCGCAGAGATCGAGCCTGTCGCCGCGGCAGTGGCCGAGGTCGTGGCGGAAGCTGCGCCGCAAGCCGCTCCGGCTGTGGAAGAGAAGCCGGTGGAGCTGGGCGGTCTGGTGATGGTTTCGACCAAGCCGGCGACCGAGCAAGCGCCTGCCGTCGAACAGCCGGCGCTGCAGCAAGGCCCGCGCCGTCGCGATGTGGTCGCCAATGCCGAGCTCGAAGCCGAGCAGCCGGCGCAACTGATGCAGGTGGAAACCCGCCACGGTTGATCCGGTCCGCGCGGCGGAGGCGAGCGCCTCCGCCGCGTATTCGGCTATTGACGATAGTGGGAGTGTAGGGTACTATCCTTCTCTCTAAACGTTCCCTGATAGCTCAGTTGGTAGAGCGACGGACTGTTAATCCGCAGGTCGCAGGTTCGAGCCCTGCTCGGGGAGCCAGCTTTCAGAAAAGCCCGCATCGGAAGATGCGGGCTTTTTGCTTTTCCTTCAGCGCAATGTCGTTGTTATATTTAACATGATTGGAACAAAAAGTTCACGTTCAGGACTAATATCGCATCCTTTCTCAATTGATCGGCAGGACCTGCGAGGCCTGCCTGGCACGCGATGGCAATACTCGAATCCCTGAACCAAACGCTATTCCTCATGATCAACGCGACGCCGGATAGCGCGCCCATCTCCATCAAGCTGGCCACTTTCATCGCCAGAGACGTGATGCGGCTGCTGCCTGCGCTGTTGGTCGTCCTGTGGCTGTGGGGGCGCGCCGAGTTGCGCGACACCATTTTGAAGTCGCTGCTGCTGACCGCCGTCGCCTTGATCGGCAACTGGGCGATAGGCCTGATCTGGCCGCATCCGCGGCCGTTCGCCGTGCCCATAGGCTATACCTTTCTGGCGCATGATCCCACGCCTTCCTTCCCCAGCAATCACGGCAGCATTTTCGCCATGATGGCTTTGTGCTGGTGTTTCAGCGCGGCTCGCGGCTGGGGCTGGGTGATGGCGGTTTCCGGTCTGGCTGTGGCCTGGTCCCGCGTTTACCTCGGCGTGCATTTCCCGCTGGACATGCTGGGCGCCTTGCTGGTGTCCATCGCCTGGTGCGCCGCGCTGTCGCCGTTGTGGGCGCGCAAGGGCGCGGCTCTGACCGGGGCGCTGGAGTCGCTGTACCGCCAGTTGTTGGCCAAACCGATCGCCGCCGGGCTGATCAGGCGCTGAGCTCGCCTGAGCCTCCCGGCGACGCGCCATGCCGCCGGGAGCTTTCGCGCCGCAAGCTTCCATTCCGCTTTCCATCGCCCGCTCAGCCCTGCTGCGCGGAGTCTGGGTTCTGGACGTCGTCCAGCCTGTTGAGGAACGTTTCGTCCGAATGGGCGCATAGCCTGCTTCCGCTATTTCTTCTCGCCAACTCCACTTCCCGCATGCTGTTCGCGCGCTTTGTCGACCCGCATGGGCAAGGGTGCGCGCGGCGCGCCACGCTGCGCGGATCGCAGACATCACGCCAGCGGCAACACTGCCGCTCGACCTGGTTTTGCGTCCATTGCGACAGTTCTGGCGGCAGGTATTTGACTGTGAGCATATTGCCTGTTTTTTAGGCACACAAAACGGCAAGTTGATGGTAAAGTAAACGGAAAGTTATTTTATTATATCATTTTGTTATGTGTCGGCGGAGTAAGCATGTCTGAACGTGAAGTTAGGTTGTGGCCGGAATTCGTCAAGGCCCTGAAGCAGGAAGTCGTGCCGGCCCTGGGCTGTACCGAGCCGATCTCACTGGCGCTGGCTGCGGCATTGGCGACGCGCGAGCTGGGCAAGGCGCCGGAGCGCATCGACGCCTGGGTATCGGCCAACCTGATGAAGAACGGCATGGGCGTGACCGTGCCCGGCACCGGCACCGTCGGCCTGCCGATCGCAGCCGCTGTCGGTGCGTTGGGTGGCGACCCGGACGCCAAGCTGGAAGTGCTGAAGAGTCTGACCGTGGAGCAGGTGGCGGCCGGCAAGCAGATGCTGGCCGACGGCAAGGTCAAGCTGGGCGTGGCCGCGGTGCCCAACATCCTGTACGCCGAAGCCTGTGTCTGGCACGGCGACGAGTGCGCGCGCGTGGCCATCGCCGACGCCCACACCAATGTGATCAAGATCGAGCGCAATGGCGAAGTTAAGCTGAGGCGCGAGGCCGCCGACGCGAAGCCGATGGAAACCTACGAGCTGGGCGACGCCACCGCGCGCGACGTCTACGACTTCGCCACCCGCGCGCCGCTGGAGATGATCGAATTCATCCACGAGGCAGCGGTGCTGAACAGCGCTCTGGCCGAGGAGGGCATGAGCGGCAAGTATGGCCTGCACATCGGCGCCACGCTGCAGCGGCAGATCGAGGCCGGCTTGTTGTCGGAAGGCCTGCTGTCCAATATCCTTACCCGCACCACCGCCGCGTCCGACGCGCGCATGGGCGGCGCCACGCTGCCGGCGATGAGCAATTCCGGCTCCGGCAACCAGGGCATCGCCGCGACCATGCCGGTGGTGGCGGTGGCCGAGCACGTCAAAGCTGACCAGGAGACGCTGATCCGCGCGCTGGCGCTATCGCACCTGATCGCCGTCTACATCCACACCCGACTGCCCAAGCTGTCCGCCCTGTGCGCCGTCACCACCGCTTCCATGGGCGCGGCGGCCGGGATGGCTTACTTGCTTAACGGCGGCTATCCGGCTGTCAGCATGGCGATTTCCAGCATGATAGGCGACCTGGCCGGCATGATTTGCGACGGCGCCTCCAATAGCTGCGCGATGAAGGTGTCCACCTCGGCTGGTTCCGGCTTCAAAGCGGTGCTGATGGCGCTGGACGGCACCCGGGTCTCCGGCAACGAGGGCATCGTCGCCCACGATGTGGACGTGTCCATCTCCAACCTGGGCAAGCTGGCCACTCAGGGCATGGCGCAGACCGATACCCAGATCCTGCAAATCATGATGGATAAGCGCTGAGCCAGCGCCTATCCGCCTAAGCAAGGCCCGGTCATGCCGGGCCTTTGTCGTTTGCGCGGCGTTTATTCCTGCGTCGCCGGGCTCAGGGCCTGGCGCACGCTGACCTCGCTCAGCGCCGGCGCGCACAGCTCGATGAAGCGGTAGGCGTAGCTGCGCAGGTAATGGCCGCGGCGGATGGCGATGCGGCTGGTCTGCCGGCCGAACAGCGGCGGGCCTTCCACCACCTTGAGGCCGGCATCGCGGCGCGGGTCCACCGCCATGGAGGCGACGATGCCCACGCCCAGCTCCAGCTCGGCATAGGTCTTGATCACGTCGGCGTCCAACGCCGCCATTACGATGTCGGGCGCGAGTCCGGCTGAGGCGAAGGCGTTGTCGATATCGGCCCTCCCGGTGAAACCGTGGTGGTAGGTGACGATGGGGTGCTCGGCCAATGCCTCCAGCGTCAGCGGTGCCTGGTGCAGTGGATGCTCGGGCGGGGCGATCACGCAGTGGTGCCAGCTGTAATAGGGGAAGGAGACCAGGTCGGCCACTTCGGTTACCGCCTCGGTGGCGATGCCGATGTCAGCCTCGCCTTCCAGTAGCAGCTTGACCAGCTCGGTCGGGCTGGCTTGGTGCAGCACCAGATGCACGCGCGGGAAGGCGCGCTTGAACGCCGTCACCACCTGCGGCAGCGCGTAGCGCGCCTGGGTGTGGGTGGTGGCGATGGTCAGCTGGCCCTCGTCGCGCAGGCTGAATTGTTGCGCCAGCCGCTTGATGTTGCCGGCGTCCAGCAGCATGCGCTCGACTATGGTCAGCAGCTCCTTGCCGGGGTCGGTCAGGCCGAGGAAGCGCTTGCCTTTGCGGATGAACAGCTCCACGCCCAGCTCGTCCTCCAGGTCCTTGATATGCTTGCTGACGCCGGACTGCGAGGTGTACAGCGCGTTGGCCACCTCGGTCAGATTGAAGCCCTGGCGCACGGTTTCGCGGATGATGCGCAGTTGCTGGAAATTCATGCTTGTTCTCCTTGCGCGTCCGCGGCGAATACGCGGGCGGCGCGCGCGCGCAGCCGCACGTCCTGGCCGGCGGCCAAGGTGGCCAAGAGCGGCGCGTCGGCCGGCAGCTCGGCGTCGAAAGACAGCCCGGCCAGCTCGTCGCGGCCCTCCAGCTCGATGCGGGACAGGCCGCCGAGAGTCAGCACCCGCTGCACCCGGGCCGGCAGGCCGGCGCCGTCTGGGTCTGGCGCGATGGCCAGGTCGTGCGGGCGGATGAAGGCCTCCACCGTCTGGCCGTGCGGCAGCTGGTGGTCGGCGTCCAGCACATGGCCGTCCACCGCGATAGAGCCGGGGCCGCTGACGCCGCGGACGCGGTTGGCGCTGCCGAGGAAGCCATAGACGAAGGCGCTGGCCGGTTGGCTGTACACTTCGGCCGGCGAGCCTATCTGCTCCACCTTGCCGTGGTTCATCAATACCACCCGGTCCGCCACCTCCAGCGCTTCTTCCTGGTCGTGGGTGACGAAGATCGAGGTGATATGCAGCTCGTCGTGCAGCTTGCGCAGCCAGCGGCGCAGCTCCTTGCGCACCTTGGCGTCCAGCGCGCCGAACGGTTCGTCCAGCAGCAGCACGCGCGGCTCTACCGCCAGCGCGCGGGCCAGGGCGATGCGCTGGCGCTGGCCGCCGGACAGCTGGGCCGGCATGCGGTCGGCCAGCCAATCGAGCTGCACCAGGTCCAGCAACTCATGCACCTTGCGCGCGATGTCGGACTCGGACGGGCGTTCGCGCCGCGGTTTCATTCTGAGGCCGAAGGCGACGTTGTCGAACACCGTCATGTGGCGGAACAAGGCGTAATGCTGGAATACGAAACCCACCTGGCGCTCGCGCACATGGGTGGAGGAGGCGTCCTGGCCGTCCAGCAAGACATGGCCGGCGTCAGCCTGCTCCAGGCCGGCGATGATGCGCAGCAGGGTGGTCTTGCCGCAGCCGGAAGGGCCGAGCAGCGCCACCAGCTCGCCGCCTGGGAAGTCCAGACTAATGCCGTCCAGAGCGACGAAATCGCCGAAGGCTTTGCGTATGTTTTGTACTTGTATGCTCATCTCAGTTTTCCTTGGCGCCGCGCCATTCCACCCAGCTCTTCACCGCCAGCGTGACCAGGGCCAGCAAGGCCAGCAGGGACGCCACGGCGAAGGCCGCGGCGAAATTGTACTCGTTGTAGAGAATTTCCACGTGCAGCGGCAGCGTATTGGTTTCGCCGCGGATGTGCCCGGACACCACCGACACCGCGCCGAACTCGCCCATCGCCCGCGCGTTGCTGAGGATCACGCCGTATAGCAGGGCCCAGCGAACATTGGGGAGGGTGATGTGCCACAGCACCTGCCAGCCGCGCGCGCCCAGCACCACGGCGGCTTCCTCTTCCTCGCGGCCTTGCGCCTCCATTAGCGGGATCAGCTCGCGGGCGACGAAGGGCACGGTGACGAATAGCGTGGCCAGCACGATGCCGGGCACCGAGAAAATGATTTTGATCCCGTACTCCGCCAGCCACGGCCCCAGCCAGCCCTGTTGGCCGAACACCAAAACGAAGATCAGGCCGGCGACGACAGGCGACACCGAAAACGGCAGGTCGATCAAGGTGATCAGCAGCTGCTTGCCGCGGAAGTCGAAGCGGGTGACCGCCCAGGCGGCGGCGATGCCGAAGGCCAGGTTCAGCGGTACCGACAGCGCCGCCGCCAGCAGCGTCAGCCGCACCGCCGCCAGCGCGTCGGGATCGGCTAGCGCGGTCAGGTAGGTGTCCCAGCCCTTGGCCAGCGCCTCGACGAATACGACGATCAGCGGCAATAGCAGAAATACGCCGAAAAAGACTAGCGCCAGCGTCAGGATGCTCCATTTGACGGCGCGCGATTCGCGGGTGGCGGCGCGGGATTCCAGCTGGGCGGCCTTGTCCGCCGCCGGACGGGTTTGGGCGATAACGGCGCTCATTATCGTCCCCCGGCACGGCGGCGCGCGCTCCAGAACTGCAGGCCGTTGATGGCCAGCAAGAGCAGGAAGGACGCGGCCAGCATGACCGAGGCGATGGCGGCCGCGCCGGCGTAATCGAACTGCTCCAGCTTGCTGATGATCATCAGCGGCGTGATTTCCGACACCATGGGCACGTTGCCGGCGATGAAGATCACCGAGCCGTATTCGCCGACCGCGCGGGCGAAGGCCAGCGCGAAGCCTGTCAGCAAGGCCGGCCGCAAAGCCGGCAGGATCACGTGGCGGAATGTCTGCCAGCGGCGCGCGCCCAGGCAGGCGGCGGCTTCCTCCAGCTCGGTTTCCAGGTCTTCCAGCACCGGCTGCACGGTGCGCACCACGAAGGGCAGACCGATGAAGATCAGCGCCACCAGCACACCCAACGGGCCGAAGGCCACTTTGAGGCCCAAGGGCTCCAGATATTGTCCCAGCCAGCCGTTGCCGGCGTACAGCGCAGTCAGCGCGATGCCGGCGACGGCGGTGGGCAGGGCGAAGGGCAGGTCCACCAGCGAATCGATCAGCCGCTTGCCGGGAAAGCGGTAGCGCGCCAGCGACCAGGCCAGCAGCAGGCCGAACACCGTGTTGATGGCGGCAGCGGCCAATGCCATGCCGAAGCTGAGCCGGTAGGACGCCAGCACGCGGGGCGAGGCTGCGGTCTGCCAGAAGCTTTCCAGCGGTTGGCCGGCGGCGCGCAGGGCCACGGCGGCCAGCGGGATTAGCACCAGCAGCGATAGATAGCTGACGGTGAAGCCCAGCGATAGATTGAAGCCGGGCAGGACGCGGGGAGAGCGGGGCGGCGGAACGAGTGTCGCGGACATCATGGATTCCAATTCATATAATCGAATAAACGATATCCGCATGAACGTTATTCCAAAAATAATCATTTCTTCGTTGCTTATTCGAAATTATGCAAAGTGGGCGAGGGGTGAAATAAAGCCGCCTGACGATGAGCGGGCGGCTTGCGAATCATGGGAATCCTGGCGTTCTCTCAAGATTCGTCTGGTTTTGAATCCGCTGCGCGGATGATGATTGGTGTTGCCGGGGCTGCCCGGCGTGCAGGGAGGGGATATTTGCTTGGCCAAATATCCCCTCCACCCCTAAAAGCCACCCTGCAAGCCTGGCCTGCGGCTACCCGCCGGGTCCCGTCAGGTCCGAGGCGCAGCTGAACGCTCTGCGTGCGAATCCATCACTGGGCGAGGCAGAGCCTCGCACGTAGAGATTCGCTCAGCGATGCGCGCTACCGTCGCGGGACTCAAACAGACAGCCGCTTAAAACCTCGGGCCTGCCGCCCGGCGGCAGGCTTGAAGGGACTTGGCGCGTTGAATACGTGGAGGTCTCTCACAAAATTTTTTAGCCTAAGAAACGTACTTCAGCGCGCCACGATCTGATCGAACACACCGCCGTCGGCGAAGTGGGTTTTCTGCGCTTTCTGCCAGCCGCCGAAAGTCTGGTCTATGGTGAACAGCTTCACCTTGCTGAACTGGCCGGCGTACTTGGCCGCGACCTTGGGGTCGCGCGGGCGGTAGTAGTGCTTGGCCGCCAGCTCCTGGCCTTCCGGGCTGTACAGGTATTGCAGATAGGCCTCCGCCGCCTTACGGGTGCCGCGCTTGTCCGCCACTTTGTCCACCACGCTGACCGGCGGCTCGGCCAGGATGGAGACGGAGGGGGTGACGATGTCGAACTTGTCCGGCCCCAGCTCCTTGGCGGCGAGGAAAGCTTCGTTTTCCCACGACAGCAGCACGTCGCCGATGCCACGCTGGGTGAAGGTGATCAGCGAGCCGCGCGCGCCGGAATCCAGCACCTTGACGTTGCCGTACAGCTTCTTGACGAAGTCCTTGGCCTTGGCGTCGTTGCCGCCGGGCTGCTTCAGCGCGTAGCCCCAGGCCGCCAGGTAGTTCCAGCGCGCGCCGCCGCCGGTCTTCGGGTTCGGCGTCACCACTTCCACGCCGGATTTGACCAGATCGTTCCAGTCCTTGATGCGCTTGGGATTGCCCTTGCGCACCAGGAACACGATGGTGGACGAGTAGGGTGAGGCGTTATGGGGCAGCCGTTGCTGCCAGTTGGGCGCGATGGATTTGGCCTGGCTGGAGATTTCGTCGATGTCGTAGGCCAGCGCCAGCGTCACCACATCGGCGTCCAGGCCGTCTATCACCGAGCGTGCCTGCTTGCCGGAGCCGCCGTGGGATTGCTTGACGGTGACGGTCTCGCCGGTCTTGACTTTCCAGTACTTGACGAAGGCGGCGTTATAGTCCTGGTAGAGTTCGCGCGTCGGGTCGTAGGAGACGTTGAGCAGGCTGATGTCGGCGAAAGCGGAGGCGCTGCCGGCGAACAGCAGGGCGATGGCGAGGCGGTGCAGTGGGCGCATGGCGCTTTCCATAATGATGATTTGAGTGAGGACACTGTAGGCGGCGGCCGTAGAGGCTGGGAAATAAGAATATCTGCGATGAATATTATTAAAAGTGTATAAGACGGCTTTTCTTAAAAATGGATAGGCATATCGGCAAAACGTATATGACCTTGTCACACTCGGGGCTATAGTGGCGCCAGTTTTCACCAACCGGGTGCCGCTCATGAAACGATTCAAGCCCGCCAAGGCGCTGCCGGCCGGCTTCACGCCGTCTATGCTGGCTGCGTGCCAGCAATTGCTGCAGCGCGAGGGCGTACAGGCGAAGCTGCAGTGGAACGCGCAGGAAGTGTTCGCCAGTTTCGACGGCTGGTGGCTGTGCAGCGGCTTCATCCCGCAGGCGAAGGTGCGCGATGGTCGCTGCCAGCTGCTGCAATACGCGGCGCGCTTGCGCATTTACGGCCAGTTCGGCCAAATGCTGCCGGCCAACTGGCTGTTCGCGATGAATTACGGCGAGGCCAAGGCGGTGGCATTGCTCAAGCTGATCCGCGTGCTGCATGTGTTGAACCACCTGGGCCGCAATGGCCGCCACCTGCCGTTGCGCATAGACGTGGACCCGCGCATCTGCCACGCCTACAGCGACCGCATCGTCGATTTCACCGCGCGGCTGCTGGACGCGCTGGAGTTTCCTGCCGCCCAGGCGCAGATGCTGCTGTTCCTGGACGAGCGCACCGCGGACCTTGGCCTGTCCTTGCTGCGGCGCTACCGCCAGCAAGGCCACCGGTTGGCCTTGGGAGATTTCGGCGCCGGCGGCCAGGATTTGCTGCGCTTGTGGCGGCTGGAGCCGGATGGCTTGGCGTTGGCGCCCAGCTTCATGAGCCGCGCCCTTATGTACCCGCGCGTGCGCGAACAGCTGCTGGCGCTGATGCCGCAGTTGGCGGAGCAGGGGTTCGCGCTGGCGGCGGAAGAGATTGTTTGCGACAACATGCTGGAAATCGCCAAGCGGATGCGGGCGGATTACTGTTCCGGACCGTTGCTGTCGGAAAGGCTGAAGCGGCAGCGCGCGGCGCCGCGCTTGGAGCAATTGGCAAGCGCCTGATATTATCCCGTCATTTCATGGTCAAGACCCTTTTCATGCTGGCGCTGGCGCGCATGGCGGGAATGGCGGGAGCAAAGGATGGAAATCAGGGTATTGCAGGCTGAGGACGCCGCGGCCTATCGCGCCATCCGCATCCGGGCGGCGGAAACCGCGCCGGAAGCGATACATTTCGAGCCTGAGGAAATCGCGTCCCTGGCCGACGAGGAGATTGCGAGGCAGATCCAGCCCAGCGACATCCAGCGGGTGCTGGGCGCTTTTGCGGCGGGACAGCTGATAGGCGTTGCCGCGTTGCGCCGGGACGGCCGGGTCAAGATACGCCACCGCGCGATGGTGCAAGGCGTGTTCACCCGGCCGGATCATCGCGGCAAGGGCGTGGCGCGATGCTTGATGCAGGCCCTGCTGGATGAGGCGGCCGAGCTGCCGGGACTGCTATCGCTGGAACTGGCGGTGCACGCGGCCAACGCGCCGGCCAAGGCGCTGTATCAATCTTTCGGCTTTCGCCGCGTCGGCGCCTTGCCCGGCGCGGTCATGCTGGATGGCCGGCTGCTGGACGAGGAGCTGATGCAGCGCCCGCTGGCGTTTTCATCATCCGCATCGTCTGTTGTCCCTGAAGGCGACGATTATGTTTTGGTCGAGGCGACGCCCGATGTCGCCGTCTACCGCCGCCTGCGCGCCGAATCCGGCCTCAGCCCCAAGACGGAAGAGGCCGCCCGTCGCGGCTTGGCGGGCACTGTGTTCGCGGTGCAAGCGCTGCAGAACGGGAATGTCGTCGGCATGGGCCGTTTGATAGGCGACGGCGGCAGTTTCTACCAGGTGGTGGACATCGCCGTGCTGCCGGCGCACCAGGGCAGGGGGCTGGGCAAGCGCGTCATGGCGGCGATTCGCGGCTATATAGACCGCGAATTGCCGCTGAGCGCCTACGTCAGCCTGATCGCCGACGGCGAGGCCAAGCATCTGTACGCCCAGTTCGGTTTCGAGCCGACCGCGCGGCGGTCGGAAGGCATGGCGCTGTTCAAGCGCTGATCCAGCCGCCAGTGGGCGGCATTGTTCTTTAAGAAAGGCAGATTCGATGACGCAATTGCATCTGGTGTTCGGTCCGCAAGGCGCCGGCAAGTCCACCCGCGCGCGCAAGCTGACGGAGGCCGAGCAGGCGGTGCATTTGGCGATAGACGACTGAATGGGAATGAGCACGAGGGCGAGACCTTTGCCTTCGAGGTGACGCCAGCGATGTTCGATGCGATGGCGCCGCAGTTCGAGCCGGCAACAGCGGAGGGGCCGGTTCAGGCGGCGGAGCTCGTCGCCGCCTGATCTTGAGGCGCCTGTCTGAGCCTGGCCGGCGCGCCGGTTACGGCAATCCGGCGTCAGAACACTTTTCTGCCCAGCTTCCACACGCTGCGCAGCAGCGGCACATCGCCGCGCGCCGTCATGGCCACCAGGTCGGCGCGCTGTCCGACGGCGATGTTTCCGCGGTCGGCTAGGCCCACCGCGCGCGCCGGGTTCAGGCTGACGGCGGCGATGGCGCGCGGCAGGCTCCAGCCCGCCTGCGCGTGCAGCAGCCAGGCGCCGTGCAGCAGGCTGGCCGGCACGTAGTCGGACGACAGGATGTCCAGCAAGTCATGGCAGGCCAGCTCCAGCGCCGCCACGTTGCCGGAGTGGGAGCCGCCGCGCACCACATTGGGCGCGCCCATCACGGTGGCGAGGCCATGCCGCCTGGCCGCCGCCGCCGCTTCCCGCGTGGTGGGGAATTCCGAGATCGCTACGCCGTCGCGCAGCGCTTCCGCTATGTGCGCCTCGTCGGTGTCGTCGTGGCTGGCCAGCGCGATGCCGCGCGCCTGGGCCATTTCCACCACCGCCTGCTTGTGGCGGCTAGCGAATTCCGCCTGCTTGGCCTTGCGTTCCGCCACGGCGGCGAGGAAGGTCTCCTCGTTCCAGCCTACCTTTTTCTTGCCGTAGTATTTTTTGTATTGCTCCAGATCGCGGTACTGGCGCTGGCCCGGCGTATGATCCATCACCGATACCAGCTTCACCGCCGGGTGGGCGATCAGCGGCGTCAATTCGTCCAGCAGTTGCGGGAAGGCCAACTCGCAGCGCAGGTGGAAGAAGTGCTCCGCCCGCAGCGCGCCTTCGTCCATGCCCTGGTTGATGGCGGCGAAGGCGCTGTGCAGCGTGTCCAGCCGCACGCTTTCGCCTTCCAGATCGCCCACCGACAACGCGTCCAGCACCGTAGTGATGCCGGCGGCCACGCATTGGGCGTCGTGAGTGATGACGGCTGGCAGGGTAGGCCACAGCACGCCGTTGCGCGGCATCAGGTGTTTTTCCAGATTGTCGGTGTGGATTTCCACCAGGCCGGGCAGCAGCAGCGCGCCGGCAAGGTCTTCGCCTTCGGTCAGCGGCTGTTCGTGGATGGCGGCGATCAGGCCGTCTTCAATTTCCAGCGCGCCGTTGTCGATGACGCGGTCGGCCAGCACGATGCGGGCGTGGTTCAGAATCTGTTTCATGCTGCGATTTCCGTGTGTTGCGCCAGCGGGACCTGGAATACGCGGCTGGCGATGGCGTCGCGGGTGGGGGCGTCGTGGAAAATGCCGATCAGCGCCGCGCCGCGGGCCAGCGCCTCGCGCATCAATTGTACGACCACGTCGCGGTTGGCTGCGTCCAGCGAGGCGGTGGGCTCGTCCAGCAGCAATATCGGCCGCGGCGCGATCATGCCGCGCGCGATGTTGACGCGTTGCTGCTCGCCGCCGGAGAAGGTGGCCGGTGGCAGGCGCCACAGCCGCTCGGCGATGTTCAGCCGCGCCAGCCATTCGCCGGCCGCCAGCCGGGCTTCGGCGTCGGTCGAGCCCCATTCGCGCAGCGGCTCGGCGACGATGTCCAGCGCCGACACCCGCGGGATCACCCGCAGGAACTGGCTGACATAGCCCAGCGTGTGTCGGCGCACGGCGGCGATCTCATGCGGCAGCGCGCGGGCCATGTCCACCCATGCGCCTTGGTGGAACACGCCGATGCGGCCGCTTTCCACCAGATAGTTGGCGTACAGGGCCTTCAACAGCGTGCTTTTGCCGGCGCCGGACGGGCCGGCCAGCGCCACGCATTCGCCGGCGGCCGCCTGCAGCGAAACATCGGTCAGTACTGGCAGCCTCAGCCCGCCCTGCTGGTGCAGGGTGAAGGTCTTGCTCAGATTTTGCGCGTCTATCAATAGATTCATGATTTCAGGCCTGCAGGATGGAGGACACCAGGAGCTGGCTGTACGGGTGTTGCGGGTCGTCGAGGATCTGGTCGGTCAGGCCGGCTTCGACCACGCGGCCCTTCTGCATCACCAGCGTGCGCTGCGCCAGCAGCCGCGCCACGCCCAGATCGTGCGTCACCATGATGACGGCGATGCCGGCGTCGCGCACCAGGCGGCGGGTCAGGTCGAGGAAGCGCGCCTGCACCGACACGTCCAGGCCGCCGGTGGGCTCGTCCATGAACACCAGCCGCGGCTGCGTGACGAGATTGCGGGCGATCTGCAGCCGCTGCTGCATGCCGCCGGAGAAGGCGGATGGCTTGTCGTCGAGACGCGCGCGGTCTATTTCGACCTTTTCCAGCCAGTCGCCGGCGGTCTGGCGCAAGCGGCCATAGTGGCGCTGGCCCAGCGCCATCAGCCGCTCGCTGACGTTGGCGCCGGCGGAGACGCCCATGCGCAGGCCGTCGCGGGCATGCTGGGTGACGAAGCCCCATTCGCTGCGCGCCAGGCGGCGGCGCTCGGCTTCGGGCAGGCAGGTCAGCTCGTGTTGGGCGCCATCGCGGTCGGTGAAGCGCACGCTGCCGGCGTCCGCAACCAGGCGGCCGGCCAGGGTGGACAACAGCGTGGATTTGCCGGAGCCGGATTCGCCGACGATGCACAGCACCTCGCCCGGGTATAGCTCGAAATTGACGTCGAAGCAGCCCTGGCCGTTGCCGTAGTCCTTGCTCAGCCCGCTCACGGTAAGGATGGGCGCCATCATGCTTGTTTCTCCCGCTGGCAGTAGTCGGTATCCGAGCAGACGAACATCCGGCTGCCGGCGTCGTCGGTGACGATTTCGTCCAGATAGCTCGTGCGCGAGCCGCACAACGCGCAGCCTTGCTCCCAGGTTTGGGCCGTAAACGGATGATCGTCGAAGGCCAGGCTTTCCACCTTGGTGTAGGGCGGAATCGCGTACAGGCGCTTTTCGCGGCCGGCGCCGAACAGCAGCAGCGCCGGGCTCATGTCCAGCTTGGGGTTGTCGAACTTCGGAATCGGCGACGGCGAGGCCAGGTAACGGTCGTTGACCATCACCGGGTAGTCGTAGCTGGTGGCGATATGGCCGAAACGGGCGATGTCCTCGTACAGCTTGACGTGCATCAGCCCGTATTCCTGATGCGCGTGCAGCTTGCGGGTTTCCACCTCGCTGGGCTCCAGCGTGCGC
>NZ_PQWB01000088.1:2226-24755 GCF_002924365.1 Chromobacterium alticapitis | reverse complement strand
GTGGCCACGCCGGCCACGCGGCCGAAGAAGCGGCGGATGTTGACGGCGTTGGTGGTGTCGTCGGCGCCCTGGTCGATGACCTTGAGCACGTCGTCGCGGCCGATCACGCTGGCCATCACTTGGATGCCGCCGGTGCCCCAGCCGTAAGGCAGCGGCATTTCGCGGCTGCCGAACGGCACCTGGTAGCCGGGGATCGCCACGGCTTTGAGCAGGCCGCGGCGCAGCATGCGCTTGGTGTTTTCATCGAGGAAGCCGAAGTTGTAGCGGTCGTCAGTCATGGCGGGGCTCCTGATCGGCGGCGGCGCGCAACTGGCGGATCAGCGCCAGCTCGGCCTGGAAGTCCACGTAATGCGGCAGCTTGAGGTGCTGGACGAAGCCGGAGGCTTCGACATTGTCGCTGTGATACAGCACGAATTCCGCTTGCTGCGCCGGCGCGTGGGCGGCTTCGCCCAACTCCTCGGCGCGCAGGCTACGGTCCACCAGCGCCATCGCCATCGCTTTGCGCTCGGCCTCGCCGAAGCTCAGGCCGTAGCCGCGGGTGAATTGCGGCGGCGCGGTCTTGCTGCCGGCGAACTGGTTGATCATCTGGCATTCGGTCAGCGTGATTTCCCCGATGTCGATCTCGAAGCCCAGCTCCTCCGGGCAGACCATCACGCTGACTTCGCCCATGCGGATTTCCCCTGCGAACGGGTGGCTTTCGGCGTAGCCGCGCTGGGTGGAGTAGGCGAGGCCCAGCAGCCAGCCTTCGTCGCCGCGCGCCAGGTTCTGCAGCCGCGCCGGCCGGCCGGCCGGGAACATCAGCGGCTCGCGGGTCAGGTCCACCGGCTCCGGGTCGCCCTCGGGCGGCAGGTCGGCTTCGATCAAGCCTTCACGGTCCAGCAACTGAAGCACGCCGGGCAACGCGTCCGGCAGCGGCGCGGCGGCCTGTTCCGGTTCGACTTTGGGCGCGGCTTGAGTCAGGCCGAAGTCCAGCAGGCGCTGGGTGTAATCGGCGGTGGGGCCGAGAATTTGGCCGCCCGGCACATCCTTGAAGGTGCCGGACACGCGGCGGCGCACCCGCATCGCGGCGGTGTCCAGCGGCAAGCTCTGGCCGAAGCGCGGCAGCGTGGTGCGAAAGGCGCGCAGCAGGAACACGGCCTCCATGCTGTCGCCGCTGGCTTGTTTCAGCGCCAGCGCGGCCAGCTCTTCGTCGTACAGCGAGCCTTCCTGCATCACACGGGCCACGGCCAGACGCAACTGCTGGCGGATTTGATCGATGGTCAGCTCCGGGACGGCCTCGTCGCCGCGGCGCGCGGCGGCCAGCAAGTCCCAGGAGCGGGCGATGGCGGTTTCCCCGCCTTTCACGGCTACGTACATCGTGTCAGCCCTCGCGGATGCGGGCGCTGCGTGGCAGGCCGGCGATGTGGGTGTCGGCAATCAGCATGGCGTCCACGCCCAGCGGAAAGCGGGCGTGATTGCGCTGCCATTCGCGCCAGAAGTCTTTGGGCAGGCCGGCGGCGCCGAAGCGGCGCGGCGCGGCGAAACCGGGGCCGCTGCCTTCCACCTGGTCCGCGCCGAAACCATCCACTTCGATCAACAACGTGGCCGAGCGGTCCGGGTATTCGGCGCTGCCGGCTTTCAAACTCATCAAATCCGGCAGCGGCATGCCGGTGGTGATGACGATAAAGTCGGCTTCTTCCGGCAGCTCGGCCACGCGCATGCCGGTGTAGAAGCGCAGGCTGGCGATGGTGTCGTCCGGCAGCGCCGGCAGCCAGACGCGCGCATCCTGGTCGGCCAAGGTGTAGAGCAGGGCGGCGGCGGAAGCTTTGAGGCCGGGCAGGGCCGGCGGCAATACCGGCAGCGCGCGCGGCAACAGCGGCTCGGCCATCGCGCTCAATACGGCGCGGAAGGTTTGCTGGGCATCATCCACCGGATGGGCAAAAGCGCTATGCATGGTCATTCCCCCCGCACCATGGTGAAGAATTCGACTTTGCTGGCGGCGGCTTCGCGAGAACGGTCGGCGCGGCGCTTGGCCAGTTCGTTCTCCAGCGGCGCTATCCAGGTTTCCATCAGTTGGCCATGGCGGGCCGGGTCTTGCAGCAGCGCGTCGGCCTGGGCGATCAGCTCGGCATGGCAGCCATCGCCGCCGCGCACCCAGCCGTGGCCGACGTGATCGCCTATCTGGCAGCTGGCGCGGCTGACGCTGATTTCGCCCAGATTGAAACGGGCGCCGCTGCCGCCGCTACGGCCTTGCAGCATCATCAGGCCGGTTTCGGCGCGGCGCAGCCAGCGCGGGGCGGCGGGCAGAGCCGGCGGCAGCAGGGCCAGCAACCGTTCGATGGGGCTGTTGGCCAGGGCTGAGAGCCAGCGCTGTCGGGTGGAGGTGTCCATCATGTGCCTCATGGTTCAAGAAAGATTCATATAAACGTATAGACGTATGCATGATAATGGCGGGCATCGAAGGACAAACAGCACGCGGCGATGAAGTTTTTGTGACGTTTTCAAGGCGTGCGCAGACGAAAGCCGAACGGAGGAAGGTGATGATAGAGAGAGGTTCCGGCGTCGCCGTGTGGCGGCAGATAGAGGAGGCATTGGCGGCCGACATCGCCGGCGGCGCCTTGCAGGCGGGCCAGCAGCTGCCCACCGAGCTGCAGCTGGCGGACCGTTTCGGCGTCAACCGCCACACCATACGCCGCGCGGCGGCCACGCTGGTGGAGCGCGGCCTGCTGCGGGTGGAGCAGGGGCGCGGCACTTTCGTGCAGGACAACGCGATCGACTACGCGATCAGCAAGCGCACGCGCTTCTCGCAGAACATGGCGCGGCAGAATCTCAGCTCGGACATCGATATCCTGAACAGCGACACGGTGCCGGCCAACGCCGAGCTGGCGGAGCTGCTGCAGGTGGCCGCGGGCGACACGCTGTACCGCATCAAGACCCTGAGCAAGGTAGAGGGACGGGTGGTGGATTACGCGACCATGTTCTTTCCCGCTTCCCGGTTCCCAGGCTTGCCGGAAGCCTATCTGCGGCACCGCTCGGTGACGCGGGCGCTGGCCGAGTGTGGGGTGGCGGACTACACCCGCCGTTTCACCCGGGTTACCGCCCGTTTGCCGGACACGGAAACAGTCGATTATCTGGGCATTCCCAAGAACCGGCCGGTGCTGCATGTGAAATCGCTGAACGTCGATGCGGCCGGCGCGCCGGTGCAGTACGGCGTCACCTGCTTCAACGGCGACCTGGTGCAATTGGTGATGGAGCAGGAATGACGCGCTACGCGGTTTACTATGCGCCCAGGCCGGACAGCGAATTGTGGCGCGCCGGCTGCGAATGGCTGGGTTGGGATGCCGCCAGCGGCGAAGCGGCGGGGCCGCCGCGGCTGGACGGCATGGACGCGGAAACGCAGGCCGGGCTCACCCGCGAAGCCGCGCGCTACGGCTGGCACGCCACCTTGAAAGCGCCGTTTGCCTTGCGGCGGGATGTCGATCAAGACAGCTTATTGAGGCGGGTGACAGCGTTGGCGCAAGCTTTCCAGCCCTTTGCCTTGCCGTTGCAAGTGGACTGGCTGGGTGACTTCTTGGCATTGCGGCCGCAGCATGTTTCGCCGGAGCTGGATGAATTGGCCGCCGCCTGCGTGGCGGGCTTCGAGCCGCTGGCGGACCGCGCCGCGCCGCTGAAACCCAGGGCCGGGCTGGATGCGCGGCAGCAGACGCTGTATCGGCGCTGGGGTTACCCTTATGTGTTCGAACAGTTCCGCTTTCATATGACGCTCTCTGATAGTTTGGCGCGCGGTTCGCAAGCGGCCGACGCGCTGGAAAAAGCCGCTCGCCGCCGCTTCGCAGGCTTGCTGGATGGGCTGGAAGTGGCTGGCATCGCCTTGTTTGTTGAGCGCGAACAGGGCGGCCCATTCCGCTATCTGGCCTACTGCGGTTTTGACGGCGAGGTGAAGCGCTATGGCGGATAAGCCCGGCACGCTTTGGTATGTGATAGGCCCGTCCGGCGCGGGCAAGGACAGCCTGCTGGCCTATGCGCGCGACAGGCTGTCGGCGGACGCCGGCGTCATGTTCGCCCACCGCTATATTACGCGGCCGGCCGGCGCCGGCGGCGAAAACCATGTGGCGTTGAGCGCGGAAGAGTTCGACGCGCGCGCGGCGAGCGGCTGTTTCGCCTTGAGCTGGCGGCGGCACGGCCTGGCCTATGGCCTGGGCGTTGAGGTGGACTTGTGGCTGGGCCAGGGGTTGGACGTGGTGGTCAATGGCTCGCGCTCCAGCCTGGCGCTGGCTGCGCAGCATTTTCCCACGCTGCGCGCGCTGTGGATCACCGCCAGTCCCGAGACGCTGGCCGCGCGGCTGGCCGGCCGCGGCCGAGAGAGCGCGGACGAGATAGCCCGCCGCCTGAGCGAGGCCGGCGGCTACGCGCCGCCTCTAGGCAGCGAGGTGCTGTGGAACGACGGCGAGCTGGCTGAGGCCGGGGAGAGGCTGCTGGCGCTGCTGATGCGCCGTTGATCAGCCGTCCACCGCGAAGCGCCGCATTTGCTCCTGCAGCGCGGCGCTCACTTCCTGCAGCCGGCCGCTGCTGTGCCGGGCATCCTGGCTGGCCTTGAGGCTTTCGTCTGCGGAGCGGGCGATGGCCGACACGCTGCCTGCGATGGCCTGGCTCTCCAGCACTTGTTCCGCGATGTCCGCAGTCAGCCGGTCCAGTTCGCCTACGGTGGCGGTGGCGCCGCGCTTCAATTCGGTCAGCGGTTCCACTATCTCGCCGATCAGGGCGACGCCGCGCGCCATTTCGCGCTGGCCCTGTTCGATGCGGCTCATCGCGTCCGATGTCTGCGAGTCCATCGCGCTGATCACATGATTGATTTCGCGGGTGGCCTGGGCGGTGCGGGCGGCCAGGTTGCGCACCTCGTCGGCAACCACGGCGAAGCCGCGGCCCATTTCGCCGGCGCGGGCCGCTTCTATCGCCGCGTTCAGCGCCAGCATATTGGTTTGCTCGGCGATGTCGGTGACGGCTTCTATCATGTCGTGCATGGAGTTGGCGCGCTGGCGCAGCGCGTCCACCGATTCCGCGCTGCCGCGGATCTGGCCGGCGATCAGGCCGATCTCGCGCGAGGCGGTCTCGATCAGGCTTTGGCCGCGGTCGGCCAGCAGCGCCGCGTTCCGGGCTTGCTGCTGCGCCTGGCCGGCGGTGGCGGCGGCGCGGTCCAGCTTGGCGGAGAAGGCGCCCACCACGCCGTTGATCTGGTGGATTTCCGCCTGCTGCCGCTCCACGCCGCCGGCCACTTCCGCCGCGCTGCCGCGGGTGGAGGCCGCGGTGTCGGCCACCACGTCGGCGCTGGCGCGCAATTCGCGCACCAGGGCGGCCAGCCCGGCCTGCATCGTCTCCATGCGGCGCAGCATCTGCGCCGTCTCGTCCTTGCCGGCGGCGTGGACCCGGCTGCGCAGGTCGCCGCGCGCCATCGCGCCCAGCACCGCCACGCTGTGCTCCAGCGGCCGGGTGATGCTGCGGGTGACGCTCCAGGCCAGCAACAGGCCGGCCAGCACGGCGGCGGCGCAGCAGGCCAGCAGCAGACCGCGAGTCGCGGCCATCAGGGCCAGTACGTCGGCCATTTCCGCGTTCATATGGCTCTGCTGGGCGGCGGCCAGCTCGGCGGTGGCGGCCAACAGCGCCTGCAGCGCGGGCTGGGTTTGGCCGCCGTACTGCTTGGCCAGCGCGGCCGGGTCATTGGCTTCCACCAAGTCCACGGTGTCGCCGAAGGCTTTGGCGTAGGCGGTTCGCAGCTCGCTCAGCTTTTGCAGCGCGCCGGTCTGCTCCGGGCGCCAGGGCAGCGCTTTGAGCCGCTGCAGAACGTCGTTGGCCTTGCGGTTGGCGTCGTCCATGGCGGCATAAAGCGGCACGCGCTGCGTCCGGTCCGGCGTGGCGACGATCTGCAGCAGCAACAGGGCCGCGTTTTGGGAGTCGCGGTCCAGGTCGGCCGCCGCCTGCTGCTTGCTGGCGTCTTCGCTGACGATGATGCGCGCGGCCTGTTCTATGCGGGCGAGGCCATTCCATACGCCGGCGGAAATGGCCAGCAAAAAGGCCAGCAGCACCAGGAAGGACATGGACAGCCGCGGGCCGACTTTGATTGTCTGCAATAGCCTCATGAAGCTCTCTCGCATCGAAAAACGGTTGGTCGGGATGATCCCCTCATTATGACGCGGCGCGCCGATTTCACAGCCTGATTGTTTCGCTGCCGCTGCGGCCGGTTTTCTTGACGCGGTACATCGCCTGGTCTGCGGCCTGCAACAGCCGGTCGGGATGATGGCAGCCGTCGCTGATGGCTATGCCTATCGAGATGCCGAGCTGGCAGTCGGCGCGGTCCGCCGCGAAGGGGTGGGAGAAAGCGTCCAGGCATTTCGCGGCCACGGTGCGGGCGACTTCGTCCGCATGTTCGTCCAGATCGCTCAGCAGCAGGACGAACTCGTCGCCGCCGATGCGGGCCAACGTGTCGGTCTGCCGCACGATGAGGGACAGCCGCTGCGCCACCAGCCATAGCACCTTGTCGCCGGTCTTGTGGCCATGGCTGTCGTTGATGGTTTTGAAGCCGTCCAAATCCATGAAAAGCAGGGCGATCAGGCCGTTCTTGCGTTGCGCCTGGGCCAGCGCCACATGTAGACGGTCGGTCAGCAAGGCGCGATTGGGCAGTCCGGTCAGCGGGTCATGGTGGGCCTGGCGCGCCAGCTCAAGCTGGTGCCGGTTCAATTTGTGCAGCAGGCGATTGAAGGCGGCGATCAGGTGGCCGACCTCGTCGTCGCGGCTGATGGGCAAGGGCTCCAGCGGCAGGTCGCCGCGGGTCATGCGATCGGCGTGGCGCGCGGCCTGGAACAGCGGCCGCAGCACGATATACATGCCGCCGCAGGCGAGCAGGGAGAAGACCGCCAGCGCGACGACGGTGTTGCGCAGCGAGAAGTTTTTCACGCGCTCCACGGTGGCGAAGGCGTCGCTGGCAGGAATGCGCGCCACCACGAACCAGCCGGCGCTGCTGACCGAGGCGACGCCGCTGACCTCTTCCACGCCCTTGGCGTTGACGGTGATGCCGGCGCCGCGCCAGCCCGCCATGGCCTGGTCGTGCAAGGGGTTGAGGCCGCGGCGCGGCAGCGGCTTCAATATCATGTCCGGCTGGGAGGACGAGACGAAAATGCGGTCTCTGGGCGAAATCAACAGGAAACTATCTTGATTGTCGCCTATCCGGGTGTGTTGCAGCAGGTCGAGAAAGCCCGGCGCGCCTAGCGCGGTGATGCCGACTAGGACGCCTTGCACGCGGCCCGAGGCGTCGCGAATCGGGGCGCCCATGGGCAATACCGGTTGATGCGAGGTGCGGCCTATGACGGGGCGGCCGATATAGGGCTTGCCGGCCATCGCTGCGCGGAAGTAGTCGCGGTCGGAATAGACATTGTTGAGTCGCAAGGCGTGTGGCGGGTAGTCGGCGATGGCGCGGCCGTTGGGTGCCAGCACAAAAATGCCGATGGAGAACAGGGGTTGGTAGTCGTAGTGGTCGCGCAGCCATTGCCGCAGCCGGGGCGGATCGCTCAGCAACGGCAGCGGCAGGTCTTGCGCCAGCCGGATCAGCAAGGTTTCGCGCTGCGATACCTTCTGGTCTATGTCATGGGCGACATAGCTGGCCAGCGCCAGTTGCTGCGCCTCCACCACCTTGCTCAGGTCTTCGCGCAGGAAATTGCTCAGCGCGTAGTAGCGGGTCACCGCTCCGACCGTGACGATGGCCAGGGCAAGGATCAGCAGCCGGGTGGCTATGCTGTCGCGCAGGCGGCGCAGCTTCATGGCGCCTCGCGATCGGGAAATGGCGGGTTCATGGCAGTTTCACTCAAAATTCATCTCGCTGGGCGCGTCGCGCCGGGCCAGCCAGCGCTCCACCTCCTGGCAGGCCTGCTCCAGCTGCAACATGAGCCGGGGCGCGGCGTCTATATCTCCGGCCTCGGCCGCTTGCTCCATGCGCTGCGCAGCGGTGACGATGCCGCGCGCGCCTATCTGGGAGGCCGACATGGCGATGTCGCGGGCCGCCGCTGCGATTTTTGCTGGACTTTCGCGGACGATGGCGTCTCGGATGCGGGCCATGCCGCGCCGTGTCTGCCTCAGGCATTCGCCGACCAGCCGGTTTTCCGCCTTGCGATTGCCTTCCCCAAGCTGGCGCAGGGCGAACAGATCCAGCGGGCCTTTTTCGTCGGAGGCGTCCGGCGCCGCCGCGCGTTGCGCGCTGGCGGCGGCTTCGCCGTACAGCCATTTTTCCAGCATGTCGGCCAGCGTATCCAGCGCCAGCGGCTTGACCAGGTAGCCGTCCATGCCGGCGTCGCGAGTCTTTTGCAATTCTTCCGGGGTGGCCCCGGCGGTACAGGCGATGATGACGGCGCGGGGGCGGGCAGGATGCTCGGCCTCGAAGCTGCGGATCAGCCGCGCCAACTCATAGCCGCTGACATTAGGCATCAGGCAGTCGGTCAGCACCAGGTGGTAATGGTCACGCCGCCATTTGTCGAAAGCCTGCTCGCCGTCTTCCGCAGTATCGGGCTGGTAGCCGAGTTTTTGCAGCTGCTTGGCGGCCAGCTTCAGATTGGTGGGATTGTCTTCCGCCAGCAGAATGCGCTTGCCTGGCTGTGGTTCCCGCGGCTGGCGCGATTCGGCCGGCGCGGCTGCGCTCACCACATCCACGGTCAGCCGCAGCGAGGCCACGGTGCCGCTGCCTGGCTCGCTGCTCAGGCTGACTTCTCCGCCCATCAGCTGGGCCAGGCGGCGGCACAGCGCCAGGCCCAGCCCCGTCCCGCCGTAGCGGCGCGCGCTGTCGGACTCGCCCTGGCTGAAGGGCTGAAACAGCGATTCCAGCTTGTCCGGCGCGATGCCTATGCCGGTATCGACGACTTCGAAGGACAGCGCCTGCCAGCCCGGCGCCTCGTCCGTCACCGCCACGCGCAGCGCGATGCTGCCGGCCGCGGTGAACTTGACCGCGTTGCTGAGGAAGTTCTGCAGGATCTGCCGCAGGCGCAGCGGGTCCAGCAGCAGCATGGGGGCGAGCAGGGGGTCGATGTCCAGATCGAAACGTAAATCTTTTTGCTCCGCCGACTGGGCGTACAGGCTGAGCACGCGTTGCAGCAGCTGCCAGATCGAGGTGGGCGTCTTGACCAGCTCCAGCCTGTTGGCCTCGATCTGGGAGAAGTCCAGGATGTCGTCTATCAGGCGCAGCAGCGTGCTCGCGGAGTCCCGCGCCGTGCCCAGCGTGTCCTGCTGCTCGGTGTCCAACGGGCTCATCTGCAGCAGTTCCAGCATGCCCAGCACGCCGTTCATCGGGGTGCGTATCTCGTGGCTGATAGTGGCGAGGAAGGCGCTCTTGGCCTGGTTGGCGGCGTCGGCCTGCTGCTTGGCGCGCAGCAGTTCGCGCTCCGCGGCCAGGCGGGAGGAGATGTCGCGCAGCGTCAGGTTGAAGCAGGCGTCGGCCTGCTCCGGCATGCGGGTCAGGGCCAGTTCTATCGGAAACGGTTCGCCGTCTGCGCGCAGGGCGGTCAACTGCAGCAGACTGCCCAGTTCGACGTCGGCGCCGCTCAGCATGGTTTGCAGCTTGCCGCGCCCCTCCGGCGCGACCAATTCCAGCAGCGAGGCGCCGACCAGGCTGCCGCGCGGCAGTCGGAAAAGACGCTCCGCCACGCCGTTGGCGCTGGCGATCACGCCATTGGCGTCCAAGGCGGCGATGCCGTCCACCGATGACTCTATGACGGCGGACAGCAGCATTTGCTGCCGCGACAGCTGCAACTGCGTTTGCTCCAGCATGCGCTGGTCCTGGCTCGCCAGTATCAGCTGAGCCAGCGTGTTCATCAGCGGCCGCGGGATGTCGTCGCCGCGCTCCGGCTCGATAGCTTGCGGCAGGAACAGCGTGAATACGCCTATCACGCGGGCGGCCAGCATGATGGGAATGCTCAGAAAGTGGCTATCGTCGCGGAAGGCGCCGGCCGCGCTCTGTTGCAGGTCCAGCAGCTGTTCGCTTTGATGATAGAGGCAGGTCTGCAGCAGCCGGTCCTGCTCCATTTGCGGCGGCGGGTTCAAGGCGGGGGTAAGCGGGCGGAACTGCGGTTTGCCGGCCGGATGGCGGACTTCGCACAGGAAGCCGTGCTCGGCGTTGAACCACAGCAGCAGGATGTCGCGGGCATAGCAGAACATGGTGTCTGGATGCGCCTTGCCGATGAACAGGCTTTGCAAGTAGTTGATGGCGTCCAGCACCTTTTCCTGCTGCCGCAGTTCCGCGCCGGCATGCTCCGCTTGGCGCAACGCCTCTTCTAGCTGCCCATGATTGCGCGCGAGCTGTTGCGACATGTGGTTGAACATGCGCGCGGTGCGGGCTAGTTCGTCATTGCCGCGCACGGGAATCTGGCAGCCGAGCTCGCCGGCCGACATCCTGCCGGCGGCGCCTTGCAAGGCGTTCAGCTGGCGAGTCAGGTACAGGCCGAGCAGCAGCGAGAACAGGGCCGACAGGGCCAGCTCGGCCAGCGCGAGCAGCAGGCCGCTTTTTCTCGCCCTCTGCATCAGTTGCTGGTGCGCGGCGACCGAGGTGCCCAGTTCGACTCGGCCGTAGCTGGAGCCGCCGACCATAATGTCTCGGGTGATCGTCAGCGGCTGATCTGGCGGAATCTGCTCCAGGTCCGTGCTGCTTCGCGCTTGGGTCGCCAGGGCCATCGGATCGCCGGCCTCCGCCAGGATGCGGCCGCGGCCGTCGTAGACGCGGGCGAAAATGATGCTGGGCGATTTGACCATCTGCTCCACCGCGCTTTGCAAGGTGGCCAGATCGGTGCTGAGCACCGCATTTTGATTGGCTTCGGCGAACTGCTCGGCGATGATCTGCCGCCGCTTCAGCATCTCTCGCTCGCTGGTGTCGCGCAGCATGGACAGGCCGAAGTGCAGCAGGATGCCGAGCATGATCATTTCGATCAGCGCGATGCCCAGTATGGTCTTGAGCCGGAAGGACATCGGCTATTGCTCCCCAGGCGCGCGGTAATGGATGCCCAGGCGGCGGATGTCGTCCCAGTCGCTGTCCTGGGCTGCGGTCAGCGCTTGCAGCTGCACGCGTTGGAGCAGGGCCAATCCTTCTGGCTTGTCCGACAGGCTGCCCAGCGCCTGCTGCAGGCAGCGGCGCAGGGCGGGCGGCATGCCGGGGCGAGTGGCGAAAGCGTGCGGCGTGTGCGGCGGCGTCTGCCACAGGATGCGCAAATCCTGGCGGACGGCGTCGGGCTGCTGCTGCCAGGTGCGGTTGATGCCGCCGCCGGCCGGGAACAATTTCTGGCGAACGGCGAGATAGACGGAGTCGTGAGAGCCGACGTAGCGGATATCGACGCGTATGCCTTGCGCGGCCAGTTCGGCTTGCGGCAGCACGCTGGCGGCGAAGGCTTCCGGCGCGGGCAAGGCCAGCGTTTTGCCCTCGAGTTGGCGCACGTTCTGGATCGGACTGTCCTTGCGAACCACGATCAGGCCTATCAATTTGCGGTCCCTTTCTCTCGCCAGGGCCTGGTAGCCCGCGGATTCGTGGAATTCGACATAGTGCAGCGGGTTGAAATACACCAGATCGTAGCTGCCCTTGGCCACGCGGCGTTCGAAGGAGGGGATGTCCGGCGCGGTTTCAAACTGCATGTCCAGCGAGCATTGCTTGCCCAGGTATTGCAGCAGCGGCCCCCAGTCCCGCGCCAGGCTCACGGCGGATTGCTGCGGCACGATGCCGACATGGACGACCGGCAAGTCCGCCGCTACCGCACTTGAGCCGAGCGAGAACAGCAGCCCGGCCAGCAGAATGGCAGGGTAGTTTGGGTGTGGCGGACGGTGGGCTGGCATGGCGGCGGCTCTCTTTTGCTGGGCGATCTTCACGGTGCAGTCCAGAGTGTCAATATAGATAAAACTGCGTAGAACCCGCTTGGATTGATTTTCGCGCGCGCTGGCCGCATGCCGCTTATCCGGTCAGGCGGCTGCCGAGAAATTGGTCTAGTCGGGCAAGGCAAGCTTCACTTTGTATTCACCGGCCCGTCATCGCTGCGCGGCATAGTGGGCCGCAGGGATTTCCATGGGGCAAGCTATAGATGAATTTGTCTATACGTCTAAACAAAGGAGAGTTGTCGATGAAGAAGCAACTGGCTGTCGCAAGCTGCGTGGTCCTGGCCGGCCTGTTTTCGTCCTTGGTCCAGGCCAAGTCGGTGCTGACGGTGTACACCGCGCTGGAGGCGGAT
Source organism: Chromobacterium alticapitis (assembly GCF_002924365.1). Classification (GTDB taxonomy): domain Bacteria; phylum Pseudomonadota; class Gammaproteobacteria; order Burkholderiales; family Chromobacteriaceae; genus Chromobacterium; species Chromobacterium alticapitis. The sequence goes on along the minus strand of NZ_PQWB01000088.1, from coordinate 12,540 downwards.
CAGGTCAAGGATTATCAGGAGGCGTTCGAAAAGGCGAATCCGGACATCGAAATCCGCTGGGTGCGCGATTCCACCGGCGTGATCACCGCCAAGCTGTTGTCGGAAAAGAACCATCCGCAGGCCGATGCGATATGGGGCCTGGCCGCCACCAGCCTGATGATTCTGGACCAGCAAGGCATGCTGCAGGCCTATTCGCCCAAAGGCGTGGAGAAGCTGAGCCCGCAATTCGTGGACAAAGCCAAGCCGCCCAAGTGGACCGGCATGGATGTATGGGCCGCCGCCATCTGCTTCAACACGGTGGAGGCCGCCAAGAAACATCTGCCCAAGCCGGAAAGCTGGGCGGACCTGGCCAAGCCGATCTACAAGGACCAGATCGTGATGCCGCATCCGGCTTCGTCCGGCACCGGCTACCTCGATGTTTCCGCCTGGCTGCAGATGATGGGCGACAAGCAGGGCTGGGCGTATATGGACAAGCTGCACGGCAATATCGCCCAGTACGTCCACTCCGGCTCCAAACCGTGCAAGATGGCCGCCGCCGGCGAGTATCCGATAGGCATTTCGTTTGAATACCGCGGCGCGCAGCTGAAAGAGAAGGGCGCGCCCATCGACCTGATCTATCCGAAGGAAGGTCTGGGCTGGGATCTGGAAGCCACCGCGATTATCAAGGGCACTAAGAACCTGGATGCGGCGAAGAAACTGGCGGATTTCTCGGTCAGCCTGGATGCGATGAAACGCTATGAGCAGAACTACGCCGTGCTGGCCATGCCGGGCGTGGCCAAGCAGAACCCCTTCATCCCGGTGGACTACGCGCAACGCCTCTCCAAGAACAACTTCGGCTGGGCGGCCAAGAACCGCGACGCCATCCTGAAGGAATGGTCGCGCCGCTATGAAAGCAAGGCCGCGCCCAAGGAGTAAGCGGCTGGTTTCGCGCCGTCCCGCCGCGCCGGGGACGGCTTTGTTTCATGTGTTTTAATCTGGCCACTGGAGTAGCCGATGAAACCGGTCGACAGCCTGTCCGGCTTTGCCGAGCATTTATCCGCCCAAGGACTGACCCGCCGCTTTGGCGGCTTCGCCGCGCTGGACGCGGCTTCCCTGTCCATCCGCAAGGGCGAGTTCGTTTGCCTGCTGGGACCATCCGGCTGCGGCAAGACCACCTTGCTGCGGCTGATCGCCGGGCTGGATCTGCCGGATGCCGGCTCCATCAATCTGGCGGGCCGCGACATCACGCGCGAGTCGCCCGCCAAGCGCGACTACGGCATCGTATTCCAGAGCTATGCGCTATTCCCCAATCTCAGCGTGGCCGACAACATCGCCTACGGCCTGAAGCCGCGCCGCGACAAGGCGGGCCACGCCCGCCGCGTGCGCGAGCTGCTGGACATCGTCGGCCTGCCCGGCGCCGAAGCCAAATACCCATCCCAGCTGTCCGGCGGCCAGCAGCAGCGGGTGGCGTTGGCGCGCGCGCTGGCCACCTCGCCCGGCTTGCTGCTGTTGGACGAGCCGCTGTCGGCGCTGGATGCGCGGGTGCGCGACAGGCTGCGCGAGGAGCTGAAGGGCCTGCAGCAGCGGCTGGGCGTCACCACGCTGATGGTGACGCATGACCAGGAGGAGGCGTTGGCCCTCGCCGACCGCGTGGTGGTGATGAACGCCGGCCGCATCGAGCAGATCGGCACGCCGGCCGAGATTTATCGCCAGCCGGCCAGCCGCTTTGTGGCCGAATTCGTCGGCGAGGCCAACTGGCTGCCGGCGGAGCGCCGCGGCGCGCGCGAAGCGGTGGTCGGGGGATGCCGGCTGAGCCTGGAGCGGGATTTGCCCGAGAGCGAAGCGCTGACGCTGTTTTTGCGGCCGGAAGACATCATCGTGAAGCCGCGCTGGGAGCCCGGGCCGAATACCGTGCTGGCGCATGTGCAGGACGCCAGCTTCGGCGGCGCGATGACCCGTCTTAGGCTGCTGCCGGAGGGCATGCCGGGCGTCACGCTGCGCGCCGAGGTCTGCCCGTCCATGCTGAACCGCCAGCCGCTGTTGCCTGGCGAAGTGGTGCCGGTGGAGCTGCCCGCCGCGCGGCTGCGCGCCTACCCGCGGGAGGCCGCATGTTGAGTCGGGCGCAAAAAATCTTCCCGCCGCTCGCGGGGGGCCGCCTGGAGGTCGAAAAATGGGCCGCCACCGTCCTGGTGTGGGGGCTGCTTATCCTGCTGCTTTTGGGTTTGGGGCTGCCTCTGTTGTTCATCTTGGGCAGGGCTGCGCTGGATCAGGATGGCGATTTCGCGGGCTTGGCCAACTTCGTCGATGTGTGGAATTCCCCCGGCCTGATGCGCGCGGCCGGCAACAGCCTGCGCCTGGGGCTGGCGGTATCGGCGCTGGTGACGCCGCTGGCCTTCGCCTTTGCCTGGGCGCTGTGCCGCAGCCGGGCCTGGGGGCGCGGCCTGTTTCGTCAGATCGCCTTGTCGCCGTTGCTGGCGCCGTCGCTGATGCCGGCGATTTCACTGGTTTATCTATTCGGCCATCAGGGCCTGCTGAAGGGCTGGCTGCATGGCGGCAGCGTATACGGCTTCTGGGGCATCGTGCTGGGCGAGGCCTTCTACGCCTTTCCTTACGCGGTGATGATTCTGTCCACGGCGCTGGCCTCGGCCGACGCGCGGCTGTTCGAGGCGGCGCGCGCCTTGGGCGCTGGCGCCTGGCGCCAGTTTCTGACCATCACGTTGCCGGGCGCGCGCTATGGCCTGGCGTCGTCGGCGCTCGTGGTGTTTACCCTGGTGGTCACGGATTTCGGCGTGCCCAAGGTGGTGGGGGGCGATTGCAATGTGCTGGCGGTGGAGGCGTACAAGCAGGTCGTCGGCCAACAGAACTTTCCGCGCGGCGCGGTGGTGGGCTTGCTGCTGCTGTTGCCGGCCGTGCTGTCCTTCTTCATCGAGCGAGCCATGGCCCGCCGGCAGCAGGCGGCGCTGAATGCCCGATCGGTATGGTACGCGCCGGCGCCGGACTGGCGGCGCGACGCGGCGGCAACGGGCATCTTGGCCTTGCTCTCCTTGCCGCTGCTGGCCATGCTGGGCATGGGCGTGGCCGCGTCCTTCATCCGATATTGGCCCTATGATTTGTCGTTCACGCTGGCGCATTACCGCTTTGACAATGTGGACGGCGGTGGCTGGGATTCGTATTTCAACAGCCTGCAACTGGCGGCGGCCACCGCGCTGGTCGGCGGCGCGCTGGTGTTCTTCGGGGCCTATGCTTGCGAAAAGCTGACGGCGGCGCCGCTGGGGCGCGGCCTGCTGCGCTTCCTGGCCATGCTGCCGATGGCGGTGCCGGGGCTGGTGCTGGGTCTGGGCTATGTGTTTTTCTTCAACCACCCGGACAACCCCTTGAACGCGCTGTACGGGAGCATGGCGCTGATGGTGGCGTGCACGGTGGCCCATTTCTACACCACGGCGCATCTGACCATAGCCGCTTCGCTGAACCAGCTGGACCGCGAGTTCGAGGCGGTGGCCGCATCCATGAAAGTGCCGTTCTGGGTCACGCTGCACCGGGTGACGCTGCCTATCAGCCTGCCGGCGCTGCTCGATGCGGCGCGCTTCCTGTTCGTGTCGGCCATGACTACCCTGTCCGCGCTGATTTTCATCATTAGTCCGGGCAAGGGGCTGGCGGCCGTGGCCATCGTCACGATGGACGATGCCGGCGACACTGCGGCGGCGGCGGCCATGTGCGCCTTGATCACGCTGACTTGCATCGCGGCTTCCTTGCTGATTCAGTGGCTGGGACGCGTTCTGGCGCGCGGCAGCCTGCGCTGGCGGGGAGGAAACTGAGCGAGCGGTCCGCGCCGCTGCTCGGTCCGAGGCCGCCGTTCGGCGGGAGTTTGCTTAACAAGCTTTTCCCGCCTTTACTAAATCCCATCCGCTATCCGATATTGAGATAAAGCCCCGGGAAGCGGGGCGGAACGGCGACGTTCGGTCTGGCCAGCAGTTTTCTCCAGTTCATGCGAGGGGGCGGCCCTTGGGGCCGGCGCGACATGATAGACACTCCGGAAGCCAAACTCGGATTGGGCAAAAGCAGGTCTTCTTCAACGACGACATGGTGGATATTGGCAGCTCTGTTTCTTGCGCTGCTAGGGCTGGCGGTGTCGTTATTCCTGAACGAGGCGCGCACCTCGCGGCTGCAGGCGTGGTTTTTCAGCCACGCGGTCAGCGGCGCGTCCTATCGGGTGGAGCCAGGAAAGAGCCGAGACCTGCGGTTCCCTGCCGGCGGCGGGCCATACGATGCGAGGCTGGGCTATGCCGGCATGCCCTCGTTTCTGGAGCGGCTGCAGGCGCGCGGCTTCGACATCTCGGCCCAGGCGCGGCAATCGCCCCGGCTGGTCCAGCTGAGCGAAGGCGGCGTCACGGCCCCATGGTTCAAGCTGGGCATTTTTCCGCCCTACCGCGAGAAGGACCAGGCCGGCCTGCTGTTGTACGACGGCTATGGCCGGCCCATCTACCGCTCGGCCTATCCGCAGCGGGTCTACCCCAGCTTCGACGCCCTGCCGCGGCTGCTGGTCACCGGCTTGCTGTACATCGAGAACCACACTCTGCTGGACGACGACAATCCGCAGCAGAATCCGGCAGTGGAGTGGTCCCGCTTCGGCAAGGCGCTGGCCGACGAGTCGCTGCACCTGTTCCGGCCCGGTTACCACTCGGCGGGCGCCAGCACGCTGGCCACCCAGATCGAAAAATACCGCCATTCGCCCGAGGGACGCACCGGCTCGCCCAAGGAAAAACTGCGGCAAATGCTGTCGGCCTCGGCCCGCGCCTATCTGCAGGGCGCGGACACCAGCGCCTCGCGGCGGCAATTGGTGCTGGCGTATCTGAATACGGTGCCGCTGGCGGCGCGCGCCGGCTTCGGGGAAATCTCCGGCATGGGCGACGGCATGTGGGCCTGGTATGGCAGGCCGTTCGACGAGGTCAACAGCACGCTGGCCAGCAATGCCCCGCACTCGGTCGCCGAGCAGGCCACGGTGTTCAAGGAGGCGTTGAGTCTGATGATTTCCCAGCGCAGTCCATCGTTCTTCCTCAATGGCGACATGAAAGTGCTGGAGGAGTTGACGGATTCCTATCTGCGGCTGATGGCGCGTGACAAGATGATCACGCCGGAATTGCGCGACGCGGCCTTGCGCGTGTCGTTGCGACAGCAGCGGGAGAGAGTCACTCTCGCCGCGCCTTCCCAGGTGGAGCGCAAAGGCGCCAATGCGGTGCGGGTCAAGTTGTCCGCCATGCTGGGCATGCCGCGCATGTATGACCTGGACCATCTGGATCTGACGGTGAACAGCACGCTGGATTCGCAACTGCAGCAAGCGGTGACGGATCAGTTGCTGAAGCTGCGCGATCCTGACTATGCCAAGTCGGTCGGCCTGGGCGACAAGTTTCTGCTGCAGCAAGGCGAGCCGGGCGGCGTCACCTACAGCTTCACCTTGATCGAGCGCACGCCCACCGGCAATCAGGTGAGAGTGCAGGCGGACAATTTCGACCAGCCTTTCGACATCAACGAAGGCACCAAACTGGACCTGGGTTCCACCGCCAAGCTGCGCACGCTGGTCAGCTATCTGGAAGTCATCGCGGACCTGCACCGGCAATACGCGGGCGCAAGCCGGGAAGAGTTGGGCAAAATCAAGCCGACCGAGCACGAGCCGACGCTGCGGCGCTGGGCGATAGATTATTTGCGGCAAAGCGACGACCGCGCGCTGTCTTCCATGCTGGCGGCCTCGCTGGAGCGCAAGTACAGCGCCAACCCCGGCGAAAGCTTCTTCACCGGCGGCGGTCGCCATACTTTTGAGAATTTCGAGAAGAGCGACAACAGCCGCATCATGACGCTGCGCGACGCCACCCAGCATTCGGTCAATTTGGTATATATCCGGCTGATGCGCGACATCGTGCACTACTACATGTACCCGCCTGGTTATGACCGCGATGTGATGAACGACAAAGAGGACCCGCGCCGGCGGGAATATCTGCAGCGTTTCGCCGACCGCGAGGGCAAAACCTTCATGGCTGGCTTCTATCACAAATATCACGGCAAGAGCGCGGCGCAGATAGATGATTTGTTGGTGGAAAAGGCGCGCCGCAGCGCCAAGCGGCTGGCGGTGATTTTCCGCAGCGTGCATCCGCAGGCCGACGAGGCGGCGATGGCGGCCTTCATCGCCAAGCATTTGGAGCCGCCGCTGAAGACGGACCAGAAAACCCTGGACAAGCTGTACGCCGAGATGGGCCCGGACCGCTTCAATCTGGCGGACCGCGGCTATCTGGCAAGCATCCATCCGCTGGAGCTTTGGATGGCGGCCTATCTGCAGGCGCATCCGGGAGCAGGCTGGAGCGAGATGGTCCAGGCCAGCGCGGCGCAGCGCCAGGAGGTCTACCAGTGGCTGTTCAACAGCAAGCACAAGGGCGGGCAGGATACCCGGATCAAGGAAATCCAGGAGATAGACGCCTTCCGGAAAATTCATGCCGATTGGAAGCGCCTGGGCTACCCCTTTGACTCGCTGGTGCCGTCCTATGCCTCAGCCTTGGGCGCCTCTGCGGACCGGCCGGCCGCCTTGGCCGAATTGATGAGCGTGATTTCCAATGATGGGGTGAGACTGCCGACAGTCTATATCGACAAGCTGCATTTCGCCGCCGACACGCCCTATGACACTACGCTGGCGCGTCCGCCGGCGAAGGGCGTGCGCGTATTGCCGCCGGAGATCGCGCAGTTGACGCGCCAAGTGCTGTCCGAGGTGGTGGACAAAGGCACGGCGCACCGCGTATCCGGCGCATTCGACCGCAAGGGCCAGCACGTGCTGATTGGCGGCAAGACCGGCACCGGCGACAACCGCTTCAAGACCTTCTCGCGAGGCGGCGGCCTGACTTCGGCGCGCGTGGTCAGCCGCTCCGGCGCCTTCGTGTTCTACATCGGCGATCATTATTTCGGGACCATAGTCGCCTATGTCGCCGGACCTAAAGCGGCGGACTACAAATTCACCAGCGCCTTGCCGGTGCAGGTGCTGAAAGTGTTGGCGCCCACCTTGCTGCCCAGGCTGGACTTGACTCCGCGCGAGCCCAGCCGCGGGGCGGACGCCGTGGCGGAGGGCATGCCGGATGTCGGCCTGCCGCCGGGAACGCCGCTGTGCCTGGTGCCCGGCATGGACGGAGTATGCCAAATGGCCAAGCCTGCCGTGGGTGGCGACGCGTCATGGCGGCGCCGACACGCCGAATCGGCGTCGCCGGGCGGCGCGGAGAATGGCGCATAAGGCGGGTTCATATGTGTGTTTCTGATCGCGGTACCTTTATTAATGCATCGCATTCAGATTTGACGCCATGCTGGCGCTATGGCTCGCCCTTTTTGGCGAGGAGGGCCTTTTCGATAGCAACGCGCCGCAGATATCGCAATGGATTGATGAGATGGCTTTATTGGCTGACTGCCGTGGGTTGCGGGCGTGGGAATAGCGTATTCCGCCATGAGGAATTGACATTGTTGTACGGAGGCGAGTTGGTATTCCCTTTTTTCATGAATATTTGAATTTAACTCATTATGAAAAATAATCTGGTTAAAATTGAAATTTTGAATATTATATGGTAGTATTATATTTTAATGGATTGTTTGCAGGGCTGGATCAATTCATCTACCCCCTTTGCGGCCGCTATAAGCGGCCTTTTTTATTTTGGGGGAGGTGTCCTCGGCCTTGAGTGCATGGCTGGGCTAGGGGTATGGCAGGCGAGAGCGATAATGCGCGAAAGCGCCGATTGGTCCGCAGCGAGGGAGGGCGCATGGTCTGGATCGATAGGTGATTTCCATGGCGAGCCGCCCCTTGCGGTGGGGGAGGCCTATTTGGGTTGCGGCCGGATCTGATGGCAAGTCGTTTCCAGCAGCGTGGGCAATACTTTGGGCGCGGCATCTGTCCCTACATTGAATTGCGCTTTGTCGCCCATTTGAACCGAGGCCATCGGCGACGCGCTGATGGGGATATCGTTGACCACGATTACCACGGGTTGGCCCTCGTAGTCGCGCGCGGCCTGTTTCAGCCGGGCGGCGGCATCGGGTTTGAGCGATGCTTCGAGGCGGACGGCGTCGCGCTGAATGCGCACGGCGCTGGACGAAAAATCGCAAGCGGAGTCAAGGCGCAGAATATGGCCGGCGATCAAGGGCTTGTCCGGCGTCGCGGCAAAGGCGGACCCGCCGATGATCAGCGCGATGATGGACGGCAGAATGAATTTCATCGAAATGCTCCTGAATGGTCTGGTTGCAATCGGCAGCATTCTACATGGGCAAGGGCAGGGAGGCGCTGGTGGAAATTGCGTTTGCCTGGCCAGGGCAATCGCGCGCTTGCGTTGCAAAGTCGATATGTAGAACAACTCAGCCGGCGTGTCATCATCTCCAGTCCGCATGTTTGCGCCTTCTCTTGGCCTGGAACGGCGAGCTGCGCGTCACGTTGAGCGCAAGCTTCAACCTCGGCGCGAGGTTGCATGGATCATGAATGATCCCTCCTGCAGCAGGCGTGAGCCTTCCTGAAAAAATTCATTCAGACACCAATGCAAGCCGCACTCGATCCGCTAGTGGCGGCGCACTGCCTGCGCCAGCTCCGGCGCGCTTGGCTGTCGCGATGATGCATGGCAATGCCGCTCCAGCAACGATTGTCCACGACCATCCAGTCGCAGCGCATCCGCGCGCGCAACGGTTTGGCAGTCCGGCTGGGATTGAGCGTCGACACAGTCTTTGCCGGGGAGGCTGCCGTTTGTTGCTGCGCGACGCGGCTATGGCTTTTGCGCTTGCGTCGCGGGCTCGGCGGGATGATCCAACAATGCGCACGTCGCCGCCTGGAGCAACTGCTTAGCGGGCTGTCGTTATTCAAGCGCCGAGCCTGACGATTTGCGGAGTTCTTCCGAGACGCCTGCCGACCTCCGTCACGTTGGCCGCCTGCGAATGCGGGAGCTGTTGCGCGCTGAATTTCCCAGTATCAATTACAAGCGGGTTTGCCGTTTGTGTCACAAGCAATGACTGTTCGTTCGGCGACGCGGCCGTCGGCGTAAAGGGGCGCGCAGTAAGGCGTTGTTGTGAAAAGAACGCATTTTTGTGTGTTGATTGCAAATGAATTGCTTTGTATTTTATGAATTTGTTAAAATTGTTAGAAAAATGTAAATGCAAATTTTATTTTGTTAATTAATTGCTGCCAAGCAACTTTATTGAAAAACCTGAGCATTATGAGCAGTGATCTGTCTTTGCAGCTGATGTCCCAGCTTATGTGGATGGCGTTGGTCATCGCTGGTCCCATTCTGTTGTTCAGTCTTGTCGTGGGTGTGCTGGTCAGTGTGATCCAGGTGGTCACGCAGATTCAGGATGCCTCGCTTGCCTTCGTGCCCAAGCTGCTGGCGGTATTCGCGGCTTTGCTGCTGTTTGGCCCGTGGATGTTGAAATCTTTGGTCAATTACGCGTCTGGCGTGATTGGCAGCATCCCATCGCTGTTTTGATCAACTCCCCATGCGAGTTTCATTGGAAATGGGTTGGCTGTACGCCACCTTCCTGTTGTCGGTGCGCTTGGCCCCTGTGCTGCTGCTGTCTCCTGTATTGGGTACGGCAAGTCTGCCGGGGCCGGTGAGGGGATTGCTAGGCGTTGCTTTGGCGGCGTTGCTGTCGCACGCCATGCGATTGGACGTGCCGCCTCCGGCCAACGGCTGGCTGCTTACCGGCCACGCGCTGACGGAGCTGTTCATCGGGGCGCTGCTGGGCTTCGGCGTGCAGGCGGCTTTCGGCGCGTTGGCATTCGCCGGCCGCTTGCTGGATACCCAGATCGGTTTTGGCTTGGCGGGGGTGATCAATCCCATGACCCGGCAATCGGGCTCGGTGCTCGGTTTGATGTTCGAATTGCTGGCCGTGGCCTATCTGTACGCGGTGAATGGCCACCACATGCTGGTTCAGGCCATCGCGCTGCTGCTGGAAAGCTTGCCTATCGGCCAAGCGGCCAGTTTGCAGCTTGCCGCCATGGCCGTGGCGCAGTTTGGCGTGCTGTTTCTGCTGGCGCTGTCTTTGGCCGCGCCTTTGCTGATCGCGCTGTTCGCCATTGATGTGGGCGTGGCGCTGATCTCGCGCTCCATGCCGCAGTTCAACGCCTTCGTGATGGCCATGCCGGTGAAAGTAGGCGTGGGCCTTGCGGTGTTGGCGGTGTTGCTGCCTCGGCTGGGCGTCTTCTTCGAGCACTGGCTGGCTACCATCTTTGATTATTTGGCCAAGTTTCAGGCGGCGTGAGCGATGGCGGAGCAAGAACAGGATAGGTCAGAAGAGGCGACGCCGCACAAGCGCGAGGAGGCTCGTAAGAAAGGCTCGGTG
>NZ_PQWB01000088.1:0-2216 GCF_002924365.1 Chromobacterium alticapitis | reverse complement strand
TGGCGACGATGGGGCCGCATATGGCCAGGAAGTGCTTTGGGGTGTTTTCGGTGCTGCTGTCGCATGCTGGCGAGTGGTCGTTTTCGCAGGAGGCGCTGGCGGCCTGGATGAGCCGGATGGGGATGGAACTGATGTGGGCGATGGCGCCGCTTTGGCTGTTGCTGATGTTGGTGGCCGTGCTGGCGGGCATGGCGCAGGCTGGTTTGGTCTTCTCGACGGAACCTCTGAAGCCGGATTGGCAAAAGCTCAATCCGGTGGAGGGCTTCAAGCGGCTGTTTACCATGCGTTCCTTGTTCGAGGCGGCCAAGTCCAGCCTGAAGTTCGTGTTCTTCACGCTGGTGTTGTACTGGACCTTGCGCCGTTTGTTGCCGGACTGGCTCTTGCTGACCACGGCGGGCGCGGGCCAGGTGGCGGCAGCCATGGCCGACGCGGCCATGAAAGTGCTGCGCTGGATGGCGTTGGCGATGTTGTTTGCGGCGGCGGCGGATTGGCTGTTTGTGCGGCGCACGCTGAATAAGAATCTGCGCATGTCCAAGCGGGAAGTCAAGGAAGAGTACAAGCGGCGCGAGGGAGATCCGCGGATCAAGTCGAAGCTGAAGGAAATCCGGCTGCAGTTCTTGCAGAAGGCGCGCTCGATGTCCCGGGTGAAGGAGGCGGACCTGCTGGTGGTGAATCCCACCCATCTCGCGCTGGCCATCCAGTATCGGCGAGGCGAAATGGCTACGCCCAAGCTGTTGGCCAAGGGCGGAGGCGAAATGGCTTTGAAAATGAAAGATGTGGCCAGGCGGCACGGTGTGCCGATCATGGAGAACAAGGCATTGGCGCGCGGTTTGTACCGCGACGTGGATGTGGATGAGTGGATTCCGGAGCATTACTTCGGCGCGGTGGCCAAGGCCTTGGTCTGGGCTTTCAAAATAAAGAGAAACGGTTCCGCGCATTAAGCGGCAACCCGACAAAAGTGTGCTTGGATGAGTGGTTTGATCAAGTTTTTAAAGGAAGGGGCGAATGTTTCGATCATCTTGCTGATGGTCGGCATTTTGTTCGTGCTGTTCACGCCGGTTGCCCCCAGCGTGCTCGACGCCTTGCTGCTATGCAATTTCAGCCTGGCCCTATTCGTGCTGCTGCTGACTTTTTATGTGCGCAAGCCAGTTGATTTTTCGACCTTCCCCTCGGTTTTGCTGATTGCGACTTTGTTCCGCCTGTCGCTGAACGTGTCGGCGACCCGCCTCATTCTGTCCGATGGCGACGCAGGCCGCGTGATCGGCGCCATCGGCGCCTATGTCGTCGGCGGCAATTACGTCATCGGCGTGATCGTCTTCCTGATATTGGTAGTGGTGCAGTACGTCGTGGTCACGAGCGGCGCGCAGCGGGTGGCCGAGGTGGCCGCGCGCTTCACGTTGGACAGTATGCCCGGCCAGCAGATGAGCATAGACGCCGATCTCAACATGGGCTTCATAGACCAGGCCGAGGCGCAGCGCCGGCGCAAGGAGCTGGAAATGGAAGCCGGCTTCTATGGCGCGATGGACGGCGCCAGCAAGTTCGTCAAGGGCGATGCCATCGCCGGCATCATCATCATGCTGATCAATGTGATAGGCGGCTTCGCCGTGGGCATGGCGCAGCACGGCATGCCCTGGCAGGACGCGCTGCAAACCTACACGCTGCTGACCATAGGCGACGGCATCGTCACCCAGGTGCCCGCGCTGGTGATCTCGGTGGGCACCGGCATCATCATCACCCGCTCCGCGTCGGATGACCGGCTGAGCGGCGAGGTTCTGCGCCAGTTCACGGCCTATCCCAATCTGCTTCTGCTGGTGGCGGGCGCTTTATCGCTGGCTGCCATGTTGCCTGGGCTGCCTGCTTTGCCCGCTCTGGTTCTGGCGGTCTTGTTCGGCGGGCTGGGTTGGGCGCTGCGCAAGGCACGCGGCGCGGCGCCGGAGGAGGGCGAGGCGGATGGCGGCGGAAAGCAGCGCGAGGCGGAGGCATCGCTGTATGAAGAACTGAAAATCGATCTGTTGTCGATCGAGTTGTCGCCGGAGTTGGCGCCGCTGATGGGGCGGGACGGCAGCTTGCTGCTGGAGCGGATCGGCTTGTTCCGCAAGCAGTACATGCTGGATTCCGGTTTGGTGCTGCCTCAGGTTAGGGTCCGGGAAAGCAAGACCTTGAGAGATGGCGCCTATCAAATCCACCTGCAGGGCGACCGAGTGGGCGAGGGCGCG
>NZ_PQWB01000087.1 GCF_002924365.1 Chromobacterium alticapitis | reverse complement strand
GCCAGGCTTAGCCTGGAGCACGTATACGATTATTAACACTCGCTTGGCCCACCCTGCCTCAGTCAGCGAAGGTGTACTCCAGCATCTCGTCGCCATACTTATCCGTCTGGCCTACCGGCTGCCAGCCCAGATACCGGTAGAAACCATGCGAACGCACGGCCGGATCGCTGTTGCAGCCCAGGAATAAGCGCCGGTGCCCCAAATCGCGCAAGGCTTCCATGGCCTTGGTCAGCAGAGCCTTGCCCACACCCATGTTTTCGAAATCCGGCAACAGCGCCAGCACCACGATCTCGCCGCTTTGCGCGTCGCCGAAGCAATAGCCCACGATGCGGCCATCCGCCTCCGCGGCCACGCCGGGCAACTCGCCCTCGCGCACGCTTTGCGCCCAGCTCTCGCGCGTGATGCCCAGCTCGTTCAGCCCGGCCTCGGAAATCGCGTTTTCGCGGGTCTGGCCGCGGATGACGATGCAAGCGGCGATGTCGTCCGGGCCGGCCGTCCGATAGTTCACGGTATGCATGGCTTTTCTCCCAAAGAACAATTTAAAGAACATTAAACGCCCAACTCAGAGCCCTTCATGCCACACATAGTTCACACCTTCGCGATTAGCCCCCCCAACAACGCTATGTCCATCGACGCCTGAATGGCCAAGAGAAAACCCCGCGCATCTTCAAACCAGAGATCGCGGGGTTGTCGACAAAACCCAAAATCAAACCCTATATCCACGGCCAGTCTATTGGCCCGCTGGCGCCGCCTTTTCTCTCAGCTCATAACCACGTTCCAGCAATGCCTTACTCCATTCCGCCATGGCAATTCCCACCAAGTCCGGCTGGCCGGCGAAGCCAAACTCTATATGCATCTGCGGAATGGCATCATTGCCGAAACTGGGCAGACTGGATAATTTAAGCGTGGGGTAGCGCGCGGTGAATGCCCGCATCAGGTCTATCAAATCGCCCTCGCGGGCATGGATGGCGATGCAGCTCATTTCGATGTCAGGGCTATCGTTGAATAGCCGGCGGTAATGAGTTTCCAGCACCCACTCAATCATGGGCCAGGCCATGCTGGGGAAGCCCGGCACAAAATGGACATGGCCATGGGAGAAGCCGGGCACCTGGTTGACCGGGTTGGGGATGATGGCCGCGCCCTGCGGATAGCAGCCCATCTGAATCCGATGCGGATAGGCCTCGTCGCCGAATCGCGCCTCCAGCAACGCCTTGGCCTCCGGGTGCAGCTCCAGCGGCAGGTCCAGCGCGCGGGCGGCGCAAGCGCGGGTGTGGTCATCCGGCGTGGCGCCGATGCCGCCGAAGCTGAACACCAGATCGCCGCTTTCAAAGGCCCGGCGCAAGGCCGCTTCGATGCGGACGGGATCGTCGCCCAGATATTCCGCCCAGGCCAGCTTCATGCCGCGCGCGGCCAGGATGCGGATCAAAGCCTGCATATGCTTGTCCTGGCGCTTGCCGGACAGCAATTCGTCGCCGATGATCAAGGCGCCCGTTTGCATAGCAACTCTCCCGAATGAGTTTTGAGGCGCGGGCAAGCCTAAGCCTGCCCGCCCCGCCGTCAATCCGCGCGGTCACGCTCCAGCATGCGCCGGCAGACGGCATAGCAATCATCGATATGGCTGTTGCCGACATAGCGCATCGCAGCGAAGCCTATCGCCGCATTGGCCGCCCAGCCCAGCACCGGCACCAGTTTCAGCGCCTGCTTGCCCGCCCAGCGCCCGGCGGCGCGCTTGACCAAGGCCGCGAGCAGGCTGCGCGTCACCTCCATGCCCAGCAGCGCGCTGCCGGCGCGGCGCATCAGCTGGTACAGCAGCTGCTTGCGCGCCGCGTCGTAGCCCGCGATCTGCGCCGGCGCCACGCCGAAGCGCTGGTTGATGGCCGGAATCAGCTGCATCAGGATGGCGACGTCGGCGGCCACATCCACGCCTGGCGCCGGCAAGGCCGAAGCGCCGGCTGACAGCGCCGCCCGACCGTTCACCATGGCGCGGCACTGCTCGCGGATGGCGTCCAGCTCGCTCAAGCTGGCGGGCAGCATCAGTGCGCCTCGCCCACCTGCGGGCCGGCCAGCGCGTCCTTGGGCATGGCCAATTGCTCGACCGCGGCCTGCGCGGCGGCGAAGTCCGCCGTGGCGATCAACTGCTGCCAGTCCTCGGCGCGGCTCTTGCCCGCCATCCGCGCCAGCCGCTCCTCCAGCTTGGGCTGCGGCGGCGGAACCAGGCCGGCCAACATGGCATCGGCCTCTTGCGGCTGATTGCAGACCAGCACCATGTCGCAGCCTGCCGCCAGCGCCGCGTCGGCGCGCTGCACATAAGTCCCCGCGCCGGCCGCGCCGGCCATGTCCAGCGCGTCGGAGAAGATCACGCCGTCAAAACCGAGCCGACCACGCAAGATGTCGGTGAGCCAGACCTTCGAGAAACCGGCAGGCTGGTTGTCCACCGCCGGATACAGCACGTGGGCCGGCATCACCGCGCCCATGCCGGCCTCGGCCAGGCACGCGAAGGGGACCAGATCGTCTCGCTCGATGTCCGCCAAGGTTCTATCGTCCTGCGGCATCAGGTGGTGGCTGTCGCCCTCCACATAGCCATGACCCGGATAGTGCTTGCCGCAGCTCATCATGCCGCCGCGACCCAGCCCTTGCTGCAAGGCTTCGGCCAGCTCGGCCACCGCTTCCGGATCGCGGTGGAAGGCACGATTGCCGATCACGGCGCAGCGCTCCCAATCCAGATCCAGCACCGGAGTGAAGGACAAATCTATGCCGCAGGCGGATAGTTCTGCGGCCAGCACGTAGCCCACCGTTTCCGCCTGCCTGCGCGCCTCGTCCTGATCCTGATCCCACAGCTCGCCCAGCACGTTCATCGGCGGCAGGCGAGTGAAACCATCCAGGAAGCGTTGCACGCGGCCGCCTTCGTGATCGACGGCGATCAACAGATGCGGGCTGCGCAAGGCGCGGATTTCGGCCGTCAGCGCGCGCAGTTGTTCGATGTTCTGGAAATTGCGCCGGAACAAGATGATGCCGCCCACCAAGGGGTGCGACAGCCGCGTGCGCTCTTGTTCGGTCAGCGCGAAGCCGGCGATATCCACCATCACGGGACCACGCGGGAGATTCAGAGTATTTGGGGTCATGGGTTGATCCTCGACCATGAAGGCAAGCCGACGCGGCGCATCGCCGCCAGCGATTGTGAAGATGCATGGCGAAACGCCCGACATTCCCTCGCGACGCTACGCTTGCTTCGCTCGGTCAACGGGCTTCCGCCCTACGGTGCGGATTCCAATACGACAAAAGCCAGCGCGTGAGAGCGTTCATCACTGATGGACAGATGCATGCGGCCGACGCCGCGCGCGGCGACAAACGCGGACAGCGTTTCAGACAAGACCAGCAAGGGCTTGCCGAGTTCATCATGCCCCACGCCTATCGCCGTCAGCAGCGCCGGCTCGATCACGCCGGTGCCCAGCGCCTTGGCAAACGCCTCCTTGGCCGCGAAGCGCTTAGCCAGGAAGCGCGCCGGTTCGGCGTGGGCTTCGAATTCAGCCTGCTCGGCCGCTGTCAAAAGCCGGCGGCCGGCCTTGACGCCCCAGCGCTGATACAAGTCCTCCATCCGGACGATCTCGACCAGATCGCTGCCTATGCCGTAAATCATTACAGCCCCTGGCGGCCTTCCACCATCAGCGCCTTCATTTCGCGCACTGCCTGGGCGAAACCAACGAACAAGGCGTGGGCGACGATGGCGTGGCCGATGTTCAGCTCGGCGATCTGCGGAATGGCGGCGATGGGTTTGACATTATGGTAGTTCAGTCCATGGCCGGCGTTGACCACCATGCCGAGGCTGGCGCCGAACTCGGCGGCCTCGCGGATGCGGACCAGCTCGGCCGCGCGCTCGCTGGCGTGCGGCGCGTCGGCGTAAGCGCCGGTGTGCAGCTCGATCACGCGCGCGCCGGCGTCGTAGGCTTTCTGGATCTGCTCGCGGTCCGGATCGATGAAGATGGACACGCGGATGCCGGCCTCGGCCAGCTTTCCGGTGTAATGGCTGACGTCGGCGTAATGGCCGCGCACGTCCAAGCCGCCTTCCGTGGTGACTTCCTCGCGCTTCTCCGGCACCAGGCAGACATCTTCCGGAGCGACTTCCAGCGCATGCGCCAGCATCTCGGGCGTCATCGCCATTTCCAGATTCATGCGGGTCTTCAGCACCGGGCGCATGGCTTTCACGTCCGCGTCCTGGATGTGGCGGCGGTCTTCGCGCAGGTGCAGGGTAATCAGGTCGGCGCCGCTGGATTCGGCTACCAGGGCCGCCTCCACCGGGCTGGGGTAGCGGGTGCCGCGCGCCTGGCGCAGCGTGGCGACGTGATCGATGTTTACGCCCAACAAAATCATACTCATCCCCTTTGTTCTCAGTCCCTAATCCGACAAGGACTGTATGGCTTGCAATAATTGGCGCGAGGCCAGCGGCTCGTCCCCCAGCAGGGCGGACAGCCATACCCGGCTGAGCTGGCGCGCCTGGCCGCGGGTGGCAGGCTCGCTGAAATCGTCTTCGTGAATGGCCAGCAGCGCCTCGCCGGACAGCCGCGCCGCCCGGTCGGACAAGGCGAGATCCGCATGTTCGTCCCGCTCCGGCAGCGCCGCGTCCCGGCACAAATAGTAACGCCGCGGATCGATGGCGTCGCCCTCGCTGTCCCGGTTCAGCGCCGGCGCGTAGCCCAAGGCCTGGGCCAGCTTCAATTCATAACGGCGCAAGGCAGTCGACAGCGGCGCGGCGCCGGCCAGCTCGCGCACCGCGCGGTCATAAACGGCAAAAGCCCGCGGTTCGGGATCGTCCCGCGCCGTGAGCTTCATCATCAATTCATTCAGGTAAAAGCCGCAGACCAGCGGCAGGCCGGACAGCGCGCGCACGCCGCCGTCCCAGTCCGCGGCATGCAAGGTGCGCAACTCGTTCTTGCCGAACCAGGACAGCGTCAGCGGCTGGAAAGGCTGCAGCACGCCGCGCAGATCGGAACGAGGGCGGCGCGCGCTGCGCGCCACCAGGCTGAAACGCCCATGATCCCGCGTCAGCACTTCCAGCAGCAGGCTGGTCTCGCGATATGGCTGGGCGTGCAGGATATAGCCGGCCTGTCGATCCACCCTGCCCGGCTGGCTCATGCGCAGGCGTCCTCGGCCCGACGGCGGCTGACCGTGAATTCGAACTCGCCAGCTCCTCGCCCCAGGCGCTGTCGGACCAGCTGTTCCACCCGGTCGCGCCAAGCGGCGATGGCATCCACGCTGTCCCAGTACGTCAGCTGAGCCACCGCGTCGCCCCCCAGGCAGCCCGGCTGCGCCGACGCCAAACGCAAGGCGCAGACGGACAAGGCGGCCAACGCCGGCGTGGGCGCTTCCAGCCTGACGGCCCAGCACAGCTGGGCCAAACCGGGATCCAACGGCCTCATCAATCCAGACCGAACTCGCGCAGGAAGCGGACGTCGTCTGCCCAACCGGACTTCACCTTGACCCACACTTGCAGGAAGACCTTGCCGTCGAACAGCTTTTCCATGTCGAGGCGCGCTTCGGTGGAGATTTTCTTCAGCTTCTCGCCGGCCTTGCCGATCACGATGGGCTTCTGGTGCTCCTTGTCCACCAGCACCGCGATGTGGATGCGGCGCAGCGCGCCGTCCATCTCGAACATTTCCACTTCCACGTTCATTTCGTACGGCAGCTCTTCGCCCAGGTAGCGGAACAGCTTTTCGCGCACGATCTCAGCGGCCAGGAAGCGCTCGTTCTTATCTGTGACCATGTCCTCTGGATACAAGGGCATGGATTCCGGCAGATGCGGCCGCACTTGGTCCAACAATTCGGCCAGGCGCTGGCCATGCTTGGCGCTGACCACTTCCACGCCGGCGAATTCGAACTCGGCCGTCACCTCGTCGATGAAAGCCTGCAAGGTCAGCCTGTCCTTGGCCTTGTCCAGCTTGTTCACCACCAGGATGACCGGGGTCTTCTTCGGCAGCAGCGCCATGACTTCTTTGTCGGCGGAGGTGAAGCGCATCGCCTCCAGCAGGAACAGCACGCAATCCACGCTGCCCAGCGAGTCCTTTACGCTCTTGTTCAGCGCCTCGTTCAACGCGCCCTTGTGATAGGTCTGGAAACCCGGCGTGTCGACGAAGACGAATTGCGCCGTGTCTTCGGTATGGATGCCGGTGACGCGATGGCGCGTGGTCTGCGACTTCTTCGAGGTGATGCTGATCTTCTGGCCGATCAGGTGGTTCATCAGCGTGGATTTGCCCACGTTGGGACGGCCGACGATGGCGACGAAGCCGCAGTGGAATTGGGGAGTATCAGTCATGATTTTTTCTTGCCTGCGGCGTGTTTCTGTTCCAGCAGGACCAATGCCGCTTCGGCGGCCTGCTGTTCGGCGGCGCGGCGGCTGCCGCCGTCGCCGGTGGAGATCAGGGCCAGTTCGCCCAGATCGCACTCCACCTTGAACCATTGTTCATGGGCCTCGCCGCTCTGCGACAGGATGCGGTACTTGGGCAGCGCCAGCTTGCGCGCCTGCAGCGCTTCCTGCAAGCGGGTCTTGGCGTCCTTGGCCTGGCGCGTGGTGTCTATGGTGGCCACGCGCTGCGCGTACAGCTTGCGCACCACCAGCTCTGCAGCGGCGAAGTCGGCGTCGAAGCTGACGGCGGCGAAGGTAGCCTCCACCGCGTCGGCCAGGATGGACGGCCGGTTGAAGCCGCCGCTTTTCAGCTCGCCCTCGCCCAGGTACAAATAATCGCCCAGCTTCAGCTCATGGGCGATCTCGGCCAGGGTGTTCTGGTTGACCAGATTGGCGCGCAAGCGGGACAGCTCGCCCTCGCTCAGCTGCGGAAACTGGTCGAACAACATGCGCGCCACGGTGTAATTGAGGATGCTGTCGCCGACGAATTCGAAGCGTTCGTTGTTGGTGCTGCTATAGCTGCGGTGCGTCAGCGCCTGGCGCAGCAGCTCCGGCTTTTGAAAAGCATAATCCAGCGCCTGCGACAGGCGCCGGAATCGGTTGTCGATTTGAGTCACGGTATGGTTATTGAACGACAGGCGGTTGACCCGCCTCGGTATCGAAATGGAATAGCAGGCTGACATTGCCTAACAGCGGTACCTCGCGCTGATACTGCGCCCGCAGGTAATTGCCGTTGGCGCTGGACACCACGGCCAGATTGTCGCCCTTGATCGCGGTGATGTCGGCTACCGCGGCTTTCTGGTCGAACTCGTGCCGCAGCGTGAGCTCGCCGACATTGGTCTCGACGGCCAGCGCCTGCAGCTCGTGCTTGATATTGGCGTACTCGGTGTACACCGGGATGATCTTGAACGCCAGCAGCAAGGCCGAACCGGCCACGGCGACGAACAACAGGATGGCGATGATGGACATACCTTGCTGTTTCTTCATGCATTTCTCCCGCGGTGGCCGACAGGCCCGAATCATTGAATACTGCTGCCGATGCGCGACAGGTTGGCGAAGTTCATCCAGATCATGAAGGCCTTGCCCACCATCAGCTTGTCGTCGACGAAGCCCCAGTAGCGGCCGTCCGAGCTGTTGTCGCGGTTGTCGCCCATCATGAAATAATGTCCCTGCGGCACCTTGCAGACGAAGCCGTCGTCATCGTAGCGGCAGTTGTCGCGGTAGGGGAAGTCCATCACCTGGCTCAACGCCACCACCGGCGTGCCTGGATTGTTCAGCACCTTGTAGCTCTTGCCGGCCGGCAGCGCCTCGCGGTACTGGTCTGCGGTGATCTGCTGCAGGCCCAGTTCCTTTTCCAGGTAGTCGTAAGTGCCGTCCTGCGCGTCGGTCAGCGGCTTGCCGTTGACGCTCAGGCGCTTGTTGCGGTATTCGACAGTGTCTCCCGGCAGGCCCACCACGCGCTTGATGTAGTTGATCTTGGGATTGGGCGGGTAGTTGAACACTACTACATCGCCGTGCTGCACCTTGCCGACCGGGATCAATACATTATTGAGCACCGGCACGCGGATGCCGTAGGCAAACTTGTTGACCAGGATGAAGTCGCCCACCACCAAGCCCGGGCGCATGGAGCTGGATGGGATCTGGAACGGCTCCACCAGGAAGGAGCGCAGCAGAAACACCGCGAAGATCACCGGGAAGAAGCCGCGCGAGTAATCGACGAAGTGGCCGGCCTCTGCGCTGCTGGCGGCGCGCTTCTTGGCCAGCATCCACTTGTCCAGCGCCCACACCGTGCCGGTGATCAGCACGAACACCAGCATCACCGCGGTGAAGCTCATATAGTTGGACAGGAAGCCGAAGCCGCCTATCACCAGCGCCAGGTAGCCCCACTGCACGGACTGCGGCCAGTCGGCCGCGCCTTCCTGCTTCCGGCCGCCCAGCACGATCAGCATGACGCCGATCACCGCCAGCGCG
Source organism: Chromobacterium alticapitis (assembly GCF_002924365.1). Lineage (GTDB taxonomy): Bacteria > Pseudomonadota > Gammaproteobacteria > Burkholderiales > Chromobacteriaceae > Chromobacterium > Chromobacterium alticapitis. The sequence continues at coordinate 6,613 of NZ_PQWB01000087.1, read as the reverse complement.
ACGAACACCCAGTACAAGTTTCCGCCCACTTATTTGTCCCCCACTTGAAGAATGGCGAGGAAAGCCTCTTGCGGGATTTCCACGTTGCCTACCTGCTTCATGCGCTTCTTGCCGGCTTTTTGCTTTTCCAGCAGCTTCTTCTTACGCGTGATGTCGCCGCCGTAGCACTTGGCCAGCACGTTCTTGCGCAGCGCCTTCACCGTCTCGCGGGCGATGATGTGGCCGCCTATGGCCGCCTGCACCGCGATGTCGAACATCTGGCGCGGAATCAGCTCGCGCATCTTGGACACCAGCTCGCGGCCGCGGTACACGCTGGAAGCGCGGTGCACGATCAAAGACAAGGCATCCACCTTCTCGCCGTTGACCAGCACGTCCAGCTTGACCAGGTCCGCGCTCTGGAATTCCTTGAACTCGTAGTCCAGCGAGGCGTAGCCGCGGCTGGTGGACTTCAGCTTGTCGAAGAAGTCCATCACCACTTCGTTCATCGGCAGGTCGTAGGTCAGCATCACTTGGCGGCCCATGTACTGCATATTGCGCTGCACGCCGCGCTTCTGATTGCACAGGGTCATCACCGAGCCGACATAATCCTGCGGCACCAGGATGGTGGAGGTGATGATGGGTTCGCGCAAATCTTCATACTTGCCGGCATCCGGCATGCGCGACGGGTTGGACACCACTTCCACCGTGCCGTCCTTCATCACCACTTCGTAGTTCACCGTCGGCGCGGTGGTGATCAAGTCCATGTCGAACTCGCGCTCCAGGCGCTCCTGCACGATTTCCAGGTGCAGAAGACCCAGGAAGCCGCAACGGAAGCCGAATCCCAGCGCTTGCGACACTTCCGGCTCGAACTTCAGCGAGGCGTCGTTCAGCTGCAGTTTTTCCAGCGCATCGCGCAACGCTTCGTAGTCATGGCTTTCCACCGGATACAGGCCGGCGAACACTTGGGACTGCACGTCCTTGAAGCCCGGCAGCGCCTCGGACGCCGGATTGCTCATCAGGGTGATGGTGTCGCCCACCTTGGCGGACTTCAGCTCCTTGATGCCGGCGATGACGAAGCCCACTTCGCCCGCGCTCAGGCTGGGCTTCTGCACCGACTTGGGCGTAAACACGCCCACCTGTTCGCACAGATGCTCGGCGCCGGTGGCCATGAACTTGATCTTATCCTTGGGCTTCAGCGAACCGTCGATCACGCGCACCAGCATCACCACGCCGACGTAGTTGTCGAACCAGGAGTCGACGATCAGCGCCTTCAGCGGGCCATCCGGATTGCCTTGCGGCGGCGGGATCTTGTTGACCACTTCCTCCAGGATATCCTCGATGCCGATGCCGGCCTTGGCCGACGCGCGCACCGCGTCCACGGCCTCTATGCCGATGATGTCTTCGATTTCCTGCGAAATGCGCTCGGGGTCGGCGGCCGGCAGGTCTATCTTGTTCAGCACCGGCACCACTTCCACGCCCAACTCGATGGCGGTGTAGCAGTTGGCTACGGTCTGCGCTTCCACACCCTGCGAGGCGTCCACCACCAGCAGCGCGCCTTCGCAGGCGGACAGCGAGCGCGAGACTTCATAGCTGAAGTCCACGTGCCCCGGGGTGTCGATCAGGTTCAGATGGTACACCTGGCCGTCGCGGGCCTTGTACTGCAAGGCAGCGGTCTGCGCCTTGATGGTGATGCCGCGCTCCTTCTCGATATCCATCGAGTCGAGCACCTGCGCGCTCATTTCGCGCAGCTCGAGGCCGCCGCAGAATTGGATGAAACGGTCGGCCAGGGTGGATTTACCATGGTCGATATGGGCAATGATCGAGAAATTTCGGATGTTCTTCATCGGTTTCCAGCAAAAGAGAAGGGCACGCAAGCGTGCCCGGGGCTGCTGACGGATAGCCCTTCCGGGGGACCCCTGGGTCCGGCGGATGCCGGAAGCCGATCAGCAAGCGGGGGCGCGCACGCCCCCGGTTTAACTCACACTGGCGCGGATTTTAGCCGATTTCGCCCAAGTGTGCAGCCAACTTCGCTTCGTCCAGACGCCAGTGGCAGATTTCGGCCTCGCCCTCCATCAGCACCGGCACCAGCTCATTGAAACGCGCCTCCAGCGCCGGATCGGCATCGACGTCCAGCACCTCAAGCTCGAAGCCGTGGCGCTCGCGCCATGGCCCCAGCTCGGCCAGCATCTGGTGGCACAGGCTGCAATACTCGCGAAAATACAGGGTCAGCTTCACTTATTCCTCGCCCACAGTCAGCGGCACGAACTGCGTCATGCCTTGGCGCATCACCTGCAGCGCCACCGTGCCGCCCTTCTTCGCCTGCTCCAGCGCCTTCTTCAACTGGGCGAAGCTCTGCAACGGCTCGCTGCCGACGCCGACGATGACGTCGCCCTGCTGAATGCCCGCGCGCATCGCCGCGCCGTTGGCGTCGCGCACCAGCAGGCCGTAATCGATGCCCGCCTGCTTCAGCTGCATCGGATTCAGCTCCTGCAGGCGCAGGCCGATCTGCGCCAGGCTCTGCTCGCCCGGCGCGCCCGGTTTGCGGTATTCGCGCTGCGCCACGCGGGCATCTTCCTCCTTGAGCTCTTCCGGCACCACGCGAACGCTGGCCTGAGCGCGGTTGCGCCAGATATCAAGAGAGATGGCCTTGCCCGGCGACATGTCGCTGACCAGACGCTGCAGATCGCCGCTGGAGGACACTTCCTGGCCATTCACCCTCAGGATGATGTCGCCCGCCTTCAAGCCGGCCTTCTGCGCCGGGCCCTTCGGATCCAGCGCATTGATCAAGGCGCCGCTGGGCTTGGCCAGGCCGAAAGATGCCGCCAGCTCCTTGCTCAGCTCCTGTATCACTACGCCGATGCGGCTGCGCGTCACCTTGCCCTTGGCCTTCAACTGGTCCGCCACATTCATCGCGGTGTCGATCGGAATGGCGAAGGAAATGCCCATGAAGCCGCCGGATCGACTGAAAATCTGCGAGTTGATGCCGACTACCTCGCCGCCCAGATTGAACAGCGGGCCGCCGGAGTTGCCTGGATTGACCGCGGCGTCGGTCTGGATGAACTGCACCGCGCTCTCATCCGGCAGCATGCGGTTCTTGCCGGAAACGATGCCGGAGGTGGCCGTGTTCTCGAAGCCGAACGGCGAGCCGATGGCCAGCACCCACTGGCCTACCTTCAGCTTTTTCGGGTCTCCCAAACGCGCCACCGGCAGATTCTTGGCGTCTATTTTCAACAGCGCCACATCGGAGCGCGCATCCGAGCCTATCACCTTGGCCTGGAACTCGCGCTTATCGGTCATCTTGACCGTGATCTTGTCGGCGCGCGCCACCACGTGGGCATTGGTCAACACATAACCGTCCGCCGAGATGATGAAGCCCGAGCCCAGCGAGCTCTCCTGGCGCTCGCGCGGCACCTGCGGCGCGAAACGGCGGAAAAACTCAAAGAAAGGGTCGCCCTCTCTGCCTTCCGGCAAGCCGGAAGTCATTTCCTTGACCGTGGACGTGGTACTGATATTGACCACCGCCTTGCCCTCGGTCTCAACTATCGCGCTGAAGTCCGGCAGATCCGCCGCCATGGCGACGGGAACCGCGACAGTCAGCACCGATGCCGCCAGCATGGCGGAAACGATCAGCTTTTTGATCGACATGTGCGCTCCATCTTGTTGCAGTGTTGTGGATTGAATGCGCCGGCGGATGCCGGCTATCGAACGATCAGCCGGGGAGCGCAAGCCGGACGGCCCGCACTGCCCCTCCCCTACCTCTTGGACGCGGCCGGATAGCCGCCTCCCTCTCCACAGGCCGCCCTTCCGCAAGGGAAAGGCGGCCCATTCTCATCGCCAGCCCAGGCTCACTCGCCCTTGCCATTGATGTGCATGCCTTTCAGCAAAGTCATCATCGCAGTCTGCGGCATATCGCCCACCGCCGTCAGCTGCATGTCGTTCTGGTAGCTGGTGGCCATATTGATGGCGCCGTGCAGATTGCCCACCCGCTCCATCCGAGCGCTCTCCGGCGGCGGCGGCTCGACGAACACCGACAGCATCACCAAACCGTCCGACAACACCAGATGGCGCACCGGCTTGCCGCCCGCGCCCGGCAATGTGCGCGCGGACGAGCGCAGCAGGCGGAAGCCCTGAGGCAAGCCCGTGACCTCGTTTTGCGACACCGAGGGATCCGCTCCGCTCGCCGCCTTGCCGGAAAGCAGCAGGAACTTCTGCGGCAGCTTGGGACGATAGGCCTTCTTGTCCTTGGCGCCCGCCAACTCCACCTCGGTGAAAGTGAATTGCTCCACCGCGTCGCCGCGCGGCGACAGGGTGATCACTTTCAGGGGCAGATGGGTGGCCGGATCGATGCACATGCGCATGGTGTAGCGCTGCGGATCGCGCGGCTGCAAATCCAGCCACTGGCAATCGCGCTGCGCCACCCGGTCGCTGCCCGTGCGCTTGAGCGCGTAAGAGCGGGGTATATCATCCACATCGTCCGGCAACAGCGCCGGGAACAGGCGCATCGCGCTGATTCTGCAAGCGATCAGCGCGCGCTTGTCCTGCGCGTAGCAGGTCAGCTCGCCGCCCGTGCGCACCACTTCGCGCGGCGGGCCGTCCAACGAAACCCGCTTCTCGCGCACGCTATCGCCTTGACTCTGCCGAACCAGATGGAAAGTCTCCATCATGCCGTTCATCTGATGCAGATAGGTGCCATCCAAGGCCTGCTGCCGACTGGCATTGCCGACATTGCGCAAGAGCTGCATGTCATCTTCAGCATGGGCCGCGCAAGCGGCCCCGAACATCAAAACACCGATCAAGGGCACGGCACGCATCAGTGGCGGACTCCGTTTCCATAAGATACGCGCATCACGCTCTGATCCGCCGTCACTTCCTGGTGGGCCAGCACGTAAGGATCATCCTGATCGAACTGCGCGGGCTTGGCCATCTGCACCGGCACGCCGCGATCGGCTATGGCCGAAGGCGCGGTCTGGCGGTGGCTCAGCTGCTGCCAACCGACCACGGCGGCGAAGCTGACGCTGGCCGCCAGCGCCACGGCGCCAGCCGCCCGCGCTCGGCGCGGCCGCATCCAGCGGCGCGGCGCCAGCACCGTGGGCTCGGCCGCCAGGCGTTCGCCCACCTTGGCGCGCACATCCAGCGCGGCGAAGCGGTTGGCGCGCATCGCGTCGCCTATCAAATGATAATGTTCCCAGGCCGCGTCCAGGTCTTCGTCGCCGGCGATGGCGGCAAGGGCCTTGTCGGCCGATGGCTCATCCAGTTCGCCGTCGATCAGCGCGGAAATCGTTTCTTTCATACTTACCACCTTCGGTTCTTGGCCGTATCCAGCAGCGGCCGCAGTTCAGCAGCTATCGCCTCGCGCGCGCGGAATATCCGCGAGCGCACCGTGCCGATTGGGCAATCCATCACCCTGGCGATTTCGTCATAGGACAGTCCCTCCATCTCCCTGAGGGTAATGGCGGTACGCAACTCCTCCGGCAAGGCTTCCACGGCGGCATTGACTGTCGCCAGAATTTCCTTGTTCATCAGCTCGGTTTCGGGCGTGTTGTTGTCCGGGATCTGCGACGCCATGTCGAAGCTCTCGCCGTCCTCGTCCTCGATCTCGCTGTTCACCACCGGGCGTCGCCCGTTGGCGCTGAGGAAATTCTTGGCTGTATTGATGCCTATCCTATACAGCCACGTGTAAAACGCGCTTTCGCCGCGAAACGACGGCAGAGCGCGATACGCTTTGATAAACGCTTCTTGCGTCACATCTTCGATGTCGGAACCGTCGCGGATAAACCGCGACAACAGCCTGGCGAGACGTCGCTGATACTTGGCAACAAGCAGATCGAAAGCTCTTTTTTCACCTCGCTGGGCACGTTCCACCAACTGTTGATCGATATCCCGATCACTCATGTCGTTGTTATGCTCCCTGGTTTGCCCACTGTTCTATGTGGTCGTATACGTGGACTGTAATCTAGACCACACGCTTGGCCCTGAGTTCCCAATGTCGCGGACGATGCGAAACATATCACTCCTGCGCCAAAACTTGAACATCCATATGTCAACTATTGCCAGCCTTTTCTAGAGCCCTTACACTCCAACCAAGCACTTGCTTGAATGACAAGCCACTCAAATTTCTTCCATCAGGAGCATTCCATGAGCACTCCCGGGCAGCGTTTCCGCCAGGCCGTGGCCGCCGAAAAACCGTTGCAAGTGGTAGGCGCGATCAACGCCTACGCCGCACGTTTGGCCGAACACTCCGGTTTCAAGGCCCTGTATCTGTCCGGCGGCGGCGTGGCTGCCTCTTCCTGCGGCATCCCGGACCTGGGCATCACCACGCTGGAAGACGTGCTGATCGACGCCCGCCGGATCACCGACAACACCGAGCTGCCGCTGCTGGTTGACATCGACACCGGCTGGGGGGGCGCCTTCAACATCGCCCGCGCCGTGCGCAGCCTGGAAAAAGCCGGCGTCGCCGCCGTGCATATCGAAGATCAGGTGCAGCAGAAGCGTTGCGGCCACCGCCCGAACAAGGCCATCGTCAGCCAGGATGAGATGGCGGACCGCATCAAGGCCGCCGCCGATGCCCGTCGCGACGCCAGTTTCGTCATCATGGCCCGAACCGACGCGCTGGCTGTGGAGGGACTGGATGCCG
>NZ_PQWB01000086.1 GCF_002924365.1 Chromobacterium alticapitis | reverse complement strand
ATTATGTTTGCACTGCAAACTGGTGGAGGATGACGGGATCGAACCGACGACCCCCTGCTTGCAAAGCAGGTGCTCTCCCAACTGAGCTAATCCCCCAACTGGTGGGTCTGGTAGGACTCGAACCTACGACCCCTGCGTTATCAACACAGTGCTCTAACCAGCTGAGCTACAAACCCAGTAAACTTCTCAGCACCAGGCCTTTCGACCTGGCTGCCCTTAACCACAAATAACCGATAGGCTGTAAGTACTTGGCAATCGCCATTCTCTAGAAAGGAGGTGATCCAGCCGCAGGTTCCCCTACGGCTACCTTGTTACGACTTCACCCCAGTCATGAATCCCACCGTGGTAAGCGGCCTCC
>NZ_PQWB01000008.1 GCF_002924365.1 Chromobacterium alticapitis | reverse complement strand
GAGGAAGTCGTCGCGGCGCTGCAGCACCAGGTTGCCGTTGCCGGCGTTGACATAGACCCGCTCGCCGCCGCGGCCGAACGCCGCCTCGCCCAGCTGGCCTTGCCCGCCCAGCGACGCCAGCGAACCGTTCTGCACCCCCAGACCCGCGCTTGTGACTACCGCAACCATGCCCTGCTCCTCGAAAAGTATGTCGTGTTCGGGGAGTCTTATCTGGGAAATTCGGAAAAAGTTTAGCTGAAGGGCGAAAAAAAATTCAATTTAGATGAAAATGCATGTGAAATATGAAAACATTAAAAAAAACCTCCCGGAAAGGGAGGTTTGGCAGCTGAAAATAGCTTTCGATCAGGCGTCGCGATTGAACGGAGACAACGCCATGGCCTTGGCCACGGCCTCGTTCAGGCGGGTGCCGTCCGGCAATACCGCGCTGCTCATCAGCCGCTCATGGATGGCCTTGGCCTGAGCCGGCTGGCCTGCCGCCTGCAACAGCAGGCTTTGCGCATACAGCCCCGGGAAACTGTTTGGATTCAGACCCAGCGCGCGGCGCACGGATTGCTGGGCCTCCTGCGCATGCCCTTCCATGATGGCGACAACGGCCAAACCGCCATGGGTATCCGCGAAGTTGCGATCCAGCCTGAGCGCCTCCAACAAGGCCTCTTTCGCTTCCGCCGGTCGATTCTGCAGAATCCGGCACCAGGCCAGCACATGCCAGCTGCCGATATGGCCCGGCATATGACGCAAGGCCTGGACCACGCCAGCCTCGGCCTCATCCAGCCTGCCTTCCAGCATGGCCGCCAGGCCCAGCCCCATTTGCGCGCGGCCGGAGTTGGGTTTGCGGGCGCAAGCCTGACGCAGCAAGGGCAAGGCGACCGGCAAATCCTGCTGGCTCAAGGCCAGCATGCCTAACGTGGTAGCGGCGTCGGGATCGCCAGGCGCCGCATCGAGCACCTGTCGCGCGATGATCTCGGCCGCGGCCAGGTTTTCCTGATCCAGATACAGCGTGGCCAGCAAGCCGTATAGCGGCAAATGCTCCGGGTGTCGCCGCAAAGCCTGTTCCGCGGCCGCCACGGCCTCATCCACCCGACCCAGGAAGTGCAAGGCGCGCGCATGCAAAGGGCCAGCCTCCGGCAGCGCGTCAAGCCGGCTCGCCGCCGCCGCGGCATGCGGCTCCGCCTCGGCATAACGTCCTTGCAGCATCAGGGCATAGGCCAGGTTGTAGAACAGCGCGGGCTCGCTCCATCCATCAGCCTGCAAGGCCTGGAAAACCGCCACGGCATCGTCCAGCCGCGCCTGCCTCATCAGGCAGACGCCCTGCAAAGAGCGACCGCCGAAATGCGCCGGGTCCAATGCGAGCAATCGGCGCAGGGCCTCTTCGCACTCGGACGAGCGCCCGGCCTGAAGATTCAGGTCCGCCAGTTCGAACCACAAATGAGTATTGGCCGGATCGGCCTCCAGGTAGGCTTGCACTCGGCTCAGCCGCTGCTTAAGTTCTGTCATCATGCTTGCTTGTGGGCTTGTTGCAACTGCTGCCGCAGATAGGCGGCCAGCGTCTCAAATTGTGGATGTTGGCTGATCGCCTCGCACACATCGGCCGCCAGGCCGCCAAAGGCCGGATCGGTCGCCATGCCGGCGCCGAACTCCTCGGTCAGCAGCGCGCGGACGTGCACATCCAGCGCGCGCTGCACGGCATCCGGCCAAGCCGGGTCGATGGCCCGCAACTGGCTGGCGATGCCGCGACGCACATCGACGGCATTGCCATTGCGCGAGACAGCCGCCGCGGAGCTTTTTTTACCCGATTTGCGGCCTTCCGCCGCGCGGTTTCTGGCTAGCAGCCTCTGCAAAATGCCAGCCTTGTCTATCGGCTCCATCCGCTCCCTCGCCTGGATCAGTGCAGCTTGCCATCGCCGGAGCCGGCATAGCCCCGCAGCAACACGCTGCCGGCGGCCGCGGGCGCCGTCTGCTCGGCAGCGGCATTCCTGGCATCGATCTGCAGCACAATGCGCTGCATGTCCGCATTGAGGGCAGGCACCAGTTGATTGGCCGACATGCCTTGCGTCAGCGACTCCCTGCTCTCGGCGAACTCGTCGCGTATCAGGTGCTGCAGCCCTTGGCGGAACAGCTGCAAGGGATGATCCTGCGGCAGCGGATCCAGCCCCAGCCAGGTTTGCACCGCCTGCTCCGGCCGCCCTTGGGTCAGGTACAACAGGCCCAGCTGGAAAACCGCCATCACCAGATCGGGTTGCAGCGCCACGGCATGCTCCATCTCCGCCGCCGCGCGATCAAACAAGCCGATCTGCGCATATTCCGCACCCAGCAGATAACGCAGGCGGGCATCCGAGCCATCGTTCAACACCCCCTGCTTCAGCAGCGTCACCGCCTCGGCATGTTGTTGATTTTCCATGGCATGCACCGCTAATTGAAACAGTTCTTCTTGATCCAGCACCGAGTAATCCATTGCAACTCCCATTCAAACAATTTCCGCGCCGCGTCAGAATGGCAGCACGCTCATGAAGAAACGGCTCAGCCAGCCCGGCGTGGTGTATAGGACGCCATTGCCGCTAGTTTTCTGCTCCAGGCGCACATCCGTCAACTTGGTGGACGAGACCAGATTGCCCGGCTGGATATCGCGCGGGTTAACCGTCCCGGACAGGCGGATCTGCTCGCCGTCGTCATTGATCTGAACCTGTTTCTCACCGCTGACCCGCAAATAGCCATTGGCCAGCACGCCAACGACGGTGACCGACAGAGAGCTGGTAAAGCTGCTGCTGTTGTTGCGGCTGCCCCTGCCATCCATTTTTTCCCCGCCGGACGCGCTCAGCTGGACAGATTCGGACTTCTTGCCCGGCGATCGGCCAAGCAAGCGAGAAAGATAGGGGGCATCCATATCGAAACCCACGCTATTATCAATCCGGGCATCGCGGCTGCCTTTGGCCTCCTCTGACAAGCTGGAGCTTGCCCGCTCCTGGATCACCACGGTCAGGTTATCCCCCACTCGTGAAGGAACGTCATCCCGATAATAGGAATGGTAGCGCCCCGCCTGGTACAAACTCCCGGGGCTGGGCGGCGCCAAGGGCGCCGGCTGCGGCTCCGCGCTGGTCGGCCCCGCCACCACCGGTTTGTTAGGCGCCGCGCATCCTGTCATCAACAATGCGAACAACAGCGCCATTCTGGCACAACAAGACATAATCGCTCTCTCAATTGGATGCATTCCAGACGAAAACCGTCTGGCCGCATCGACTCGTTACATCACTCGGCATATTCAGCCGGTGACAGTCTTATCCCGGTTTCGGCGAAAAAGTTTAGCCCCATCCCGCCTCCTCCGATGTCAGATGTCTGCGCAGCTCGTTCAAACCATCCTTGTGCAGCTGGGAAACCCGCCCCTTGCTCAGCGCCATGATCCGCGCGACTTCAGCGAACGGCACGCCATTCAAGTAATGCAGCCGCAGCACCTTTTGCGCATGCTCAGGCAGGCGCTTCAAGCCGGCCAGCAACGCTCTGCGCGCCTGCTTGAGCTCCAGCGCGCGGTAAGGCATATCCGGCGCGGGCGCGTCCGGATCAGCCAAATACATCCCGCTATCTTCCAGCATGAAGCCGATCGCGAATTCCACGGACAGCTCGCGCAGCATCGCGAACGGCTCGACGGCCTTGGCCTCCAGGGCCTGCGCCCGCTCGCGCATGATCTGATTACGCACCGAAGACTGGTTCGCCACCTCCGAGGTGGAGGCCAGCCTATCCAGTATTTCGCCGCGGATGCGGTGTTCGGCATAGGTCTTGAACGCCACGCCGCAATCCGGCCGATACCGGTCTATCGCCTCCAGCAGGCCGATCATGCCCCAGTGGAACAGATCGCCGAATTCGAAACTATTTCCCACGCGCTGGGCGTAGATTCTGGCGGCCAGAATACGCACCAAGGACTGGTGGGCTTCCACCAGGGCGGACCGGACATCAGCAGCTTGATGACCCGCCTCATCCCCATGACGGCATGCCTCCTCATTGCGCGCGCGAGTATTCAAAACGGCCATCGCTGCCTACATGCTGTCCGACAACACCGCCCTGGCCACCAGCGTCCAGCCGTCTATCAGCACGAACATCAGGATTTTGATAGGCAGCGCGATGGAAACCGGCGGCACCATCATCATGCCCATGGCCATCAGCACGCTGGAAACGATGATGTCCACCAGCAAAAACGGCAGGAAAATCACGAAACCGATCTGGAACGCCAGCCTCAGCTCGCTCAACAGGAAGGCAGGCACCACATGCAACAGGCTGATGGCTTCCGCGCTGTCCGGCATCTCCTTGCCTGCGATGCCCAGCACGAAGTTCATGTCCTGCTCGCGAGTGCGGCCTATCATGTATTCCTTCATGATGGCGCCGCCCTGCTTGAGCGCGGCCGACGCCGGCAGATGCTGTTCGTACAGCGGCGTCACCACCTGCTGATCCAGCTTTTCAAACGTCGACCCCATGGACAGCAGCGTCAGAAAAGCCGCCAGCATGATCAGCACCACGTTGGGCGGGGTTTCCTGCATGCCCATGGCGTGCCGCAGCATGGATAGCACGATCACGATGCGGGTAAACGATGTCATCACCACCATCATGCCGGGCACCAGGGCCACCAGCGTCAGGGCCAGCACGATATTGACCGCCTGGCTGACGCCGGCGCCGTTCAGCGCCACATCCACCATCTGCCCCTTGGCATCGGCCAGCAGCGGCAAACAGGCAAACAGCCAGGCCAGTTGCTTCATTCTTTTCATGTTCGCGCTTCGTCCCTGATGACGGTGATGCCGTGCTCGCTCTCCGCCAGCATGATTTCGCGGTCGCGATGCCGCAGCACATACACCGATGATTTGGCGGACAAGCGGCATTTGCCTACGACGCTGGGGCCATCCTCGGCCAGGCCCGAGCGCGGCTTGCGCAAGCGCCACCAGCACCCGGCGGCGCCGAGCAAGGCCAGGCCGCCCAGCATCTCGTAAGGACCGAGCAGGCCGGCGCCGCTCGGCGGCGGCTCGCGGCGGAAATGCAAGGCCGCGCGGGCAGGCTCCGACGCCGCCGGGCAGGCCGCCGAGGCCGCGCAAGGCGTCGCCGCGGATGCGCCCAAGCTAGCCAGGCACAATGACAGGGCTATCGCGTATTTCATTTCCATCCGCCGCTCATGCCGTAAGACGCGCCACCTGGTCGATGCGCACGCCAAAATGATCGCCCGCCACCACCAGCGTGCCGCGCGCCACCACCTGGCCTCCCAGCAGCACCTCCACCGGATCGCCCGGCGCCTGATCCAGCGTCAGCACCTCGCCATCCTTCAGCGCATCCAGCGCCGCGATGCTGAGCCGGCAACGGCCGATGCGCGTCTCCAGCTGCACCTCGACATCCTTCAGCAGCTCCAGCCGTCCGCCCAGCAATCCGGGCGCCGCGGCGCTCACTTTGTCATCCAGCGGCGCCGGATTGAAAATTTCGACTTCGTTGTTCATGCTCTTCCACTCTTGTTGATTTGCGTCGACAGCCGAGCGACCTTCACCGCGGGCCTGCCGCCATGCGAGCCATACCGCGCCGTGCCCAGCACGCCGCCGTCCGGCAGGCACAGCTCGAACGGCGCGCCGGTTTTCTGATCCAGCCGGATCACGTCGCCGGGACACAAGGAGTCCAGATCCCGCAGCGACAGTCTCGCCGGCGCGGCCCGCACTTCCAGCTCCACCTCCCGCTCCAGCGGCAAGCTCCGCAGCGACACGGACGGCAAGGCGGCAAGCGACGCGCTGACGGGCAGCAAGCCAGCGGCTTGCCCTGCGGAAAGCAGCGCCGTCAGCGTCAGCCCGGCCACCCGCAACTCCAGCCGCACCGCACCCACCGCCGAAAACAGCGGCGACAGGTCCTCGCCGCGCAACGGCGTCTCGCCATATCCGCCATCCGGAGCGGCGCCGGTCAGCGCGCGGCCCAGCGCCGCGCGGGCGGCGTTCAGCGCGGACAACGCCAGCGCCGATTCCGACAGCGCGGCTCGGCTCTTTTTCACGCCCAGACACACTCCCGCGAAGAACGCGCAGGCGTCGGTATCGTCGGCCAGCGCCGGCAGCGCGTCCTCTCCGGCCAGCCATGCCATTCCAGCCAGGTCCGGCAGGGAAACCGCTCGAGCCGAAACATCCAGCTCACCGCCGGCCATCGACCAGCCATCCAGCCAGCCGGCGCAACGTTCGCGCGCGCCGCTCTCGATCGCCGCCAACTCAGAATGCGCATACAGCCGGTAAGGCAGGACCGCGTTCATCGGGACCCCTTCATCTGCAAGGCCTGCTGCATCATTTCATTGGCGGCGGAGATCAGCTGCGAGGCCGCCTGATAGCCGCGCTGCGTGATCATCATGTCGCTGAATTCAGAAGACAGGTCGACATTGGACAGCTCGACTTTGCCGCCGGCCACCTTGCCCAGCGCGCCGGTTCCAGCCGCGCCGTATTGAGCGGCCTGCCCAGGCAACGCCCGGTAATAGCCGGATCCCACCCGCTCCAGCTGCTGGCCCGGTTGCGCGAACCAAGCCAGCGCCAGGCGCCCGGCCGCCGCTGTCTGACCGTTGGAATACGTGATCTGGGCCTTGCCGTCGCCGTCGAAAGACAGCTTGGTCAAAGCGCCGGCCGCGTAACCATCCTGGCTGGCCACCCGGATGGTGGACGACGTGCCGCCGGAGAGGCTGGTGGTCGCGGAGATCGACCCCGGATCGCCGAAGAACAGCTGCAGCGCCGTCTGTCCGCCGCTCGGCGTTTTCAGCGCGATGGACAACTGGTTGTAGCCGGCAGAGGGAGAGCCGTCCGGGTCGAAGCGGATCTCGCCGCTGCCCAGCGTGCTCTGCGCCGCGGTGTCCTGCACCTCCACCTTCCAGCTGCGCGGCGTGGCCAACGCATTATTGGTGAAGCTGATCTTCAGCTGCCGAGATGTGCCATCCTTGTCGAAAACCGTGGTTTCCGCGCTGCTGTTGGTCGCGCCGGACGACAGGTTGTCGGAGAATTTGATGGTCGTGGTCGGTTTGGCCGCCTGACTGCGCAAAGCGCCGATGCTGAAGTCCGCCAGCCCTTTGACCGGGTCGTACATCTGGATGGACGACTTGTCCTGCCGGTTCAGCAAGCGGCCGTCCGGATCCAGCTCGAACTGTCCCATGCGGCTGTAGTGGATCTGATCGCCGTTCTTGGAAACGAAAAAGCCCGCGCCATCCACCGCCACGTCCAGCGGATTATTCGAGGTCTGCAACTCTCCGGCCGAAAAATCCGTCACGGTGGAACCGATTTTCACGCCCTCGCCATGCTGGCCGCCGTCGCCGCCCTGCGAGTCGTACTGGTACATCATGTCGGTGAACTGCAGCGATGTGCGCTTGAACCCTGGCGTATTCAAATTGGCCACGTTGTTGCCAATATTGGACAAGCCTTTCTGGAAAGTGCGCAGGCCGCTCAGGCCGACGAACATGGTATCGATCATGAAGCGCTCCCGCGCACCAGCGCCACCTGGGTCAGCGACACATCGGTCATCAGTTCGCCGGAAGTGGCTTTCACTGTCAGCATGGGCTGCCCGTTGGAAAAGGAAATCGTGGTCACCGTGCCCGCCACATTGCCGTTGGCCGACGAGATCTCAACGGTTTTGCCTATCAATCCCAAGGACTGGTTGGCCGCCTGCTGAGACAGCAGCGTGTCCAGCTTTTCGTTGGACATCCTCGTTTGCTCCAACGACGAAAACTGCGCCATTTGCGCCATGAACTGCTGATTGTCGATCGGTTTCAGCGGGTCCTGGAAAGTCAGTTGCGTGGAGAGAATCCGCAGGAAGTCCTGCTGGGTGATCCCTCTCGTTTGCGCGACGCTGTCGCTGCTCGAAATGCCCAAACCTGTTGTCGCCATGCTCACCCCTGTTTTGAAATATGCAAGCCGGACGCGGCCTCGCCTTGAAAGACCACCGCGCCGTTGACAGCCAGCAAGGCCAGCCGTCCGCCCTTTTCCCTGACATGCCGCGCCAGACGCTGGCCCAGCGCTTCTATCTCGCCGGCCGCCAGCTTGGCGTCCCTTACCCAGACCCGCAGCTCGCCCTGATCGGAAAACACCGTGATCTTGGACGGTTTCAGCCAGGTTCTGAGCGCGGCCTCCGCCTCCTCCACCGGCCCGCGGGATGGCGCCGCGGCTTCCTCCACGCCGCTCTCCAAGGATGCGGAAACCTTGACGGCCCACGCCGGCGCCTCGCCTGCGGCGGCCTTGGCCGCGGCGCTTTCTTGCAAGAGCGGGCGCGCCGCCGCGCCGACGGACGATGGATCAGCCGCCAACGCGCCGCCGCTTCTCACCCACGGCGCGGCGACGTCCCGCTCGGCCAGAACCCGGTTCGAGCTGGCTTCTGCTCCATCCCGGACAAAGCGGACTGTCTCCTCCTGGCCCATGCGGATGGCCTTGCACACGCTATGACTGGCCAGCTCCGCCTCCAGCTGACGCTGCCATTGCCGCCCGGCCTCGCCATCCTGCGGCTCGCGGCGCGTCAGCGCCGCCGCGCCGCGCGCTTCCGCGTCGATCAAGGCGATGCTCATGCCATGACTCCTTGCGCGCGCCGCTGCAGCCAGGCGTCGTCCTGTTCGCGGTACGCCGCTCGCTGCTGCCGCTCCCGGGCAGCCAGCCGTTGGCGTTCCTTATGTTTTTCCACTTGTTTCAGCTCCATCCGCGCGGTTTGCAAGGCTGCCTGGGCCTGCACCCGCGCCTGCTCAGCCGCCGCCGCCGCGCCCGCCAGCGCCTGGCTGCGCAGCCTGAGTTCGCGCGCATAACGCCAGGCAGAGCCGTACAGCGCGGGATCGCCGGACAGCCCGGACAAGGACTGTTCGCAGGCGCGAACCGCGGCCTCGCCCTCCCGCCATGCCGCGCGAGCATCCTCCAGGCGCGCATCCGCCTCCAGCAAAGCCTGCTTGAGCGGCTGCAGAGCAGACTGGCGCAGCCGCAACAGCGGGTTCAACCGGTATTGCGCCATTTAGCCGCCTCCCAGCAAGGCGGATAGCCGCGCGAGGGCGGTTTCGCGCTCGCTGCGTTCCTGCGTGTCCTGCTGCAGAAAAGCCTCCAGCCCCGCCTTGCGCTCCAACGCCTGATCAAGCTCAGGATTGCCGCCCGCCCGATACGCGCCGAGCTCCAGCAAATCCTTGCTGGCAGCCAGCACGCTCAAGGCTTTGCGGCAAGACTTCATCAGCCGCCGCTCGTCCTCCGACGCCAAGGTCGACGACAGGCGGCTCACGCTGCCCAGCACGTCGATCGCAGGAAAATGCCCCGCGTTGGCCAGTTCGCGCGACAGCACGATATGGCCGTCCACGATGCCGCGCACGCTGTCCGCCACCGGATCGTGGATGTCGTCCCCCTCCACCAGCACGGTGAACAAGCCCGTAATCGAGCCGCCCTCCTTGCGGGTGCCGCAACGCTCCAGCATGCCGGCAAGCTCCGAAAACACCGATGGCGTATAGCCGCGCGATGTGGCCGGCTCGCCGATGGCCAGGCCCACTTCGCGCCGCGCCATCGCGTAGCGCGTCAGCGAGTCGACGATCAGCAGCACCGAGCGCCCCTGATCGCGGAAATGCTCGGCGACCGAAACCGCGCTCAGCGCGGCGGCCTCTCGCACCAACGCGGGCTCGTCGGCCGTGGCCACCACGACAACGGCTCGCGCCAGGCCGGCCTCGCCCAGATTTTCCTCGAGGAATTCCAGCACCTCGCGGCCGCGCTCGCCTATCAGCCCGACCACCACCACGTCGGCCGCGCAATTGCGCACCAGCATGCCCAACAAGGTGCTCTTGCCCACGCCGCTGCCCGCCATGATGGAAAGCCGCTGGCCATAGCCTATGGTCAGCATGCTGTCTATCGCCCTCACGCCGGTCTCCATGACGGCGTCTATCCGGCTGCGGCGCAGCGCGGGAATCGGCGCGCCGCGCACCGGCCGCCGGGAAACGGCCGCCACCGGCCCCTTGTCGTCCAGCGGCCGGCAGAACGCATCCACCACGCGGCCCAGCAGGCCGTCGCCCACCGGCACGGAAAACCCATGGCCGGCAGGCACCACCCGGTCGCCCAGCATCAAGCCGTCCAGCGAACCATATGGCAGCAATTGCAGCCGTTCATGCGCCAGACCGGCCACCTCGGCCAACACCTGCCCGCGCCCTTGAGCCAGCTCGATGCGGCACAGATCGCCCAGCCCCACGCCGGACGGGCCTCGCGACTCCACCAGCAGGCCGGCCTTGCGGCTCACATGGCCCACGCGCTCCACCAGCTCGGCGCCGCGTATGGTTTCCCGCAAGCGTTCGAAACGGGCCGTCATCGCGCGCCGGCCTCCTGCAGCGCCTGGCGCAGGCGCTCGATCCGCCGCAGCACGCCGGCCTCAATGTCGCCATGCGCGGTTTCGACCACGCAGCCGCCCGCCTCCAGCGCGCTATCCGCCACAATCGACACCTGGCGGCCGGCATCGCCGGCAAAGGGCGCCGCCTCCAATAGCGCGGCGTCCCGCGGCGACAGGCGCACCGTGACCGGCTCCCGCCCCATCGCCTCTTTCACCGCGTTATCGACGCAAGCGCGCACCAGCTCCGGCGATGGCTGCATCTCGCCTATCACCCTGAGCAAGGACTCAAGCAACAAGGGCGTCAGCAGGTTTTCCATCTCGGCCTGCATGTCGAGCCGCGCCTTGCCCAGCGCGTCCAGCAAGCTGGCGATCTGCCCATCGGCTTGCTGCCGCAGCCGACCAAGCTCCACCTCCGCCTTGGCCATGCCTGCGCGATACCCCTCCTCCTGAGCGGACGCGCGCAAAGCGTCGGCCTCGGCCAACAGCTTGGCGCGCATGCTCTGCGCCTCCGCCGCGGCGCGCTCGCGCATGGCTAGCGCCTCGTCTGCCGCCATCCGCTGCGCCGTCTCGGCTCGAGTGGACGCGGGCCGTTCCAAGGCAGCGGAACGGGACGTTTGAACGGCTGATCCGGCGCGGATATTCGGGTTACGCAAGATGTCACTCATGGCGCCGCCTTGCGAACCAACGCTTCATGCGCGGCCAGCCGCGATCAGCCTCTGCGACGACGACGGGACCGGGCTCGATCATGGGCATGGCGGCGGCCTTCGCCTCCAAGCCGGCCAGCAAACACGCCCGCAAGGCGGGAGCCGCGCGCCTGTCGCCCGCCGCCCATTCGCGTCGCAGGCCGTCCGCCCGTTCGCGCCACGCATCGGCGCCATCCAGCTCGAGCGACAGCGCTTCCCGCCACGCCTCGCCCAGAGCGCGCCCTATCGCCGCCTGCATCCAGGCCGGTTCGTCATGCATGGCCTGCAGCAAGGCCGCCGGCCGCGGCCCCGCGTCGCTCGGGCGCTCCAGCGCATCCGCCTGTTCCAGCAGCGGCCGCTGATCGAGGCTCGCCAGCGCCTGGGCCAATTGCCCGCGCTGCTCGTCCGATAGCCGGGATTCGAGCCAGCGCCGCTCTTCGACGCTCAGCGCCGACACCGCCAGCGCCGCCCGCAGAGTGTTCTGCTCCTTCGCCATTACTCGCCGCCCCCGGCCTGTTCCGCCGCCAGCCAGCGCTGCACCTGCCGCAACAGGCGCTCCCGCTCCGCCTCATCCAGCGCGCGCGTCGCCACTCGGCGGCGCCATTGCCAGGCCAAGCCCGCGCCCAGGGCCAGCAGGATAGCCGCCGCCCACAACACGGCGGGGCCGGCATCCATCGCCAGGGCGTCTTGTTTCGCTCGCGGCGCCGCTTGCGCGGCGCCCTGCGAAGCGGCTACCGCCTGGATATTGTCCAGCACGGAAAAAGCGATGCCGTCTCCTCGGCCGCTATCCAGCCCCACCGCCATGGCGATCACATTGCGCAAGCGTTCCACCGCGCTGTCCGACAGGCTGCTATTGGTCACAATGCCGACGCTGACGCGCTTGATCGCACCGCTGCCTACGTTGGTCTGCCGCAGTTCGCGTCCCACTTGATATTCGGCATCCAGCGACTTGTTGCCCCCCGCGCCGGCCGGCGTCGAGGACTGCAATTGCCGCGGGGCCTCGCCATCGCCCTGCCACTGTTCGCGCTGGCGCACCAGCACGCCCTTGTCGGAGCCATCGCCCACCACGGACTCGCGCGTCAGCTTTTGCGCGGACAGATCGAGCACGACGTCCACGCTGACCGCGGCCTGGTTCGGCCCCAGGGCGGTGTTCAGGATCCGCGTCACTTTTTCCGCCAGATAGGCCTCGGTTTCCTTTTTCAGCTGCAGTCCCGCATCGCCGGCCGGCACGCCGTCCTCGCCGTTCTCTTGCGCGGACAAGGCCACGCCGCGCTCGTCCAGCACCGTCACGGCCGCGGAGTCCATCTCCGGCACAGAGGCGGCCACCAGGCGCTGGATGCCGTTGACCTGCTCCTGGCGCAGGCTCTTGCCGCCCTTCAGCGTGACCCAGACCGATGCCTTGGCGCGGGCGCCGCGCTTGCGCAGCATGCCGCCTTCCGGCAGCACCAGGTGCACGCGGGCATTCTGCACTTCGTCAAAGCCCATGATGGTGCGGGCCAGCTCGCCTTGCAGCGCGCGCTGGTAATTGATCTTCTGGGCGAATTCGGTGACGCCGAACTCAGCGTTGTTGAACAACTCGAAACCGACCGAGCCCTTCAAATCCAGACCGCTGCCCAGCAGCTTCATGCGGGTCTTGTACAGCGCGTCCTTCTCCACCTGGATGGTCTTGCCCTCGTCGGACAGCACATAAGGCGTTTTTTGCTTGTCCAGCGCCGCCACCACGCTGGCGGCGTCGCGCGCGTCCAGGTCCGCGAACAGCACCTGATAATCCGTGCGCGTCGACCACCAGTACGCGCCGACCGGCACGGCCAGCGCCGCGACCGTGCCCGCCGCCAGCAGCGCGCGTCCCGCGCCCGAAGAGCGCTGCCACAGCGCCTTGAAAAAATCGAACATCTCTGCCTATCCAATCAAATTTGCCGAACCGACCATCACACCTGCATCCGCATGACTTCTTGGTAGGCTTCCAGAACCTTGTTGCGCGCCTGCATGAACAGTTCGAACTGCATGCGGGTTTCTTCCATTTTCAGCATGACCTGATGCAGGCTGCCGGCTTGCCCGGTCGCCACATCATTGAGCAACGAGCCCAGGCTGTTCTCGGACTTCTCCAGTTGCGTCAACATCTTTTCAAAACCCGCCGCGGCGGTCGGCTTGGCTGCCGAAGCGGACAAGGCGTCCGCCAGTTTGCTGCCGGCAATCGCCTCAATCATTGCTTGCCTCCGATATCTAGCGCTTTTTGCATCATCGAACGCGCCGCGTTGAACGCGGTCACGTTCGCTTCGTAAGAGCGAACCGCCATGGTCAGCGAGAACATTTCGTCCAGGGTGTTGACGCCGGCGTACTGCACATAGCCCTGCGCGTCCGCCAGCGGGTTGGACGGATCCAGCACCTTGCGCGGCTGGGCGTCGGACTCCACCAGCGCGGCGCGCACGCCGCCGGCCGGTACGTCCGATGACGCGCGGTCCAAGGCCTGGCCGAAGCCCGCGGGCTGCGTCACCACGCGCATGGGCTTGGCCAGGACCGCGCCGGGCGCGGCTGCCACATTGGCGTTGGCGATATTGCGCGAGGCCACTTCCGCCCGCAGCTGCTCCACGTCCATTCCGCTTTGGCTGATCGCCAGCGTCTGCCAGATTCCCGCCATTTAGCGTTTCCCGTCCGACACCACCAATTGCATGATGGCGAGTTGTTTATTGATGCCCTTGATCAGGGTCTGGTAGCGCAATGCCGTGTCGGCCAGCTCGGACACCTGGTGGCTGAGCGCCGCGGCCGAGCCGCCCGGACCGGACGCCACGCCGGCCAATGTGTCCGGCAGAATGCGAGGGCCGCCGCCGGCAGGGTTCTGCAAGGCGGACTCGAAATCCACCCGCTGCGGCGTATAGCCCGGGGTATTGAGATTGGCGATGTTTTGCGCGATGACCTGCTGCCGCAGCACCAGGCCGTCCAAGGCCATAGAGACCGTCTCACTGACTGAACCGATTGCCATTTCCCGTCCTTTTTATTGAATGACCAGTTCCGCATGCAGCGCGCCCGCGGTGCGGATCGCCTGCAGCACCGCGATCACGTCGCGCGGGCTGGCATGGATGCGATTGAGCGCCGCCACCAGATCGGCGATGGTGGAGCTGCCCTTCAGATTGATGCCCGGCATCGGGCTTTCCTGCGCAGTCACCCGAGTTTGCGGCACCACCGCCGTCCGGATTTCACGCGAACCGCCCGCCAGCAGGGAGGGCTGCGACACCAGGTAGTCGGTCTCCACCGATATCTTCAGATCGCCGTGCACCACCGTGACCGCGGACAGCATCACATTGCCGCCGGCCACCACGGTGCCGGTGCGTTCGTTCACCACCACGCGGGCCCGCTCATCCGGCGTGACCTCGATGGCCTCGATCCGGCTGAGCAGATCCGTCACGCCGGCGGCGGACGGCGCGTCGGCCCGGATACCCACCTTGCCCGCGCCCAGCGGGCTGGCCAGATTGCGGCCCAGCTTGCGGTTGATGGCCTGCGCCACGCGCTCCGAGGTGGTGAAATCCGGCGCCGCCAGCAGGAACTCGGCCATGCCGTTGCGAATGAAGCTGGTGGCCACCGCCTGTTCGACGATGCCGCCCGCCGGAATCTGCCCTACCGTGGGATGGTTCTTCTGCACCATATTGCCGTTGCTGTCATAGCGATAACCGCCAACCGACAAGGCGCCTTGCGCCAGCGCGTATACCTGGCCGTCCAGGCCTTTCAAAGGCGTTTGCAACAAGCTGCCGCCCAACAGGCTGCGCGCATCGCCGATGGAGGTGACGGTGACATCCACCCGCGCGCCAGGCTCCAGCAACGGCGGCATATTGGCGGTGACCATCACCGCCGCCACATTGCGGCTGTTGACCTGGTCCGGCCCCAAGCTCACCTCGAATTCCTTGAGCAGGTTGGCCATGGATTGCTGCGTCATCTGGCTGCGCGAGCTATCGCCGCTGCCTGCCAGGCCGGTGACCAGGCCGTAGCCGATCAGCTGGTTGTCCCGCCATCCATTGAAGCGGCCCAGATCCTTGATGCGCTCGCCCGCCTGGGCCAGCGATACGGCCAGCGCCAGCAACGCGCCGCCCATCGCGATCCTCGACCACCATTTATCTTTATTCATTTCCGCTTTCACCCCGAAAACTGCCTGTTCTCACAACACTTCCACTACGCCGTCGGACACCACCCTGGCCTTGAACGCAGGCTGACCCTGGCCACGCCGGGCATAGACCACTTGCCCCTCGGCGCCATCGCTCAACGCTTCCGCGCGGATTTCCATCCGGATCGGACCGCTGTTCAGCCTGGCCATCACCTGGTTTCCCTTGCGCACCAATGGCGCAGGCGCCGCATCCGCTTCCTGCAACACCGAGCCCTCGGCCAGCCGGCGAGCCGCCACCGCGCCGCGCCAGGCGGCCAGCGGACGGCCGATCGTCGCATCCGCCATCTCCGCCGCGGCATTCGCCGTCGACAAGGGCTCGCCCTTGTCAATCTCGCGGATTGCCCGGTAGACCGGCCTGAGGCAGCGCACGGCGTACCAGACCGGCCAGCTGCCATACAGCGCGCCGCCCTCGAATGCGTCCAGCCACACGGCCATCTTGCCGGCCAGCGCCGGCGCCGCGGGCACGCGCGGCGCGAGCCTCACGCCTTGCGCGGGCAACTGCGGCGGCTTGGCCATCGCCTCAGGCCGGATATCCAGCTGCGCGCATGCGCCTGCCAAACGCTCGCGCAATGCGGCCTCGCCCATCCGCGCCATCTCAGGGCCGGCGGGGGCGCCGCCGTTTCGCGTCACCACGACCCGCTCCGGCGCCCGCAGTGATTCCGGCAGACTCCAATCCGGCTGCGCGGCATGCCATGCGGCTTGCAGCTGCTGCCTCGCCACCACTCTCGACTCGCCAGCTCTCATGCCGGTCACCAGCGGCCGCGCTTCCAGCGCGCGGACCAAAGCAGCCGGCGCCGGACTCTCCAACATTTGTGCCAGACTGGCGCTGGAGCCATCGACGCGGACCACGTCCTTCACCACCCAGGTTTGAGCCTGGGCGAGAACCGCCCAGCCGGCCAGCCACAGGCCAGCCAGCCGCATCAGCCGCGCCGCAAGTTATTGACGATGGATTGCATCTCATCCGCCGCCTGAATGATGCGGGAATTGGCCTCGAACGCCCGCTGGGCCAGCATCATGTTCACCAGTTCGTCGGCCATTTTCACGTTGGAGCCTTCCAGGTACTTTTGCGCCAGCTTGCCGCGGCCCTCTTCGCCTACGCGGCCCATCTGGGCCGCGCCGGACTGCTCGGTCGCCTGATACAGGCCTTCGCCCATGGGCTTGAGTGCTGAGGGATTGTTGAACATCGCCAGCTCGATCCGGCCCACCTCCAGCGTGCTGCCATCCGCGGTCTGCGCCGAGACGCGGCCGTCCTCGGCCACTATCAGCTTGCGCGTGTCGCGCGGCAGCGTGATGGCGGGCTCCAAGGTCTGCCCGCTGCGCAACTGCAACAAGCCGTCTTCGCTGACGCGCAGCGCGCCCAGCCGGCTGTACAGCTGGCTGCCGTCCGGATTGCCTATCGCGACAAAACCGTCCCCATTGATCGCCACATCGAAATCCGACTCGGACGGCCTCAGATCGCCCTGGCTGAACACTTTCTCCACTGCGCTCAGGCGACTGCCTAAACCCTGCATGACACTCCCGGCCGCCTCGCCCTGCGCCGGCATCTGCCGCGCGGTTTCGCGATAGACCAGATCATCGAAAACCGCCTGCGAGCGCTTGTAAGCCGGCGTGTTCATATTCGCCAGATTATTGGCCACCGCCTCCAAACCACTCTGTTGGGCCGCCATGCCGGCGGCGCCTACGTACAATGCGTCAATCACGCTTGGATCCTTGATTCATCACGTTCAAAACTCACCCATGGTGCGCAGGGCCTTGTCCCACACCGCATCCATGCCTTGCACCGCCTTTTGCACCGACTCCAGGTGGCGGGTCGCCTCCATCAGCTCCACCATTTCCCGGGTGGAATTGACATTGGACATTTCCAGAAAGCCCTGCCGTATCCGGCCCGCCCCCCCCAGATCCTTGGGATCGGCCAAGGCGCCGCGCAAGCGATAGAGGCCATTGCCCGCAGCCTCCAGCCGCGCATCCTTGGCCGGATACACCAGCTTGATGCGGGCCACTACTCTCTCGCCCTGGAATACCTGGCCGGCCTCATCCACCCGGAAAGCGCCCGGCCGCAGGAAAATCTCGCCCTGCTCGCCATCCAGCGGCAAACCGGACTGCGCCAGCACCAAGCGGCCGCGGCTATCCTGCCGCAGCGCGCCGCCTCGGCTGACATAGCCGCCGCCCGGATCCTGGGCGGAAAAATACCCCGCGCCCTCGATGGCCAAATCCAGATCAGAGCCGGTCCGGCTCATCGCCCCCTGCCGCGTATCCGCCATGGCGCCGCCCTGAGCTGCGTCGCCCAAGGCGAAAAGCCGCTTATAGCCGGCGGTGTTGCTGTTGGCGATATTCTGGGCGACGGTATTCGCCCGGTTCACATCGGCCTGCATCGACGCGGCCATTACGCTCAATAATTCGCTCATCTCTTTGCCCGTCAAAACGTCACTGCTGCGAAGGACTTCAGTCCCACCCCCGGCGGCACCTCGTTCAGCGCCAGCACATGCAAATGCGGAATCATTCGAGCGGTCAGCTTGCGCAGATTGGCTCGCACCTCCGGCGCGCAGAGCAGCACGGGCATATGATTGGCCCCGGCCATGCGTTCCGATTCGATCAACATTTTCTTCAGCAGCTGCTCCGCGAATCGCGGGTCCAGCGCCAGGGAGACAGCGCCGCTTTCGCTGCGGCGCAAGCCGTCGTATAGGGTCTGCTCGATGCCGCCGTCCAGGGTGATCACATGCAAGGCGCCCTCGCCGTCCAGCAAGGGCGAGCAGATCACGCCGCCCAGCCGCTGCCGCACGCGCGTGCTCAAGTCGTCGACATCCTTGCCGGCGCGGGCGGCATCCACCAGCACCTCCAGAATCGTGTCCATGCGGCGTATCGACACCTTTTCCAGCAGCAAGGCCTGCAAGACTTTCTGGATCTCGCTCAGCGTCATGACATTGGGCAGCAATTCATCCACAAGGCTGGCCTGGCTCTGCCGCAAATGCTGCACCAGCCGTTCCACCTCATCCCGCGTCAACAGCTCCGCGGCATGTTTCTTGACCAGCTCCGAAAAATGGGTCATGAACACCGTGGCGGCATCCACAACCGTGTAGCCGAGCTCCCTCGCCCGCGTGCGTTGCGCATCCTGGATCCAGATAGCCGGAAGATTGTAAGCGGGGTCTTTCGTGGGCTTGCCTTCCAGCTTGCCGCGCTCCGAACCCGGGTGGATCGCCAGCCAGGCATCGGC
>NZ_PQWB01000085.1 GCF_002924365.1 Chromobacterium alticapitis | reverse complement strand
GATCGAGGAATGCTTCGGCTGGCTGAAAACCGTCGGAGGCCTTCGCAAAACCAAACTGATCGGCCGGGCCAAACTGGCCGGGCAAACTTTTTTAGCATTTGCGACATATAACCTGATCCGCATTGGCAGCCTGTCCGGTTGCTGGGGCGGATCGCATGTATAGGGTGTATTGCGCCCAAAATCGCCGGATAACCGGCAAACAGCCTGAAAACCCAGGCAGAGAACGGATTTATTGGCATTCTACCCGCTGAAACCGCCCATTTTTGTTCATATGGAAATGGGTTGGGGCAAGATCGACGTGTTTTTCAACGGCCTGATAGCCCGCGTGACCTTGGCAAACTTGCTTGGCCAGACCCACGCAGGACCACCCCGAACATGGCCACAACAACGTCCAGCTAGCCACTCGGCCCAGACAGGCTTTGGCTCAGCCCGCCGCTCTCCAGGACCAGCCGATCCAGTTCCTTCTCGCTGAGCTCTGTGCACTTCAAGATGAGTGCTCGATCCATGTCGGCTTTCACCATGGCCAGCGCCACTCTACGGACGGCCCGCAGATACCCTTCGATGAACCCGCACACATAGCTAATCTCGTAGTCACTAAGATATCCATCTTGCACCCACTGTTGTTCCGGGGTCATGTTGCCTCACCTCATGAAAATTCGCCATCCGGCATACATGCGCTCGGGCATCCCATCCGATAGCCGCCTATGCGCCTGAGCACGTCTCGGCCCCAGGCATCGGCAAAGAGATGCCGTAGCCACCCTGAGAATAGGCAAATTTCTGCCGGAATGGCGACTGCGCCACGCCGCGTGCCGAGGCCCCTCGGCCATCCAAGTCGTCGCTGTGATTGCGCGGTAGCCTGGCCTCCACAGTCAGACGCAAGATGATGATGCCCTTCCTGGCCCTCGGGCCCGCCTGGTACCTACAGATGCCTGTGGACCAGCAACTGGAAAAATAAGGCCGGGTAGCGGAAAGGCCAAACCAGCAGCATGCCCAACTTCTCTGAGGAGACGTTCTGCAACGTGTCATAGACCGGGTGCCACTCGATCAGCCCGCGCAGCACCAGCCGGTTGAGCAGGAAGCCGCATCCGATGTAGGTAAATGGCAGAGTCACTCCCGGAAACCAGTCGAACTTAACGGTCAACAGCAGCAACATCATCTGGACCACAAGCAACGCAACGTAGATGACGAAACCCTTGCCGAGGGTCATCTCCGGGCTAAGCGGTGGAACATCGGTATTGGACATTTACGTTTCTCCATGAAGCTGAGCTTGCTGAGCAAGGTCAGTATTTCGGTCATTCACAGTTCAGGAATCCATCCGGATAGAACCAGGGCCGACGCTCAGGCAACGAACGCCATCTCAGCACCCGTCTATGCCTGCACGACGCTGGTACTTGGCGCCGGCGGCTAGTGGCCGATCCACCTGTTGGCTCCCCTTACCGCCATCAGCAGTCAAAAGGCCTACTTGAGCAGCTAGTGACCTCCCGTCGGCCATCCCCTGTGTGGATTTCATGGTTTCATCCCGATAGTCGTTTCAACAGGCATCGAGCGGCCTGGTGGTTTGCCTGGCACATCCGATATGCCACCGGCAAATACTAAGCAATCCTTAGTAAATCAACAAGCGGAAACTAAGACGATCTTAGCCTCACTTGCGAGGTCAAGATGTCTGCCAGTCCTGTTCCCAAACGTCTGAAAGAAGCGCGACAAGCCGCCAAGCTGACGCAGGAGCGGCTGGGGATCCTGGCGGGGATTGACGAGGAGTCGGCCAGTGCGCGCATGAACCAGTACGAGCGCGGGAAGCATGAGCCAGACTTTCTGACCCTGTCGAGAATCGCCGCCGTGCTGGAGGTTCCGGCAACGTACTTCTACACGGAAGACAATGACGTAGCCGAGCTGTTGATACTGCTGCATCGGCTCCTGCCAGCTGACCGGCGTAAGCTAGCGCAGTATCTGAAAGGCGAGAGCTCTAGCCCGGCTTTTCAACTCGAGCCATAGCGCCCAAGCCTGTTTAAATCAGGAAGTCTTCCAACAGGGTTAACCGCTGAAGTGGGTATCCTTGGAGAGTAGCCCAGAGTCGAAAGGCCTCACTTCCAGTGTAATAGCTCTCACTCCGTTGGCAGAGTCGGCTTTCGGCAACCAATCCCAAGAGAGCTGCACCAGCATCAAGCTCTTGAAGTTCGACTAATTTATGGTACACCTCGTCAGCACAGATCTCGGTTCTCCAGAACAGGCCGTCTTCACCCCATTCGTCATCAGGCAAGATGAGCCAGCTGCGGATAGGCTCGCGTAGGACATCGAACACCCGAAAAACCTCGTCCATCGAGCCCACCGGAACGTTCAGAAGCGTCCATATCGTATGATGGTAGATCTCATAGGTGCCAGGAAAATCCGCCTCAACCCGCAGAATAATTGAGCGTCGATCCCCCGTATCCTTCGGCGTGACGGTCCCCCTCAGATACTTGTGCCACAAGCACGGACGATGGCTCCCCTCTGCGCTGAACCAGCGGTAGCGATCATCAAGCTGCGTTGCCGATAAGCCGCTCAACCGCATCACCGTTCTCGCCCAATAGACTCCCCGTAGCCTGTCGCCAATACCCTTCCGTGGTCTGCCTCGTGTTGGTTGAATAGATCGCATCCCAATCCTAAGATTTACTTAGCTTAATCAGCTTTAGTCAGATTAATCATCTTATTTTAACTATCTATTGACATCAGGCAACCTCCTGGCATTTTGGGATTCACCCATGCCAACCGCATTCCGCGGCGGCAGCAGATGGAAGGGAGAGTCCGTTTGAACCGTCGTCGTTGAGCGTCAGGCACGAAAAGCAAACGGCCCGAGTTTTGCAGAACTCGAGCCGCTACCTGAAACCATCTAGCCACACACCAGATAGTTTCATTCTACGGTAAGACCCTCCAGCGTCAAGTTGGTCCGGGGCCTGCCGGGGAGAGGTACGCTTCGACATGGCGAAGATCAACGCGCAGTTCGGACTCCCGCGCTCAATCAGCCGGAGATATCGCCATGTTGTCCGATCATGCATTCGCAGAGTTTTGCCAGCGTCAACAGTTAAGCAATACAAGCATCAAAGTCATCGGGCGGGTTCGACAGTCCGATCCGAGTCGCCGGGTCAAAAGCAGCTGGGGTAACGTGTCATGCCGTTTCACCAGCCGCAAGATGCGGGTAACGATACAGGCGGAAAGCCACAGCAACGAGCTGGCTGCGCTCTACCTCTGGGAGCACGACCCCAATGTTCACGAATTCTACGACCAGCCTGAGCCGATCAAGCTCAAATACGCCAAGGAAAATGGCCGCAAGATCGGCGTGACCCATACCTCGGATTATTTCCTCATCGCAGAGGATTTCATCGGTTGGGTCGAATGTAAAACGGAAGAGGAGCTGGAACGCCTGGCGACGAAACAACCCGAGCGTTTCCAATTTGTTGACGGCCAGTGGCACTCCCCTCCCGGCCAAGCCTTTGCCGCGCAGTTTGGCCTCGGCTATCGCATCCGCTCTTCCAATGAAACGGATTGGAGCCTGGTGCGCAACCTGCACTTCCTGCAGGACTACCTAGCCGACCATCCCCTGCAGACCAGCCCGGAGGAAAGCAAGCTCATCCAGGGCTTATTCCAAGACAAAGCCGACCACTCGCTGTTCGAACTCCTGCACGCCCACGAAGACCTGTCGGCGGATGCCATCTATCAGGCCATCGCCGATGGCGGCTTGTACGTGGATCTTTGCGCCGCCCCCCTATCCGATCCGGTCAACGTGATGGTTTACCGCGATGCCGTCGCAGCCGAGTGCCTACGCACCCAGGGGGTAACCAACGCACGATACCCCAATGCCATGCGCTGACGTTCGAGCCAGGCACGACGTTTGGCTGGCAGAGTGCCACCTGGAAAATTACTCACCGTACTGAGGCGCATATCGACATCGTGTCGGCCAGCGGCGAGCTATTGACCTTGTCTTGGGCGTCGATCGATGAACTCCTGTCCAGAAGCGAGTTGGTGAGCCTCGCCCCGGCCAGCAACCAACGCTCTCCACAGGTGTTGCTGTCCGAGAAGATCGCCAAGTGCTCGTCGGAGATGCTGGCAGCGGCACACATGCGCTTGCAGCTCATCAATGGACAGCCCTCCGAGCTACTGGTGTGCCGCCGGACGGAGTGGGAGTACCAACGCCGCTTCAAGGAGGCTGAAGCACTTTATGGCAATGGTTTCATCGGCCTGATTGATCGCACCAAGCAGCGTGGCAACCGACTGCGCAAAGTCAGCGAGAAACAGGTCGTACTGATGCATAACGTCCTACGCGAGCACTACTTTAATGAGAAGCAGCCTTGCCTAAACATCGCCTACGGCGAGTTGCTATTGCGTTGCGAAGAACAGGGCCTGATCACGCCCAGCATCAAGACCTTTTCGAATGAGCGCCGCAAGGTCTACGGAGAACACCAGGGCAAACGCATCCGGGAAGGACGTAAGGCAGCGTATAACCTGGAGGAATTGATCTGGTCGGGAACGGGTGCTTTCCCTCCGCATGGCGAGCGCCCTTTCGACATCGCCCATATTGACCACACGGAGATCGATCTGATGTTCAAGATCGGCGATGAGAACGAGTCGATCGATCGAGCCTGGCTATCGATCATGATTGATGCGTACTCGCGGGTCGTGCTGGCGTACTACATCAGCTTCGAGACGCCAAACTACACAAACTGCATGATGCTGATCCGGCAGTGCGTGCAACGCCACCAGCGCTTGCCTGTCACGATCGTAGTGGATGGCGGCAAAGAATTTGCCAGCCAGTACTTCGAGCTGCTGCTGGCATCGTTTGACATCAGTAAGAAGACCCGCCCTCCGCACTCGCCACGCTTTGGTTCGGTCATGGAGCGCCTGTTCGGCACCCTCAACGACAAGCTGTGGCACAACCTGCAAGGCAATACCAAGCTACTGCGAGATCCGCGGTCATGCTCGGCATCGCATGATCCGCGTCGGCTGGCGATATGGACATTGGGCAAGCTTGAGGCGCAATTCGAGCGCTGGCTGGAAGAGGTCTACCACGTATCGTTCCACACGACGCTGCAGGCCAAGCCACGGGACGTCCATGCTGCCGGGCTGGCGGACTTTGGAAACCGGGAACAGGCTCGCATTCCATTCAACCGAGAGTTTGTCATCAACTGCCTACCCTGGGTGAAGACGAACAAGCTCACCGTTCAGGCAGGCCGCGGGGTAAAACACTATGGCAAGTGGTACTGGCATGGCGCCTTCCGCCGGCCGGAAATTCCCGATACGCAGGTCGAAGCCCGCTATGACCCATTTGACCTCTCCTGCCTCTACGTCTTTATCGACGGCACATGGATACGTTGCGAAACCCAAGATGCCTACCTCAACGAGCACATGGACGAACGGCAGCTACGCTATGTAACCAGCGTCTACCGCCAGTTCAAACGCGCTTGCGAGGTGTACCAGAAGGCCAACGCCAAGGTCTCGGCGCGGTTCTATCGCGGCCTGCGCCAGGAAGAGGCCTCACTGCAGGTTGGTCAGAATCCTGGCCTATCAGCTAACTCGCCGCCGAACGCCTCTGAGGACAGGACCACCACTCCGCCCCAGATCGCCGAGAACGATTACTGCCTGTTTGGAGACTTCTGATGATGACCGCCTATGATTGCCACGAAGACGTTGCGCTGGAGTTCACCGCCTCTGATGCGACAAAGCTGGACTACTTTCTCCAGAAGACGATTCAGCATCCGCACCTGGACGATGCGCTCAATAAGGTACTGAACGTAACGGCGAACAAATCCCACCCCAACCTGGTGATCGTGACCGGGCCCACCGGCGTAGGGAAAACGACTCTGGCCCAGAAGCTTGAGGACTGCATCAATGACCGGGAGCGCAACCAAGTTGCACGACATCCTGGCTGGACGCCGGTCGTGCAGATCTCGGCCGTTACGCCCAGTACCAAGGGGTTCAACTGGAAGGACTTCTACATCCGCCTTCTGAGCAAGCTTGAGTGCACCGATCCGCAGATGAAATTACCGTTTGCCATGGAAGACTACCGCTTCATTGATGAACCGTTTCGTCCGCTCCACGGCGCCGCAACGGCCGGGACGTTGGAAAGAACGGTCGAGACGGCGATACGCCACCGCCGGGTTCGCTACATTATCCTCGATGAAGCCAACCAGATTCTGCTGGGTGCCCATCACCGCGATCTGCGTAGTCAGTTCGAAATGGCGCTGTTGCACAAATCCGCCCGTCCCGCGGCTTGGTAAGATAGTGGCATGACCAAGCCCGCTCCAAAACGCTATCGAACGACCAACTGGAACGC
>NZ_PQWB01000084.1 GCF_002924365.1 Chromobacterium alticapitis | reverse complement strand
TTGGGCCTATCAGGGCATGTTCCGCGTGGTGGGCAATGAAACCCGTCCGGAAGCGTGCGCCCCGCATGCTGCCCGCAGCGCCTGGACGGCGGGCCAGATCAAGCAGGTGCTGACGCTGGAGAAGCAGGTGCAATTCTGAAATGCGGCGACGAACGGGGCAGGCGCCGCGGCTGAGCGGCGTCTGCCCCGTTTGCGTTGCGGCAGGGTGCGCCGGAGGGCGCGGAAGACTGCCGGAGGAGTGGCTGAGTCCAGCCTGGCGGGGCTGGCGGCGCCCGATCATGGCGGCTGGCGCGCCCAGTTGCGACGGGCGTTTATATCTGGCGGGATTGGCAGTCGGTTTGCCGGCTGCCTGTCGTCTATTTGGCCCCCAGCCGCCACAGGCTGGTGATTTCGGCCTGGCGCGCCGCGCTCAGGCTGTCGGTTTGCTCCACCGCTTTCTTGTGGCCGGGTTTGACGTCCAGCTTGCCCAGCACGGCGAGGCCGGCCTGATCTATCCATTGCAGCAGCTGCGCGCGCGAACGCAAGCCCAGGTGTTCTGCCAGATCGGACAGGATCAGCCAGCCTTCGCCGCCGGGCAGCAGATGCGCCGCCAGGCCGTCCAGGTAGCCGCGCAGCATGGCGCTGTCCGGGTCATAGACCGCGTATTCGATCGCGGAGCTGGGTTTGGCCGGCAGCCAGGGCGGGTTGCATATCGCCAGTTGCGTCCGTCCTTCGGGGAACAGATTGGCGCGCCGCAGTTCCACTTGGCCATCTAGTTGCAGGCGGCGCAGATTGTCGGCGGCGCAGGCCAGCGCGCGCTCATCCTGGTCGGTGGCGACCACGCGGGCCACGCCGCGCTTGGCCAGCAGCGCCGCCAGCACGCCGGTGCCGGTGCCGATGTCGAAGGCCAGCTCCGCGCCCGGCAACGGGGCATCGGCGACCAAGTCCACGTATTCGCCGCGTATCGGCGCGAACACGCCGTAGTGCGGGTGGATGCGCGCGGCCAGCGCCTTCACTTCCACGCCTTTCTTGCGCCATTCGTGCGCGCCTATCAGTCCCAGCAGCTCGCGCAGCGACACCAGGGACGCTTCGCCGCCTTCGCCATAGGCCTCAAGGCAGGCCTGGCGCAAGTCGGGCGCGCGCCGCAGCGGGATGGCGTAGTCGGCGTCCAGCGGCAGCACCAGCCGCGACAGGATCTGCGCGCGGCGTCCCTGGGCCTGGCGATGCAGGTGAAAGGACTCCAGCGGCGTGGCGCCGGTTTTGGCGCCTTTGCGGTCCACGCGCCGCGCCAGCGCCTGCAGCAATTGGCGGGCGTTCTGGTAGTCGCCGCGCCACAGCAGGGTGCCGCCTTCGCAGGCCAGCTTGTAGGCGGCGTCGGCGGACAGGCTGTCGTCGGCGATCACGATGCGCTTGGGCGGCGGCAGACCGGCTTCGGAGCGCCAGCGGGCGCTGCGCTCGGCGCCGGCTTCCTGCCAGTGGGCGATGGGGTGCGCTAGGGCGCCGGACTGCTGGGTATCGGTCATGTCGTGGGGTCGAAAAGAGTTGGCCTGGGGCGGGGGCGGCGAGAAAGGGCTGAATGGTAAACGCAACGGGGCCATCCGTCATCTGGAAAACGCGCCGGGCGGCCCGGCGCGCCGTTTCGGCTTACTTCAGCTTGATGCCCCAGTTGTCCTCCACGCAGTGCTGGTAGTTGCCCGGCTGCAGCGCGCTGTACGGCGTCTGGTAACTGACCAGCTGGCACTGGTAGTCATTTCCCCATTTCCAGTCTTTTTCCCAGTAGATGTTGTAGGCGGCGGAGCTGGCTGCGGTGAAGCGCTGCATATTGGCGCAGGACAATTGCTCGCTGCCGTAATCCCAACCCAGATCATGGGCGAACTGCTTGTAGTAGTCGATGCGGTTCTGCGCGGCCTGGCGTTCGGTGCCGCCGCCGCATTCGCCGTTGATGATCTGGATGGTGGTGGCGAAGTTGTTGCCGGCGCCGGCGGCGATGTCGGCCGCGTTGGGCACCCAGGTGCCGTCTATCACGTGCAGCATGGACGGTTTGGGCGGCTGCGGGTAGACGAAGAAGAAGGTGGCGGAGGCTAGGTTCAGCCAGGTGCTGGCCACCAGGTCCGGGTTTTGCAGCAATACGGATTGATCGCCGTTGTTCATCGCTTGCGAGAACGGACCGTAGTTGTAGTTGTAGGACAGCTGCTTGGCGCCGCGGCCGAAGTATTTTTTCCAGCTGCCGTCGGCGTTTTTGCCGCAGGTCCATACCTTGTTGAACACCGGGTCGTCGCATTCGGTGTTATAGCCGCAGCCGGGGCCGCTGTCGGTGCAGCCCATTTCGCGCAGGTAGGCCAAGCCCTGGCGCCATTGCGGGATGGTGTCGCTGGCGTCGTGGTTGCCGGTTTCCTGGGCGAAGTGGGCGAACATGGTCGCCAAGCTGTGGCGGCAGATGGCGTCGGCGTCGCGGCCGTCGCTATAGTCGTCGCAGACGCCTGGGAATTTGGCTACCGCCTGCAAGAAGCGGGTGTAGGTATAGCTGGCGTCGCGGCGGGTGAAGTAATAGTCCCACTTGGCCGAAGGCAGCAGCCGCTCCACGCGGCGCACATTGACCGGGTTGGCGGCGCGTCCGGGCGACACCGGTTCCACCTGGTCGTTGGACAGGGTGCGGATAGAGGCTTTCACCTTGCGGAAAAAGTCGTTGTTGGTCAGGTCAGCCTCGTGCTGCAAGGCCTGCTGCAGAGTGGGAATGGGGGGGGCGACATCGTCCAGCTTGCGCAGCGCGCCGCCGACATGGGCTATCCATGAGCCTTTGGGATTGGCGCCCGGCGTTTCGCCGCGGCTGGGCCATTTGGCTTGCCAGTCGCGGCCTTGCCATTGCACGACCTGGCCCTTCTGGTAGGGGGCGCGCGCATTCCAGGGCGCGGCCAGGGCGGAGCCGGCGAGCAGGAGCAAGGCGATCGGAATGATGCGTTTCATATGGGCTCTCCAAATAGTGGGGCATGCCGGATGGCACGTAATACCACTATGGAACCAATATGGAATATGTCAAACGATTATTTCGCCTATCCGACATTCGCCGCCGCGGCTGCGTCGGGGTCAGCCGCGTATCGCGCGGATCCAGGCGTCGCCTGCGTAATGGGCGCTGGCTATGCCCAGGTCGGAACGGAAGGTCACCGCGAAGCGGCGGCCTATTGGCTTGATGGATACGACTTCAAAGGCGATGGTGTCTTGGCCGTGTTGTTCGGTGACGCGATCGCCGGGTTGCAATTCATTGACTTTCATTAAGATACCTGGGGCTTGACCGCGCGGCGGCCAGGCCTTGAATTAACGGCGCCGATGTTGCGGCGGGCGCGGTGCGCCGCCGCCGACAGGCGCGGTGGGGTGGCGGAAATTGATGCGGCCCTTGGTCAGATCATAGGGAGACATCTCTACGGTTACGCGGTCGCCCACCAGCACGCGGATGCGGTGCATTTTCATTTTGCCGGAGCCGTAGGCCAGGATTTCGATGTTATTGTCCAGCTTTACACGAAAGCGGGACTCGGGCAGCATTTCGATGACAACGCCTTCCAGTTCGATCATGTCTTCCTTCGACATAACGATTCCTTTCTCGATACGGGTAATGTAGTGGCAGCCGGGCCGTCCATGGGACAACCGCGGGCGATGCGATGGAGCTTCAGTTCGATGACCAAGCGGGTTGGGGCGCATGGGCACCCAAGGGGCAAGGCAGAGCGTCGGGCGGTTGGGCCGGACGTTTCAGAATTAGAGGCAAGCTCCATTCTACCGCCATTTGCGCCCCGCGGTCAGCATTTTTGTTTACATCGTTTGATAGCGCTGGTTCATGATCGCGCGGAGCGGGTCCGGCTAGCCGTCGGCCTGGGCGCAGGCTAGCTGGCCGACGCGAACCAGGGCCGCGAGATAGCGCTCGTCCAGCGGATAGCAGCAGGACAGCCGCAGCGCGTTGCGGTAGCGGCCGCCGGGTGAGCTGAGCGGGCCCGGAATCAGGCTGATTTTCTCCGCCATGGCGGCGTGGAACAGCGCCACGCTGTCGCAGCCCTCCGGCAGTTCCAGCCAGATCAGGAAGCCGCCTTGCGGCTGGGTGGCGCGGGTGCCGACGGGAAAGTGGCGGGCGATCAGGCCGCGCACTTTTTCCACGTGGGCGGCATAGCGGCGCTTCAGCGCGCGCAAGTGGTGATCGTAGCCGCCGGACTCCAGGAAGGCGCCCAGCGTTTCGGACAATACCAGCGGCTGCGCGACGGAGGAGGCGAATTTCAGCTTGCGCAGCGCGGCGTCGAAACGGCCGCCCTCCATCCAGCCTATGCGGAAGTCCGGCGCCAGCGTCTTGGTATAGCTGGCGCAGACGATGATCCAGCCATCTTCGTCGAAGGCTTTGACCGCCGGCGCCAGCGTGTCGGCGAATTGCAGCTCCGCGTACAGCGCGTCCTCGATCAGCGGCACCTGGTATTGATTCACCAGCCTGGCCAAGCGTTTCTTGTTTTCAAGCGGCATGCAGCAGCCCAGCGGATTGTGCACATTGGGCATGGCCACCAGGGCCTGGATGCGCCGCTCGGCCAGCAGCACCTCCACCGCGTCGATGGACAAGCCGGTTTGCGGATCGGTGGGGATTTCCACCGCCTTCAGGCCCAGGCTGGCCAATAGCGGCAGCAGATTGAAATAGGTGGGAGACTCCAGCCCCACCGCGTCGCCGTGATGGGTGACGGCGCGCAGCGCCAGCTGCAGCGCTTCCATGCAGCCATGGGTCAGAATGATGTTGTCCGGTTGCAGCGTCATGCCCAGGTCCATGCCGCGGCGGGCGATCTGGGTGCGCAGGCGCTCGGAGCCGGGCGGCAGGGCGTAGGTGCTGAGCATGCCGGGCTGTCGGCGCAGAATCTGGCCCATCAGCCGCGCCAGCTTGTTGCCGGGGTAGAAGTCGCCGCCGCGCGGGCAGGCCAGCGCCAGATCGATGAAGCCTTCGGACTGCTGCGCCTGCAGTACGGTGCCTATCAGGTCCAGCACGGCATTCTTGGTGGGCGAGGCCGGCCCGCTTTCGGTGACGGCGGGCCGCGCCGGCGAAGGCAGCCTGGCGCGCACGTAATAGCCGGATTGCGGCCGCGCTTCTATCAGGCCGCGGTCTTCCAGCACGCGATAGGCGCTGACCACGGTATTCAGGCTGAGCTGGCGGCTGTGCGCGGTGCGCCGCACCGAGGGCAAACGAGCGCCGGGCGGCAGCGTGCCGCGGCTGATCGCCAGCGAGAGGTCGTCTGCCAGTTGCTGGTAAAGCGTGCTGACGCTGTTTTGCATGATGGGCTTTCGGGGCGGTAGGGCACAGCGCCCATCATAGAGTGTGGTGACAGTTGCTGAAAAGAGCAATCTGTAACCAGATCAATAGTTGGTTTTTGAATCTGTATCCATTTGGTGGGGCGCAATAGCATGGCGTGGTGGACAAGGGCGCGTCGCCGCTTGTCGTGTCGCTGGAGAGCCTTCATGCCGGAATTCGCCCTGTTGTCCTACGTCGCCCTGATGTCCATCACGCCGGGCCCCAATAATCTGATGCTGGCCTCGTCCGGCGTCAATTTCGGCTTTCGCCGCACGGTGCCGCATATGCTGGGCATCAGCCTGGGGTGTGCTCTGCAGGTGTTCATCGTCGCCATGCTGCTGGCGCAGGCCTTGGGCTGGCTGGCGTCGTGGCGGTTGCCGCTGGCCGTGGCCGGCTGCGTTTATCTGTTGTGGCTGTCGTGGAAGATCGCCCGCGCCGGCCGGCCGGAGGCGCGCGAACAGGCGCGGCCGCTGGGTTTTGTCGGCGCGGCCTTGTTTCAATGGCTGAACCCCAAGGCCTGGGTCATGGTCCTGAACGCGTCCATTCTGTTCATGCCGGCAGGCGAGGGCGGAAGGCTGGCCGCCGCCTTGCTGCTGGCCTTGGCTTTCGCCTTGGTCAATCTGCCGTGCATCAGCGTGTGGGCCTGGGGCGGCGAGCGCTTGCGCCGCTGGCTGGCCGCGCCGCGCGCCTTGTTGTATTACAACCTGGCCATGGGCGGCCTGATGGCGGCCACCGCGCTGTGGCTGCTGTGCGATGAGCTGTCGCCGCTTCTCGCTCAGATGAAATGATGTCTGTTTTTGGCAGGTCTTTGTCCGGGAATGGCCTTCTGCGGGGTAAGGCGGCGGCTTAACATGACGTCCAATTCCCACCCGTAAGGAGAGCATGATGCAAGATGCCGCATTGTTGGTCATCGACGTTCAGGATTCTTTTCTTCGCCGTCCCTACTGGGATGAGAGCGAGCTGCCGGCCTATCGCGAAGCGCAACTCAGGCTGATCGCCGGCGCCGAGGCGCGCGGCGTGCCGGTGGTCAATATCCTGCACACGGACGACGACGAGCCATTCCGGATGGAGTCGGGCCTGGTCAAGCCGCAGGCCTGGCTCACGCACCGGCCGGCGGCCACCTTCGTCAAGCATGTGCACAATGCCCTGACCGATTCCGGACTGCGGCCATGGCTGGACGCGCGCGGCATCCGCCGGCTGGTGATATCCGGCATCCGCACAGAACAGTGCTGTGAAACCACGACGCGGGTGGCGTCGGATCTGGGCTACGAGGTGGACTATGTCACCGAAGCCACCCTGACTTTCGCCATGACCCATCAGCCCAGCGGCCGGGTGTTCAGTCCGGCGGAAATCCGCGAGCGCACCGAGCTGGTGCTGGCGGGCCGTTTCGCGACCATAGTCGGCGTGGACGAGGCGCTGCGGCGGATGGAAGCTTGATCGCTGCTTGAGCGTTTTGAGGCGCGGGCTAGTGTCGCGATGCGCCCGGCCTCTCCGGCTGGTTTGCTGGAGGCTGCGGCGCTTGCAACCTGAAGTTCGCATGTCATAAGGTGTTGTCATTCAGCTTGTCAGAACTAGGAGGAAACATGTCGCACACTGAGTCGAACGCGCCGCCCGGCGGCTTGCCGGCCTACCGGCTGCTGACCGGGCCGGATGATGCCGCGTTCTGCAAGCGGGTCAGCGAGGCGCTGGCCATGGGATATCGGCTGTATGGCTCGCCGGCGGCTACGTTCAACGGCGAGCGCGTCATCGTGGCGCAGGCCGTGCTGTGGCCGGGAGCCAGCCATGCCGCCGACTGACGTGGCGCAGGCGTTGGCCATCGTGCTGGCCTGGGGCGTCAATTTCGTGGTGATCAAGTGGGGCGTGGCCGGCGTGCCGCCGCTGTTGCTGGGCGCCTTGCGCTTCACCCTGGTGGCCTTGCCGGCGGTCTTTTTCATCAGGCGGCCGGCTTTGCCTTGGCGCTATCTGGCACTGTACGGCTTGACTATGGGGGTGGGGCAGTTCGGCTGCCTGTTCACCGCGATCAAGCTGGGCATGCCGGCCGGGCTGGCATCGGTGGTACTGCAGTCGCAAGCCTTCTTTACCCTGCTGCTGGCGCGGCTGTTCCTGGACGAGCGCTGGCAGGCCAGCCAATTAGCCGGCCTGGCTTTGGCGCTGGGCGGCCTGGCGCTGATAGGCATGGACAAGGGCGGCAATATGACGGCGCTGGGCTTTGGCCTGACCATAGCCGCCGCCACCAGCTGGGCGGCATCCAATGTGGTGGTGCGCGCCATCAGCCGCGCCGGCCATTCAGTGGCGCCGCTGGGGCTGGTGATCTGGTCCAGCCTGGTGCCGCCGCTGCCCTTCCTGTTGCTGTCATGGCGGCTGGAAGGCAGCGAGCGGATGGCGGCGGCGCTGCGCGACTTCAATCTGCAGTCACTGTTCGCCGTGGTTTATCTTGCCGTCGTCGCCACCATGTTCGGCTACGGCCTGTGGAGCCGGCTGCTGTCGCGGCACGCCGCGGCCAAGGTGGCGCCGTTCTCCCTATTGGTGCCGGTGGTGGGGCTGCTGGCTTCCCGCGTGCTGCTGGGCGAAAGCCTCACCCAGGCGCAATTGGCCGGCAGCGGCCTGCTGTTGGCGGGGCTGGCGGTCGCGGTGTTTGGCGGCCGCGTCTTGTCCGCCGCGCTGGCGGCGAGGAGCGGCCGTGCTTGAGGTCTTCTTCGTGCTGCCGCCGGATATGTTGCTGCTGGACCTGGCCGGCCCGGCAGAGGCATTCCGGCTGGTGGGCGAGTTCGGCGGCGAAGCCCGGCTGCATTTCGTCAGCCCGACGCCGGAGGCGGCAACCTCGCTGGGTCTGCCGCTGGCGCGGCTGGCGCCCTTGCCGAATACGCTGCCTGCCGGCGCTTTGGTGGTGGTGCCGGGCGCGGAGCCTTCCCACGTGGCCTTCGCCAAGCCGGAGGCCCGCTGCATCGCGGCCTGGCTGGCCTCCTGGCGCGGACGGGCCGATTTGCGCTGGGTGGGCGTGTGCTCCGGCAGCCTGCTGTTGGCCGAGGCCGGCTTGCTCGATGGCCGCGCCTGCACCAGCCACCATACGCTGCTGGAGCGCCTGCGGGGCCTGGCGCCGGCGGCGCGGGTGCAGGAAAACCGCGTGTTCGTGCAGGACGGCCATTGCTACAGCAGCGCGGGCATCACCGCCGGAATAGACCTGGCGCTGTATCTGATAGGGGAGTTGGTCGATCCCGCGGTGGCGCGCGCGGTGGCGCGGGAGATGGTGGTGTATTTCCGCCGCTCGCCGCAGGATCCGGAGCTGTCGCCGTGGCTGTCATGGCGCAATCACCTGCACCCGGCGCTGCACCGCGCGCAAGACCTGATTTGCGCGGACCCGGCGCGCGACTGGCCGCTGGAAACGCTGGCCGAGCGCGTGCATGTCAGCTCGCGCCATCTGTCCCGCTTGTTCCGGGAGCAGGCCGGCATCAGCGCGCATGATTACCAGCGCGAACTGCGGCTGGCGTTGGCCAGGCAATGGCGCGCGGCGGGCCTGGGCCGGGAGAAGGCGGCGCTGGCCGCGGGATTTTCGTCGGCCAGGCAGATGGGCCGGGCGGAGGCCTGCAGCGGCTGAGCGGGCATTCGGATTCAAGTTTAAACGGCGGCGGCCGATATTCCGGGTTGACGAGTTCCGAGAATGGTTCATACCATTCCATCACTATCTACCGGTAATTGCCATGAAAACTGTCCGCAGCCTGTCTTGCCTTGCGCCCTTGCTTCTGTTGGCCGTCCTGTCCGGCTGTTCCAGCTCGCGGGCGCCGCAGAAAACGAGCGGGTCCATGGCGGCCTCGGAAACCGGCATGGCGCAGACCGGCGTCGGCTATGTCGGTCCGGGAGAAGAAGGCCGCAGCGGCGAAGAGGTGAAGGTGCTGGTCAAGGAGGTCAATCCCTTCCAGCCCATCGTGGTCCGCGTCACCGGCACCGGCGCCGCGCCCTATACCAGCAGCCTGACGCCGTCGCAGCGCAAGCTGCTGGCGATGCGCGCCGCGCGGCTGGACGCCTTCCGCGCCATCGCCGAACAAGTGCAAGGCATGCGCTTGGTCGGCAATAGCACGGTGTCCAATATGATCGCCAACAGCGATAGCTTCCGCACTTATGTGGACGCTTATCTGCGCGGCGTCACCATCGTATCCACCGCGATGAAGCCGGACGGCACCAGCGAGGCGGTGGCGGAAATCACGCTGGATCAGGATTTCTACCGGCAATTCAAGAACTCGCTGGACAAGACCGGCAGCGTGATGCGCTCGTCGCAGGAGTCCGGCGTCGTCGGCGCGCAATGTCCGGAAGGCAATTGCG
The DNA here is from genome assembly GCF_002924365.1 of Chromobacterium alticapitis. Taxonomy (GTDB): domain Bacteria; phylum Pseudomonadota; class Gammaproteobacteria; order Burkholderiales; family Chromobacteriaceae; genus Chromobacterium; species Chromobacterium alticapitis. Next base: position 7,117 of record NZ_PQWB01000084.1, on the reverse strand, counting down.
GCGCGACGCGCGTCATGCCCGCCGCGCCGATGAAGGCGGAGCCGGCCCGCTACAGCAGCAATTTCTATGTGAACCAGTGATGATGCGAATCCGGCAGACTGCCGCCGCTTTTGCGGCGGCATCGTTTTTTCTCGCTCCGGCGCGGGCGGAGATTTTCAGCGCGGAAGGCGTGGCGCCGCTGGACAACGGCGCCGTGGCCGCGCGCGACATGGCGATCCGCGACGCCATGCGGCTGATCTCCATCCGCCAGGGCGCGCGAGTGGAGTCCGCCCAGGTGCTGGAGAATGGCCGGCCGGCCGAGTCCGCCACCTTGACCGCCAGCGGCGAGGTGAGCGGCAAAGTGCGAGTGCTGAACGAATACCAGCAGGGCAAGCTCTACCACGTCAAGATCGAGGTGGATACCGGCGACGCGGCCGAAGCGGGCCGCCGCCGCGACGCCTCCTGCGCGCAGCCGCCGGGCCGCTCGCTGCGGCGCAAGCTGGTGACCACTTATTTCGACGTGGCGCGCCCGGCGGAGGCATCCGACCTGGGCAATCTGGCGACGTCGCTGCCCACTGAACTATCGCGCAGGCTGACTCGCAACCCCATGCTGATGGTGCGCGACGCCAATACCGTGTCGGTGCTGGCGGACAGCCGCGTGTCCGAGCCGGCGGCCGGCTGGGAGATCGCCAGCCAGCTGGGCCTGCGCGAAAACGTGCAGTTCGTCGTGGCCGGCCGGGTGTTGTCGACCTCGATTACCGCCGATGGTTTGCGGCCGTCCATTTTCGAGACCAACAACACCAGCGAGCAGAGCGCCATCTACGACGGGCCGTTTGCCGGCCTGTTTGGCGGCGGCGCCAAGTACCGGCCCACAGAGCGCCAGTTCGACATGGAGGTGTGGGTGTACGACGGACTGACCGGTTCGCTGCTGGCCGACGAGCGTATCAGCGGCCTGGCCAAGGGCCAGGTAGTGCCCAAGCTGCCCAAGCCCTTCGCGTCCGCGGCCTTCTGGCGCAGCGATTACGGCGCGCTGGTGGACAAGCTGATGAACAAGGCGGCGCAAAGGGTGGACGACATCGTGTCCTGCATACCGTTTTCCGCGCGCATCGTGCGCAAGGACGGCAAGCGCGTCTACATCAATGCCGGCCTGTTGGACGGCATGGCGGTGGGAGACAAGCTGCTGCTGTACAAGCGCGTGTCCGGCCAACCGGTGCGAGACCTCATCACCAGCCGCGAGCTGGGCATGCCGGAAAGCCTGAACGGCGACGTGACGCTAGTGCAGGTGCAGCCCAATTTCTCCATAGGCGTGGTTCAGGACAGCAGCCAGCCGGTGTCCGAGGGCGATTTCGTCCGTTTCGTGCCTTTGCGCTGAGCGGCGGGTTCGCGGTGATTGATAAACGTAACTACCTGTTTACAAATTGGTATTGATAGCTATTATCATTTGATGCTACGGTGCACCCCGCACTTCGCTATATACGACAGCAGGGGAAACACCTTGAAGCAGCAAATGATGATGGCCGCCGCATTGGCGGCGTTGGCCGGGCCGGCGCTGGCCGAGGAGGTGGTGGTTTACAGCGCGCGCGCCGAGCAATTGGTCAAGCCTTTGCTCGATGCCTACAAGCAGGAAACCGGCGTCACGGTGAAGCTGGTGTCGGACAAGGAAGGCCCGTTGATGGAGCGCATGCGCGCCGAGGGCCGCAATAGCCCGGCGGACCTGCTGCTGACCGTGGATGCCGGCAATCTGTGGCAGGCTGAAAAAATGGGCCTGCTGAAGGCCGTCAAATCTCCGGTGCTGGACGCCAACATCCCGACCCATCTGCGCGATCCGAACCAGCAATGGTTTGGCCTGTCCATCCGCGCCCGCACCATTTTCTACAACACCCAGAAAGTGAAGCCGGGCCAGCTGTCCAGCTATGCGGACCTGGCGGACCCGAAGTGGAAGGGCAAGCTGTGCCTGCGCACGTCCAAGAAGGTCTACAACCAGTCGCTGGTCGGCATGATGCTGGCCGAAATGGGGCCGGCCAAGACTGAACAGGTGGTCAAGGGCTGGGTGGCCAATCTGGCCGCGCCGGTCTTCCCGGACGATACCAAGATGCTGGAGGCCATCGCCGCCGGGCAGTGCGAGGTGGGCATAGCCAACACCTATTACTACGGCCGGCTGATGGAAAAATCGCCCAAGCTGCCGCTGGGCATTTTCTGGGCCGATCAGGCCGGCAAGGGCGCGCACGTCAATATTTCCGGCGCCGGCGTCGCCCGTTATGCCAAGAACGAGCAGGGCGCGGTGAAGTTTCTGGAGTGGCTGAGTTCGGTCAAGGCGCAGAGCCTGTTCGCCGACGTCAACCTGGAATTCCCGGTCAACCCCAAGGCGAAGCCGGACGCGCGCGTCGCGGCCTGGGGCGACTTCAAACACAACTACATCAACGTCTCCAATGCCGGCGCGCGCCAGGCTGAGGCGGTCAAGCTGATGGACCGGGCCGGCTATAAGTAAGCGCGCCCATCCTTCCCTCCGCGCGGCCCGCCGTTTTCCGATGGCGGGCCGCCGCCGCTGGATTTTCCTCATGTCTGCTTTTGTTTTCCGCTGGCGCGCCGTAGCCGCTTGCGTCAGCCTGCTTACCTTGATCCCGCTGGCCGTGATCGCCGCGGGCTTTCTGGCGCCGGACGTCGAGGTCTGGCGCCATCTGGCCGAGCATGCGCTGCCGGAGCTGTGGCGCAATACCGCAATCCTGTTGCTGGGAGTGGGCGCCGGCGTGCTGCTGCTCGGCGTGCCGCTGGCCTGGCTGACCGCCGTGCATGATTTTCCGGGGCGGCGCTTTTTCTCCTGGGCGCTGATGCTGCCGCTGGCCATGCCGGCCTATGTGATGGCGTTTTCGCAGCTGGGGCTGTTCGACTTCACCGGGCCGCTGCAAACCTGGCTGCGCGAAGCTTTCGGCAGCTCGTCCTGGGTGCCGGACATACGCTCGGCGCCGGGCGTGGTCATGACGCTGACGCTGGCTTTCTATCCCTATGTCTACCTGTTGGCGCGCAATGCCTTCGCCACCATGGGGCGGCGCGCGCTGGAGGTGGGCCAGTCTTTGGGCTTGTCGCCGCTGGCCGGCTTCCGCCGCGTGGCGCTGCCCATGGCGCGGCCCTGGATCATCGCCGGACTGAGCCTGGCATGGATGGAAACGCTGGCGGATTTCGGCGCGGTGGCCGTGTTCAATTTCGATACCTTCACCTCGGCCATCTATAAGGCCTGGTTCAGCCTGTTTTCCCTGCCGGCCGCCAAGCAGCTGGCTTCCTTGCTGGTGCTGCTGGCCTTGGTCGTGTTGTGGCTGGAGCAGCGCGCGAGAGGGCAGCGCGCCTACGGCGGCGCGGGCAGGGCGGCGCCCTTGCCGCGCATGAGGCTGGCCGGCGCGCGCGGCTGGCTGGCCTGCGCCGGTTGCGCGCTGGTGTTGCTATTGGCTTTTGTTCTGCCGTTTGGGCAGTTGGCCTTGTGGGCGGCAGAGCATGCGCTGGACGAGCTGGAGGGCTTGTTCGAGCCGCTGCGCAGCTCCTTGCTGCTGGCGGCGCTGGCGGCCTTGCTGGTGCCGGCGCTGGCCCTGCTGCTCGCCTTTGCCGCGCGGCGCGACTCGCGCAGCCGGCCATGGACGCGGCTGGCCACGCTGGGTTACGCGGTGCCGGGCACCGTGCTGGCGGTGGGCGTGTTCGCCCCGGTGGCGGCGCTGGACAATTTCTTGCTGGAACATTTCGGCTTCTGGCTGCCGGAGGGCGGCACGGCGGTGTTCAAGGGCACTTTGCTGGTGATGCTGCTGGCCTATTGCTCGCGCTTCCTGGCGGTGGGGCATTCGGTGCTGGATTCGGCGATGCAGCGGATAGGCCGAGTCCAGGAGGAGGCGGCGCAAGGCCTGGGCCTCAGCGGCTGGCGCCTGGCCTGGCGGCTGCATCTGCCGCTGCTGCGCGGCGGCCTGGCCACCGCGATGCTGATGGTGTTCGTGGACGTGATGAAGGAAATGCCGATCACACTGATGACGCGGCCTTTCGGCATGGACACGCTGGCCGTGCGCATTTTCAACCTGACCAGCGAGGGCGAGTGGCAGCGCGCGGCGCTGCCCTCGGTCGCCATCGTGCTGGCCGGCCTGGTGCCGGTATTGCTGCTGTCGCGGCAGAAAAGCGGAGCCTGATATGGAAAAACTGCTGGATTTCGACCATGTGAGCCTGGGCTACGGCGGACGGACGGTGTTGGACGGCATGAGTTTTTCATTGCGGGCCGGCGAAATCGCCTGCCTGCTGGGTGCTTCCGGCTGCGGCAAGACCAGCGCCTTGCGCTGCATCGCCGGTTTCGAGACGCCGGATGGCGGCTCGGTGCGGCTGGGCGGCGAGACGATGGCGGGCGAGGGCGCGGCGGTGCCGGCGCATCGACGCCGCGTCGGCATGGTGTTTCAGGATCACGCCTTGTTTCCGCATCTGACGGCTGCGGACAATGTCGCGTTCGGCCTGTCCGCGCTGCGCCGCGCCGGCCGGCGCGAGCGGGTGGCGGAAATGCTGGCGCTGGTGGGGCTGGCGGGGGAGGGCGAGCGTTATCCGCACCAGTTGTCCGGCGGCCAGCAGCAACGGGTGGCGCTGGCGCGCGCCTTGGCGCCGCTGCCGCGCCTCTTGCTGCTGGACGAGCCCTTTTCCAATCTGGATGCCGAGCTGCGCGAGCGCCTGGCGCGCGAGGTGCGCGGCGTGTTGAAGTCGCTGGGCATCGCCGCCTTGATGGTGACGCATGACCAGCAGGAGGCTTTCGCCTTCGCCGACGCGGTGGGCGTGATGCATGAGGGGCGGCTGCAGCAATGGGGCGAGCCGGAGGCGTTGTATTGCGAGCCGGCCAATCGCCACGTGGCCGGTTTCATCGGCCAGGGCGTCTTTCTGCCGGGCAGGGCCGGCGGGCGCCGCGTGCTGCTGGAAACGGGCGAGCTATGGGGCGACGAGGCCTTGCCCTTTGCCGACGGGACCGAAGTGGAGGTGCTGCTGCGGCCGCACGAGGTGAGGCTGGAGCCGGGCAGCGCGCTGCGCGCCAGGGTGGCGGAGCGCATGCTGCGCGGCGGCGCTTGCCATTACGCGCTGGAATTGCTGTCCGGGCGCAGGCTGCTGATGGAGCTGGGCCACGAGCAGCCGCTGGCGATGGGGGAGAATGTGGGCATCCGCCTGCAGCCCCGGCGCTTGCTGGCTTTCGCGGCGTGAGCGCGCTCAGTCGAAGGCCTGGCAGACGTCCACCCACTGGCCGGCGGTGACTTCGCCGAGCTGGCGCGGGCTGATGCGCACCGCGCTGTGCACGGCGCCGGCGGCCGGCAAGACTTCGTCATAGGCTTGCATGGAGACGTCCAGGTAGATGGGCAGTTCGCGGGCCAGGCCGAAGGGGCAGACCCCGCCCACTGGGTGGCCGGTGATGGTTTCCACCTCGTCCAGCGGCAGCATCTTGCCCTTGCCGAAGGCATCCTTGAATTTGCGGTTGTCTATGCGGGCGTCGCCGCGCGCCACCAGGATCACCTCGCGGCCGTCGGACAGGCGGAAGGCCAGCGTCTTGGCGATGCGGCCCGCCTCCACGCCGTGCGCGGCGGCGGCCTCCGCCACGGTGGCGGTGCTGACCGTCAATTCTATGATCTCGATGTCCAGCCGGCGGCTGGCGAAAAACTGGCGAACCGATTCCAGGCTCATGGGCGGCTTCCGTTTGGGGAAAAATTAAAACTATCCTATCCGGAACGGCGCCGCCAGCTTGGGTTTCAGTGGGCCTGGACGATTTCCGTCAGCTTGTCCGCGATGTCTTGCGAGGTGGCGGCCTGTTGCTCGGCCGCATTGGCGATTTGCACCACGAAATCGCGCATATGATTGATTTCCCTGACGATGGCCTCCAATGCCTGCTCCGCGCGCTGGAAATCGCTCTCCGTGGCGTCCACCTTGTCGCGGCCGTCTTCTATGGCCTTCACGTTTTGCTGCACCTCGGTCTGGATCATGCGTATCATCTCGCCGATTTCCTGTGTCGCCTTGGCGGTGCGTTCGGCCAGCTTGCGCACTTCGTCCGCCACCACGGCGAAGCCGCGGCCGGTTTCGCCGGCGCGGGCCGCTTCGATGGCTGCGTTCAATGCCAGCAAATTGGTCTGGTCGGCGATGTCCTTGATCACATTGATGATGTTGCCTATGGTCTCGGATCGCGCGCCCAGCGAGACCAGGCTGTCAGCGGTATGGCGCACCATGGTGCCTACGTTTTTCATTCCCTTGCTGGTTTCTTCGACGATGTTCGAGCCTTTTCGGCTTTCCGTCAGCATCAGCTCGGCGGATTCTGAGGCCGAGGCTGTTTGCACCGCCACGTTCTGGATGGTGGCGCTCATCGCCTGCATATTCTCTGACAGCTCATTGATGCGCGCCTCCAGGAATTGCCGCCGCTTGTCGTTTTCCTCCTGCAGCGCTTTCGCCTTTTCTTCTGCTGACACGTCCTTGAAACTGGCCATGAAGCACAGCAGCTTGCCGCTATCCTGCTTGTCCCAGATCGGAAACACCTTGGTCTGGAAGATCACCTCGCCCACCGGAATGATGGCGCTGTGAAACGGCATTTTGCGCGCGGCGAGATCCGCCAGGATTCTGCGGTTGTGCGAGGGGTCGCGGTGGAATTGGTGGATGCTGCGGTCTTGCGCCTGATTGACGTCCACGCCGGCGCGGAAGCGCTGGTTCAAGGTGGCCTGGTGCTGGCGCAGCACATCCTTCGCTGTCTTGTTCATGTAGAAGATCACGTTGTCAGGACTGGTGTCGCACAACATGATCAGGTTGTCGCTATTGTCCAGCACGCATTGGAACTGATGGATGGTCTGTTCCAGGTCTTGCGCCTGCGTCGACTTTTTGAACCAGCCTGCCATGGCCGTCTCCCCTTGTCAGGTGGTGGACGAGCGGCTGGAGCTTGCGAGCCGCTCATGCTGGCCGGCTGGGCGTGCCGGCGGGCAGTCCGGGCGCATGTCTGGCAAACCCGCGAAACTGTTATTTACGATGATAGGTGTTTTTACTGGTTATGCAGCCTCGATTGCACGCATCCTGTTTCAGGCTTCATGCAGGGGCAGGGCCAGGGTTTCCTTGACTTCCTCCATCACCACATAGCTCTTGGACTCCTTGGCCGAGGGCAGCTGCAGCA
>NZ_PQWB01000083.1 GCF_002924365.1 Chromobacterium alticapitis | reverse complement strand
TTTCACCCTTTCACCCTTTCACCCTTTCACCCGCCCGCCCTGCCCTCCGTCAAACTGTCGTGCCTCCAGGATAGCAATCGGCAGCAGCGCCAATGGCCTCCAGCCGCGCGCGCCAACCCGTTGCCATCTTTCGCCATCCTGGCGTCCCGGACACGCTTCCTTTCCGCAGCTCATGGCAACACCATTCCGCAGCGCGGATTTCCGCTCGCCGCCGGAAAAAAACCGGCTACAAGCCATCGTCTCCCTTGCTTACAGTAGTCCTCGACCCTACTGCCAACTCAACGGAAACCCATCATGTCCCACTCCGTACTGTCCCCCGAACACACCCAGCAACAGGTAGACGCGCTGAGCGGCCAGGTGCTGGCCCGCGTCCCGGCGCTGCTGGACACCGCCGGCAAGTGCCTGAACGACAGCCAGCAATTGAAGCTGGCGTCCCATGTGCGCGCCATGGCGCGCCGCTCGCTGACCGGCGAGGGCCTGCCGGATTTCGACCGCTCGCTGTTCGACGAGATTTCGCCCGTCGCGATGCGCTTGTCCCAGGACGTGGTCGCGCTGTTCGGCAACCTGCCGTCCGACGAGGCGCTGCTGCTGTCCATCCATTTCGAAATGGCCCAGAACCAGGCCTGATCCGCCGCGAGGAGAATGCAATGAGCCAAATTACCGTAGTGATTGGAGACCGCCTGGGCAAGGGCCAGAAAGTGGCGGCCGGCGTGGAGCAGGCCAGCGGCCGCGCGGTGGTGATTCCCGGCATGGCCGCCGACATGAAGCTCGGCGACGTGATGAAGGCGGAAAACGCCCAGCTGGGCATCTCGTTCTGCGGCAGCGGCGGCGCCGGCGCCATCACCGCCCAGACCAAGCACGGCTACAAGGCCCGTTACGGCATGCGTTCGATCGAGGAAGGCGTCACCGCCATCGAGGAGGGCTACAACGTGCTCGGCTTCGGCTTCATGGACAAGGAGGAGCTGGGCCAGCGCCTGGTGGCCGCCTACCTGAAGAAGCACGGCGGCTGATATGAAACAAACCTTCCTCGCCACCGTGCAGGTGTCCGGCCAGGGCGACAGCAAGGCGCAGGCCTTCGCCGACGCGCTGTCCAAGGTGCAGCGCGCCGTGCTGGGACAGAGCGACAAGGTGCTGCTGCGCATCGAGCCGCATGAGGTCCAAGTGATCCATGCCGAACAGGCGACGACGACCGAGCGCTTCCTGTTCCTGTTCCTGCCGCGCGAACGCACCCGCTACTCGGTGGCGCTGGAAGTCACGGCGCAGGTCTCCGCCATCGATGCCGACAGCGTGGCCTTCGCCCCCGTTCCATCCCGCTCCTTCACGAGGACGCGCCCATGTTCCTGACCATACTCCTCAAATCGCTGGCGATCGGCGGCCTGGTCGGCACCGCCGTCGGCGCCGGCGCCGCCCGCATGTTCCACGCGCCCACCACCCAGGGCATGGGCGCCTTCCGCACGCTGGGCGAGCTTAACTCCTGCGAGGGCGATCCGGCCTCGCACTTCTCCTTCGGCCTGGGCTTTTTCTTCAACGCCTGGGCGTCGTCGGTCGCCGCCGGTGCCTTCACCCAGGACATAGACCACCGCATCATCCCGCACTGGGGCGCGGCGGCGCTGCTGTCGCGCAACCGCAATCTGGCCCAGACGCTGCACAACCCCAAGAAGATGGCCCTGGTCTGCGGCCTGATCGGCATGCTGGTGGTGGCTTTCCTCAATACCACCGCTTCCGCCGTGCCGGCGGCGCTGCAGATCACCGCGGTCAAGGTGCTGGTGCCGGCGGCCAATCTGCTGGTCAACATCATCATGCCGGTGATCTTCTGGCTGGCCGCCATCGAGGCCGGCAAGCGCTCCGGTTTCTGGGGCACTATCTTCGGCGGCCTGGCCCAGTTGATCATGGGCAACGCCGTGCCCGGCCTGGTGCTGGGCATCCTGATCGGCAAGGGCGTGGACGACGGCGGCTGGAACCGCATCACCAAGGTGATGATGGCCGCCATCGTCGCCCTGTTCCTGATGAGCGCCTTCTTCCGCGGCTTCGACCTGAAGACGCTGGAATCCTTCCGCCTGGCGCCGCCTGACTGGCTGCATGCCATCCACCACGCCGTGCGCGGCTGATCGACAGGAGATTGAGCATGGACGACGTGCAAATCGAGGAGCTGAAACAGAACTTCTGGTACGCGGACTGGACCTTCCCGCTGCTGGTGGGCCTGCTGTCCTCCGGCGTGTTCGCCGGCACCCACATGTATTACGTCTACGGCATCGGCGCCTTCAACGAGGTGGCTTTCGTCTCGATGCTGCGCGCCGGCATCGACACCGGCGTCTACGGCGCGGTGGCCGCCTTCGGCGCCAGCTTCCTGTTCGCCCGGGTGATAGAAGGCTCGCTGGTGGGCATCCTGGACATAGGCGGCGCCATCATGACCGGCGTCGGCCTGGGCATCCCGGCCATGTTCCTCGGCGCCGGCGTGCTGTGGCCGGTGGAGAACTTCTTCGGCGCGCTGCTGACCGGCTTCGCCGCCGGCCTGGCCATAGGCGCGGCCATCATCCTGGCGCGCAAGTTCACCATCAACCAGGGCAACTCCACCTTCGGCGCGGACGTGATGATGGGAGCGGGCAATTCGTCCGGCCGTTTCCTCGGCCCGCTGATCATCCTGTCCGCCATCGCCGCCTCCATTCCCATCGGCATCGGCTCGCTGCTGGGCGCGCTGGCCTTCTACCTGTGGGGCAAGCCCATCACCGGCGGCGCCATTCTCGGCGCGATGCTGTTCGGCGCGCTGTTCCCGGTCGCCCTAGCCTGAGAAAGACGCCATGTACGATCTGATCATTCGCCAAGCCCGCCTGCCCGATGGCGAGCTGGCCGACATCGCCGCGGCCGGCGGACGCATCGCCGCCATCGGCCGGGTGGACAGCCCCGCCCGGCGCGTGCTGGAGCTGGCCGGCTGCCATTATCTCAGCGCCGGCTGGATTGACGGCCATGTGCATTGCTTCCCGGAGTCGCCCATCTATCGCGACGCGCCGGACGCGGTGGGCATAGCCGGGGGCGTCACCACCGTGGTGGATGCCGGCAGCGCCGGCGTCGACGACATCGCCCGCTTGCGCCGCCATGCCGACGCCGCCCGCACCGAGGTGCGCGCGCTGCTCAATATCTCGCGCATCGGCCTGGCCACCCAGCATGAGCTGGCGGATCTGGCCGATGTGGACCTGCCGCTGGCCCTGGCCGCCATCCGCCAGCATCAGGGCTTTGTCGTCGGACTGAAGGCCCGTCTCAGCGGCAGCGTGGTTGGCCAGAACGGCCTGGCCCCGCTGGTCCTGGCCAAGGACATGCAACACCAGGCCGGCGGCCTGCCGCTGATGGTGCATGTGGGCAATACGCCGCCGGAGCTGGACGACATCGCCGCCCTGCTCGAATCGGGCGACATCCTGACTCACTGCTTCAACGGCAAGCCCAACCGCATCCTGGACGGCCAGGCGCGGCTGCGCCGCGGCATCGTCGCCGCCATCGAGCGCGGCGTCTTGCTGGACGTGGGCCACGGCAGCGCCAGCTTCAGCTTCGAGGTGGCGCGCGCCGCGCTGGCGCAGGGCATTTATCCGCACACCATCAGCTCCGACATCTATTGCCGCAACCGCGTGTCCGGCCCGGTATACGGCCTCGGCCACGTGATGTCGAAGTTCCTGGCGCTGGGCATGCCGTTGCCGCGGCTGATCGATTGCGTGACCATCCGCGCCGCCGACGCGCTGCGCCTGCCCGGCAAGGGCCGGCTGGCCGTCGGCGCCGACGCCGATTTCACCATTTTCGACCTCGCCGACTGCGACGCCGTCCTCGCCGACAGCGAAGGCGGCAGCCAGCCGGCCTCGCAAACGCTGCGCCCGCTGGCCGCCATCGTCGCCGGCCAGGTGTGGCCCACTGCAGAAGGGAAAACCCATCATGTCTTCCATCCATGACAAATACCGCTTGAAGCCGGTGATCAACGCCTCCGGCCGCATGACAATCCTCGGCGTCTCCACGCCGGCGCCGGCAGTGATGGACGCCGCGCGCCAGGGCATGGCGCATTACTTTGAAATGCCGGACTTGGTGGACAAGACCGGCGACCATCTGGCCGGCTTGCTGGGCGCGGAAGCCGCCACCGTGGTGTCCTGCGCCTCGGCCGGCATCGCGCTGTCGGTGGCCGCCGTCATCGTCCGCGACGACCCGGACCTGCTGGTCAATCTGCACGCCAAGCCGGCGAGCGGCCCGGACGAAATCGTACTGGCCAAGGGCCACAACGTGAATTACGGCGCGCCGGTGGCCACCATGGTGGCGCTGGGCGGCGGCAAGGTGGTCGAGGCCGGCTGGGCCAATGAGTGCACGCCGGCCCAGCTGGACGCCGCCGTCACCGCCCGCACCGCCGCCATCCTCTACATCCAGTCCCACCACGCCGTGCAGAAAAGCATGCCGACCGTGGAGGAAGCCGTGGCCGTGGCGCGCGCGCGCGGCGTGCCGCTGATCGTGGACGCCGCCGCCGAGGAAGACCTCCGCCTCTACTACCGCCTGGGCGCGGACCTGGTGATCTACAGCGGCGCCAAGGCGATGGAAGGCCCGTCCAGCGGCCTGGTGCTGGGCCGCCGCCAGCACGTGGAGTGGGTCAAGCTGCAGGGCAAGGGCATAGGCCGCGCGATGAAGATAGGCAAGGAAGGCATCCTGGGCCTGACCGCCGCCGTCGAACATTATCTGTCCACGCCCAAAGCCGGCGGCACCGAGATGGCGCGCCGGCTGGAGCCGCTGCTAGCGCGGCTCAACCGCTTGCCCGGCATCCGCGCCCAAGTAGCCTGGGACAGCGCCGGCCGCGACATCGCCCGCGCCGAAGTCGCCTTCGATCCGTCCGCCGCCGGCCTGGACGCCGCCGCCGCCGCGAAACGCCTCAAGGCGGGCAATCCCGCCGTGTATTGCCGCGAATACCACGCCAACGAAGGCCGGCTGGAGTTCGACATCCGCAGCGTGGACGACGCTCAGCTCGCCACGCTGGGCCATTGCATCGAAACCCTGTTGAAGGAAAACTGAATATGCGACTGACTCCCAACTTTCTCCAAGACCGCGTCTGCCTGAACGTGCTGGCCGGCAGCAAGCGCAACGCGCTGGAAATCTACGACGCCGCCGCCGGCCATGTGCTGGTGGGCCTGCTGTCCAAGAACTACCCGGACGTGGCCAGCGCGGTGGCCGACATGCGCGACTGCGCCGCCGCCATAGACAACGCCGTCTCGGTCGGGCTGGGCGCCGGCGATCCGCGGCAGTCCGCCATGGTCAGCGCCATCGCCGGCCAGCTGCAGCCGCAGCATGTGAACCAGGTATTCACCGGCGTAGCCGCCAGCCGCGCCCTGCTGGGCCAGGACCAGACCGTGGTCAACGGCCTGGCGTCGCCCTGCGGGCTGATAGGCATGGTCAAGATCTCCACCGGACCGCTGAGCGCGAACGCGCCGGCCGGCGTGGTGCCGGTGGAAACCGCCATCGCCATGCTGAAAGACATGGGCGCCGACTCGCTCAAGTATTTCTCGATGGACGGCCTCAAATACCTCGATGAATACCGCGCGGTGGCGGAGGCCTGCGCCCGCCACGACTTCTGGCTGGAACCAACCGGCGGCATAGACCTCCATAACTATGAGGACATTCTGCGCATCGCGCTGGACGCCGGCGTGCCGCGCATCATTCCGCATGTTTACAGCTCCATTATCGACCCCGCCAGCGGCTGCACCCGTCCCGCTGACGTGCGCGCCCTGCTGGAAATGACCCAGGCCGCGCTGGCCTGATCCCGCAACCAGCCAGTTTAAAGGTAGCCATGGTTAGATTCCCGCACCCCCGTCTCTCCCAGCTGTTCTCAGCCTTGCAGGCGGAAACGCTGCCGCAGGAAGAACTGGCGCGGCGGCTGGCGGTATCCACCCGGACGGTGCGCAGCGACATCGGCGCGCTGAACGAGCTGCTGGACGAGCACGGCGCGCAGTTCGTGCTGGAGCGGGGCGAGGGCTACCGGCTGGCCATCAGCGACGCCGAGCGTTTCGAACGGCTGAGCCAGGCCGAAGCGCCGTCGCGGCGGCTGCCGCGCACCGGCGGCGAACGGGTGCATTGCCTGCTGTGGCGTTTCCTCACCGCCGACTATTCGCTGAAGCTGCAGGACATCGCCGACGAATGGTTCGTCAACCGCGCGGCGCTGCAGGGCGACATGGCCGAGGTGCGCGACTGGCTGACGCGCTACCAGCTGGCCATCGAAACCCGGCCGCGCCACGGCATGAAGCTG
>NZ_PQWB01000081.1 GCF_002924365.1 Chromobacterium alticapitis | reverse complement strand
AAAAAAGCGCGACGCCAAGTCCTTTGCCATGAAAGCGGCAATACTTGCCAGGTTGAAAACGGCGGCCCTAGCTGGAGATTGCCGCCTGATCTACTTTGACGAGGCGGGATTCTCGGCGTCTCCTCCGGTGCAGTACGGCTGGTCGCCACGCGGCGAACCACATCATGTGGAGCCCCGGCCGCATTGCAAACGCTCTGTGCTGGGGGCGCTCGATTTGGCGGC
>NZ_PQWB01000080.1 GCF_002924365.1 Chromobacterium alticapitis | reverse complement strand
TCCGATACGACAAATTGAAGTGCAACTATGAGAGCGTGGTCGCCATGGCGTGCGCATACCTATGGTTGCCTATGTGAAACGTCAACAGCCCCTAGCGCGATATCGCGCCAGTGCTGCCTTTTTCATTTTCATGGCGCCTCTTCCGGCTCGCCGGGGCCTGCCGCCGTTTAACGCTTCCCTGCGGCCGCTTCGCGCCGGCGTTTGGCCTCTTCCAGCAGATAAACCTGGTAGTCGTCCAGATCGCCATCAAAGTCACTGACGCCGCCGCGCGACACCATCCAGAACTCATCGCATACCGCGCGCAGCAGGGCCCGATCGTGGCTGACCAGCATCACAGAGCCTTCAAACTCGTTCAGCGCCACGCTCAGCGCCTCGCGCGTGGCCAGGTCCAGGTGGTTGGTCGGTTCGTCCAGCAGCAACAGATTGGGGCGCAGCCAGACGATCATGCACAGCACCAGCCGCGCTTTTTCGCCGCCGCTCATGCTGCCTACCGCCTGCTTGACCATGTCGCCGCTGAAATTGAAGGTGCCCAGAAAATTGCGCAATCCCTGCTCGCGGCAGTCATTGGCCGGCGGGCGCAACTGGGCCGGCGTTTCGCGCGCCAATCGCAGCATGTGCTGCAGCGGATCGTCTTCCGGCCGCAATACGTCCAGTTCCTGCTGCGAGAAGTAGCCGATATTCAGGCCTTTGCCGCGGATGATCTCGCCGCTGGTGGCCGCCAGCGCTTCGGCCACCGTTTTGACCAGCGTGGACTTGCCTTGGCCGTTGGCGCCGAGGATGCCGATGCGCTGGCCGGCCAGCACCGAGCGGTTCACGCCTTTGACGATCACGGTGGGCGGCGTGCCTGCAGGCGCCTCGTCTGGCGCCGGGTAGCCAAACGAGGCCTGCGACATGGTCAGCATAGGATTCGGCAGACTGCCGGGTTCCTTGAACTCGAACTGGAACTCTGCATCGGCCAGCACCGGCGCGATCTTCTCCATCCTCTCCAGTGCCTTGACGCGGCTTTGCGCCTGCTTGGCCTTGCTGGCCTTGGCCTTGAAGCGGTCGATGAACTTCTGCAGGTGCGCCATCTTCTCCTGCTGCTTGGCCAGCGCGGCCTGCTGCAGAATCATCTGCTCGGCGCGCATGTCCTCGAACTTGCTGTAGTTGCCGCCGTAACGCACCAGCTTGCCGTGGTCGATATGCAGCGTGACATTGGTCACCGCGTCCAGGAATTCGCGGTCATGGCTGATCACCACCATGGTGCCGGCGTACTGCTTGAGCCAGGCCTCCAGCCAGACCAGCGCGTCCAGATCGAGGTGGTTGGTCGGCTCGTCCAGCAGCAGCAGGTCCGACGGACACATCAGCGCGCGCGCCAGCTGCAAGCGCATGCGCCAGCCGCCGGAGAAGCTGTTCACCGGCTGCTGCAGTTCGGCCACGCTGAAGCCCAGGCCCAGGATCAACGCCTGCGCCCGCGCCGGAGCATCATGCTCGCCGGCATCGTTCAGGGCGGTATAAGCATGCGCCATCCGCATGTAGTCCTCACCGGCCTCCGCTTCGGCCACTTCGCGCCGCGCCGCCAGCAAGGTGGTATCGCCCTCAACCACAAACTCGGTCGCGGTCTGGGACGTTTCCGGCATGTCCTGCGCCACCTGCGCCATGCGCCACTGGCTGGGAATGGAGAAGTCTCCACCGTCTTCATGCAGGCTGCCATTCAGCACCGCAAACAGCGAGGACTTGCCCGCGCCGTTACGCCCGACCAGGCCTACCTTTTCTCCAGGGTTGATGCTGACGCTTGCGCCGTCCAGCAAGACTTTAGTGCCGCGACGCAAGGCCACGTTTTTCAGAATGATCATTAGGGAATAGCCGTGCTGCAATGCTTAAGGGGTGAATAGCAGTAAGCCGACGGACGCTTGCGTCCCGGCGGAATGCCATGAAAAAACGAACCCCCGGACAAAAACGAGGGCACCGCAGGGGATTATACGCAGATGTCCACTCGCGCAGGGCACGCCTCTTTGGCCTTATGCGGCATTTTGCCGGTGGCGCATGCCACGCTGAATGGGTTGGATGCCGTGCCGGATCGCCTGTGCGAGATTGCGCGGGGCATGGGCATGACGCCTGGAGAAGCGCTGAGAAAAATGGAATTGCCGTTGGCTGCGCCGGTCATTCTGGCTGGCATTCGGACCTCAGTCGTCATGCATATAGGCACCGCAGCGATTGCCTCCGCCGTGGGTGCTAAAACGCTCGGTTTGCCGATCCTCATAGGCCTTAGCGGTTTCAATACCGCCTACGTGATTCAGGGTGCGCTGCTGGTGGCACTGCTGGCGGTAAGTGCTTGCCGAGCAGGCAGGAAATCAGCAAGGAGAAGCGGGCGAGACGACAGGGCATGGCCCTGTGTCCGGTTGATTGCCAGTTCATTGCCTGCGGCTAACTGCATTATGCTGAGGCATGGCCGAGCAGGCTCTTGGTTCCGGCAGGATGCGCCTATGGCGCTCTTCGTCGAAAAAGCGCTGCGCGCCCCCTCGGTGTCTTGAGAATGCGCGTATTCAAAATGTGGGCCGGATCCTATCGCGGCCTTGTGGCCTAATGGGCCTGGCGTTTCGAGGCCGCCAAGCCTTTGCGTTTCTGCGCTACAGACGGATAGCGATTGTCAGGTACGCGGCGAATGCCCCGTACAGCAGCGCTACCGGGACCAGTGCTCGGCCATCTACTAGACCGCGACGGAACAAGTTCCATAGCAGGATGATGGCCAAGGCGGTGATCAGGCCAGCGGCCAGCAAGGGGCCATCAAAGCGCCATGGCGTGAAGAAAATACCCAGGGCGCTGGGAATGGTCGCCTGGATCATCATCGCCCCGGAAATGTTCGCCAGCGCCAAACGTTCCTTCCCTTGGCGCACCCAGATCAGGGCGTTCATGATTTCCGGCAGTTCCGTGGCGACTGGACTCAGCAGTAATGCGACCAAGTGGGGAGACAGGCCGAGCGCGCCGCCAATGGCTTCCAGTTGGCCAACAAAGGTGTGAGAGGCAATGGCAATCACGGTCAATGCGGCCAGTGCCTGAAAGGCTGCCCAGCCCAAGGTGGCGTTATGCGGTCGGAACTTGAGCGCTTCCAACGCCTCCTCTTCCGGGGCGGTGTCGGCCGTCCTGATCTCGCGCCAGACGTAGGCCGCATATGCCGCCAGGAATAGCACGCCCAGCCACGGCTTAATGGCGAATGCGACGAGGCCAAGCGCCACCTTGAAAGCGAATATCGCCAGAAAGGCCAGTTGGTCCTGGCTTAATCGTCGATGATCAACCACCACCAAGTGGTCATTGCGTTGCAAGCGGATGCGATTGCGCCATAGCGCCAGCCCCACGATGGCATAGGCTAGGGTCGCCAGTACCAGGGGGCCGCCCATGGCAGCCCCGACGCCGATCTCGCGCAGTTCAGGCGTGCTGCCAAAAGCCACTGCGGTCAAGGTTACGGCGCTTTCCGGTAGGGCTGTCCCAAAGGCGGCCAGCACCGTGCCGACGGCGGTTGCGCCCAGCTTCAGGTGGCGACCGCACCATTCAATGCCGTTGACGAAGAATTCACAGGCCAGGTAGATGGCTATGGCGGAGAAGAAGAATAGGAAGAGGGTTGGGAGCATGACGCAAACCGGGCCGGGCAAGCAGATCACCAATGGCGCAACGATACGGCTTGCCCGGCAGGCAAACGCATCGCGGCCAAAGGTCTCGCCGGGCGGCTCCGAATAGTTCGGATGCTGATCACGCCATGAAGCTGGGCTTCAAGTTTGTTGACGCGACCTCCCCGGCAAACTGCGCCGGAGATGGCTACTCCCCAATGACAACGAGCAGATTTTGGCAGTTGAGCCGCTTTTCGGCAAGTCCCCCGAAGTGTTGTTGATATTTTGAAGATGAGAGTGGGGGCTTGCCGAGTTATGATTTCTGCATCAATTGCCAGTGGGCTGGGGGTGCCGGGGCTGATGCTGAGGAATGAGCCTTGGTCTGGCTGGAATAAATTCTGCTCAAATACGCCATTTACGCTGCTTGTTACTGCGTAGTTCCCTTGTTGGGACGCGTATGGGGAGGGCGATGCCGAAAAGCGACGGGCATTGGGTGTGAGGCGGTAGAGCGAAAAAAGGCAAGTAACGCCTTTATTTTCGGTGCTTTCGGGGGTATTTATGGGTTTTGTGGCTAGCTCTGAAAAGCTAGCATGGTGCGAAAGGAGAGACTCGAACTCTCACGCCTTGCGGCGCTGGAACCTAAATCCAGTGCGTCTACCAATTCCGCCACTCTCGCATGTGGAAGGTCTTGCAATCGCGCGGACTTGGCCGCACCTGCATTCCCGGAAGAGGGCGAATCATAGCGCAATCATTCAGCCATGACAAGTCTGATCCAGAGGCTTGAACTTTTCCCCTTCGGCATGGTCTCTTACGTACAATATAAATATTCCAGAACAACTCAACTCAGGAGAGTTTCACATGCACCCGGACTTCCAGACGGCCTATCAATCGACCCCCATGGCCGATGCGCGCAACAAAGTGCTGCGCAATACTTACGGCTTGCTGGGGTTGTCCATGATTCCCACCGTAATGGGCGCCATCGTGGGCACCCACATGAGCTTCGCCTTCCTGGCCGGCAGCCCCATCATGGGCATGCTGCTGATCATGGCCGTGTTTTATGGCCTGGTCTTCGCCATCGAGAAAAACCGCTACAGCTCAATGGGCGTGTTCCTGATGCTGGGCTTCACCTTTTTGATGGGCGTGCTGCTCGGCCCTTTGCTTCAGTTCGCTCTGAAGTTCTCCAATGGCGGCCAGTTGATCATGACCGCAGGCGCGGCGACTTCAGTGGTGTTCTTCGTCATGGCGGGCATCGCCAGCACGACTAAGCGCGATTTGTCCGGCTTGGGCAATTTCCTGGCTGTCGGCGTCATTGTGCTGATGGTGGCGGTGGTGGCCAACCTGTTCTTGCAAATGCCGGCCTTCCAGCTGATGATCTCCGCGGCTTTCGCATTGATCAGTTCGCTGATGATCCTGTGGCAGGTCAAGACCGTGGTGGATGGCGGCGAGAGCAGCTACATCTCCGCCGCGCTGTCCATCTACATCAGCATCTACAACCTGTTCACCAGCTTGCTGCAGCTGCTGCTGGCCTTCGGCGGCAATCGCGACTAAATGCGAGCCTTCGCCTGTTTAGGGCGGAGCTAAAAGAAAAGCCCCCGGTGTGCCGGGGGCTTTTTCGTTTTTAACAGCGGGCCGGGTTCAGATGGCTTGCTCGTTGGTTTCGCCGGTGCGGATGCGGACCACTTGCTCCACCGGGATGACGAAAATCTTGCCGTCCCCTATCTTGCCGGTGCGCGCGGCGGCCACTATGGTGTCGATGGCGCGGTCCACCAGATCGTCCGGCAGGATCACCTCGATCTTCACCTTGGGCAGGAAGTCCACCACGTATTCGGCGCCGCGATACAGTTCGGTGTGGCCTTTTTGTCGGCCGAAGCCCTTGACCTCGGATACGGTGAGCCCGTTGATGCCGATCTCGGACAAGGCCTCGCGCACCTCGTCCAGCTTGAACGGCTTGATGACGGCTTCTACCTTTTTCATTGCGCAATGCTCCTGATAAAAGCGGATGATGTTGGGGTAAATGAAAAAAATTGCCGATGCGGGCCTGGAAAGTCTGGGACCGCCTTAAATGCGGCGCAGTTTTGCTGTATTATGACGCCCTTTCCTGGTACTTGTCGCGGGTGTCTAATGTCTTACATTACCAAGCTGCGCGGTGGCATTGCTCTGTCGCCGTTTCGTCTTGACAAACTGCAGGTGGCAGCGGCCGATGCCGGTTTTAAGGATGTCGTCCTGACCGCCGAGTATTGGCATTTCGCGGAAAGCGACAGCGAACTGACGCTGGAAGAGGTGAGCGTGCTGGGGCAGTTGCTCAGTTACGGCGAAGCGCCGCTGAGCGAAGAGCCGCAAGGCGAGCTGTTCCTGGTGACGCCGCGCCTCGGCACCTTGTCGCCATGGGCGTCCAAGGCGACGGACATCGCCCGGCACTGCGGATTGCCGAATATCCGACGGATCGAGCGCGGCACCGCCTTCCGAATCCAGTCCGCCGATAAATCTTTAAGTAAAGAGGCCCGCCACATTCTGGCGGGCCTCTTGCACGATAGGATGACGGAAACCGTCCTGTCCTCGCTGGACGAGGTGGAAAAACTGTTCGTCCACATCGATCCGCAACCCATGGCCACGGTGGATGTGCTGCAAGGCGGACGCGCGGCGCTGGAGCAGGCCAACGTCCAGCTGGGCCTGGCCTTGTCGGACGACGAGGTGGAATATCTGGTCGAGAGCTTCATCAAGATGGCGCGCAATCCGAGCGACGTCGAGCTGATGATGTTCGCCCAGGCCAACTCCGAACATTGCCGCCACAAGATTTTCAACGCCCAGTTCATCATCGACGGCGTGGAGCAGGGCAAGTCGCTGTTCCGCATGATACGCGACACCCATGACGCGCATCCGCAAGGCACGCTGGTGGCGTACAAGGACAATGCCTCGGTGATCGAGGGCGCCTTCATCGAGCGCTTCTACCCGCAACCGGGCGGCAACCAGTACGCTTACAACAGCGAGCCCACCGACATTCTGATGAAGGTGGAGACGCACAACCACCCGACGGCGATCTCGCCTTTCCCCGGCGCCTCCACCGGCAACGGCGGCGAAATCCGCGACGAAGGCGCCACCGGCCGCGGTTCGCGCCCGAAGGCCGGCCTCACCGGCTTCACGGTGTCCAACCTGAACATCCCGGGCTTCAAACAGCCGTGGGAGCAATACCGCGACGGCCAGCCTGAATACGGCAAGCCGGGGCGCATCGCTTCCGCGCTGCAAATCATGCTGGAAGGCCCGATAGGCGGCGCGGCGTTCAACAACGAGTTCGGCCGTCCAAACCTGGCAGGCTATTTCCGCGCCTTTGAACAGGAGTTCGACGGCGAGATGCGTGGCTACCATAAGCCCATCATGCTGGCCGGCGGTCTGGGCAATATCCAGCAGCAGCAAATCCACAAGAACGAGATTCCGGAAGGCGCGCTGCTGATCCAACTGGGCGGCCCCGGCCTGCTGATCGGCCTGGGCGGCGGCGCCGCTTCGTCCATGGACACGGGCGCCAACAGCGAAAACCTGGATTTCGACTCGGTGCAGCGCGGCAATCCGGAAATCGAACGCCGCTGCCAGGAAGTGATAGACCGCTGCTGGCAGCAGGGCGAGGCCAACCCCATCGTCTCCATCCATGACGTCGGCGCCGGCGGCCTGTCCAACGCCTTCCCGGAACTGGTCAACGATGCCGGCCGAGGCGCCGTCTTCCATCTGCGCAAGGTGCATCTGGAAGAGAAGGGCATGACGCCGATGCAGATCTGGTCCAACGAGGCGCAGGAGCGCTACGTGATGGCCGTGCTGCCGGAGGATTTGGATCGCTTCACCGCTATCTGCGAACGCGAGCGCTGCCCATTCGCCGTGCTGGGCGTCGCCACCGATGACGGCCATCTGCAGGTGCGCGACGATCACTTCGACAACCATCCGGTGGACATGCCGCTGGACGTGCTGCTGGGCAAGCCGCCGCGCATGGTGCGCGATGTGAAGAGCGAGTCGCGTGAGTTCCAGGTGCTGGACGCCTCCAATTACCCGCTGCGCGAAACCGCCTACCGCGTGCTGCGCCACCCCACCGTGGCGGACAAGTCCTTCCTGATCACCATCGGCGACCGCACTGTGGGCGGCATGACGGCGCGGGACCAGATGGTGGGCCGTTGGCAAGTGCCGGTAGCGGACGTGGCCGTCACCACCATGGGCTTCAACACCTATCGCGGCGAGGCGATGGCCATGGGCGAGCGCACGCCGGCCGCGTTGTTCAATGGTCCGGCTTCCGGACGCATGGCCATAGGCGAATCGTTGACCAATCTGGCCGCCGCCTTCGTCGGCCATCTCGGCAATGTCAAGCTGTCGGCCAACTGGATGGCGCCGGCCGGCCACCCGGGCGAGGACGCCAATCTGTACCGCACGGTGGAGGCCGTGTCCGAGCTGAGCCAAAGCCTGGGCGTCAGCATCCCGGTGGGCAAGGACTCCTTGTCCATGAAAACCGTATGGCAGGAGGGCGGCGAGCAGAAGGCCGTCACTGCGCCGCTGTCGCTGGTGATTTCCGCCTTCTCCCCGGTGGAGGATGTGCGAAAGACCGTGACGCCGGACCTGAAGGACGTCAAGGACAGCGATCTGATTCTGATCGACCTCGGCTATGGCCGCTGCCGTCTGGGCGGTTCCATCTTGGGCCAGGTGTGGCAGGATATGCGCGGCCGCGCGCCGGACGTCGAGAACCCGCTGCAACTGGGCGCGTTCTTCAATACCGTGCAATCGTTGCTGCGCGACGACATGCTGCTGGCTTACCATGACCGTTCCGACGGCGGCCTGTTCTCCGCGTTGGCGGAAATGATGTTCGCTGGCCACTGCGGCGTCAGCATTGATCTGCAGGAGCTGGTGATCGAGCGTCAGAACACCCAGCGCATGATCGAAGATTTCGTGCCGCCGGCGCAGGACGCCGCCACTCACGGCCGCATCATGCGCGTGCTATTCAATGAAGAGCTGGGCGCGGTGCTGCAGGTGAAAAAGTCAGACACCTCTGAGGTGATCGCCCGCTTCATGCAGGCCGGCATCGGCCGCGAGCTGTTCGTCATCGGCCGCACGAATAGCTATGACCGCCTGGTGATCCGCCACAAGGGCAAGGACCTGTTCAGCGAAAGCCGCAACGAGTTGTTCTGCGCCTGGTCCGAAACCAGCGCGCGCATGCAGCGCCTGCGCGACAACCCGGCCTGCGCCGACAGCGAGCAGCTGCTGCGCAGCCACGCCAAGTCGCGCGGACTGTTCGCCCAGTTGTCCTTCGACGTGAATGGCGATCCGGCGGCGCCGTACATCTCCACCGGCAAGCGTCCTCGCATGGCCATCCTGCGCGAGCAGGGCGTCAACGGGCAGCTGGAAATGGCAGCGGCTTTCGACCGCGCCGGCTTCGAAGCGGTGGATGTGCATATGAGCGATATCATCGCCGGCCGCGTCTCGCTGGCCGACTTCAAGGGCCTGGCGGCCTGCGGCGGCTTCAGCTACGGCGACGTGTTGGGCGCCGGCGAGGGCTGGGCCAAGAGCATTCTGTTCAACCCGCGCGCGCGGGAGCAGTTCGAGGCCTTCTTCGGCCGCGGCGACACCTTCGCGCTGGGCGTGTGCAATGGCTGCCAGATGATGTCCAATCTGTCGTCCATCATTCCGGGAGCGGAGCACTGGCCCAAGTTCCGCCGCAACGCATCGGAGCAGTTCGAAGCGCGCTTCAGCATGGTGGAAGTGGCGGCTTCGCCGTCCATCTTCCTGTCCGACATGGCCGGCAGCCGTTTGCCGGTGGTGGTGAGCCACGGCGAAGGCCGCGCGGTGTTCGCGCCGGGCGCGCAGGATCAGGCGTTGGCGGCATTGCGCTACATCGACTTTGACGGACGCGCCACCGAAACCTACCCGCTGAATCCGAATGGCTCTCCGGCAGGCATTACTGGCGTGACCACGCAGGACGGCCGTTTCACCATCATGATGCCGCACCCGGAGCGCGTGTTCCGCACCGTTCAGAACAGCTGGCATCCCGAGGAGTGGAACGAAAACGGCGGCTGGTATCGCATGTTCGCCAGCGCGCGGCGCTGGGTGGGTTGATTCAGCTGTCAGTTCGCAAACGGAACGGAGGCCAGACGCCTCCGTTTTTTTTGCCTATGCATCTTGTTGCCATGCGAATTGAATATCGCGATGGAATTTTCAGGCGAAGATGGAGGATACGATGCCGCTGTTGAAATGGTGTCTGGCCGGATGGCTTGCTTTGATTTCGGCCGGGTCTATGGCCGCGGGGCTGAAACTCTTCGATGTCCCGGCCGCAGGCGATGTGCCTGTTTTGCATGCGGCGCTGTGGTCGCCGTGCTCGCGGCCCGCTGAAACCAAGCAAATCAAGGCCTTCATGGTGACGGCGAGCCGGGATTGTCCGGTGGTGGGCGACAAACGGCTTCCGCTGATCGTGATCTCGCATGGCCTCGGCGGCACCTTGTACGGCCATCACGATACGGCCGAAGCGCTGGCGGACAGCGGCTTCTTGGTCGTGTCGCTGAATCACACCGGCGACAGCGGCATGAGCATGCAGTACCCGTGGGAGATGCGGGCGCTGGAGCGGCGGCCGATCGAAATCCGCAGAGTCATAGACTATATGTTGGGCGAGGTGCCGGAGGCGTCGCGCGTCGATGCCTCGCGGATAGGCATGTTCGGTTTTTCCCGCGGCGGTTTTACCACCTTGGTGACGGCCGGCGCAGTGCCGAATTTCGCAGCGTCCGGGCTGAGTTGCCCGGAAGCGCGTCCGCTGTGCCGCCAGTTCAAAGTGGAGTTGCCGACAGCCCGCTCGTGGGCGCATGACGACAGAGTCCGGGCGGCTGCGGCGGTCGATCCTTTGAACGCCTTCCCCGATGCGGCCAGTTTGAGCGGCATCCGGATTCCTTTGCTGTTGTGGCTGTCAGCGGCCGGCGGCGACGGCGTGGATCCAGAGGCTGGCGTCAGGCTGCAAAAGCAGCTGAGCACGTTAAAAAATTACCGCTTGGTGCAGAATGCCGGACATTTCGCTTTTCTCGCGCCGTGCGCGGAGGCGGTAGCGAAGGAGGAGCCGGAGATCTGCCAGGATGCGCAAGGTTTCAATCGGGCGGCTTTTCATCGGGAACTGAATGCGGCGGTGGTGGCATTCTTCGCAAAAGCGCTCGGCGTCCAGCGCTGAACCCGGGCAAGCAAGGTTCCAGGGCATTTGGCTGCATGGGCTGCGAGAAGGGTGGCGAGGGCTGAGCGTCGGCTGATGGTCTTTTGCAGGGTTTGGAGCCGCGTCTGTGACATGCTTTGTCGGCAGATCTCGGCTGAGTCTCGCATCTGAAAAAAAGAGGCGGGATGATTGCGCGCTGGCGGGTCTGTTCATGCGGCATTTAACATGCAAATTGATTGAGTGTTATCATTTTGGCATGAAAAAACCACTGCAATCCTGCCCTGTTCATGCAGGCTCGGACAAGCCGGCCTCCGTCAATCATCCTGTCGGCAGTTGGCCGCCCGGGCCTGATGCCGGGTTGACCGGCTGGGGCTTGCTGAGCCAGATGTCTAGCGATCTGATGGGCACGCTGGAGGCCTGGCAGCGCGAATTCGGCGATCTTGTGCATGTGCGCACTTGGCCTGAGCATCAGGTCATCGTGTCCGATCCGCAACTGGCGCGCGAGCTGCTGGTAAACCAAGCCGACTCCTTGCAGCGCTGGGAGCGCGCGCTTGCGGTATATCGGCGAGTGCACGGCCACAGTGTATTGATCGCCGAAGGGCAGGCTTGGAGAGGCAAGCGCCAGACCTTGCAACCGGACTTCACGCGCAAATCCGTGCAGGCGTTTTCGCCATCCATTCTCGAGGCGGGCCGGCAGGCATTCGACCACTGGCCCCGAGACGAGGCTTCTTGGCCTATCGAGAGCGCGCTGACATCGCTGACGATGGAGGTCATCATCCGCATGATGTTCTCTAGCGGCATGGGAGAGGATGCCGCGCAGGCGGAGAAGGCGGTGCATACGCTGATGGTGGCCTCAACGGATGAGCTGTGGCGCCCGGCGAGCCTGCCGGACTGGATGCCGTGGCAGTGGGAGCGCCGCCGCGCCCGCCTGCTGCTGAATGCTTTGATCGAGCGGCACTTGCAGGCCAGGCTGGCGCAATCGCCAGACGATTGGCCGGAGGATTTGCTGAGCCGCTTGCTGTGCCTGCATAGGCAACAGCCGCAGGATTGGCCCTTGCAAGCGATCCGGGATGAGTGCAAAACGGCTTTCCTGGCGGGACATGAAACGGTAGCGGCTTCTCTGGTCTGGTGGGCATGGTGCATGGCGTCTTATCCGGCGGCGCAGGAAAAAGCTAGAACCGAAGCTGCGGCGGCCTGGCCGGGCGAGGAGGACGGCATGGTAGACATGACAGCGCTGCGTTATGTGAGCCAGACCTTGCAAGAGTCGATGCGCCTTTATCCCGCCGTGCCGCTCTTGATGAGCAGACGGGCAATCCAGCCGGTCTCGCTCGGCGGATGGACATTCCCGGTCAGAACAGTGTTCATGGTGCCTATGCAATTGATGCAGAAAGACGCTCGCTGGTTTCCTGAGCCGCTCGCCTATCGGCCGGAGCGTTTTGATCCGCAGGCGGACAAGGCGCCGCAGGGCGCTTATCTACCCTTTGGCGGCGGACCGCGCGTTTGTCTGGGACAGCATTTGGCCATGACGGAGATGACGCTTCTGGCCGCTCAGTTGTTGCGGCGTTATCGGCTTGCCCTGCCGGATGGCGCGCCGCCGCCGCGGCCGGTCTTCCATGTGTCCCAACGGCCGAAACTTCCCTTGGCCTTGCGCATAGAACGCATTTGAGCTGGCCGGCCGCGGTCTTTATATACCGTTCCGCCTGGAGTGGGCGCGAGATGATCGGGCATCTGCTTGCGTCAAGTCTGCAGGGCTGCCGGCAAGGCCGGCGAGCATGAGGCGGAGTTGGCTGCCGAGAGCAAAACAGCCCCGGGATTCCGGGGCTGTTTGACTGCTGGCAGAGGCTGGTGATCAGAAACCGTTCTGCTTGATGAAGCTGTACAGATTGCCCACGTTCAAGCTGCCCCAGCCGGTGGCGTAATCCCAGCCCGGTCCGGCGCTGTAGTCGCCGTTGCTGCTGCCGTCGTTGACGTCGTTATACAGCGAGGCATTGGAAGGAAAAGCCTTGTAAATCGACGGCGCAGGATAGCCAAGGTTGTTGCCGCCGGCCGACTCGATGCGCGCCCAGAAGCCGCTGAACAGAGGCGCGGCCAGGCTGGTGCCGCCAACGGGCTGAATGCTGCCGTTGACCAATACGTTGGCGCCGGTCGCAGGGTCGGCATCGAAGGAGATGTCCGGCACGCCGCGTTGGCCCGGATTGATGGTCAGCACGCCGGTTTGCCATGCAGGGGCGCTTTCCGTGGTGCTGGGGCCGCCGCCGCCGCCGTTCCAGGTGCTTTCCGATTGATAGCCGGTCGTGCCGCTGGTATCCAAGGTGGTGCCGCCAACCGCGATCACAAAGGGCGAGACTGCTGGATAGCTCTGGCCGGGGCCGCTTTGGCATTCTTGCGAGCCGGAATCTCCGGTGGAAACGGAGAAGATTTGTCCCTGG
The DNA here is from genome assembly GCF_002924365.1 of Chromobacterium alticapitis. GTDB lineage: Bacteria > Pseudomonadota > Gammaproteobacteria > Burkholderiales > Chromobacteriaceae > Chromobacterium > Chromobacterium alticapitis. The sequence goes on along the minus strand of NZ_PQWB01000080.1, from coordinate 13,908 downwards.
GCTACCGCGCTTTGGAAAATCTGGTCATCGGAAGCCACCATGCCATCGGTCTGCGCATCGTTTTCGCATTCGCCCAGCGAGACATTGACTACCTTGGCGGCGTTGTCGCTCACTGCGGCGTTCAGCGCTGCGGTGATGTCGGCGTTGCTCATAGAGGTGGCGACGTAGAAGTTCAGTTGCTGCACTGCGCCGCCGGCTGCGGCCACGATGTCCTGGCTGTCGAGGTTCCATTCCACTGTGCCGTCGGTGTCGGACGACGCGGCGCCGGCGTTGATCACCTTGGTGCTGACGGGGTTGAAGCCGGCGCCGCTGGTGAAGGCCTGCAGGTCGCTCAGGGTTTGGCTCAGGTCGCCTTCCGAGATGATGCCCACCGTGGTGTTGCTGGCTGGCGGCAGGCTGTCGGCGTTATAGATGGTGGAGAAGTCGGTCGGGTTGTGCGCCATCTGGTCCAGGCGGTGGTAAGCCTTGCTGGCGGCGCGGCGGACCAGGGTGGTGTGGAACTGGTGCAGGTTCTGCAGACCTGCCACGGCCAGCACCGTGTCGCCGAGGTGGCTGGGCACCATGGCGGCGGTGGTGTTGGCGTAGCGTTGCTGGCCCTTGTAGCTATATGTGTGCAAGGTGGTGTTGAATGCGGTTTTCGCAGTGGCGGCGCTGCCATCGGCGGTGATCAGCAGATGGTTTGCGGCGACTTTGATATTGCGGAAGCCGCTGGACTGCAGGTGTTTGACCACGGTGTCCACCTGGACCTGGGTGGGCGCGTGGCGGCTCATGAACTCCGCCTTGCTCAGGCGGCGCTTGGTGGCGCCGCGCTGGATGGCGTTGGTCAAGGCGTCGAGTTCAGCTTTATTGCGCAGCTTCAGGCTGATGGCCACGCGTAGAGTTTGACCCGCAGTTAGTTCGCCCGCGTCGCGGATATTGGCGGCTAGCGCATGGGCGGGCTGCAGGCCTTGGGTCTTGGTGGCGACCCAGCTGGTGCCGGCGTGGGCCGCGGACGCGCCGAGGAACAGGGCGGCGGCGGCCAGTGCTACGGTGTGTTGCTTGGCAAACATCCAATTCTCCTTTGAAGAATCACGGTGGGGCGTGCCGGGTAGGCAAGTCCCTGGAACGGAGGCTTGTTTGCGCGCGAATGCGCTGCCCTTGGTTCTTTGGTCCTGACCCCGGTGCAAAGGGCCATCTCCTGGTTGGAGATGATATTGTGATAGTCATTTTCCATTTGAAATGGCAAATGAATTATGACTGGAAGTTTGTCAGGGTAAGAAACGTGCAGGGAGAAGCAAAGGAGCGCGGCAAGAAGGCGGAGTCGAGACGGGCGTGGAATAATTTATCCAGTATTTGTCACTGTTGCTGTAGTCAATGCCGGTATTTTGTCTACGATGTGCTTAAAATTGCGTAGGCTAGTCCTGCCTTTTAGGGGGATGGAAGCCATTTCTTCCTGCAAAGGCGGGAGGAAATGGCGGAGAGTTAGTGCTTAATGATGGGTGGGTATTGACTGGCGAGCCGCGAGCAGCCATGGGACTATTCATAACCGTGGCGACGCCCTATCGCAGGTCCAGCTTGTCTTTCATCAGCGCGGCGGCCCATTCGACGAACACCTGCACGCGGCGGGACAAGTGGCGGCGGTGCGGATACAACACCGAAACCGGCATGGCCGGCGGCGGCCAGCCCGCCAGCACTTCTACAAGCCTACCGGCGGCCACGTGCGGCGCCGCGTCGTAGCGGGGCAGCTGGATCAGCCCCAGTCCGGCCAGCGCGCAAGCGATATAGGTTTCCACCTGGTTGACGCTGATCCGGGCCAGCAGCGGCACGGAGCGCGCCACGCCTTCGCTCGCATATTCCCAGTCGAATACCTTGCCCGTAGCCGGCGAGGCGTAGCGCACCGCCTGGTGGCGCGGCAGATCATCCAGCGAGAGCGGCGCGCCGCAGCGCGCCAGATAGTCCGGGCTGGCGTAATTGCCCTGCGGCATCATGCCGATGCGCCGCGCCACCAGCCGCGATTCGCCGAGCGAGCCGACGCGGATCACGCAATCCACGCCTTCCTGTATCAGGTCCACCGGGCGGTCGGTGACGCCTAGCTCCAGCTCGATGTCGGGGTATTGCCGGAAAAAATCCGGCAGCGCCGGAGCCAGGATCTGCCGGCCTATCGGTCCCGGCACGTCGATGCGCAGCTTGCCGCGCGGGCTGGCGCCTTTCTGGCTGAACAGGGCCTCGATCTCGTCGAATTCCGCAAGCAGCAGGCGACAGCGTTCGTAGAAGCCGCTGCCGTCCAGCGTCAGCTGCACCCGGCGGGTGGTGCGATGCAGCAGGCGCGCGCCCAGTTGCGCTTCCAACTGCTGCACGGCGCTGGAGACCGTGGCGCGCGGCAGCTGCATTTGCTGCGCCGCCTTGGTGAAGCCGCCCGCGTCCACCACGGTGACGAATACCTGCATGGCTTGCAGCCGGTCCATACCCGCTCCAATTGGCTTGAATTTCTGGATAGTGTAATCAAATTCTGCTCATTTATCCGAAATTGATCGCGCAATACACTGCGAAGCGTCAACAGTCCGCCGCGTTGCGCGGCCAATCAAACGGAGAAATGAAATGAGCCAATCCCCATTCGCAGGTCAAGTGGCCCTGGTCGTCGGCGCGTCGCGCAATATGGGACGCGCGTTTGCCGAAGCGCTGGCGGCGGAGGGCGCTGCCATCGCCATCCACTACAACAGCGCGTCCTCCCGCGCCGGAGCCGAGGATGCCGCAGCCAAGATCGTCGCCGCCGGCGGCCAGGCTTTCGCGGTGCAGGCCGACGTCACCAAGGTGGCGGAGGTGAGGGGCTTGTTCGACGCGGTGGAGGCGCGCTTCGGCCATCTGGATATCCTGATCAACACCGCCGGCATGATGGTGAAGAAGCCGGTCACGGAAGTGAGCGAAGAAGAGTTCGACGCCATTTTCGCGCTGAACACCAAGGCCGCGTTCTTCTGCTTGCAGGAAGCCGGCCGCCGCATCCGCGACAACGGCCGCATCGTCAGCATCGGCACTTCGCTGCTGGCTGCCACCACCGGCTATTACGGCGCTTACGCGGGCAGCAAGGCGCCGCTGGAAGACTTCACCCGCGCCCTGGCCAAGGAAATCGGCCATCGCGGCGTGACGGTCAACGTGGTGGCACCGGGGCCGATGGACACTGAGTTTTTCTACTCGGTGGAAACACCGGAAACTGTGGCCTATCTGAAGCGCGCCAGCATCAACGGAGAGCTGGGCCAGGTGGCGGACTTGGTGCCGCTGGTCAAGCATCTGGTTTCGCCGGAAAACCGCTGGACCACCGCGCAGACCCTGTTCATCAACGGCGGCTTTGTTTCGCGCTGACGCCTCGTTTCCAGCCGGCTGCCTTGGGGCGGCCTTTTTTGCGTCTTGGCGGGCAGAGGCGTGCGCGGGATGGGGTAAAATTCAGCCATTCCAACGCGAGGCGCAGCCATGTCCCAGATCGACGTCATCCAGCATTTGCGGCACCAACCGCTGTTCCAGCAATTATCGAATGAGCAGCTGACGCAGCTGGCCCGGCATGCGCGCGCGGTGCCGGCGGACAAGGGGCGCATGCTGTTTCACCGAGGTGACGAGTGCGACGGCATGTACGCGGTGGTCTACGGCAAAGTGAAGCTGGCGATTCTGTCGCCGCAGGGCGTGGAGAAAGTGGTGGAAATCATCCACCCAGGGCAGAGCTTCGCCGAGGCGGTGATGTTTCTGGGCAAGCCGTACCCGGTGCAGGCCCAGGCGCTGGAAGACAGTCTGCTGATCTTCGTGGCGGCCGACGCCGTCTTCCAGGCGCTGGCCGGCGATCCAGCCTTCGCCCGGAATATGCTGGCCGGCATGTCCTTGCGCCTGCACGGCATGGTGCGCGATGTGGAGCGGTATTCGGTGGAAAGCGCGCTGCAGCGCGTGATCGGCTATCTGCTGCAGCAATTGGATGGCGACGCGCCTGCCGAGCTGACGCTGGAGGCCAACAAGAATCTGGTCGCCTCGCGGCTGAATCTGACGCCGGAAACCTTTTCCCGCGTGCTGCAGCAACTGAGCAAGGCCGGTTTGCTGGAGGTGCACGGCCGGGAGCTGCGCCTGCCCGACCCCGGCGCGCTCGCCGCCTACGGCGTGGCGGCGCCTAACTGAGCGGGCGAGTCGGTCCAGGCGCGGCGACAGGCTCGATAGCGGCGCATCGCGGCCGAGCCATCCCAAGCCCAGCAAGCGGCCAATGCCAGCAGGGCGATGGCCGGCGCCGCCGTCGGCGCGCCGCCCGCGGCGGCCGCCGTGCCCAATCCAAGCGCGATGAGGTATAGCGCCAGACAGCGGCTATGCGCCGATTCCGGCAGCAACTGCAGCGTGGATGGCGCGCGCCGTCCGCGCGGGGCGCGCTTTTGCAAGTCCAGCCATAGCAAAAACGGCAGAATTTTATACCACATGCCCAACACCGCCCCGCCGCCCAGGCCGAATAAGGCCAGCCAGCCGGCGGCCTCGGGCAAGCCTTCCGCATCCCAGCCCGCCAGTTGCGCCAGCGCCGCGGCCAGGGCCAGGACCAAGGCCGCCATGGCGCATTGCCAGAAGCGGCGGCCTATGTCTTGCGGCCGCCGGCTGCGCGCCTGCAGCCGTCCGGTGTGCCAGGCGAAAGCCGTGGCCAGCGCGCAGGCGGGCAGGGTCAGCGGCCAGCATTCCAGCCATAGGCCGATTGCCGCGAGCGCCAAAGCGGCTAGCCATGTGGCCGCGGCGAAACGCTGCCAGCGAGCGGGGTAGGCCGGCGTGATCTGGAACATGGGCACCACGGTGATCGCCACCGCCATGATCAGGCCCAGTAGCCAGCCGCCCAGGGCAAACAATATATGCAGATTCAGCAGGCGCAGCCATGGCAGCGGCCAGCTGTCCGCCACGGTCCCCGCCAGCGTCAGGCCCAGCGCGACGACCAAAATAAGGCAGGCCAAGGCGGCGGCTATGCCGCGGCTGGAGGCATCCCGAGCCGGGCTGCGCCAGAGACCGGCCAGCCCCAGGCTGGCGAGCCCAAGCAGCGTCCAGGCCAGGCAAATGCCCGCAGCGAGGAAGGCCGGGCGCGAAAAGCCGTTCAGGAACGCCAGCGCCAGCGCGCCGCAGCCGAGCTGCAAGGGCCAGAACAATCCGTGCAGCAAGCGGCGTGGCCGCGTGTAGCTGACGCCGGCCACCACGGCGAGGATCTGCAGCGCGGCGCCGCACATCGCGTTGCCCAGCACGCCCAGCGCCAGCAAATGCGCGGCGGCCAGCAGGGCCGGATCGAAGCGCTGCGGCGCGCCCCCGTCCGCCAGCAACAGGGCCGCGCCGGCCAAGCCCAGCCAGACAGGCGCAGCCAACAGGAAGGGCAGCGGCAGGCTTGGCGGCGGCGCCCTGTCGTAGGAGGGCATGCCCTGCATCATTCGCGTTCCAGCCGCATCAGCACGCCGCCGTCTCCGGACAGCTCGAAGCGGTAGCGCACGCCGTCCATCCTATCCAGCAGCGGCAGCAGCGGCGTAGGGAAGTGCGGCAGGATGAATTGTTCTTCCGTTCCGCTCTCCAAGGTTTCCGCGCGCTGCAGAATGATTTCCATGGGTTCCGGCGGCAACCGCTCCCTCAGGTCAATCGGCATGGCGGGCCTCCCGCGCCAATAGCGCTTCCAGGTCTGCGACATGTTGCTCGCACATCGGGTACAGGATGTTTTCTTCCTTCATATTGTGTTGTTGGGTCAGGATCAGCAGCGTGTCGGACAGGCCTAGATAATCGTCGCGCTGTCGCGCCGCCAGCGCTTGGGACATATCGTCCAGCAGACCGCGCATTTGCGCGTGCTCGGCGCGCATCACCGCGGTCGGTCCCTGGCGGATGCCGGTGGCCTGCTCGAAAGCGGGGAATAGCGAGTCCTCTTCCAGCGCGAAATGCCGTTCGATGTCGGCCCGCATCGCGGCGAAGGCCGCGTCTGCCCCTGCCCAATCCTGGCCGCGCGCGGCCTGCTCGGCATCGGCGGACAGGGCGTCGCAATCGCGGTGTTGGCGGGTCAGTGTTTCGGATGCGCCCATTTCAGTCTCCTTCGTTCGGTTCAGCCCGGTTTGCCATCGGCCCTGGGCAATAGATAGGCGGGCAGGAACTGCCTGCCCCATAGCAGAATCGTCAATAGCCAGCCCAGCGCGGCCAGGCCATATAAAGCCGGCCTCCAGGCGGCGGGCAGCGCGTCGGCAGCCACGCGGGCCAGCGCCAGCCAGTGGGCCGCCAGGTATAGCCGCCATAGACCATTGCTGGCTTGCAACGGCCGGCCGGAATGCCCCAGCGACACGCGGGATACGAAGGCGATCAGCATGGTCAGGAAGAAACCGACGGTGACCGCGTGCAGCGGGGCCCAGGCCAAGCCGCCCGCGACGCCTTGCCAGGCGTACAGCGCGAAAGCGACCGCCAGCCAGGCGAAGGCGAGGTGCAGCATGGCCAACAGGCGGACGCGCAGCGAGGCGCGCAAGCCCCAGCGCCAGCTGGTATAGCCGAACAGGCCGGCCAGCGCGGCGTCCAGCGGCCAGGAGGGCAGCATAGCCAGGCTCAGCAGACCGTGCGACAGCGAGCCGCCCAGCATGGCGGCCAGCAGCCACCAAGGCCGCCACGCGGCATAAGGCGCCAGCACGCTGGATGAAAAGAAGGGCAGCATGCGATGGCAAACCGTCAGAAACACCGGCAGCAGGAAGCCCCACAGGGCCAGGTCGCGCATCCATAGCCAGCCGCGCGCGTCGCCGCTCAGCAGCCAGTAGGCCGCCGCGGCCAAGGCCAGGGCGCCGCAGGCGAAGGCGGACAATACCGCCCAGGCGTGGCGGCGGTCCGGCGCCGCGCTGCGCAGCAGCAGCCGGGCGAAGCCGCCGGCCAGGCCAGCAAAGCCCAGGCAATACAGCAGATGGCCGGCCAGCAGCCAGGCCCCGCCGGCCGCGGCGCCAAGCGTCCATAGAACCAGTCCGGAGGCGAGCAGCGCGGGTACGGTCAGATACAAGCCGCGGCCTGGCGGCGGCATGTTCAGCCAGCGTGGGCCGGCGGTGAACAGAAAGCCGGTCATGAATAGCGGAAAGAAGCCGAACAGCATCAGAAAGCCGTGCGCCTGCATGGCCGGCACCGCCAAGGGCAAGGAGAGTCCGAATAGCCGCGACAGCAGCTCCGCGCTCCAGCCGGCCAAGAGCAGCATCGCCAGCAGCATGCCGGGCAGGAAGGCCGCCCGGTGCGGCGCGGCAAGTAAGGGATGGGAGGAAAGCGGGGTGTCTGACATGGCGGGGCTCCTGCAAAGGTACGGGGCCAGTATCCGGCGACAGGACCGCGAACGAGAATGATTTGAATCAAGGATTCCCGGGCGGCAGCCTGCGGCCTGGCTTGCCAGCGGCGGCAATGTTCTGCATGATGGCCTATTCGACTTTCAACATCCGAACACAGCATGTCCGATATTCTCGACACCATCATCGCCACCAAGCGCCAGGAAATCGCCGCCGCGCTGCCCTCGCGTCCGCTGGCCGCGGTGCGCGCCGAGGCGGAGGCCCGCGGCGACCGCCGCGATTTCGTCGCCGCCATCCGCGCCAAGCACGCGCAGGGCAAGGCCGCGGTCATCGCCGAAATCAAGAAGGCCAGCCCCAGCAAGGGCGTGATCCGCGCGGACTTCCAGCCGGCGGCCATCGCCGGCAGCTACGCCGCCCACGGGGCCGCCTGTCTGTCGGTGCTGACCGACCGCCAGTATTTCCAGGGCGACGCGAGCTATCTGGAGGCCGCGCGCGCCGCCTGCCATCTGCCGGTGCTGCGCAAGGACTTCATGGTCGACGAATACCAAGTGTACGAAGCCCGCGCCATGGGGGCGGACTGCATTTTGCTGATCGCGGCCGCGCTGGAGCTCCCCAAGATGCGGGCGCTGGAGTCGCTGGCCCATGAGCTGGGCATGGCGGTGCTGGTGGAGGTGCACAACGAGGCTGAGCTGGACGCCGCGCTCGAGCTGAAAACCGAGCTGGTGGGCGTCAACAACCGCAATCTGCGCAGTTTCGAAGTCAGCCTGGCGACCACGTTGAAGCTGCTGCCGCGCATCGGCGACGGCCGCATCGCCATCACGGAGAGCGGCATCGCCACGGCGGACGATGTGAGGCTGATGCAGAGCAGCGGCGTGCACACCTTCTTGGTGGGCGAAGCCTTCATGCGCGAGCCCGAGCCGGGCGAGGCGCTGCGCGGCCTGTTCTTCACTCAGCCGTAAGCGCGGTTCTTCCGCCGGATAATGCCGTTCGCCCGCGGGGGCGAGCGGCATTTTTCATGGCGCGCCGGATATTACAGGGCGGCGGCGGGGATGGCGCCGGCCGTGCGCAGCGTGGGCAGGATGTCGGCGACGATTTCGCAGGCGCGCAGGCGGTCAGGGAAGTGATGGCAGTCGACCGACAGCATGATTTCGTCGACGCCGGTGCGGTCCAGCAGGGACTGCAGACCGGCCTGCACCGTTTCCGGGCCGCCGCACACGAACTCGCCCAGCCAGTCGCGGCGGACGGCAAACTCCTCGCGCGGGCTCCATAGGCCGTCCATGCTGTCCACCGGCGGCGGCAGCGGGCGGCGGTCGCCGCGGATCAGGTTCAGGAATTTCTGATACGGCGTGGTGGCGAGCCTGCGGGCTTTTTCGTCGCTGCTGGCGGCCAGCACCGGAATGCAGGCCATGGCATAAGGTTCGCTCAGGACGGCGGATGGCTGGAACTGATGGCGATACAGCCGCAACGCCTCTTCCAGCTGGGCGGGAGCGAAGTGGGCGGCGAAAGCGAAGGGCAAGCCTAGTTGCGCCGCCAGTTGCGCGCCGAACAGGCTGGAGCCCAGCAGCCATACCGGCACCTCGGTGCCGGCGCCGGGAATGGCCTGCACCTGCTGGCCGGCGGCAGCCGGGGCGAGGTAGCCGCGCAGCTCGGCCACCTGTTGCGGGAAGTCCTCCCCGGCGAAACGGTCGCGGCGCAGCGCGCGGGCGGTGAGCGGGTCGGTGCCTGGCGCGCGGCCCAAGCCCAGATCGATGCGGCCCGGAAACAGCGTGGCCAAGGTGCCGAATTGTTCGGCCACCACCAAGGGGGCGTGGTTGGGCAGCATGATGCCGCCGGAGCCGACGCGTATGGTTCGAGTCTGGGCGGCGACATGGCCTATCAGCACCGCGGTGGCGGAGCTGGCTATGCCGGCCATATTGTGGTGTTCGGCCACCCAGAAGCGGGTGTAGCCCAGATGTTCTACATGGCGGGCCAGTTCCGCGCTGTGGCGCAGCGCCTGGGCGGCATCGCCGCCGGCGACGATGGGCGCCAGGTCCAGCATGGAGAGGCGGGGCGGACGGGGAGCTTTCATGGGATATAGGGTGCCGTAGAGTTGAGGATGATGTCATGGAGCCTGATGTCGTATCTGGCGGCGCGGCAGGTTTTTTCAAGATCGAGCGACAGGGCTTGCATTGTGAGGCAATGGCTATATATGTAAATGATTCCTATTTTATTGAGTTTGACATGAACATTCGCAGCAATCTCGATATCGTCCGCGCCACTTACGAAGGCAATTCCGAAGACAATGGACGCAATCTGCTGGCGGCGCTGGCGCCGGACGCTGAATGGACGGAGGCGGCTGGCTTCCCCTACGCAGGCACCTATATCGGTCCGCAGGCCATTGTGGAAAACGTGTTCAAGCGGCTGGGTGGAGAGTGGGACGGCTACCGCGCGGCGGTGGACCGTTATTTCGTCGATGGCGAGCACGTGGTGGCCCAAGGCTTCTACCACGGCGCCTATCGCGCCACCGGCAAAAGCTTCACCGCGTCTTTCGCCCATGTGTACACGCTGCGGGACGGCAAGATCGTCAAATTCGAGCAGATAGTCGACAGCGCCAAGGTGTGGGAGGCGATGCGGCCCTGATCGCGCCGCGCCATGAAAAACGGCCAGCTCCGGATGGAGACTGGCCGTTTTGCTTTGCCCGGATGCTCAGACGGGCTGCAGTTGTTCGCCGATGCCGGCGCGCAGCAGGCGCTGCAGAATCATCTTCAGCACCATGCCGTACATGGGCAGGAAGAACAGCATGCAAATCAGCACTTTGAAGCCGTAGTCCACGATGGCGATTTCCTGCCAGTTGGCGGCCATGAACGGATCGCTGCTCTTGTAGAAGGCGATGAAGAAGAAGGCCAGCGTGTCGCTGACGTTGCCGAGGAACATCGCCGCCGCCGGCGCGATCCACCAGGCCGGCAAGCGGCGCAGCCGGTTGAACACCTGCACGTCCAGAATCTGTCCCAGCGCATAGGCGGCGAAGCTGGCCGCCGCGATGCGGGCGACAAACAGATTGAAATGCTCCAGTGCCTGGAGGCCCTGCCACGCGCCTTGGTAAAACAGCGTGGAGATCAGGTAAGAAATGGCCAGCGCCGGCGCCATCGCCGCCAGGATGATGCGGCGGGCCAGCTGCGCGCCGAAAACGCGCACAGTCAGGTCGGTGGCCAGGAAAATAAATGGAAAGGTGAAGGCGCCCCAGGTGGTGTGGAAACCGAACACCGAGATGGGCAGCTGCACCAGATAATTGCTGGACGCGATGATGGCGATATGGAACAGGGCAAGCCATAGCAGCGCGGACAAGCGCTGGCGGCCGGTGAAGGCGAACATGTTTCATCCTTTTTGCTGAATGGGGTGAGGGAACCCAAGGAACGGAGCCGCGTCATGGCGCGGAGAAGGGCGGCATGTTACCGCTTTGGCCGCTGCCGCGCAAACCGGGCGAAAGCAATGGCTTGTCAGCCCGTCAGTCCTGTCTATAACTATTCTAAGTAATTCCCCTAGTCTAGATGGATGCAGGAAGGAAAGGCGCCATGACGATAACCAAGCGGCTGATGATCACGATAGCCCTGGCGCTGATCGCGATGATCGCGGTGGGCGCGCAGGGCCTGTGGCAGCAAAAGCAGGCCAATGAGCGCTTCGACTATTTGAAGGTCAATACTTTCCCCAGCATCCATGATCTGGACGAAGGGAAGGAGGCCTTGGCGGACATGCGGCTGGCACTGGCGCGCAGCGCGGCGCTGAGCGATGCGGCGGTCAAATCCGCCCAGCTGGCCTTGTTGCCGGATCTGGACAAGCGTTTCGACGCGACGATGGACAAGTACGAGAAAGACCTGTTGTCCAACGACGAGGATCGCAAGATGCTGCAGGCCGACCGCGATGCGATGAAAATCTATCGCCAGCAGCGCGACAAGTATCTGCAACTGATGCAGGCCAATGATGCGGCCGGCGCGGACAGGCTGCTGGTGGGCGACATGTCCAGCGAGGCCAAGACGCTGAATCAACTCTTGCTGGATCACATCGAGTTCAATTACAAGCTGGCCGAGCAATTGTCCCAGGACAACGCGGCGGCTTATCAAGCGGGGTTTACCGTCTCGCTTGCGGTGGTGATTCTGGCGGTGCTGGTCTGCGGCGGCTTGAGCGTGCAGCTGTACGCGCATATCCGCAGCAGCCTGCAGAGCCTGCTGGGCTCCATGCAGGAAGTGCGTTCCCAGCTGGATTTCCGGCGGCGCGCGCCGGTGGCGCGGATGGATGAAATCGGCCAGGCCGCCTCCGCCTTCAATGAACTGATGGGGCGGCTGCAGCAGAGCTTTCAGGAAATACGCGGCAGCGTAGGCGATATGCAGGGCGCCATCGTGCAGATGGCTGACTCTTCATCGCATATCGCCGGCAGCTCGGTGACGCAAAGCGAGTCCGCTTCGGAGATGGCGGCTTCGGTGGAGCAGGTGACGGTCAGCATCAACCACGTGGCGGACCGCGCGCGCGAGGCGGACGAACAGGCGCGGGTGGCCGGCGAGATCGCCGAGCGCGGCAGCGGCGTGGTGCTGGGCACGGTGGACGGCATCAGCGCGGTGGCGCAGGCAGTGGCCGAGGCGGCGGACCGCATTGGGCGGCTGCGCGACGACAGCGCCACCATCGCCACGGTGCTGGGCGTGATCAAGGATATCGCAGACCAGACCAATCTGCTGGCGCTGAATGCGGCGATCGAGGCCGCCCGCGCTGGCGAGATGGGCCGCGGCTTCGCCGTGGTGGCAGACGAAGTGCGCAAACTGGCGGAGCGCACCACCAGCTCCACCACGGAGATTTCCGGCGTCATAGACAAGATGCAGCACGGCACGCAGGCCGCGGTGGCGGGCATGCAGCAGGTGGTGGACCGGGTGAATCAGGAAGCGGAGAAGGCGCGCGGCGCCAGCGAGGCCATTCAGCAGATCAAGACCAACTCCGAACGCAGCGTGGAGTTGATCAGCGAGATTTCCAGCAGCATCGTGGAGCAGGGCGCGGCCAGCAACGTCATCGCGCAGAAGGTGGAGCAGATCGCCCAGATGGCGGAAGCCAACTCAAGGGACGCGGGGGATTCGGCGGATTCGGCCAACCGGCTGCGGCGGCAGGCGGAGAATATCCAGCAGACGGTAGCGCAGTACCAAGTATAACAGGAGGGTGCGGGACGGGGAAAAACAGGGCCGAAAGGCCCTGTTTCTTTTGCGGCGGCGATCAGCCTATCAGCCGCATTTTGAACTGTTTTCCCTTGATTTTGCATTGAGACAGCTTGGCTAATGCCTGTTCGGCAATGCTGCGCTCCAGCGCCACGAAGCTGGCGAATTCAAAAATATTGATCTTGCCGATCTGGCTGCCCTGGAAGCCGGCGTCGCCGGTCAGCGCGCCCAGCAGGTCGCCCGGACGCAGCTTTTCGCGCTTGCCGCCGGCGATCTCCAGCGTGACCATGGGCGGCAGCAGCGGGCCGCCCGGCGCCGGGGTCAATTCTTCCACATCGGCCCAGGTCAGGTCGGCCTGCTGGTAGTTTTCGATCTGCACCAGGCGCTTGGCTTCGCTGTCGGTGGCCAGGGTCAGCGCCAGGCCGTGCTGCTCGCCGCGGCCGGTGCGGCCGATGCGATGGATATGCACTTCCGGATCGTGGGTGACGTCGACGTTGATCACCACGTCCAGTTCCTTGATGTCCAGGCCGCGCGCCGCCACGTCGGTGGCCACCAGCACGGTGGCGCTCTTGTTGGCGAAGCGCAGCAGGATCTGGTCGCGCTCGCGCTGTTCCAGGTCGCCGTGCAGGGTCAGCGCGTTGAAGCCCTGTTCTTGCAGCTCGCGCACCAGCTCCTTGCAGCGTTCGCGCGTGTTGCAGAAGGCCAGCGCCGAGGTCGGGCGCAGATGGCGCAGGATGCGGCTGACCGTCTCCAGCCGGGTTTCCGGCTTCACCTTGTAGAACCACTGTTCGATGTGGTCGGCGTTGTGCAGCGACTCCACCTTCACTTCCACCGGATTCTTCAGGAACTGTCCGCTGGCCTTGCGGATGTCTTCCGGATAAGTGGCGGAGAACAGCAGGGTTTGGCGGGTCTTCGGGCAGGCGCGGACGATGCCGACGATCTCCTCGATGAAGCCCATGTCTATCATGCGGTCGGCCTCGTCCAGCACCAGCGTCTTCACGCCGGCCAGGTTCAGCGTTTCGCGGAACAGGTGGTCCTGCAGCCGGCCCGGCGTGCCCACCACGATGTGGGCGCCGTGCTCCAGCGAGCCGATCTGCGGGCCCATCGGCGTGCCGCCGGTCAGCGTCACCACTTTGATATTGTCGATGGCGCGCGCCAGACGGCGGATTTCCTGCGCCACCTGGTCGGCCAGTTCGCGCGTGGGGCACATCACCAGCGCCTGCACGCCGAACCAGCGCGGATTGAGGCTGGCCAACAGGCCAAGGCCGAACGCAGCCGTCTTGCCGCTGCCGGTCTTGGCCTGGGCGATCAGGTCGCGGCCTTCCAGAATGGCGGGCAGGCTGGCGGCCTGGATGGCAGTCATCTGGTGGTAGCCCAAGCTGTCCAGGTTGGACAGCAGCGGGGCGGGCAGGGGCAGGCTGGAAAAAGCGGCTGGTTTCACAATGACTTGGCGCGGTTGGCTAAAGGCTGGGCAGTGTAACAGCAGTGAG
>NZ_PQWB01000079.1 GCF_002924365.1 Chromobacterium alticapitis | reverse complement strand
GGCGGAGGGTCAGTCGTCGCGGAAAACCTTGTTCAGTACTTCCGCCACTTGTTCTCTCTCGATGGGTTTGCAAATGAAGTACTTGGCGCCGGCGGCGATGGCGTCCACCACCGTGCTTTCCTGGCCGTGCGCGGTGATGATGATGATGGGCTGGTCAGGCTGCTCGCTCAGGATGTGCCGAGTCGCCTCCAGGCCGCTCATCTCGGGCATCTGGATGTCCATGGTGATGACGTCAGGCCGCAAGTCCCGGGCCTTGGCGATGGCCTCCAGGCCGTTGCCGGCCGAGCCGACCACCAAGTGGCCGAGCGACTCCAGGATTTGCCCCAGCCGTTTGAGCACGGCGGGCGAGTCATCGACGATCAGAAAGCTTCTCTGGCGCATGTTCGGCTCCCGGCGCGGCTAGTCGGCGGTTTCGATGCGATTGCGGCCCTTTTCCTTGGCCTGGTACAGCGCCTTGTCGGCGCGGCCGACCAAATCTTTGATGTTTTCGGCCGGCTGGATTTGCGCCACGCCGAAGCTGGCCGTTTTGTGGCCAACCGCTGGAAAAGCATGGGCGGCGACGATGGCGCGCAGCTTTTCCGCCAATTGGGCGGCGCTGTCCAGCGTGGTTTCCGGCAGGATGGCCAGAAACTCCTCGCCGCCCCAGCGTCCCAGCGTGTCCGTGGCGCGGATGTTCGATTGCAGTAGGCGGGCCAGGTCTATCAGCACCGAGTCGCCGGCCTGATGGCCGTAGGCGTCATTGACCTGCTTGAATTGGTCGCAGTCGGCCAGCAGCACGGAAAACGGTTTGCCATAGCGGCGAAAGCGCTGGAATTCCCCGGTGATGACCAGATCCAGCTGATAGCGGTTGTACAGGCTGGTCAGGCGGTCTGTGCGCGCGGATATCTCCAGTTCGCGGTTCTTGAACGCCAGGGTGGCGTGGGCTTCGGTCAGGTCTTTCTGCAGCCGCTTGAGCGCGTTGATTTCGCTGAGCACGCACACCACCTTGGACGAGCCGTCTATCCAAGTGATGCCGCGCTGCTGCACGTGATACCAGTTTTCCGATTCGTCGTCATAGTATTCCGACTGCCGCGGCAGCGCGGGCGGGGCGCTTTCGTGCTGCTGGGCATAACTCAGAAAGTGGCGGTCGCCGCCGGCGCCGGCGAACAGCTCGAAAAAGCGCCTGCCGACGCAGTCGGCGCCCAGCGTGGCGCACATATGCTGGTTGGCGTAGACGATGGTGCCGTCAGCCTGGTCCACCACGAAAATCAGATTGGGCAGATCGTAGACGACGGTCAGCAGGAAACGGTCGAAATCCAGCATGGCGGGAGAGGCATCCATTGATCCGGGCCGGGCGGTTGGACATGGATTCACTATAGGACGCGCGCGGGCGTATGCTCAGCCTGAGGCGAGGGCGTTCAGCCAGGCGATGAGCGCTCGCAGCCGGGCCGATGTCGCGCCGGGCGGGTGAACCAAATGGTAGGCGCAGGCACCGACTGGCGTGAAGCCGCCCAGCGGCAGCAGCAGTTTGCCTTGGTCTATCCAGTCTTGCGCGAGCCGGCGGCGGCCGATGGCGATGCCGGCATGGTGGACCGCTGCGGCAAGGCACAGATCGGAACGGTCAAAGGTCAGGCTGCGCGGCGGCAGGTCGGCTTCGCGGCCGGCCGCGCGCGCCCACAGCGTCCATTCCGCGTCATGGGCGGCGTGGCGCCAGGCGCGGGCGTCGTGCAGCAGCACGCATTCGCGCAGCTTGGCTGGCTGTTCCAGCAACTGGTGGCGTTCCGCGTAGCTTGGGCTGCATACCGGCGCCATTTCCTCCTCCATCAGCTTAGCGCTGGCCAGGCCGGGAAACTGGCCGTCTGCGTAGTACAGCGCCAGATCGACCCCGCCGGCGCGGAAGTCCGCGTCCTCGTTGCCGGTGCGGACGTCCAGCTCGATCAGCGGGTGATCTGCGCAGAAATCCGCCAGCCGCGGCAGCAGCCAGCATTGCGCGATGGACGGGTGGGCGTGCAGGGTGAGCCGGCCGGCCAAGGCATCGGCCTGCGGGAGCAGGGCGGCGTTCAATTCGTCCATGCCGCGGCGGAGCGCCGCATGGATGCGCTCGCCGTCGTCGGTCAGGTGGATGCGCCGCGTCAGGCGCAAAAACAACGGGTAGCCCAGCGCGGCCTCCAGCCGAGCGATACGATGGCTGACCGCGCTGGGCGTCAGGCACAGCTCGGCGGCGGCGCGGGCGAAACTCAGGTGTTCGGCCACAGCCAGGAAGGTGTGCAAATTGGCGAACTGGCCGCCGTCCAGCCGGGGCGGGCGCATGGCTCAGCCCAGCAGCGCGCGGCCGCGCGCCAGATAGGCGTCCATTTCCGCCGCCGGCACCATGCCGCCGCCGGTGGCCCAGATGATATGGCTGGCGCGGGACAGGCGCGCCGGCGTCAGGCGCAGTCGTTCGCGGTAGTCCTGGTTTTCTGTCAGGACGCGGGCCATGCCGGGCGCGCCGGCCAGCGCGGATGGCTCCAGCCGTTGGCCCTCCGCGTCGCGCATCAGGGCCAGCAGCCGGAACAGCTCCTCGTCGCCTACCGTGTAATAGCCGTCTATCAGCCTTTGCATGGCGCGTCCGACGAAGCCGGACGGCCGGCCCACCGCCAGACCGTCGGCCGCGGTACGGTTGTCTATGCCGAAATCCTGCACCGATACCGCATCATGCAGGCCGCTGTAGACGCCGAGCAGCATGCAGGGCGAGTGGGTTGGCTCGGCGAACAGGCAGTGGACTGCGTCGCCGAAGGCCAGTTTCAAGCCAAAGGCCACGCCGCCGGGGCCGCCGCCCACGCCGCAGGGCAGGTGGACGAATAGCGGGTGTTCGGCGTCCACTTTCACGCCGGCGGCGTCCAGCTGCGATTTCAGCCGCATGGCCGCCACGGCATAGCCCAAGAACAGGCTGGTCGAGTTTTCGTCATCGACGAAATGGCAGTCGGGATCCTCTTGCGACTGTCTTCGGCCGAGCGCCACCGCCGCGCTGTAGTCGGAAGCATGCTCGACCACCGTCACTCCGTGGGCGCGCAGCTTGTCTTTCTTCCACTGTCTGGCGTCGGCGGACATGTGCACGGTGACGGCGAAACCCAGCCTCGCGCCCATGATGCCTATGGAAAGTCCAAGATTGCCGGTGGAGCCGACGGCGATGCGGTGGCGGCTGAACAGCGCTCGCGCCGCGGGGGCGTCCAGGCTGGCGTAATCATCCTCCAGGCTCAGCAAGCCGTGTCGCAGCGCCAGCGCCTCGGCATGTTGCAATACTTCGTAAATGCCGCCGCGCGCCTTGATCGAGCCGGAGATGGGCAACAGGTTGTCCGCCTTCAGCCATAGGCGGCCTGGCAGTTCAAGGCCGTAATGACTGCTCAATGCGCGCTGGAACGATGTCGCGGCCAGCAGCGGGGACTCAAGAATGCCGTCAGTGGCGACGGTTTCCGGGAAGGCCAGGCGAAAGTAAGCGGCGAAGCGCCGCAGGCGCGCATCGGCGTCGGCTACGTCCGCAGCGGTCAGGCCAACATCGGCCAGGCCTTCTGCGGCCGGCGCGATGGCGGGGTTGAGCCACTCGCATTCGCGCAGCAACGCCAGATCGGCGATGAGCGGGTGCGTGGCCTGCCAGGCGGCCAATGATTTGCCATGGATCATCTGTCGTCCTTCATGAATGCGCGGCCAAGCTGGCTAGCTAGCTTGGCGCGGGTGATTTTTCCCTAGATTAGACAGGGCTAGGATAACGCTGGCAAAGGATACCTTTGCATGCGACAGATGAAATTGAATCATGTATGGCCCAATAAATGGCAAATGGTATGACATTTATATGCTATTTGGTATGATAATCGGCATGGTAAATGATGATATTAAACTAGCCATGACGCATGCCGACGACGCGAGTCCATCCCCCGAGGACGCCTCTTCGCGCCGCCGCTCGCTATGGGCGGCTGGCGGCGCCCACGCAATCCATGACGGATTGACTGACTTGGTCTATGTCTTGCTGCCGCTATGGCAGGCGCAGTTCGCGATCAGCTACGCCATGGTGGGCCTGTTGCGCGGGTCGTACTCCGGCATGATGGCCGGCTTTCAATTATTGGCCAGCCGATTGGCGCGGCGCTGGGGGCGCAAGCGCATGCTGGTGGGCGGCACGGCGCTGGCGGGCATTGCTTATTTGATAGCCGGGCAGGCTGGCGGCTTGGCCGTGCTGCTGGGCGCCTTGATGCTGGGCGGGCTGGGGGCCAGCGTCCAGCACCCGCTGGCCTCCTCGTTGGTGGCAGACAGCCACGAGGCCGGCGGCGGCGTCAAGCAGGCGCTGGCGCAGTACAACTTCGCTGGCGACATCGGCAAGACGCTGATTCCGGCGCTGCTTGGCTTGCTCTTGACCGTGGCGAGCTGGCGCGTGGGCGTGGCGCTGGCCGGCGCGCTGGCGCTGATGGCGGCCGGCGCGCTATGGCGTCTGATTCCCGCTGGGCAGGGGAGCGCGCAAAGGGCGGCGGAAAAGGCCCAGGACAAGCCTGGGTCGGCAGGCGGCTTGCGCGCGCTGCTGGCCACCGGCGTGATAGACAGCGCGGTGCGCATGGGTTTTCTGACCTTCCTGCCTTTTGTGCTGAAGAGCAAAGGCGCGGGCAGCGCGGGCATTGGACTCGCCTTGTCGCTGCTGTTCGTGGGCGGCGCCTTCGGCAAGCTGTTCTGCGGCTATCTGGGCGCGAGGCTTGGCCTGATGAAGACGGTATGGCTGACCGAGTCCCTAACCGCCTTGCTGATCCTTGTCACGCTGGCGCTGCCTCAGGCCGGCGTGATGGCTGTGTTGCCGCTATTGGGCCTGGTCTTGAACGGCACTTCGTCTGTGTTGTACGGCGCGGTGCCGGAGCTGGCTGGCGCTGGCGGGCGCGAGAGGGCTTTCGCGCTGTTCTATACGGGCACGATAGGAGGAGGGGCCATGTCGCCGGTGCTGTTTGGCCGTGTGGGGGATATGGCCGGCGTTCCGCTGGCGATGAGCATGCTGGCCTTGTTGCTGTTGTTGACGCTGCCGCTGTCGTGGCGGGTGCAATATGCATTTAAATATAAGGAAATATAATGTCGCAATCAAATAATACGTTTGCTAACCCAGTAGTCATCATGGGCGAGCGGAACGGCGTGATGAATGCAGGCAGCGAGCAAGATTGTTTTGTGCTGAACGCAGGCTGCGGTTCGATGGTGCTGAATGAAATGACCCATAAACTCAGCCAAAGCACGGTGGATACGGTGAAGTTGGGCGCAGGGTTCAGCGTCAGCCAGACCAAGATCATTCGAGATCAGTCGAATAACCTGATTTTGGACTTCGGCAATGGCGACCAATTAAAGCTTAGCAATTATTTTGATTCGGCCTGGGGCCGGCCGCTGATCAGCTTTGCCGATGGCAGCAACTGGGATTATGCGGCGATCACGAATCAACTGGTGTTTATCGATACCAGCAGCGGCAGCCATTACCTGTATGGTTTGCACGGAGTGGACAACCGCATCGTGGGCGGGGAGACCGATACCCTGACGGCAAGCGGCGGCAACGATACCCTGACCGCTGGCCACAACAATACCCTGATCGCCGGCACCGGGCGCGACACCTTCGTGCTCAATCGCGGCTGCGGACAAACGGTGTTGAATGAGTCCTCCAAACTCAGCCAAAACACGGTGGACGTGGTGGCGTTGGGCGCGGGCTTCAACGCCGGCCAGACCAAGATCAGCCGTGATCCGTGGAGCAATCTGATACTGGACTTTGGCAACGGCGATCAGCTGACAGTCAGAAACTACTTCAGCAATCCGAATATCACCCGGCCGCTGATCCATTTCGCCGACGGCGTCAGCTGGGACTTCCCGGCCATCGCCAATCAACTGGTGTTTGCCGATACCAGCAGCGGCAGCCAGTACCTGTACGGCCTGACGGGCGTGGACAACCGCATCGTGGGCGGGGAGGCCGATATCCTGACGGCGAGCGCCGGCAACGATATCCTGACCGCGGGCCACAACAATACCCTGATCGCCGGCACTGGGCGCGACACCTTCGTGCTCAATCGGGGCTGCGGGCAGACGGTGCTGAATGAATCCCGCAAGCTCAACCAAAACACGGTGGACGTGGTGGCGTTGGGCGCGGGCTTCAGCGCCGGCCAGACCAAGATCAGCCGTGATCCGTGGAGCAATCTGATACTGGACTTTGGCAACGGCGACCAGCTGACCGTCAAAAACTACTTCAGCAATCCGAATATCACCCGGCCGCTGATCCATTTCGCCGACGGCGTCAGCTGGGACTTCCCGGCCATCGCCAATCAACTGGTGTTTGCCGATACCAGCAGCGGCAGCCAGTACCTGTACGGCCTGTCGGGCGTGGACAACCGCATCGTAGGCGGGGAGGCCGATACCCTGACGGCGAGCGCCGGCAACGATACCCTGACCGCGGGCCACAACAATACCTTGATCGCCGGCGCCGGGCGCGACACCTTCGTGCTCAATCGAGGCTGCGGCCAGACCGTGCTGAATGAGGTGGTCAAACTCAGCCAAAACACGGTGGACGTGGTGGCGTTGGGCGCGGGCATCAGCGCTGGCCAGACCAAGATCATCCGCGATTCGTCGAGCAATCTGATACTGGACTTCGGCAGCGGCGACCAACTGACCATCAAGAACTACTTCAGCAATCCGAATTATATCCGGCCGCTGATCCATTTCTCCGACGGCGCCAGCTGGGACTTTGCGGCCATTACCAATCAACCGCCGAATGCCAATCCCGGCCCGACATTTGTGGCTGGTTCAAACAGCATATTGAATGCGGATGGCAATCAGGATACTTTCGTTTTGAACCGGGGCTGCGGGCTGACGGTGCTGAATGAATCCGCTAAAACCAACCTGGGTCCGATTGATGTGGTGAAGCTGGGCTTGGGCATCAGCGCCAGCCAGACCAAGATTACCCGCGATTTGTCGAACAGTCTTATTCTGGATTTTGGCAACGGCGACAAATTAACCGTGCCCTATTACTTCAACAACCCTAACGCCAACCCTATCGCCCGGCCGCTGTTCAGCTTCGCCGACGGCGTCAACTGGGACTTCCCGGCCATCGCCAATCAACTGGTGTTCACCGATGCCGGCAGCGGCAATCAATTGAGCGGTTTGCAGGGCGTGGACAACCGCATGGTAGGCGCGGCTGGCGATACCCTTAGCGCGGGCGACGGCAAGGATACGCTGACGGCGGGCTTGAACAATACGCTGCATGCGGGGATGGGGCAGGATACCTTCGTGCTCAATCGCGGCTGCGGGCAGACGGTGCTGTATGAGTCTTACAAACTCAACCAAAGCCCGTCGGATGTGGTGAAACTGGGGGCGGGCATCAGCGCCAGCCAGACCAAGATCATCCGCGACCAATCGAACAATCTGGTGCTGGACTTCGGCAACGGCGACCAGCTCACCGTTTACGGCTACTTCTATGATCTTAACGCCAATCCTACCTCCCGGCCGCTGTTCAGCTTCGCCGACGGCAGCAGCTGGGATTTCCTGGCCGTCGCCAATCAATTGGTGTTCACCGATACCGGCAGCGGCAATCAATTGAGCGGTTTGCATGGCGTGGACAACCGCATGGTGGGCGGGGCGGGCGATACGCTTAGCGCGGGCGACGGCAAGGATACGCTGACGGCGGGCGTGAACAATACGCTGCATGCGGGTTCCGGGCAGGATACCTTCGTGCTCAATCGCGGCTGCGGCCAGACGGTGCTGTATGAATCTTACAAAACCAACCCAAGCCCGGCGGATGTGGTGAAACTGGGGGCGGGCATCAGCGCCAACCAGACCAAGATCATCCGCGACCAGTCGAACAATCTGGTGCTGGACTTCGGCAACAGCGACCAACTGACCGTTTACAGCTACTTCAACGATCTGAACGCCAATCCTATCTCCCGGCCGCTGTTCAGCTTCGCCGACGGCAGCAGCTGGGATTTCCTGGCCGTCGCCAATCAATTGGTGTTCACCGATACCGGCAGCGGCAATCAATTGAGCGGTTTGCATGGCGTGGACAACCGCATGGTGGGCGGGGCGGGCGATACGCTGACAGCTGGCGATGGCAACGATGTCCTGACGGCGGGCCGCAACAATACCTTGAACAGCGGCATGGGGCGGAATACTTTCGTGATCAATCCGGGCTGCGGATTGACCGTGCTCAATGAGTTCTCCAAATCCAACTCTAGTCCGGTGGATGTGGTGAAGCTGGGCGCGGGCATCAGCGTCGGCCAGACCAAGATCATTCGCGACCTGTCGGATAATCTGATACTGGACTTTGGCAACGGCGACCAGCTGACCGTCAACGCTTACTTCAACAATCCAAACTACCGTCCGCTGTTCAGCTTTGCGGATGGCAGCAACTGGGACTTCCCGGCCGTCGCCAATCAACTGGTATTTACTGACACCAGCAGCGGCAACCATTACCTGTATGGCTTGCGGGGCGTGGACAACCGCATGGTTGGCGCGGCGGGTGATACGCTGACGGCCGGAGACGGCAAGGATACGCTGACGGCGGGCTTGAACAATACGCTGAATGCGGGGGAGGGGTTGGACACCTTTGTGCTGCGTGCCGGGACTGGCGTCGTCACGGTGAATGACAGTGGCGGCAAGCGGGATGCGAATAGCCGTGATGTACTGCAATTCGCAGATGTCGCGCCAGACCACCTATGGTTCAAGTACGTCAATAGCGCGCTTGAAATCGATGTCTTGGGCACGACGGATGCGGTAATGGTGACGAGCTGGCAAAGCAGCGCCGGTCCGCATATCGGGTCCATCCAGGCGGGTGGAATGACGCTTGCCGCCGCCGACGTCGATAAATTGGTGCATGCCATGGCGGCGTTTTCGGCGCCGGCCGGTGGCGTGCATGCCCTGCCGCCAGATCAGCAGGCGCAACTGCAGCCGATATTGAGCGCCAGCTGGCATTGAAACCCGCGTAATCAGAGCAGCAAAAAGGCCAGCCCGATTGGACTGGCCTTTTCTTCATGGGTTTTGCGGCCTAAAGGGGCCGCAGGCCAGAACGGCCTCAGGCATCCAGCCCGTCGCGCACCATTTGCGCCGCGCGCAGCACGGCGCGGGCCTTGTTCTGGGTTTCCTGCCATTCCGATTGCGGCACAGAATCCGCCACGATGCCGGCGCCGGACTGCACGTAGAGCATGCCGTTTTTCAGCACTGCGGTGCGGATGGCGATGGCCAGGTCCATGTCGCCGTTGAAGCCCAGATAGCCCACGGCGCCGCCGTAGACGCCGCGCTTGCTCGGCTCGAACTCGTCTATGATCTGCATCGCCCGCACTTTGGGCGCGCCGGACAGCGTGCCGGCGGGGAAGGTGGCCTTGATCACTTCGATATTGCTGATCTTGCGGTCCACCACGCCTTCCACGTTGGAGACGATGTGCATCACGTGGGAATAGCGCTCGATGGCCATATTGTCGGTGATCTTGACCGTGCCGATATCGGCGACGCGGCCGATGTCGTTGCGGCCCAGGTCCATCAGCATCACGTGTTCGGCGATTTCTTTCGGGTCGGCCAACAGCTCGGCCGCCAGCGCCTCGTCCTGCTCGCGAGTCTGGCCGCGCGGACGCGTGCCGGCGATGGGCCGCACGGTGGCGATGTCGCCGTCGCGGCGTACCAGGATTTCCGGCGAGGCGCCCACTACGTGGAAATCATCGAAATGATAGAAGAACATATACGGCGATGGGTTCAGGTTGCGCAGCGCGCGGTACAGCGCAATGGGCGAGCCGCTGAATGTTTGCTTCATGCGTTGCGCCAGCACGACTTGCATGATGTCGCCATCGTGGATGTAGCGCTGACAGGCGGTCACCGCTTCTTTGAAGGCCTCTTCGCCGTATTCGGAGACGGCTTCGCCCTCATCGGGCAGCGGCAGCGATAGCGGAATGGACAACGGTTCGCGCAGCATGGCGCGCAGTTCGGCCAGACGCGCCTGCGCTTTGGACAGAGAATTGGGCACTTCCGGGTCCGCGTACACCACCAGATAGAGCTTGCCGGACAGATTGTCGACGATGGCGATTTCTTCGGACAGCATCAGCAGAATATCCGGAGTGCCTATGGAGTCCGGCTTTTGGGTATCGGCCAGCCGGCGTTCGACATAGCGTATGGTGTCGTAGCCGAAGTAACCCACCAGGCCGCCTGAATAGCGCGGCAAGCCGGGCAGCTCGGGGGTGCGGAAGCGGTTCTGGAATTGCTCGATGAAGGCCAGCGGGTCGCCGTCATGGCGCTCTATCACCTTGTCGCCGCATTCCACCTGGGCTTTGCGGCCATTGACGCGAATGCGGGTACTCGCCGGCAGCCCGACGATGGAGTAGCGGCCATGGCGTTCGCCGCCGACCACGGACTCCATCAGATAGCTGTAGGGCTGGTTGGCCAGCTTCAGGTAGATGGACAGCGGGCTGTCCAGATCGGCCAGCAGTTCCTGCAGCACCGGGATGCGGTTGTAGCCTTCGGCGGCCAGGCGGTCAAATTCTTGCGCTTGCATGGGGTTCTTCCTTGATGGTGTCAGTTGCGGCTTGGGCGTGCTGGAGGTGTTGCGGGCGACGCCATCGCCAGCTGGCGGGGCTGGGAAGAAAGGCCATGGGCGGTTGAATTCCTTTAGCGTTGAGCGGGATCAGTTATTTTTCATCAAATCGTACAGCTCGGCAATACTGGCCAGCGTCAGGTCCGCGCCCAGCGTGAACGCGTCGGCGTAGCCGTAATTGACGGCGATGGCCGCGCTGCCGGCGGCGCGGGCGGCCGCCACGTCATTGGTGGAGTCTCCCACCATGGCCAGCTCCTTGGGCGAAATGCCCAGCACCTGGCAGGCGTGTTGCAGCGGCAAGGCGGACGGTTTCTTCTCCGACAGGGTGTCGCCGCCCAGGACCAGGCTGAAGGGGTCGCGCAGGTCCAGTTGTTCCAGCAGCGGCAGGGCGAGCCGCTCGGATTTGTTGGTGATGACGAGCAGCGGCAGCTTGAGGGCGCGCAACAGGCCTAAGCCGTCGCGAACGCCGGCGTAGACTGTGGTCTGGTCTGCCAGATGCTCGCGGTAATGCTGGACGAAGAAGCGGTAGCCGCGCTCCCAGGCGGGGCCGTCGGCCTCGGCGTGGCGCTCGTCGGTGATGGCGCGGTGCACCAGGCTGGCGATGCCGTCGCCGACATGGCTTTTAATGCGCTCGGGATCCAGCGGCGGCAGGCCCAGGTGGGCGCGCATGGCGTTGGCGGCATTGGCCAAATCGGGGATGGAGTCTACCAGGGTGCCGTCCAGGTCGAAGGCGACGGCCTTGATGTGCTTGAGATTCATGTGTCTGCTTTTGAAACCGCGGCCGGGGGCCGCGGCGGAATAGAGGATGCGGGGGTGTTTACAGTTCGCGGATGTCGACGACAGGCGTCTTGCCGAAGGCCGGCGAGACCAGATAGTCCACTATCTGGCGGGCCGCTTCGGCCGGCGAGGCGAGCGCGCCGTCGGCCTTGTAGGCGTCGAAGCGCGCTTTTTGCGGGAACTGCGACGAATCGCTGGAGCGGATATTGCCTTGCATGTCGGTGTCCACCACGCCGGGATACAGCGCGACGACCTGCGCCGGATTGGCCTTGCTTTCCTGCTCCGCCGCCACGCTGCGGCCGAAGTGGTCCAACGCGGCCTTGGTGGCGCAATACACGCTCCAGCCTGGATAGGCCTTGGCGGCGGCGCCGGAGGAAATGTTCAGGATGCGGCGGCGAGCGGCGAGATGGTCTGTAGCGGCCAGCAGAGCGTCGGCGGCCAATAGCGGCGCGGTGACGTTGATGGCGACGGCCTTGACCACCTCGTCGGCCGGGTAATGACCGGCCTGGGCGATGGGCGTCACCACGCCGGCGTTGTTGATCAGCGTGATCGTCGCGCAATCCGGCAAGGGGAGCTGTTGCAGCGCGGTGTGGACCGAAGCGGCGGCCTGGCTGGCGTCTGACAGGTCGGCGTTGACGGCCAGCAGGCGATCCGGGTGGCGGGCGGCCAGGCCTTCCAGCGCCGGGCCGGCGTTGCGGGCGATGCCGACCACGAAATAGCCGTCGTTCAGCAAGGCCTCGCAGATGGCGAAGCCCAGGCCGCGCGAGGCGCCGGTGACGATGAATGCATGCATTGCTTTACCCCTTGATGAATGGAAGGATGCGGCCGCGCTCTTATGCTTGGGCGCGAGCCAGTTCCGCGCGCATGGCGTCAATGACCGCCTTGTAATCCGCTTGGCCGTAGATGGCGGAGCCGGCTACGAAGGTGTCGGCGCCGGCGGCGGCCACCGCGGCGATATTGTCCACCTTGACGCCGCCGTCCACCTCCAGCCAGATTTCGCCGCCATGCTTGGCGGTGTATTCGTCGATGCGCAATCTCGCCTGGCGGATCTTTTCCAGCGCGTGCGGAATGAACGATTGTCCGCCGAAGCCGGGGTTGACCGACATGATCAGTATCATGTCCAGCTTGTCCATCACATGGTCCAGATAGGACAGCGGCGTGGCCGGGTTGAACACCAGACCGGCCTTGCAGCCGGCGTCCTTGATCAGGCCCAGCGTGCGGTCGATGTGTTCAGAGCCTTCCGGATGGAAGGTGATGATGTCGGCGCCGGCCTTGGCGAAGGCGGCGGCTAGCGCATCCACCGGCTTGACCATCAGGTGAACGTCGATGGGCGCGCTGCTGTGAGGGCGGATGGCCTCGCAGAACATCGGGCCCATGGTCAGGTTGGGGACGTAGTGGTTGTCCATCACGTCGAAGTGGATGATGTCGGCGCCAGCGGCGATGACATCGCTGACTTCCTGGCCCAGGCGGGCAAAATCGGCGGACAGAATGCTGGGGGCGATACGGAAAGTGCGCATGGCGAGGCTCTGGAACGAAAAACAAGGAATGCCGGGCATTCTACCGCGCCAAAAGCGCTTTGGCCGGATAAAATGAAGGACATATTGATCCGGAGGAGCCGAAATGGCCGAGAAAGTCTATCAAGTTGAAGTGGAGGCGGAGCCCCAATACATCGCCGAACAGTCCAATATGGCCAACGACATCTATGTCTTCGGCTATCGAGTACGCATCGTCAATACCGGCAGCGAGCCGGCCCAGCTGGTCAGCCGCCACTGGATCATCACCGATGCCAATCAGCAGGTGCAGGAAGTGCGCGGCATGGGCGTGGTGGGCGAGCAGCCGCACCTGGAGCCGGGCCAGGCTTTCGAATACACCAGCGCCACCCACCTGAAAACGCCTTACGGCAGCATGAAGGGCAGTTACCAGATGGTGGCGGACGATGGCCGGCGTTTCGAGGCCGACATTCCGGAAATGACGCTGGTGGCGCCGCGCGTGCTGCACTAATCGCGTTTACAGGTCGGGTCCTTGTCGTCGCGCGGCCAGGTCCACCATACGATGAAGGAGGCGAGCGCCGCGGCGCCCAGCGCTTCCAGCAATAGAATCCACATGACGTCTGCCCCTTTGCGAGTGAAGCTTTTTTCAATTTGGGTCAGGCTCCAGCCACAGGCAAGTTTTTATGCGCATGACCCATACCGGCCCGGCGCCGACCGACCGCAACGACTGGCAGACCCTGAAAACGCTATTCCCGTATTTGTGGGATTTCAAGTGGCGGGTGACGCTGGCGCTCTGTTGCATGGTGCTGGCCAAGGTGGCGGCTGTTACCGTGCCGCTGTACCTGAAAGACATCGTCGACCAGCTGTCCGTGCCGGCCACGCTGCTGGCCATCCCGGTGCTGGCGCTGACTGGCTACGGCGTGGCGCGGCTGCTGTCCGGCGTGCTGGGGGAGTTGCGCGACGCGGTGTTCGCGCGCGTGATCCAGGGCGCGGTGCGCAGCGTGGCGCGCAATGTGTTCCGCCACCTGTTCAAGCTGTCCTTGCGTTTTCATCTGGAGCGCCATACCGGCGGCATGAGCCGCGACATCGAGCGCGGCACCAAGGGCATAGGCTTCCTGCTGAATTTCACCGTGTTCAACATCCTGCCCACGCTGCTGGAAATCGGCATGGTTTCCGCCATCTTGCTGCACCGCTATGCCTGGGAGTTCGCGGCGGTGACCCTGGGCACCATCGCCATCTACATCGCGTTCACGCTCTTGGTCACGGAATGGCGCACTGTCTACCGTCGCACCATGAATGACCTGGACTCCAAGGCCAATTCCAAGGCGATAGACGCGTTGCTGAACTACGAGACGGTCAAGTACTTCAATAACGAGGAGTACGAGTCCAAGCGCTACGACCGCAATCTGGAGGCCTGGGAGGCCTCAGCGATCAAGAACCAGGTGTCGCTGTCCTTGCTCAACGCCGGACAGGCGGCCATCATCGCCATCGGCGTCACGCTGGTGATGGTGTTGGCGGCGCGCGACGTGGTGGCGCACCGGATGACGGTGGGCGACGTGGTGCTGGTGGCAACCTTCATCACCCAGCTGTATGCGCCGCTGAACTTCCTGGGCTTCGTCTATCGCGAGATCAAGCATTCGCTGGCCGATATCGAGCGCATGTTCACGCTCTTGGGCGTCAACCTGGAAGTGGCCGACTCGCCGGACGCCAAGACGCTGGATACCCGCGGCGCGGCAGTGCGTTTCGATCATGTGGGCTTCGCCTACGAAGCCAAGCGGCAAATCCTGCACGAGGTGGACTTCACGATTCCGGCCGGCCAGACGCTGGCGGTGGTGGGCGCCAGCGGCGCCGGCAAGTCCACGCTGTCGCGGCTGCTGTTCCGTTTTTACGACGCGACCTCCGGCGCGGTGCGCATAGACGGCCAGGACATCCGCGGACTGACCCAAGACTCGCTGCGCGCGAATATCGGCATCGTGCCGCAGGACACGGTGCTGTTCAACGACACGGTTTATTACAACATCGCCTATGGCAAGCCGGGCGCGACGCGCGAAGAAGTGATGGAAGCGGCCAAATCCGCGCATATCCATGATTTCGTCAGCAGCTTGCCGGACGGTTACGACACCATGGTGGGCGAGCGCGGACTGAAACTGTCGGGCGGCGAAAAGCAGCGCGTGGCCATCGCCCGCACTATTCTGAAGAATCCGCCGATACTGATTTTCGACGAGGCCACCAGCGCGCTGGACTCGCGCACCGAGAAAGCCATCCAGCACGAGTTGGCCGCCATCTCCGCCAACCGCACCACGCTGGTCATCGCCCACCGGCTGTCCACCATAGTCGACGCGAACCGCATTCTGGTGCTGGATGCCGGCCGGGTGGTGGAGCAGGGCAGCCATCGCGAGCTGTTGGACAAGGGCGGGCGCTATGCCGAGATGTGGCGGCTGCAGCAGGAGAGCGAGGCGGTGACCGAGTAGCGCGGGCGGCGCTTTCCCGGATCGGCCTCGGGTTCGCATGGCTATTGCCAGGAAGGGAGCGGGTGTGATCGCCAGGTGCTTTCTCTTGTCGTTGAGCATATTGTGGGCGGTTGCCGTCTGGGGCGCGGAACGGAAAGTCACGCTGTGCTATGACAAGTACCCGCCATACGCGATGGGCGAGTTCGACTCGCTGGCGGACAGCGGCATCAAGGTGCGCGTGCTGCAGGAGATAGGACGGCAGCTTGGCCTGACCGTCGCCGTCAAGATACTGCCGTGGAAGCGTTGCCTGTCCGAGGCGCAGGATGGACGGGTTGACGGCATCCTGCCCTTGTATAAAACGCCTGAGCGCGAGCAGTTCATGGAGTTTTCCGAGCCGGTCATGCGGCAGTACAACTGTTTCTTGTATAAAAAAAGCGCGTTTCATGGAACCGTGGATTGGAAGGACTATGAGACCTTGAAAAGCCACCGCCTGGGCATGGAGATAGGCTCGGTAGTGGACAAGGACATGGAAGCCGCTTTTGAATCCGCCCATCCGATTCAGCGGGCGGTGGATTCGGTCACGCTGATCAAGATGATGGAGTCCGGCCGCATTGAGCTGGCGACCGTGGATTCGAACGTCGGCAAATTCCTGGTTCGGCAACAGGGCGTGGAAGACACGGTTGGCGTCTCCGACGTTCCCATAGGCAAGCTGAGCTATGCCGCTTTCGGTTTATCCAAGGCATCCGGCGCGGCGAAGTGGATTCCGGATTTCAACAAAGCGCTGGCGAGAATGCGCGCGACCGGGCAGCTGGA
This sequence comes from Chromobacterium alticapitis, assembly GCF_002924365.1. Classification (GTDB taxonomy): domain Bacteria; phylum Pseudomonadota; class Gammaproteobacteria; order Burkholderiales; family Chromobacteriaceae; genus Chromobacterium; species Chromobacterium alticapitis. Next base: position 4,144 of record NZ_PQWB01000079.1, on the reverse strand, counting down.
CAAAATATTGGGCGCGCCGGTGGAGTAGCGCGGCGGCGCTTATTCAAGCTCGATGCTCACGCCCGGCCAGCGCTCCTGATATCGTTTGCGCGCTATCCGCTCCCGGTAGGTTTCCTGGCTGACGCGCGTCGGGTTGCGCCGGATGCGCATGGCCAGCAAGTCGGCTAGTCCATGCGGCGCGATGACGCGCAGCCGGTCGGCCTCATCCAGAGTCACGCCCACGGCTGTCGCGTACTCCGGCCAGGTAGCAATGGCTTCTTCCAAGGAGCGCAGCGGCGCCGCCTCGTGGCCAAAATACTGGCCGAACCACAGATGCACCGCCGCCTGGTTGGTCACTTCCCAGGGGCGGCCCGGCGCGATGGCCCGCAGCTGGGCCAGCAGCGCGTCATCGCGCGCTTGCTCCAGGCGTGTTGGGTCGAAGTGGGCGACGTCGATGTCGGACAACGCCGACGGCTGGGCGTAGTCGTGCAAGCGGTCCCATACCGCGTTGCGCACGGCGCCGGCGCCTATGCACCAGGAGGCCAGCCCCAATTGCCGCACGTCGCGCAGGGCCGTCATCAGCCACGGCGTGTCCTGAATGATGGCGCACAGGCGGGCCTCGTCCGCTTGAGAGGCGTTGAGTTGCGAGTCGCTCACACCGGGCTCTTGGCGTTTTGCAGCACGGTGCGGTAGCCGTCGTGGTCGACGAAGGTGACGCCTTTGACTTCCCAATAGGGATTGGCGGACGGCGCTTGGGCGAAGCCGGCGGCGCGCATGCAGGCGCAGGCGGCCTCCCATTCGGCGTGGTCCGGCAGATAGAACACCAACAGGTCTTCCACCGTGGGCGTCGGCGGCGCCGGATGTTGATGGCTGACGATGAATTCCAGGTGATAGGCGGCGCCGGGCAGGCCCAGCATGACGCCGTCGAAACCGTCATGGCCGCTGAAACCGCCCAATACCTGGAAGTTCAGACCCTCGCAGTACATGGCTTTGCTGAGCGCCAGACTGCTGACCGGACGGGCGATGCGTAGATGGGGAATATGCAGGTACATGGCGGGCGTCCGGCGGATGGCGATGCTTCATCATGCCATATGGGTCGGCCTTCAGCCAGTTTTGCCGGCCTTGATCTGTTTCATTTCTTCTATGACTTGCGCGCCTTGCGCCAGCGCCTGGCGCAGCGCGTCGGCCTGCGGCAGCTCGGCGAAGGCCAGCTCCGGGTCCAGCGCGGCCAGGGAGCGGCGCGCGCAGGCGCAGACTTCGGCCGCGGCGGTGAAGTCGGCCGGCCCCATGACTTTGCCGTTGCGGATGCGGCGGTAATAGGCGCGGGTGGAGTTCAGGTACTGGGCGGCGCCTTCATTGCCGTCCAGCGCGCCGGCCGCGGCCAGCGTTTCCAGCAGATGGGTCAGCTGGCGGCAGGCTTGCTCGGCGCGGTGGTAGCGTTGCTCCTGCTCGCGGCGTTCCTGTTGGCCCGGTTTGGGGGCGGCGGTTTTCTTCTTGCGCTCGGCCATGGCGTTTCCTTGTTCTAAGCTGCGCGATTCTAGCCCCGCGGGCGTTTCGCGTCTAATGCAGCTGGAAGCGGGCCAGGTGTTCGAAGCTGGCCGGCAGCGAGACTTCGACGAAGTCGTCCAGGCAGAACAGCGTCAGCTTGCCGCCGTAGACGGCGCCGGTGTCGAGGTGCATCACGTTGTCGTACATGACTGCCCGCTCTTGCGGCGTGTGGCCCACCAACAGCAGATCTACCCCCGCCACGTGGCCGGCGCCCTGGTTCAGCGCGCGCTCGCGCGACCATAGCAGGGTGTCGTAGTCCTGTTCGCTGGGATTGTCCGCCTCCAGCCGAGCCGCCAGCGTGGTCCAGTCGTTATTGGGGCAGTCGGCGTGGACGATGCCTATCTTGCCGTCTTCGGCGCTGATTTCTATCGCCAGCGGCAGCTGGGACATGGCGGCGACGCAGGCGTCGCGCGCGGCGGGCGACAGTTCGGTCAGCCAACGGCCGCCGTTGCGCAGATGGCGCTCGCTGTCCTCCAGCGGATTGCGCATGGCGTCCAGCGCCATCTGCTCGTGATTGCCGCGCACGGCATGAAACCAGGGCTGGGCCAGCCATTCGCCCACCATGCGGCTGTCCGGCCCCCTGTCAACCAAGTCGCCGACCGAGATCAGCCTGTCCACGGTCGGATCGAAGGCGATGATTTTCATCAGCCGCCGCAGCTGTTCGAAGCAGCCGTGCAAATCGCCCACCACCCAATCTCTCCCCGCGCGGTTGCGCGGTAGTTTTCTGATCATCATGGCGGCGATTCATCCTTTCGTTCAGCGCGCCATCCAGTCCCGGCAGAATTCGTCGCGGAATTGGAGCAGCCACTGCAGTTTGCGTTCGGCCATGGCCCGGCCGGCCTCGGTCTGCATCATGCCGGGCAGCTTGGCGAGCTTGACGTCTATGTGGTCTATCGCCCAGGCTTGGTCGTCCAGGCCGCGCTGTTCCGCCAATGGGTCCAGCGGATGCGCCAGGGCGCGGCCCATGCGGCCGGAGACGTAGAACATGCGGGCCAGGCCCACCGGTCCCAGCGCGTCCATGCGGTCCGCGTCCTGCACGATCTTGGCTTCCAGCGTGCGCGGCGGAATCGCCGCGGAGTAGCTGTGCGCCTCGATGGCGTGGGCGAGATTGTCCAATTGGGCGGCGCTGAGGCCGCTGTCTGCCAGTAAGTCGCGCGCGCGCTCGGCGGACCAGCGCGAGGCCTGCTGGCGCTGCGGATGGTTTTTGGGCAGGTTGACCAGATCGTGCAGATAGCTGCCGGCCATCACCACCAGCGCGTCAGCGTCCGGGTAGTGTTCCAGCAGCTGACGCGCTACCGCCCATACGCGGTGCAGGTGGCTGAGGTCGTGAGCGCCGTCGTTGTCAGGCGGTTGTCGTTCCAGCAGGGCGATCAGCCTGTGCTGCCATTCGGTTTGCAATTGCGCATGCATTGAGGTGTTGCCTTGTGTCGCGGGCGCCGCGGCTGCGGCGCTTCATTTCATTTTATCACCGGCGCTCGTTTGTGCATTTCAGTCGCTTGCCTTGCCCAGTTCCCATTGCGACAGGCGGTAGGCAGCCTGATGCCGCAGCAACAGGCTGATCAAGGCCAGATCCCGGCTGTCCACATTGTTGAAGCTGAGCCGGCCGTTCGCCGTCAACTGCTGGCCCGCGCGCAGCAGGCTGCCGGCTATGCCCTGGCGCCTGTGGCCGGGCGCGACTTGCAGCTCTACTATCTCGCCGTCGCTCGACATCAGCAGCGAACCCAGCAGCGCGTCCGCGCGCCGCACGGTCAGCCAGCGCAGCGGCGGCTCGGCGCGCAGCAGCGATTCGCGGCGGTTGGGCACGGCGGGCGGGTAGGCCAGATTGGCAGGGGGCCAGTCTGCGGCCGCATGCTCGGCATGGATGGTGACTGGCCAGTAGCCGCGCGCGGCGATGGGTTCCTGGATCTGGTAGCAGTCGAGCCGGCGCAGGATGGCGAATCCCAGCGCGGCGTAGGCTTGCTGGGCGCGCTGGTTGCCGTCTATCACCTCCAGCCGCTGGCGGCGAATGCCGCCTTCGGCCAGCAATGCCGTCACCAATCCGGCCATGCCGGTCAGCGCGCCCTGGCGGCGGCCTTCCGGCGCGACGCCGGCGGCGATGCAATAGCCCTCGGTCTCGCCGTCTATGTCGGGCGTGGCGGTCAGCCAGAAACCGGCCAGTTGGCCGTCCATCCAGGCGCCGGCGCTGAGAGCCGGCTGCCAGCCGCGGCGGCTCAGCATGGCGGACAGACTTTCCAGCGAGGGCTGGGCCGGCACGATGTAATCGCTGAAGGCGGCCAGGAAGCAAGGGTGCAGATCGGCCGGCGTCAGCTCGGAAAGCGGGGCGAAGTTCATGACAAGGCGTTTTCCGGGGCGGACACGGCGGACAACGCGCGCTCCACGTAGTCCCGCTCTTCGCCCACCGGGGCGACGTAGGACAGGATCTCGCGGGCTGTTTGCTCTCCAGCCAGCCGCAGCAGCACCCAGGCGGCCAGGTATTGCGAAGCCAGGCAGCCGCCGGCGGTGGCGACGTTGCCTGTGGCGCGGAAGGCGCGCGGCGCCACCGCGACGCCGCGTTGCTCCAGCATGGGCCGCGTCATGCCGTCGGTGCAGGCGACGCCATCGGCGAGCAAGCCCAGGC
>NZ_PQWB01000078.1 GCF_002924365.1 Chromobacterium alticapitis | reverse complement strand
TCAGCATGCTGGGCCGTCCGTGCACGGTGGCGGTGGTCTAAATCCATTTGGGGAAAGGGGGGGCCTCGCCCTGTTCAGGATTTGTGCAACAGCGCCATCACCGAGCGGTACCGCAAGCACGCCTTCTCGGAAGCCTGCTATTACCTTTGGCGCAACAAATTCGACGGAATGAAGTCTCAGAGGCCAAGCGTCTCAAGGAGCTGGAGACAGAGAATGCGCGCCTGAAGAAACTCCTCGCCGAGACCATGCTCGAGAACGAGATTGCCAAAGAGGCTTTGCGAAAAAAGTGGTGAGCGCACCGTCACGGCGGGCGTTGGTGTGCAATCTCGTGAGCAAAGGGCTCAGCGAGCGTCGATCGCTGCGTCTGGCCGGCTGAGTCTCAGTTCATTCCGCTACCAGCCCGCCACGACCGCAATGCCCCCTTGAAAGCGAAGATCATCGCGCTCGCGCAACTGCACCGACGCTACGGCGCCGGTATGATCTATTTGAAGCTTCGACAGAGCGGCATGGAGGTCAATCACAAGCGAGTAGACCGGCTCTATGCTGAGGCGGGTCTCATCACAACAGCTGCATCATCGCCATGAAGTGATTAACGGAAACCAATATATACCAATGGCAAGTACGCATAAAGTTGCGAACATGCAGTTTCAGTAACCATAACCTTGCGAAATTTGGACGAAATTCGTTCAGTCAGAATGAACAGTCCTGCCCAGCAAGAAGCGAGATTGCCAGAACAGGTAGCACTGGCGAAGTGATTTGTTCAAGTTGCTTGAACAAAATGAGAAAGAGCTAGCTAGCGTCGGAACGATAACCCTGCGAATTTCGCAACATTATGGTTCCGATCACACAACGCTGAACCAGGAAGCAAATTCCTGCACTTGTCAGCAACCATGTTTTTGCACAAAACTATATCAATTTGGCACTCAGCCTAGTCATTTTAGATTCTGCTGTGCCCATTTTTTTGCACATTGTGCACATGTGACGCATATCGCTGCAGTTTGTGCCCAGGAGCGGCACTGTTGCATAAATCTTGGACAGGGCGAGCTACCCGGATTTGTACAACAAGGCCCATTAACTGCAAAGTGCCTAGCCATGTTCCCTTGCCTGCTAACGTTAGAATTCAACGACCTGCGCGGCATTTCGCGCAGGTCCGAGTCTCAATCGCTTCACGGCGTCAGAGAGTGCGCTTGACGCACTCGTGCTAGCACATCGTCAAAGCTTTCGTACTCACTCCCAGGCTGGATGTAAGGCTGAATCTTCTCAAACGCGGCTTTAGCCGCAGGCCGCGAGAGGTCCTTGAGATAAATCGCATTTGCGAGAAGCTCAGCACTGGCGCACCCCTTCCGAACGACACCGCTCAAGGTAAGCAGGGTGATCGGGATAATGAGTTTTTTACCAGCAGCGAGCGCCTCGGCCGCCATGATCCGGGTAGGGAGTCCTGCCACGAAAGCTAGGTCGGCGGCCAAGCGCACCGCAAAATGACGTGCTGTCTCGCAGGTCTTGATGTCCTTCTCCTCGGTCCCGATAGCGCGCTCGAGATCACAAAGCGGCTTGCCCGCCATCCACGCCTCGAGAAGCGCTTTGATTACTGGGAGGGCCTTCTTCGCCTTCTTCCTGTCACCTGCGAGAGCTCGGTAGTCGGTCCCGAACAGTCCTTCGATATCGTTCGGCCTGATCAGTTGGAGCAGCCATTCGGGCCGCTTCTCAATCCACCCGAATAGCGTCTGCACGCAATCGGACGAGTTCCCAGAAAACGCGCCAGTCTCCACAAGCGATGCCAGGCTTGCCACGATCTCATACGGTAGGCCAGCTGATGCAGCGACCCGCTCTAACCAAGTAAGCTCCTGCTTCGGAGCAAGCTCGGCGCGCCGCGCCAGAGCTGACGTGATGCGGCTTTCGATCCATGCGGCCTTGCCCTCTTGACGCTTGCGGTAAGCGGCGAAGGACCTGCGTATCATCGACTTGGCCGGTTCGTCTGGCGACTCACCATCACCGATGGGCAGTCGAGCGAGGAGGTATTCCTCGTTGCCTTCGTACAACCCGGAGTGGATACGGTCGAGCAGAGCCGTTAGTGGATCGTCAATCTTCAGGCACTGATCCGATTGGGAGAAAATTCCCTGCAGGGTCATCCAGTGGCTAGTAATGTTTTTCTTCTCGCCGTCGATATTGATGATCTTGCTCGGTACGACGAGCACGAAGCCCTGGCCGCCCTCACCTGCCCGGCCCGCCCTCCCCGCTGCATTGAGAAGTTCATGGGCATCAAGCTGCTTCAGCTTGTCGCCTTCGATGTCCCATCGGCTATCACCCGCAATTAGGACGATGTCGCTTGGAAGGTTCATCCCTTGCGCGAGTGTCGAAGTGGCAAAGAGCGCATTGATACCGTCACGCCTCTTGAACAGCGACTCATGCAGGAGACGTTCATGCTTGATAAGCCGCGCGTGGTGGCTAGCGGCGCCACCCTCCACCCGGCCTTTGGCGTCGAGCTTCAGGTAGCAATATTGCGGGCCGCCGAGCTCTTCCTCTACAAGCTTGCGCCACATTCGCTCTTCATCGGTGAGCGGAACCCGGCGCTTGGGCAGCAGCTCCCGAAAGTGCCGGACGGTGGACTCGGCAGCAACGGTGCTCTGCACGAATGTCAGCGTTTTTAAGCCGTCTTCGGCAGCCGCGGCGGCGATCGTGCCAGCGACCTTGTTACCGTTTGGCGTTAGGTACCAGTCCTTGGTCTGCTTGTTCGTACTCGTAGCGAACGCAATCGGCTCATTGAGCAAAGTCATCAGCGCATAGTCGCTACGCTTGCGAGTTGCCCAGGTCTGTTGAAGGCAGAAAAAGGCGAGAGGCTGCGCATCGAGCTGCGATTTCAGCTGTTTCGGGACGCCTTTTGTGGTAGCGACGGCCTGCTCGGTGCGAAGCAGATCCTCTAGTTCCGCTATCCGGTCAGCACTGTACGCAACGCATCCGCGCACCTGCCGAGTGGGTTTCCACGCGAGGTCTAGCGCCAAGCATGGGCGGCCCGTCAGCTCGGCAACCCATCCCGCAATTTCCTCTGCATTCTGCATCATCGCCGAAATTAGCAGGAGGTCAGCGTCAGGTGCCAAGTGCGTGAGGTTGAGGATACACAGCATCGAATCGATGCTGCGACGACTTCTGTCCGCCTCTCTCGGGTGCAGAAGGTGACATTCGTCGAACATTACCAGCCCTACATCCTTGAACGCCTCCGGCTGCAAGGATTGCAGCATAAGACATCGCTCGGGTGTGGTAACGATGATCTCCGGTAACTCAACCACGTCAGAGTAGGTAACCTCTTCGTCCATATCACCGAAGACGCTGAAGTCACTGAATGCATTCTGGAGCGTAAACGCCGTCTGATCGACGAGAGCCAAAGTCGGTGCGAGCACGACAGCCTTGCCGCCGCGGAGGAGAGAAGCGGCGATCTTGAGCTCGGCAAGCGTGGACTTTCCTCCTCCGGTCGGAAAGCTGACCGCTGCAGACACACCCTTCGTGAGATACCCCTCATCGAGCGCAGCGCGATGATTACGCCACAAATAAGGGCGCCTACTGGCGGCTCGGCGAATGACCCCCCACCATCGCTGCTTGTTGACACCAGAAGGCGCGCGCACGCGGCACAGGCTGGCAGAGGCCAGATCTCCCGAAATGGCGAGTAGCAGCTTCGCGACGTGGAGGGGCCCAGGAAAAACGCTGACAGCGCTCGGCACCTCCGCATCGAAATCGAAGACGCCTTCGATAGGCGCGATGCATAGGTCTATGACCTCGGTAAAGATTTCCTGCGCTCGGGACGTCTCAATCACATTGGGATCGTCCTTCGGCCGGGTAAGCAGCTCGCTCGCGAGCTGGATCACGCCGGCGTGCAACCGCCTCAGCAAGGCATCCACCGCTCGGCCCGGTCCACTTCGATCAGCCGGGCGGTCAAAGTCCTGGTCCCCCTCGCTGCCAGCGATCATTCCAAGCCGGCCGGCAGCAAGATCACCGATGGCCTTGATCAGCTGTGCTTCAGCCGAACGATCTTCCGCCTCGGAAACCAAGTGCTTTGCCATCTCGGCTGCATCGCTTTGCGAGTCCGCGATCAAGAATAGCAGGGTGCTGCAGATCTCAGGCGCCGCGCGGATCGCGTCGATGAAAGGCACACGCTTCTCGTCGCCATCTGACACAACCTCAGCCATCAGGCAGAGCTGGTGCGCAGCCCCAGCGACGAACGCCGCGGCCGCCCGATTGGTACGCTCGGGTGAGATGGCGACCAGAAGCTCCTGCGTGGCCGCCAGACGGCGCATCTGGTCGAGGAGCTCGGCCAAGGTCTCACTCCTGCCCTCCATATCGGTGACGCCGCGCAGCCGGACACGCGCAGCGACGATCTCAGCGAACGCATTGGTGAAACGACGGGGTAGCTCCTCAAGACTAAGTGAGCTTAGCGGCGGCGCCGCTCTGATCAGGTCGATCGTTACGGGATCAAACATCGTCCCTCCACGCGTTGATCTGTCTGATCGCCTTGGCCGCGAACTGCTCCATCCAATTCCGCAAATTAGGGATAGACATGGTTTCGGCCTGCCGACGCTTGCAGCCGCCGGGCGCCACCTTATCGAAGCCCTTGAAGAGCACCTCGCGCTCGTCGTCGTCATCGTGGCCGTCGTCGACAGTGACGGCCACGCGATAGTGCCGGGCTTCTTCCCACAAGATTGTCTCGACCGCCGCGTCGATATCCAGCTCTGGGAAACGCATCTGATGTGCCTCCAGAATCGCACCAGTCTCTTGGATAAGCTCGGGCATCCTCTCGCCTCGCTCCAGCGCCCTAATGCCCTTCCATACGTCGCCAGTGATTGTCGACCGTGGGTTCACAGTCGCCTTGTCCTCGAAGATCACGACAGCGGTAACCTTCTCGTTGGCTGCGTCCAGTTGGAGCTGCATGCCATCGAAGCCCTTGTGAGCAAGAATGGCGTGCGGCGCGCGCACGACGGCTCCAGCGTTGTTCCGATAGGCGGCAATCCACGAGATCGCCTGGAAAATCCAACCATCGCGGTGATATGGCTCCTTCTCCTCCGGGACAGTAAGGAGCTTGATAGCTTCTTTGGCAGTATCAGCACGTGTCGCAGGAGCTTTTTTGTCGATATTGGCGAGGATCGCAGCTACATGGCGCGACTGACCGAGCGCAAGATGCGCGACTTTACGAGCAAGGTCGTCCTCGTCAGCGATCACCCAACGAAAGCCGTGACAAAGTTTGCCGTGCGTCACCGGTGTTAGCGTCAGCGGCATCTTTGCCTGCCCTCCACCTGTTCAGTCCAAGACACGTTCATCTCCCGCTAATGTGCATGCAATTTTTACGTTACAGCGTGACCGACATAAGCGGCAGGCTGAACGGAGGAATTGATCTGACTGGTGCATCTCAATACTTGTAGCGAAAGGAGCCCGCTCGCATCGCTGGCACACCATTATCATTAAAGGGAATTTGCATGTCGGTACGTTGATCTAGGAAGGTCTCGGCGAAATACTTGAGTAGGCGAGACTCTCGCATAACCTCAATATCACCAGGCAGATGGTTGATGACTTCCTGGCTGGCAAGGACAATCAGCTTGGCCCGAGGGCGTGAAGACATAACATTGAATCGATTGAGCGACAGTAGGAACTCGTCCTCGTCCGCAATAGCGTCGGGATCGCCTAGAGCATAGCTAGCTATGATTACGTCGCGCTGCTGTCCCTGGAACCGCTCAACTGTATTGACAGCATTGCGGATCAGTTGGCCATCGTCGCCGAGGGACTCGAAAATAGCCTGCAGCTTGGAGACCACCAGCGCTTTATGAGCACGGTGCGGTGTAACCACACCGACCCCGTCTTCCCAGAAGCTTTTTGCGTTGTGCAATCCGGCCGTTTTAGCTTCCGGATCATTTTTGAGGCTTATATTCAAATGGCCACGTAGCAGCCATAACAACGCTGCGACGGTCTGTGCCTCGAAGTCATTCCACTGGCTGCTCCGGCCCTCGGGATATACAAATGCGGAAATCGGCTGAGATGGGTCGAGAAGCATAGTCAACTCATGACTGAAGGCAAGATGAGTCGGCCAATCCGTCGGACATGTTAGCGGGAAAGGAATGTTGGTTTCTATCCGTAAATCGCGAAATTTTGATGCGAGTGCCGGAGGATAGCCGGCAAAGCGGCTAAGGCTAACAATCGTTTCGTTTGAGCGATAGTTCTCTAGCAATTTCTTCGGCTCGACCTGTCGGTAGTCGGCCACGAAGTCGTAAACCGACCCTACCAACTTCTCGAGACCGACCGGAGCATCAATCTGTTGGATCGGCGGCAGTTGTTTTGGATCGCCTACGACGATTACCGACCCTCTACCCGCAATGGGGGCTAGAGCTAGAACCGCATTCGCCATGTCCATCTGCGAGGCTTCGTCGATCAGGACTACGTCGAAGATTGGTTCAGCTGCATTCCCCTTGATACTTGCGAATCTGGTCACCTGCTGTGGGGTTGCTGACACGATGGCGCTGGTGGCACCAGAGATCAGCATGTCGTGTAAATCCCGAATAGCGGAGGATTTCGAGTCGTTTAGCAGGTTGATGTCTGCGGAGAGCCCTGGTGCATCTTCCTTCGCATTTGAACGGAGCCGGACAAGTCGCACCTTTCCTGTTACGGTCTCGCCAAGCTGGTGAATGCGTTCGAACATCCGAAGCACGACGTTGTCGGTGGCGTCATAGGTATTGCTAGTGACCAGAATACGAATAGCCCTTCCAGTAGAATGGGCATAGAGGAGCAAGCCAAGCAGGATCGCGCGAAGCGTTTGTGACTTCCCCGTTCCAGGAGGTCCCCAGATTAACGCAAGGCGCTTCACCATGGCCTCTTGGAGTGCCTCCCACTGGCTTGGATTTAGTTTGACCTCGTTCGCCTCAAGTAAGGTGCGGATCGTGGCAAAATCTCGGCCTGTAGGAGCCTGCGACAGCATCGTCGTATCCCACAGTACATCTGTCACGGGCACATACTTGCTTGCAGTCTTTGGGGTGCCCTTGCCGATCACCATTGCGGTAGATAAGCCGGCGCTGATCGCAAGCGGCGGGTTCCCGATTGCTTTTAGCGCTGTCTCCAGTCTACCGGTGAGGAAGTCACGCACCTGCTTATCCAGAACCACATCCGTGGTGAGATCGAGGGTGTGCTCAATTTGTCGGAGGAACGCGTCAACTCGTGGATCAAAGGAAATCGCGACCAATAAGTTCTCACGGTCAATCGCCAGTAGTTGGGTTCCGGTCAATGTCGCAGCATTTCCGAATTCGCCAATCCACGATGGGAAATCGATCGGTAGCGAAGTTCCTCCAATTAGGTCCCGCACCTGCTTAGTGTGAAAGTCAGCCATCGATGCAGGCGATATCGCGCATAGAAAATCGCCAGACTCGAACTTCGCCTCGCGAGAATTAGGCCCTAGCCGGTAAATCCGCACGCCAGGACGCATCGCGATGTCGAGCGACGCTGCTGCCTCTTTGAACTCAAACCCAGTGAGTTCGATTTCAAGGCGTGCCGCCAGATAGCGAGCCTCTCTCTCATGGACTGGCGTAGCCATAGAGATGCTGTGCTCAAGGGCGGCAACCTGTGCGTTAAGCCGGGCGTACGCATACCAGATCTGTCCATCAGCACTCACACCGCGCAGCATCGACGGAGCCTTGATGTCAGAGATCTTTGGAGCACGGCTTCGCAAAGAGCCTTTTAAATCTTCACGAAGCCGGCGAACGATAGAGGCAGTCGCCCAGAGCTTTGTCGTAACTGTCGACCGGAGCTGCCCAACTTGTTGGCTCCATGGCCTTGGAGCCCCCATTCTGGTCCAGATCTCGTGTGCACGTTCGGATGGTACCTGGTCCGAGAGTGGGTCCTCAAATATGGTAGCCACATGGAAGTCGATAGGCTTCGCGGCAGGCCTATATTGTCGGGCTAGCTCGAGCAGCGAGTAATAGTGAGGGATTGGTGCAGCAACAAGTGCTTGGACGGCGTTCCGTACAATCGTGATTGGGGCATTGGCGGATCGAAGCTTCGCGTTCTCAATGATCTCTTCGGCAGGGAATAGCCAGGCGAGCTTCTTAAGGTTGCTGTCCGCGAGCACGTGCTGCAAATTGCGTCCGATAACCCGGATGATGTGCTCGTAGGTAACGCTGTCCCAGATGTAGATCTGGACAGTTGCGCTAGGGTCCGCCTTGGTCGCGTCCGTCAATGCCTTGTCGATGTACGTAAGGAAATTGAGGAACTCGCGTGTTTCAGTCTGAGGACTCCGCGTGTCGTTGACAAAAACCTGCGAATTCACCTTTTCGCTCTGGCCGTTGATATACGAGAAGCCACCAACGCCGAAAGCAAGTGTCAGGCCACTGCCTACATCAAAGTCGGCAGAGAGATAGAGACTTAGGTCTGACCAGCTAGGGATGACGGCGGAGGTGCCAGAGTTACTTGGAATGCGGCTGACACCACCCGCCAGTGCCTGTGCCCGCCCTGCGACCACGGTCCTCGTAGCTCGCAACTTGGGGTGACAATCAAAGGCGGCATGATCGGACGGCAGGGTCGATAGCGACTGGGCCGTGATAAGGTTGATGTCGCCAAGTGCGCGGCGTGCCCCCTTAGGTAAGAAGGCAATCGAGCTCAAATGTCCGTCTGCTGCCGCACGCGGCATGCAGTGATCAGGATGGGGAACAACAGAGGGGTTCCAGCTGTATCCTAAATACTCGCAGCCACTGCACACCGTGCCGACGTGATAATCCAGATTTTTCCAAGGCGTCGCCAAAACGTCGCGGAGCTCCGTGCTAAAGAAGTAACGTAGCCGGGGAGAGAACACATCGATCTCAAGAGTTTCGATATCCTCGGCAAGCGCAGAGCGGAGCTCGTTTGTCGTTGGCACGGTAGCGATCTTACGCTTCTCCTCCTGCAACCGTACGATTGCAGCCGCTTCGTGCGAACCAGGCCATATCGCGGCCTCCGCCACCACTGCGTAGTGATCGGCGAAATTATTGTCATGCAACCATCCCGCCAAAGCCAGCGAATAGTAGGTGATCTCCGCGAAATACGAAGCGCTCGGCTCAGCTGTCATCTTAATGTCGATGACACGCAGACCAACGCGTCCATCGGGATCGTGCACGGAGCCGTCTGCCTCCACGATGCGTCCGACATCTTGGGGAGCCAGCACTTGGATGAGATCAGGAATGAGCTTACCGAATTCAAGGCCGTACATTGAGACCATCGCATCGATGCCCATGGCAACCTTGAATCTCTGTTTGACATCGAATGCAGGTCGGATCAGGAATGCTCCCGGCAGGGCCTTTGGCATTACATCGATCAGCTGCTGGTCCTGAAATTCACCGTTTGTCTTGGTGCCGATTACGGCGCTGCCCCCGAAGGTCGTTTCGAGATCTTGGAGCTTTTCTTGCTCCCAACGGCTACCTTCCTCAGCGAGAGCCCTAAAACCTGCTCTCCCCACCGCTTTGGGTGGCATGCCGAGTGCGCTTCGCTCCGGCTCGTAGGCTCTGTTGTGCGGATAAAGTAGCAGCGCAAGCTGACGAAGGCAGTTGGTGCGGAAGTAATTGCTGACGACCCGCTTGTTTAAATATGGCACTGACATTCCTTTCCCAGTTACGGGATTGTAAGATCAGCGTAAAGCATCCTCAAGCGATATGGCATATTTTTGATTGCTTCTTTTCGTCTTCGGAAGCGCCCGGCCAACAAGAAACGCTCTTCTCAATGCGACCGCATCGATATCGTTGAAGGGGATTGCCAGCATGCCGTACCTCTCTCGCCAGTCGACCACGGCCTGATCAGCGTCGCTTATGTCGTCAGGCCTGACGGTGAGTTTCGTGATCGGAGCCCGGCGCCCAGGCCTGAGGATGAAAATGGCATCCCATAAACCACGTATTCCCTGGCCATGCAGCCCCATTCCGACTTCACCCGGCATAGGTAGAACGCGGGTGACATGTAAATCTGTCGTCGCAATTGCCTCGGCAAGTGCGTGCCATGCAGAGGCCTCGGTGTGCCTGTAGCTGAACGCCACAATACCCCTAGGTCGGAGAACGCGCGCCATCTCCTGAAAGGCCTCCCCGAGTCCAGATGTGAATTTTTGGACACTATCAGGCTGATGCTTGCATGCAACGAGGCTCTCGTCTGTTACCTCAGCGCGGTCTAGATCTGCGATGATGCCGAGAGCTTTCAGCCAGGGAGCAAAAAACTGCGCCAGCTCGGAGTAGGCTATGTTGTCGAAATACGGAGGATCCGTCATGACAACGTCAACTGACGAATTGGCAAGAAAGGTAAGTTCGCGGGCGCTGCCGAGGTGGACAGCTCCCTTTCGCGTCGCCGAAATCGTATCAACGGATACAAACTCGCCATTCCCGGCTGGCTCCTTAGGGGCCCGTGCATAAGCTGCCGCTTGCTCAAGCTTCCGGATGGTATTAGGAAAACCACCGCGACCTGTGCGCTCAATCCATGGGTTCAATTCCACTGGCCGCTGGATATGACGAAACGCTCTAAGCGAGAAGAGCGGGGTCAACCGGCGCCATCCATGCGCATAGGAGGCCATCATGCAATTAGTAGTGAGATGGTCGCTAAACGCCATGGCGATCGCTGAGCGCACCGGCTCCTCAAGTGCACGGATCTCCTTCATGAGTATCGCGAGATGTAGAAGCTGACGGTCGTTGAACAGATCGGTCCAATATCGATAACCGTAAGAAACGAGCCTATCGTCCGACCAGCCTTCTGCCTCAATGGCATCCCTAGGCAGCTCTAACGTTCCGTCAGATAGACCAAGTGCAAGGGCGGCCGATGCAGCATCGTACTGTCTCCGGTCCTCATCTGTGGCTCTGCGTAGTGTTCGCTTTGATATTGGAACCACTCGCCGGTCCTCGGCTCTGCAGACCGTCTCAACTGCGAACAGCCGCCATTCAGGTGCCCCCTCCCGACGTCCGCGTTCTATCAGGGGTTCGGCATGCTCGCACTCCGGGCAGACCGCACGGCCACCCGCACCTGGGCCCACATTACACACCGTATGGGTGCCACAGCATGGACAATCAAATTCTGGAGTCCCAGAGGGAAGCGTAACGATTTCGTCGCACTGCGAACAGATGGCGTAACGAGCCTTCCCATCATCGGACAGGATGTAGTGTGGGTGGGCATCGAACCCTGTCTCGCACGAAACACACTTCACATGTTGCACCCAAAAGTGGTGCAGGATGAGGTCATCGCCCGATCTGTGAAACTCAGTCACTCGCTCCCCGACCCGCTTTTTTAGCGTCTCGAATGCAGAACGAAGATCCGGTATGTCGGCTGCGCCGAGTTCGAGCTGGCTCACGGCGCAGGCGACCGGATCGACGTCGCATCCATAAGCAGTTGCCCCCAGGCGAGAGGCTTCAAACACGGAGGTTCCTCCGCCAACAAACGGATCCAGAACCGTTATGCCTCGAAGGTCCGCGTCGCCATAGTAGAGTGCTTCAAAGTCTGAGCCTGGGGCATTAGTTACTCCGAGGAGAAGGCTACGGAAGACCGACGGTAGTCGTCGGGCAAACCACTTATGTGCGGTGTAAATCGGTCTCGGACGACGTCCGTCTCGCATCGCAAAGCGGACGAGTGTGTCAGCCGGAATCTCTCCAGCCTCGGCGAGCGAAACCGATGGGATGGATGGTCGACTCTTTTTTGACCGCGTGGAGGCTGGGGAGACGTCCCGAACGTTAATCTTACTCACCGAAATCTACCCATAATCAATAAACTATATGTCCAAGCCTGGTTTATAAAGCATCGTTGTAGCTCGACAAAGCAGGAGATGATCAGGTCTATACGAACGCTGTACCAGATTGTGCAAAACATAGCATTTTAGCCTTGCAAGCACTGCTAGGTCATCCTGTTCATCTGCGATGCCGACATCTGTCCCGCAAGGGTTGGCTACAATCATCGCCACGTTAAGAATGACAGCACCCCAGAGGCCAATGAATATGTGGTTAGTAAAATCGACCACTTGTACCGGCCTAGCTAACAGGGATTCTCAGCGGTCACCACCTAGCGATGCCTTGCTCTCTTGCATTAAATTTTTGGTAAAAATGCAAAAAACTCCATAGTTTTTCCGAATAAATAATGCGATTGCAGCAGCAATATTAGATTTATCGCTTTCACATCCCGGCTCAATATCCATAACGCATAAAAAATAGTATATTGCAGAAGGTGGTAAGCTGATAGTCAGGATTGCAAATCCGTGGCAGGTGAAAGTCACCCCCTACACCATGTAGCAGCAACTTAATTGGAATCAAAGTCTATGCTCGTATTTGTTGATGCAGAATTCACTGATTTCATTCAAATTGATTTGATTGCTATCGCGCTAGTGACCGAAGATAGTCATGAGTTCTATGCCGAGCGCAATGACTACCGCCGAGAGGATTGCAACGATCTTGTGCGCGCCAATGTTCTTCCGTTGTTGGGCCGAGTGGAGGATGCTAATTGTACAGCACAAGAATTGACACTACGTCTGCACGCCTGGTTTGCGTCGCTCGGCCAGTCAGTAACCTTGGTATTTGATTACGCATCTGATTGGACTCTCCTTGCCGATGCCCTTCAAGGGGAGGATGGCCAATCATTACCCAGTAACATTGCGGAAAAGTGGCTGCTGACACCTGAAGTCATCAGTGATTCGACCTTTCCGCAATCAATGTCATCAGCATACAGTGCAGAGTGGCCTCCACATCATGCATTGGCAGATGCCCGTGCATTACGGTCCGGCTTCTTATCATGGAAGCTTGCTAGGTCAGCCTAGTCAGACACAAGTACTTTTTAACCGCTCCGGTTGATCTACTTGATCTGCCCAACATCATTCATATCGAAGTGCTCCTCAAGCCTCCTTCAAGCACTAAAACACTGCGAATAGTACTCAGCAACAACTAGCTAATCTGCTTCTTCGCTTTCAGCATCTCCAGCTTCTTGTCTTGCCGCTCCTTAGCGCGCCGCTTTTTCTCCGCAACTTCTTCTTGAAGCAAGATCCGGCGGGCATCTTCTGTTTTACAAAACCCCAGTTGGATCAGAACTTGAAGCTTGGCAAGCGGGCTCAGGTTCAGGCGTCCGCTACGGCACTCACTTAAAGTACTGGGGGCAATGCCAAGAAAGTCCGCCAGTTGCCGATCTTCAGCAAACTCAAGCTCCACTTTGATCGAGTCGATCACCGGGATCCACTCAATGATAGGGACGGTTTTTTCATCTGCCTTGATGAAACTCTTCGCATCGAGCATACTTCTAATTTGCGAATTCATAAGTCAATTCCAAAAAATAAATTCTATTCAGAATTCAGTATAACACGTATGTATACGTTGTTTGTATTTTCTGTTCGAATTTACGAAACAGTAACCCACAAGGCATGCCGATGAACTAATAGACAACCGAGCAGGAGAAGCAAGAACGGCCTCGTCATGAGGCCGTAGAGAGTTAAGTGTCGACTTTGCGGGAAGACGCTTCGATTCTCGGACAGCGACCGTAGTGTGTCAACACGGCGATGTAGGCTTTTTGCCATTAATTCTTGCCTTCTGCTCGATTGGGATTATGAGGATTAATACCATGCTGTCTGAAGATGAGATCGAACAGCTGTTCGACAAATTCAATATCCCCCTCCTAGGACGAAACCGTATTCGCTGGATACGTGAGAATGCCCCCGTACGACGTGTCTATGGCGGTGGTGTCAGTCAAACAATTCGCTATTGCGGGCGAAAAATGAACTTTGTCATCGAGGCTGAGGCCCTGAGGACAGAGTTCGCTACGATTGTGTCATTCGATCATAGCCAAGACATTCTTGAGTTTTATCACCAACCGTGCCGGTTAAATATCATCTGGGACAAAGCGAATGGTCGCCGAGTGGCGACAAGCATCACACCAGATCTGTTTTGCATTAGCCAATCAGGTTTCTATTTTGTCGAATGCAAAACCGACCAACACCTATTTGAACTAAATGAAAAAGATCCGGTGCGATTTATTTTGAGTGACAATGGAAAGTGGCGCTCTCCTCCCGCAGAATTGGCAGCTCGCGAATTTGGCTGCGATTTCATTATCAGACCTTCATCCGAGAATAATTGGGTTCTAATCGAGAATTTAGAGCTCCTCAAAGATTATTATATTCACCCATTTGAATCAAATGATGCTGAGTTGCAGAAGCTCCGTGAATTTTTCTCACTCAATCCATGGGGATCAATTCATGAGTTGATAAAAATCGTCGATGCCGATGTTGTTTACAACTCCATCGTCACAAAAGAGTTTATTTTTGATTTAAATAATAGTCATCTGAAAGAAGTAGAAGATGCATATTTATTTCGAGATGAGATAAGCGCACAAGCCTTCAAAATATATATTGAATCCAAATCAATATCACCAAGCTTACCTGCAGGCATTGAACTTCGCCCTGGGTGTATGTTCATTTGGGATGGCAGATCATGGGAGGTAGTAAATGTTGGTGATGCCGGAGTGGCTGCAAGATGTGTAGATTCACAAGAATCCATATTACTGAACCTAACGTATGAGGAAATGGCTAGCTTAGCAAAATGTGGAAATATTAAATCTGTCAGACAGGATAATTCAGGTCCTCAGCATGATTTAATGAAGCAATGCTCTCCCAAAGATATTCAGAGCGCCTTATATCGTCATGAAATATTATTTGGCACTCCAGGAAAGAAAAATCCATACATTAACAAAAGCACAAGGGCGAAATTCTACTGGAAAGCACAATGGAGAAATGCGGAGATTAAGTATGGCTATGGCTTTATTGGATTAATGCCAAACAGAGATAAAACTCAAGGCAATCACAATAGAAAGATAGAAGAAGCTATTATTTATATCATTGAGAAACTATATCCTGATTGCTGGGCCAACGCAAAACAAAAATCTATCACCCATTTTTTAGGAGCTGTCGATAATGAGTGCGAGAAGCTTGGACTGTCAAAGATATGCACAAAAACATTAAGAGCTCAAATAAAAAGAATTCAAACCGTAAAAGATGTGGAGAAAAGAGAAGGACGTAAACGTGCATATCAATCAGAGGTCATCCAGTACTGGTATATAGGGTATGAAACTCCAGCTCATGGCACTCATCCATTTCATATTGCTCATATCGATCACTCCCCCTTTGATGTACGGCTCATCAATTCCAAATCTGATTCAAACGTAAAGACTGGCACTCTATCACTACTGATTGACGCGTATTCAAGGAAAATACTTGCATGGTACTTTAGTTTTGACAAACCAAGTCATCGCAGCTGCATGATGGTATTACGCGACTGCGTACGACGACATGGAAGACTACCCCAAAGAATTGTTTCTGATGGCGGGGCTGAGTTTCAGTCGAGTTACTATGAGCAGTTAATGGCTATTTATTACATAGACAAGCAATCTAGAAAGGTTGGAAAGCCACGTGATGGCGCAATCATCGAGCGTATGTTCCGTTTAACCAGAGATCAATTTGCAAATGCCTTACTAGGCAATACACAGGCTGAGCGGCATATACGTCAAGTATCTCCCGAGGCAAACCCAATAAAATTGGCCAATTGGACATTGGAAAGGCTGACGATACGATTGGAAGAATACTTTGAAACCTATCACCAAAATTTTCATTCAACACTTGGCTGCACGCCAAATCAAAAATTTTTGGAAGGCATGAGAATTTATGGAGCCCGCAAGAACGTATTGATTAGTTACGATAAGAATTTCATTATTACGACGATGCCAACAACTTCAAAAGGTGATGCAAAGATAACCAATAGAGGAGTCAAGATAAATTACATATTTTATAACTCTGTTGCGTTAGATCGTTACTCTCTCATCAACTCAAGGGCTCCTGTCAGATATGACCCGTGGGATGGTGGTCATGCTTATGTATATTGCAACAATGAATGGGTTGAGTGTTTTAGCGAATATTACAAAGCATTCAAAGGCATGAGTGCAAAGAAAATAGCCATAGCTACTGAATGCTTGCGACAAAAACATAGGATGGCGGGCAAAGAATATGGAATTACTGCGCAGCGCATTGCTGATTTTTTATCTTCAGTCGAAGAAGAAGAAAAGCTCGCTATGCAAACCATGCACGACTCTGAGGTGCAAGCAATGAACTCTAAAATTAACCAGAACTTGCTTGTGTCAAATGCAGAAGGAGAAGCAGTAGACGTTGATAACAAAGTCAATAAAAGCTGGACACCTAAAATTCTAGATACCTTCTGATAGATGGCTACCATGCTTAGAAAAGAATCACTATCTGCACTGGAAGATTTTAAAAAAGTCCGCGCTAAACATGAAAAGCTCAAAGAGCTTTTTGATCGACTTGAAGAAGTCCCGCTTCCATCATCGCAAGGGAAGATTTTTGCTGTGGTTGGCGCCACTGGTGCTGGTAAGTCAACGGCGGTAGGTCATTTTTTTGATTCTTATAATCAACGATTTCTTGATGACATGATACAAAACCCAGGCTTTATACCAACTGTGCTAGCCACACTGCCAACGGGGTTCAAGGGAGAGTTTGATTGGAAGGATGCTCTACAGCGTTTGCTAGCCGTGTTTTTCGAACCTTTGATAAGTAAAAAAATTCTACCAAGGATAGTTGTGAATCTAGACGGAGAAAAAATTGAGAACGTTCATAAACTTGTGACATCCGCACTGGCACGAGCATTCAAAAATGGACTGCTTGAGCGTGAGACTCACTTTGTGGGGATCGATGAGGCATCAAGTATTTTCGCAACCAAAAACGATAGAAGCTACAAATATCAATTCGAAATTTTGAAAAGTATTGTTAATGACTGGGGACGACCATTAATTTTATCAGGCGCCTATGATTTACTAAAAATTGAAGATTTTAATTCGCAACTAATACGCAGAACGAAAATAATTCATTTTGAGCGATATTATCCAAACGAATTAGAATCAGAAAGTAATAAGTATGGCCAGTCGTTCGTAAACGTGACACATACTTTTTTCAAATCAATGAAAATTCCTATCCACGATGATGTGTGCGTAAACTATCCCTACCTGATGAAAATGAGTCTAGGATCTGTCGGCTTATTAAAAGACTGGTGCATGCGCGCTTTGGAGCTTGCTTTTATTTCAAAAATGGAGCCAATAATCGACATGGGCATCATGAATAAAACAGCGCTCCCTATTCGTCAGTTAATAAAGATAGAGAAGGAAAATCAATGGGGTGAAAAGCTATTGAGTGATGAATCTGAAGAGGACTTGACTAATCTCATGGGATTTAACAAGGCAAGTGATAATTATAAAAATGATAGGATGAATGGGGAAAATAAGAAATCACGCAAACCTGGAAGACGAAACCCATCTCGTGATTCCGTCGGAGACTTATAATGTTTCAACCAGAAATTTTATCGCTGCTAGATGAGTCCCCCCCACTCCCCGCAAGGTCACGGCTTATGCCCATGAAACCTATGAATGATACTTTACCCATTCAAGAATCATTATCAAGCTATTTTGTAAGATTGGCTAGAAAACACTCCTGTTCACCGATGACATTATTGAGAAACGAAGTTCTGGCATGGACAAAAATAAAATATAGCAGAGAAGCCTCTTCCAGGTTCACATCGAATTATATTAGAACTATGAATGGGGTAAGTTTTTACGCCAAAGAGCTAGCAGAAGCCTTAAATAATCTAACAGGACAATCCGAGTTAGATAGATGTAGCTTTCTCCCCTTGACGGAAGTTTTAGATCCTAGGGGGAATGGACTACTACATCATAGACCACATTGGTGTTCAGAATGCTTTCGTGATTGGCGGGCCTCAGGCAATGAGCCATATTTCCCATTAATATGGATGGCTGCACCAGTAAAGTTCTGTAAAACACACCAGTGCGCACTTTCAGACACGTGTCCTCACTGTGGACAAGCACAGCCTTTCTTACCTAAACACTCGTACCTTGATCACTGTTCACACTGCGGCAAATGGCTTAGCACATCTACTATAACCTACCTGAAAAATATCGATGATTTTTCTTTGTATCAATACAATTCAATCGAAGAGATGATTGTTAATGGTTGGCGTTGCTCGAGTCTATTAAACTCATCATCATTCATTAATTCAATTAAAGTCGTTGCAGGTGAGCTCTATAATGGTAGCATTTATGAAATGGAGCGTGAATTAGGATTCCCGAAAGGAACCGTATCCAACTGGTCAAAATCGAATGTTTCACCTTCTCTCCCTAACCTTCTTTCCTTCTCGTACAGCCTCGGAGTTTCTCCGTTAGAATTCATCACTTTGCTTGAAAATCAACACATCCATCCGAACATCGTCATGGATCATAGGAAGCAGGCAAGCAAACGTAAGGGTCTTTCAGTCGATGAATTCTCTCTGGTAAAGTCTGTTTTAGATAGCATAATTTCGTCTGGCATCTCAGAAAAATCTGTGCAATCAATCGCTAGAGATCTTGGCTATACTGTTACCTTATTACGATATTGGTTTAAAGAAGAGTGCCAAGCGATTTCACGCCTTTATAGGGAATACAAAAATAGCTGCCGAATAAAAAATGAACAAAAAGATATCGATGTAGTTAAGGATATTTTTAAAAGACTTACGGATAAAAAAACGAAAATCACAAATCGTATCCTACAAAATGAGCTTTCTTTTCACGGAGTTATTCTATCTCGTCCGCATGTTTTAGCTGCAGTAGAGGAAGAGCGAAAGAGAAGGTTACTTTTCCAAGCATTGACGATATGACTTGATGATTTCCCTTCTGGCCCCTCGTTAGCAATTCACGTGGTCACATGATAGGGGACAATGAGCTTATTTCTCTCTAGTCACACACATGTTTTAATGCATAGTCGACCAGATCTGCTTCGAAGCTAATGATGACTTCTATGTGCTTGCAGGCTGAAGCCATGGCTCCTAGTACTTTTGCCTGGATCAAGTAGCCATCCTCATCTGTTTGATTTGCTTGACCATATAAAACCGCATTGTTGACCACGGCAGTCAATAAAGCTTTATTTATTGGGTTGTCCGGCCATGAGGGGGCGACAGTAGCGCGTGGAATGATTTGTCTTTTGCAAACACGAAAGTGTTGATCATGGCCCTCTGGTGATCGAATTGATACAGCGCTGCAGTCTCCATTTTGCCCAACATAGACTACTTGGGATAATTGGCCATTAAGAATGCTTTCCTGGGTCTGATGACTGAGGGCCACGGCCATTACTGCATCATCGAGTGTGGTGGCCTGCGCGTAGCTCGCCAAACTGATGCCCAGGATGGTCAGTGGTAGCACCTTGCGAAGGAGTCCGATACGACGAAGCGCCATGATCAACATCACAGTTCACCGTTGCAGTTGATCAGTGGTAGTCCATCAACTCTGGCTCTGATGGCCTTGGCGTCGGCTTTGCTAATCCCTAGTTGAGCCCCCGGTAAGGCCACGGCTTTGACTCCCGCGGCAAAGGAGCGAACAAGCTCTGCATTGACCGCACCGTTGGCATCGGAACGAATTAGCTTGAATTTAAGAGTCCCCTCGGATTGACCAAGATATACGACTGACAAGCCGCAAAGAGGAGCATCGGTTTTCTTGGCCAGATTCAACGTGAAACTACCCTTAGCGACTGTAACCTCTTCTCGAGTGAGGTAGGTATCAGACAGAGTGCTGAAGGTCCGGTTGAGTACTGAGCCATCTTCGGCCAACGCAAAATAGCGATCTTTCTTCAAGAAGGAACTAGTCTGTGGATCGGTCTTCACCAGGAAATAAGTCTTGCCCGACACGTCGCGGATACGTGCCCCTGGGATGACCTTATCACCCGTCTTCAAGTTCAATGTGGCATCTCCGGTCGACAGGCTGAGATCCTGGGTGATTAGGACGCTCGGTAGCTGTGTCGTGGGGATGTAATGTACTTCCAACAAGTTATCGCCAGCAGTGGCTGTGCGATTGATACCAACAGTAGCCCCTTCCACATTGATGCCCCGATGCGTTGCTGGTTGTATCGAAGCCGTAGCCAGCATTCCGCTGAATGGTGAGTTCGTTAAGATCACATTGGCGGCGCTGGCTGCCATGGAACAAAGCGCCAAGGTGGCGCCGACTAGCGCGGGCGTAGCCATGAGCTGCAAAGGAAGAAATTTTGCCGCTTGGTGTTGGATGGTTGATTTGCGCATCACGATTTCCCTTGGCATCAATCTGAGAGCGGGTTGTAAAAATTGGAGCGCCCGCAGAGCTTCAAGCAAAATGCTAATCATGGTATGTAGAATCGCGGTATGAAAAAACGGACATTCTCAGAATGTCCGTCAAACCTCATCAGTGTGCGTTAGTTGCTGTTTTTGCAGCCAATGTTAAGCGCCGGCGCCTTGAGCTTGGCCTTTCTCAGGAAGAGCTGGCCGAGGCGGCAGGCGTACATCGTACATATGTAGGGATGATCGAAAGAAGCGAGAAGAACGTCACCATCTATAATATTGAACGGTTTGCGATGGCGTTAGGCGTTGAGGCTGCAACTCTGTTAGAGAAGCCTTAGCAGGCCTGCCCTTGTTGCCCTGCTAGCGCCTTGCTTCACATGGCGTATTGGCAGCCAGAGCCGGGGCTGCTGTCAGAATGGCACCAGCTCGGCCAGGAACATCCCCTCGCAAAACTGCCTGAGACCGGTCGTTCGGCAGCTAAGGCGCGATGGCAGCATCGTATGTCAAGACATCGCCTAGTTACGCGGCCGTTGCAAGCATGGGAAAGTCTATAGCGAGCAACGGTGACTAAGCTGCAATCGCCAAGTCCTGCTTCCAGTCTCTGACCTGAGTGTTTGCTACCGAGTCTCCGTTGGCCGTACGCTCCAGCTCTACAGTGATCAATCGGTCCCCTTCGAAGGCTGGGCTTAGCTCCAGGCAAAGGTAGTCGAAGAGGGGTTTTTCGTGAACAGCAATGATCACCTGGCGTCCATGCTGCTTGGAGAGTGTCCGCAACAGCGCAGCGAACTGCGAGATGTGAACTTCATCCATGCTTTGCACCGGGTCATCAATGATCAGCCACGGCAGCTGCGGCTTCACGGACAGGTGGAGCGCCAGGAACAGCGTCAGCGCGGCCGTGTTGAGATTCCCGGCGCTGAGCATGGCCCTTGGATTGCCGCCTTTGCTGCCATCTCGGTAGTGGGTCTCTAGCTTCGCTTCGACGTCGCCCCTAGTCGCCTGGGGCAAAGCGAAGGCGGGGATGAAAGGCTCATCCGGTGCCAGGCGGACGAAGAGGTCTCGCCATGCCGCATTCAAGGAATCGTTGAACACCTGGCCCACAACACGGGAACGCTCTGCCTGAGCGAGCTTGAGAAGCTCGCGCGCCTGTTCCATCGCTCGCTCCCCAGCTTCCTTTGCCGCGTGCAGGCCTCGACGAGCAGTTCGGCGCTCCAGCTGCCGCTCCTTGATGGCTTCAATGTGCTGCTGCTTCAGCAGTAGTTCCCTCAACACCGCCTCGCCATCACGGCGCGCAGACTCTTTCGCCGTCAGCCGCTCCAACCGCGCAGATACTTCAGCCAGGAACCGCTGCAGCGCCGCTTGCAAAGGCTCGCTGGCACCAATGGGATCCATGGAGAGCACCGTGGCATACCGACCAGCAGCGTCTCGAATGGCTGCTGATTGCTGATCTCCGGCGCGAGCCGATGTCAGAGCTTGCGCGGCGTTGGCAGCTTGCCCGAACAGGGTTTCGCCAGCCTTAGCTTCCGCTTCCAGGGACTTCAAATCGTGCAAGGCCTGCTCAAGGGTTGCAAGCCTTTGCCCGTATTCCGTTCTCGCTTCGGCCGTGAGCACTTGCGCCTGAGCGACACCGATCTCTCGATCTCGGGCTGCGACGGCGCTCACGGTGTTCGCCCGCTCCCGTGACAACGCTGAGAGAAGGCCCGCAGACTGAGTCAGGGACGCAATCCGAGCCGTGAGATGACCCAGCAGCGGCGAAGACGAAACCTCACCGAAGTCCCGACTACAGACCGGACATTCTTCGGTGTGCACATGTGGCACCAAAGCGGACAGCGCCTGCGCAAGCTGGCCGGCCTCGCCCGAATGCTGCACGATCTGCTTGTCGATCTCTTCCAGCCGTGTGGCGAGGCCTTGCCGGTCAGTCTGAAGTGTCGATATCTGCTTCTGCGCTGTTTGATCCTTGACTTGAATCTGCTGGCATCGCGCCACCTCATTGGACACGACCCGCTGGGCATAGGCGCGAGCGTACTCAGGGCGGTTCTGAATGGGGGACGGCAGATCAGAGAAGTAGCCACCGAGCTTGTCGAACAGCTCCGTCATACGCTGGCCGCTGGTGCCCAGCCAAGCCCGTAGTGCCACGTCTGCGGCGCCGGCGGCCGTTTCGATGGCAACGCGCTGGTCGGCAGCCATGGCAGATACCCCCTTCTGGCTCTGCGCAACCGTGTCGTTGAGCTCCCGCCGGAGCTGCGTTAAGCGTTGCAGCTCCGGCTCCTGTGACTGCTCCTTCAACAGGTCAAGCATCGCCAGCGCCGAGAGGCTGGCAACTTCTGGCCAGTGCGGTATGAGTCGCTCCCGTGCCGACTGTATGAGCTGCGTTGCCTGCCCCTCGGTGGAAGTTAGCTCTTTGGCCAGGCGGCTCAATTCGTCATCCAAACTCGGGAGTTGCTCGCGCATGTCCCAGAAACTCACGGCATGACCGCGAAGCCGGCGAACATCGCGGGCGTCGTACAAGCCGTCGATAAGGGCGTCCAGCGCATCCAGCCCGAGCAGCTCCTTGACGAATCGCGTCAGTGCTGAGCCATTCGCCGATTTGTCCTCGTAGAGCTCCAACAGCCTCGTCAGTGTGGATTGCGCCAAGTAGCAGCGCTCCGAAAAGTGCCTTGTCAGGACGGGATCGAGCGCCGCTTTGCCAGTGAACTTGTGGCCATGGATATCAAAATGCCCTGTAGGAAACTCGACACCAAGCCCGTTGACGCCGATCGACACCGAGCCCTTCTTGGACATCGCCTCCTTATGAACCAGATGCTCCTGAAACCGCGGGTCCAACCGAGATAGCGATGCCAGGTTGCCGGTCAGGCCAAGCTCCATCGCCGTCAACAAGCTGGTCTTGCCAGCGCCATTGCGACCATGGATCAGCACGACAGGGCTGTCCATAGGGACCGTTACGGTCCCTCGAAGACTGCGGAAGTCGGTAGCCGTGAGTGACGTGATGCGCGGTGTCATTTGTTTTTCTCCTTGGCCTGGACGGCAGCGGCGTCGATGATTGAGTACAGCTCCTTGCTGACGGCGCGCTCCCCTAGAGACGCAACATCGATCAGCTTCCTGGTGGTCTCGTCCAGGTTTTGTGCGGCGGCGTAGATGCGGGCCAAGGAGTTGCCCGACACGGACTCAGGCTCAGGCAACGACAGGGGCAACAGCACAGCCAGCCAGTTCTTGAGGACTTCGTCGCCATCGTCCCCGGTGATGTTGCCGGTAGGAAGGACCCGGCAGACCCGGCCCAGTGACTCCAGCGCGGCAGCACTGGGACGAGGTCCGGTGACCACCAGGGTGAGCGAGCGTGTGGAGGCTGCGATGTCCAGCGCGCGCGCCACGCCGTCGACCTTGCGGGTCAGCTGTGCCTCACTCTCGCTTGCAATGTCAGCGACGAGGATCAGTTCGGCCGAGCTCTTCGCCTTCACGAACGCGGCCGGAAACTGGAACTTCAGCTCGCCGACTTGGAGCCCACTGGCAATCCGCTGATACCCAGCGTTCTCAAGCGCCACCGTGACACGGCCCACTGGCGTTGAATCAGTCATAGCGCAAGCTCCTGTCGGAATGCTTCATACAGCTCGTCAGTGGTGGTGGTGGTCTGCAGCAGGGTCGATATGCTGACCTCGCGCACCTTCGGTAACCCGGTTCGCCCTGCGGCCCCCCTTGGGGATCGAGTCATTGGCACCGCCAGCTTCTGAGACTGGATCAAGAGGGGGCCTTCTGTTTCCACTAGGTGGCCCTCGCTGCGAAGCAGCGCGGCGCCTGCCGCGCTGGCCGTCAGGTACACCTTGGTGCGAGCCGCTGCTGCACCTTTTCCGGTGACTGCCAGCACCCCCGATTCCCTGTCCAAAGCCTCGGCTTCCACGGTCCAGTCATCGCGGCTCAAGCCCATTCCCACCAGGCCAAGTGCAACGGCCGCCTCGCGTAACCCGAGGGCCCCCAAGGCGGGATTGCCCGGGAGGGCCGTCACGACATCATTCGTAATCGGCTCAAACCTGACATTGGGGAGTTCGATTTGGCCGTCACGCAGCAACTTACAGGCGCGGCCGAACCGATCGAGGAGCGCATCGATGAAGTCGATCTCCGGCCCCGCCGCATCTGCCAGGTGGTTGCGAAGCGACACGATGCCGGCGCACAGATGTTGACGCTCCGCAAGCGGAAGCGGACCTGGAGCGAGATGGATCAACGCCTGCAGCTTTCTCGACCACACATCCAGCAGCAGCGCGGTGAGCAACCGCTTTGCGTATGCCTGGATGCGCGCTGCCTCAAAGACTGCCGTCAGGTTGGCTGGCGTGATTTGGTCGCGGTAGACGTTTTTCAGGAGTGATCGCTGGTCCATGCCCAGTTCTTGCTCCGAGAACACATAGCTCGGGGGAGGATCGCCAAGCTGCCACGTCAACTCGTTAGCCGCCTTGTTGAAGATTCCCTGGATATTGGAGTCCTGAGCTGAAATGTAGGGAAGAAAAGTTAGTGAAAAAAGCCTCCCTTGTCTGGTAAGGCTTTTTTCACTTTCTTGTCGGTGTAGCAAGACTGATCAGGTGCAGAGTTCCTGCAAAAAACTAACTTTTCTGCGCAGTTGTTGACAAAATCTGTTGGTCAAAATGTCCCGAACTCTGAAGTGGCCGCAAAAAGTTACCATGTATGACTGATGTCTGGAATGGTTGCATCTTGTTAAAGGAAACCTATGGCTACCGCTCTACCTGATTCGAAAGGCTCAAGGCATGTCAGCAATCATGAAGAGTTCGGTCTTCAGCCAAGAATCCAAAGTTGAAATTCTTACAAAGTGGGTCTGCACAGGGTAGGGCGGGTGAACCATCCAGTAGTAGATGTCCCTGCTGACATAGAGCTCGACATAGCGTTCTGGAGCGCTGGCGGGCTTTGGCCATCCGAGAAGCTCCAGCATCCGGGTTCGGTGCCGCTCCAAAAAGGCACCTCTGCGGAGTACCTTTCCGATCTGCCCCTTGTCGTCCTCCTTGCGCCCAAATATCTTTTCGCGCATCCGGCGACTGTCCTTCATTGTGTATGCCGGCTGGTTGTACTTGCACTCGACCGCGACCAAGAGGTTGTGGTCAGGCCAATACGCGAGGACGTCGAAATCGCCAACATCTTCGAATCCTTCGGCTTGAAACCTCCGGTAGAAGTCGATGCCCCGCGCGACAAATGGAGCATGCCGAGAAAATATTTCTTCACTGTGGAGCTCCAGCCGCTTCTCGATGCTAGCCTTTACTCGCCGAACAGCCTGTTCGATGTTGGGCCAACCGAAATCGGCAGGCAGGTAGCCATCGCGTACCGACGACATCCAATTGAACATGCAGCGACTCGCCGCCTCCGCTCCCCAGCGCAACTCATCACCGACCCGCACAAGTGGCCGGATGGCGTATCGGTGAGCTCGCTTGCTGTGCTCCCAGTAGGGCACCTCCACCTCTTGAACGTCCCGGCCTGCGAGGTGTAGAAGCCCGGTCTCTGAGAGGGTCAGGAATGCAACGATGCGCTCGGCCTTCTCTTTTCCAAGGTCCTTGATATCGGAAGCAAGCTTCTCTGCCAGCTTGTCTGGGCTGGCGCCGTAGGAAAGCGAAAGCTCCTTGGCGAAACCGCGGCGCTGAGCTTGGGCCAGCACGGATATAGACGTGAACAGGTCCGACGGGTTGAACCCAAGGTCGGTCTCAAAAGCGTTATTGAAATCGGCTGACTCTAACAAGGCCGCCGATTCTCCCTCAACCACGTCCTTGCGGTTTTCACCCAGACCAAGACGTGTCTTGGCGTACTCACGTGCGAACCGAGCTTCCCGGTCGTTGGAACCGTCGGAGTAGAAGATCTCCGGGATAAACGAATCGTCGATGGTGATACCTGCAACATCGACCCCGTTGTGGAGGACGTCGCTCGCTCCGGCAAGCGACATGAGCCAGTCAACTCGGCCTACCAGTTCGCGCAGCACATCGGGAGTAACCTCGCTGGGTCCAGATACCTGGCTGCTAATGGCCTTCTCCAGCAGATATCGATAGTGACGAGCTACAGTGCCGTACTGCTGGCGCGCCTCTTCAATAGCGTCGACTCGGTCGTAGTCCACCTCGTGCGACAGGCTTTGGCGGGCTCTTTCAATCCGCTCTCGCTCGGTCGCTAGAAGCGCATCGTGCTGTTCGATGCAAGCTCGAATCAGCTGAAGGCGGTCAAGCTGAGCGAGTCGCCCTTCGATGCGAAGCCTGAACTGGGCGCTGGCTAGGTCAATCTTCTCTTTGGCCTCCGACAGCGTGTATTGGCCTGGTGCCAAACCCTGGTCTCGAATCACTTCAGCGAGTTGCTTACGAGCCAGTTTGTAGTCCGACATCCTCGGAATGATCACTGATGGGTGGTCGGGAACGTCGACGCGCCGATTGGCAACCCGCAGCGTGTATCGCGCAAGCTCACCCGACGTTGAAAGAACCGCTCCCTCCAGCCCCTCTGGCAGCGACATGCCAAGGGCGTCGTGGCTTTTGCGAATCGCCTCCACAAGGCACTGCACCTCGAAACTCCCATCGGTAGCGTCGCTCAAACCTGCGAGCACCGCACGAACATTGATATCAAAATGAATGACTGCAGTTCTGCCGAAGCTTCCTTTGGCGGTAGTTACGACCGGGCCTGCATTCTTAGGCGCGCCAGAGTTCGCTTCGTCATCTCCGATGATGGTGTTGGACGCACCGCGTTTGCAGACAAACAGAAGATGGTCCAACTGGAACAGCGGTGCGTCAGCCAGTAGCCCACGGCACCTGAAAGAGCTATCAGCGAGGATCTGGATGAACAGATCGACCATGCGCCCATCTTCCAGAGCCAGATCGTCCTTGATTTCCAGCAAGGCTTGAACGGTGCAATCGCCGACGAGAGTGGAGTAGGCGATGACCTTGCTGCTGCGCGAGCTCATTACGATGACGCCTTCGGTCCCTTCGCTCAGTCGCCATGCAGATGTATGGTCAGGAAAGACGCGAGGGGCCCTCGACCAGAACTCAGCGAGTGTTTTGAATCTCGATGAGGTTCCCCAACTCGGGTCAAGGCTGATCATCGTTGGTTCGACGGCGCCATCAACCAGAACCTCGTCCGCGTCGTTGAATGAGGCGAACAGATCGGCAGGACCGCGGGAGAAGGGAGTCAGGGTCGACTGGTGTCGATCGCAAAAAGTCCAATAGCGCTGTAGATCCTCCAGAGTCTGAAGGCCGTCGAATATGGTGATGAAATCCGCAAGCGGCAGGAGTCGCAACGGTTCGTCAGGAAGGTTGAGGAGCCCCGCCGAGGTAGCCGCCAAAGTAGGCACTAGGATGATGTGAAGCTCATCGGTTGATGGGCCATTGATGCCATCCTTCGAGAGCAGGACCTCTGGACCTTCAACAATCTTAAAGCGAATGTTTTTTACCTGCTGGGCCTTAGCAAGAACGGTGGCTGCGATCACTGACTGCTTGTCGAGTAGTTCATGATCGCAAGCGCAAATAAGATACACACCTGTCGCCGTGGAAGTCACGCTGCTGATGGGAAGCTCTCTGCACACGTCGCTGTCGAGAACCAACATCACCGGGCCTGGCAGCGTGTTGTCAAAGCGCTCGAAGACATACCTGCCCAGCCTTCGGTGCACCTCAGCACTAACACCAGATGCGTTCTTCTTTGCCCAATGGTCGACGACCGTTCCCGGAGCACTTCGTACCGCCATCGGATACCAGGTCCCGGTGATGTTGACGCCCAAGAAGGGAACTGCATCGCCAGTGAATGCTGCGTTGCCGAACGAGTCCCACGTCAGCGGCGCTTTATAGCCACCGACTTGCCCGTCGAGAGAGCTTCCCGCGCGTCGGCGCCAGGCAGCACTCTGTTGATCGATGTTTTGCAGAGCGTCCGTGCACGGGAGCCAGAAATCTTCTGGGGGAAGCTCTACGTGGCCACATTCCGCATCGACGACAGCGGACTGCGCGAGGTGTGGAATAGCTTCAATGATCAGTGCCTGCAGCGCGACGACCAAGTCCATCTGAGCCAGGGCGTCGGGCACATCAGCATATGTGATTCGAAAGGCCTCAATGAAGTCCGGCACTCGCTCGATGCTACTACCATAGAAAACTGGTACGAACCGGCCGCCGAGGTCCGCCCTGATCTGTCCCCAATCCGCTTCAGGAGAGAAGTCTTCAAGTGTTGAAAAGTGGGGTAAGGTCGCATAAAGAGCTTCAATAAACTGTTGGAAGTCGGTATAGCTCTCGATTCTTCTAC
The DNA here is from genome assembly GCF_002924365.1 of Chromobacterium alticapitis. Lineage (GTDB taxonomy): Bacteria > Pseudomonadota > Gammaproteobacteria > Burkholderiales > Chromobacteriaceae > Chromobacterium > Chromobacterium alticapitis. The sequence continues at coordinate 3,883 of NZ_PQWB01000078.1, read as the reverse complement.
CGCCTCGGTCCTCGAGCGGGGTGTCCAGGAATACGCACCAGACGAATGCATGTTTGACCTGACTGCCTGCATTCGCCGGCCAGAGTTCGGACACGCCAATCGCAAGCGCTACGTCTGCGGCGTCGTACTGGCGGAGGAGTGCACGGGCCTCCCTCACTTGGGCGAGGAAGGTGTCCTTCACCTGTGTGCGTTCGCCAAAATGGTTGTGTAAGCTGATCATCTGGCGAAGTAGCAAATCAGAATTCTCTACACTCTTGGCAAGTCGACGCTCGCGCTTCTCTCTGGACTTTCTACCCACGAGACCTCCTTGTGAAAACTCAGCTGCTGGCGAATTCTGGCTCTGACGGCGCAGTGGAGGCAATAACGACTGCTTTCAGGGGAGTCAGTTACGGGCGTGGACGCCCGCTTCGGGTCGATGCGGTCTGTTCAGTTGCATTAATTAATAGGCTAGGAGCGAGAGCTTATGCTGTATTCAAGAAGGGAAATAACTCTGTCTTGTTTTTGTAGCATTGCAAAAATTGAAATATTTAAGCAATAGAATGCAAGTAATAAAAACACTAAAGAATTTATCCAGTTTTGAATAATGGGGAATTTTGTTAGGCTAAGATATAAAACAACTAAGCTGGATATGGCCGGCATGAAGCCAATTTTCTCAACTGATCCTGAAATAAGTGAGCTTCGTTTTTCAAGTGCTGTACGCTGGTTTTTGTAATGAATAAGGAGGTGGCTTAAAGTGGCAGGGTCACATTTTGATAGCAGCTCTACATGTTCTATATCGAAGTTGTATGTTCTCTTTACTAGACGTAGAAATTGTGCGTGCGGTTTTTTTATCATTTCCCAAGCAAATGGTATTATTGAGCCAATTACTATTAGTTGGAGGACTAGGCCCGTTAGCTGTACTAACAAACTAAGCGTGAAGGTAGTATTGAGTAGCTCACTGATGGGGAAAAGGTATGCTGCTCCAGCAAAGATTAGCATGACGATAAAGCCGGAAATAGCATGGGAGAGAATCTTTTTTCTAAGGCCTTCTAGAAATTCCTCATGCTTGTTCATGGGCGGTTGTGGTGGATTTTTCTCCATAATTTTTTCGATAATGGAGAATGCTTCGTTTGTTTTTTGTTGAAATTCATTTGTCATGCTGGGGGTCATATTTTTCTCGCTTGATGAATAAAAATATATCCGATTAGATCGGTAGGCTGGAAATGTCGGCCGTCGCAATCAATGGCAATGTTGTCGTAAGGCATGGCTGTAAGTGAATCAAGATGGTTGAGTTGCTGATTCAATACATGTTCCGTTATACCCAAATTCTTCCGCTGGTCGAGCGGTGTCTTGTTATTCTGATGCCCAAATTCAAATTCAGATTTTATTGATGTGTAAATGTAGGGCGAGCACGCCGATGCTAGGATCGCCAGATTTTGACTCAGACACTCTTTGGTAATTGCCATGTGGAACTCTATCTCAGGCGCTTATGGCCCCTTAAATCGTATTTCCTCAGCTCTCCCATTTTCCATAGCCCACGCTTGAATGACTGTGTTGAGCCAGGGTAAGTAGCCTCCTTCCCCTAGGGTTCCATCGGGAAAAGGTTCATGCTGTTCTGATGTTAGGAGGGCTGTGATCAGCTCTTGCACACGCAGAGCCAGTGCATCATCTTTTGCCACGGTAAGGTAAGCATTTAAAGGTTTGTTTTTGGACTCTTCTTCTCCGCCAAGGAACCTTTCAAAGTCTGGGATGCTGATCCTGTGGCGAGCTGCAAGATCGACTGCGCGGGCATTCAGGATTGCATTGTGGATCTTTTCGTTCTCGGTCCACATGCCGTTCTTGTCTCCGTTCCTCTTGAATGGCGAGTCAATATCGTGAACGATACCGAAGTCGATCTTGAAGTGCGTCATCACTTTGATGAGTGGTACCAGAGTTGCCTTTCCCCGTGAGCGAATGACCGTGACTCGATCCATCAGCCCATGCTGACGCTCAAGGATTGATGACATGAAAACTGCGTGCTCTGTATCGCCTTCGACCAACACTGGATAAGACCCGAAGAACACTTCTGAGAAGCTGGGGTCGATGTGCTGTAGAGCTTGGAGGCGTTCCTTGTCGTCAGCTTCAAACTCTATCAAATCGGACCGGTACGTCTTGGGTGTGACGGGGGCCGCTTCGTTATCCCCAACACGTTCGAGACGTACGATGGTGGTGTGATCCAGGAACGGATTGATGAAGTGGGGAGAATGGGTTGTCATAATGACCTGCCAATCGGGGCTTTCTGCTAACTCATACAGATGGCGCTGTGCTGCTCGTGCTGCCATTGGATGTAGCGCATTCTCTGGCTCGTCGATCAGCAGTAGGTAGCCAGGAAAAGCTGGATCGTCAGGGCTGTCTGGAATTGGCGCTCCTCCATCGAGGGAGTCAAGCTGAGCTTTGAGTGTGGCGACAACTTCGTCCAGAGCGGGCTTGTCTGCTTCCTTCGCTTTCCCTTGTTTTTTCTCAGCTTCGCCAATCTCTTTCTCGAGTCGCTTCCGGTAGTCCTGTCGGACTTCTTTGTCTCGCGACAACTCGTTGTGAACTTGAAGCATTGACCAGAAGAGTGCGCGTCGGGCACCCGTACCCTGCTGGACAAGCGCTGTTTCGGCGGCACCATCTTGGACTTTGAGGCTTGATCCTCCTTTAATCAGATCACCAAGCTTCGGGACCAATGGGGACGCACCAATCTTTAGTCTGACGTCCAGTTGAGGGAACACGCCCTTGAAGCCAGTCGCGACACGGCTAGCGATGGTATTGAAATGCTCTTCGTGTGCGTCGCTAAGAATGTTAAGGTGATCAGATACGCTGGAGATCGCCTTGGAGAGATCGGATTCCGGGTTGATGCGCTCCTTCTCGAGGTCTGCAAGAAGTGGCCCTAGAGCGAGGGCTAGTAGCATCTCCTCGGTCTTCGCGGCATCATCTAGCGAGCCAATGCGTAGAGGACGTGGCAACCTGGAGTTGAAAACGGGATCTGCGCCTCCGGCTTTCCCTTCATCGGCCCATGCTCCGTCACCATCGGGTCCACCTGTTGGGTCCCAAGTCGTGCGTACCTTCTGGTAGCTTGGGCCTGTCCACTGCCATCGGCTTTTGACGATCAGTAGGCCATTTTTCTCAGTTTTCCATTTGGCATCGACATTTCCAATGCCCTCTGGTATATGCACCTCGAGCAATACTTCAGATGGCTGGTCTTCAGGAGCGTATTGGCAGCGATCCTTCGCTAGGTCGAAGGCGGCTGAGCCTTTGGCTAGCTCATACGCGCGCAAGATGGTGGATTTGCCGGCATTGTTTTTGCCGACTAAGCAGACCACGTTGTCTAGTTCGATTTCGACCCCGTCATTGCCGATACAGCCAATATTGCGTACTGTGATGCGCACTAGCTTGGAACGATTCACGACGGCCATTGAGCCTCCTCAGGGTACCCGGTTGGGCTTGGTGTGGATGCTAGGTTCTGAATTTTTGCTAGGAAGTCGGGTTTCTATGGTGAGAACTAAAAGCGGTATCTCCTGCAACTTCTAGCTGGTCTCGCAATTGTTAGGGGTGAGTCTTGATAGATGATAGTCTTTTTAGGATTTTGTCATGAATGGTTGTCGTCTGCCAATATGAAGCGATTTGGTGCGCTAGAAAGCAAAATATTTTCCAAGCACGAAACCCTCAAGCACGGTCTAACCAGGCGGGAGCTCGCATGCTTTACTAGACTCGGAGCAGTCAAGGTTATTGCTAGGAGTTTTCAGCATGAGCAGCATGTACAACCCTGCACACCCAGGCGAGGTGTTGCAAGAATGGCTGGAAGGCATCAGCGTGACGGAAGCTGCCCGTAAGCTGGGAGTGACCCGGGCCGCCTTGTCGCGGATCTTGCACGGCCACGCTG
>NZ_PQWB01000077.1 GCF_002924365.1 Chromobacterium alticapitis | reverse complement strand
AGTGGACGCCTTGACGCTATCGCGCATGGCCGACGCCACCGGCATGAGTCCGCTACCCGCGGCGGCCGGCCTCGCCGCGCTGCTTCGCGCGCTGGCGGGGCGGCAGCCGCAATGCCTGGTGTTGCACGGCGACGCCGGCAAGTTGCAATCCGGGCTATTCGCCGAGCGCGCGTCCCTCGTTGCCCGCAAACCCTCTCTTCAAGCCGTGGACACGCGCGCCTCGACCGGCGCCGATATCGACGCCCTGCGGACTCGCCTCGCGGACATCCTGGCCCGGCGGCTGAAAATGCCGCCGGCGCGGCTGGACGCACAGGCGCCGATCGCGCGCTACGGCGTCGACTCCATCATGATGATGGCATTGATCGATGATTTGGAGACGCACTTCGGCCCCCTGCCGAAAACCCTGTTGTTTGAGTACGGCACGCTGGCCGATCTGGCCGGCTACTTCGCAGCCCGCGAGACCGGCGGATCGCCCCGGGCGGCAGCGGCGGCCGTCGCGCCGCGCGCCGAAATCGCTTCCCCCTTGCCGCAAGCCGCCGCCCTGCCCGAGGTCGACGAAAAAGACATCGCGATCATCGGCCTAAGCGGCCGCTATCCGCAGGCTGCGACGCTGGACGACTTCCTGACCAATTTGCGCGCCGGTCGAGATTGCATTCAAGACATTCCGCCCGAGCGTTGGGACGTGGCGCGCTACTTCGATGCGCGCAAGGGCGTGATCGGCAGAAGCTATTGCAAATGGGGCGGCTTCCTCGACGATGTGGCCGGGTTCGACGCCGAGCTGTTCAACATCTCGCCGCGCGACGCGGCGGCGCTGGATCCGCAATGCCGCATCATGCTCGAGCAGACCTGGGCGCTGCTGGAAAACGGCGGTTATACCCCCGCCGCGCTGCGCGCGCGCCATCGCGGCCGCGTCGGCGTGTGGGTCGGCTCGATGTACCAACAGTACCGCTCCTCCTACGCGGAAACCCATTTCAACCCCGCCATGCTCGTCACCTCGACCAGCGCGATGGCCAACCGGATCTCCAACGCCTTCGGCTTCGAAGGGCCGAGCGTGGCGGTCGACACCATGTGCTCCTCCTCTGCCGTAGCGATACATCAAGCATGCCAGTCGCTTCGATCCGGCGAGTGCTCGGTCGCCGTGGCGGGCGGGGTCAACTTGTCCATCCACCCATACAAATACATCGGCCTCAGCCAATGGCAGCTGCTCGGCAGCGCGAGCGACTCGCGCAGCTTCGGCGCCGGCGACGGCTATTTGCCGGCCGAAGGCGCGGGGCTGGCCTTGCTCAAGCCCTTGCGGGACGCACTGCGCGATGGCGATACGGTGCTGGCGGTGATCCGCGGCAGCGCCTTCTGCCACAGCGGCGGCGATCGCCAATACATGCAGCCCAATATGGAAGCGCAGATCCGGGCGATGACGGCCGCGCTGGAGAACGCAAGGCTTTCCCCGCGCGATATCGGCTATGTGGAGGCCGCCGCCAATGGCGGCGCGGTCAGCGACGCGGTAGAGGCACTGGCCTTGGCCAAGGTGTTCTCCTCCGCCGGCGAGCGTATCCCCTTGGGTTCGGTCAAGGCAGGCATAGGCCATGCCGAAGCCGCATCGGCCATGTCGCAGCTCAGCAAGGTGGTGTTTCAGCTGCGGCGGCGCGAGTTGCTGCCGACGCTTGCGCCCGTCGAGCGCAACCCCCACATCGACTTCGCCGCCAGCCCCTTCCGATTACAGACCGAATTGGCCGACTGGCGCGCCGATGCCCCCCGCCGGGCGCTGATCAACTCTTTCGGCGCCGGCGGCAGCTATGTCAGCCTGGTGCTGGAGGAGGCGCCGCCACAGCAGGAGGCCTATCCGGCCGAGACGGCCGGACAGGTGATCGTTTTGTCGGCCCGTTCGCGTCCGCAACTCGATGCAATGGCCGACCGACTGCTGTCGCATCTCGAGCGCCATCCCGAACTCCCCCTGGCCGGCATCGCCTATACGCTGCAAACCTCGCGCCAAGCCTTACCTTGCCGACTCGCGTGGGCAGCCCATTCGCCGACCGACGTCATCAAGGGATTGCAAGCCTTTCTCGCGGCGCGGCGCGGCGAGCCGATGCCGACTGACGCGCCCGCGCTGCATCAGGCCGACAGGGATAACGCTTCGGATGCGCTGGCGCAACTCATCAGCGGCGACCTGGCCTCGACCATCGCCGAACAACTGTTGACGCAGCGCGATCTGGCACGGCTCGCGCTGTTGTGGGCGCAAGGCGGGGACATCCCCTGGGCTCGGCTGCACCCAGCCAAGCCGGCGCTGGCCGATCTCCCCAATTACCCCTTCGCGCGTCAAATACACTGGGTCGAATTGCTCGATGCGTCGTCCGCATCCATCGAGCCCGAAGTCGTGGCCGCGGCGGCCCCGTCGTCGACGGAGGAGATCGTCCGCGAGCAGCTGCGCTTGGTGCTGGGCAGAGCCGTGACGGCAGAACCGGCGAATCGCGCCTTGCGCGAACTGGGCTTCCATTCCTTGCATGCGATGACGCTCAAGTTCGCGCTGGAGCAGGCGCTGGGGGAGGCGCTGCCTATCGCCGCACTGGCCGACCCGGCGCTGACGCTGGGCCGCCTGCTCGAATTGGCCCCGCAGTCTGTCGGCGCCGCGCGGCAACCGTCTCTACAGCCGCGGCCGGAGGAAAGGTTCGAGCCCTTTCCGCTGACCGACATTCAAGAATCCTTCTTGGTGGGCCGCTCGCTAGGCCCGGCGGCGGAGCGAGTGTGCGCGCATATTTATCTAGAACTGGAGCTGGGCAACCGCGCCGACCCGGCGCGGCTGACGCGCGCCTTGAACAAACTGATCGCGCGCCATGGCATGCTGCGCGCGGTGATCGATCCAGACGGCCGCCAGCGCGTACTGCCCGAAGTGGATGAGTACCGGATACGCGCCGCCGATCTGCGCCGTCTCACGCCGCAAGAATGCGAGGCGCGCCAGGCATCGTTGCGCGCGGGGATGACGACGCGGCAGTTCGACGCGGCGGGCTGGCCGCGCTTCGAAGCGCGCCTGACCATTCATCCCGACAACCGCCACGTGCTGCACTTCGGCATAGACGAACTGATCGTCGACGGCCCCTCGCTATACCAACTGCTGCGAGAGTGGGCTGCCGCCTACGCGCAACCCGAGTCCATCGGCGGAGAAGCCACGCTGACTTTCCGCGATTATGTATTCGCCCTCAAAACCATGGAGGACGAGGCCGCGGCGCAACAGGATCTGGCGTTCTGGATGCAGCGGCTGGACGAGATGCCGGCCGGACCGGCGCTGCCCGCCGCCGCCAAGCCGGAATTCGCGCGCGTGCGGCTGCGCCACGATCTGACGCCGGCGCAGTTCGAACGGTTGAAAAAGCGCGCGGCGCAGGCCGAGGCGACCACGACTTCGCTGCTGCTGACGCTGTTCTGCGAAGTCTTGGCGGCCTGGTCGGATCATCCGCGCTTCACGCTGATCCTGACCCATGCCAACCGCCTGATTGCGCACCCAGAACTCGCCAGCCTGGTAGGCCCCGCCTTGTCCACCCATTTCTTCGTGGCGGAGCCCCTGCCGCAAGCGGATTTGGCACAATTGATCCGCGCCAGGCAAAACGAGCTGTGGCAAGCGCTGGATCATCTACGGATCAGCGGCGTGCGCGTGCTGCGCGAGCTCAAGCTGCGCAAGCAGGCGGCGGCGGACATCCGCCTGCCCGTGGTGTTCACTTCCATGCTCAACAGCGCGGCCGCCGCCGACGGGCAGACGCCCTGGCCGATCAGCCACATGCTCAACCAGACGCCCCAGGTGTTGCTCGACCACCAGCTGGTGGAGGAAAACGGCTCTCTGCAACTGAGCTGGGACGTGGCGATCGGCTATTACGCGCCGGGCCTGATCGAGGCCATGTTCGACGCTTATCGTCGGCTGATAGAACAGCAACTGGACGCCGAGGGTTGGCAGCGCCCTCGCCTTGAGCTTGCCCTCGCCGCACCGCCCGCGCTGCGCTTGCGCCCCGATCACTCTCATGCGGCCGCGCCTTTCCCGCTGAGCGATCAACAGCTGGCCTACGCGTTTGGCCGTAGCGGCCCAAACGGCTCGGGTCTCAGCTGCCAGTATTATCAGGAGCTCGAAGCCGAGGCCTTGGATGTCGGTCGACTGGAACGCGCCTGGGCCTCTCTGATGGCGATTCACCCTATGCTGCGCGCCGTCATCGGCGCGGACGGCACCCAGCGCGTACAGCCCGCCGCGCCAAACTACGCGATCCGGATCATGGACTGCAGCCGGCAATCCGAGCAGGAGCGGGAACAGACTCTGGCCACGACTCGGCGGGAAATGGTCTCGCGCAATGCTCCGCTGGACGGCTGGCCGTTCTTCGAATTGCGGGTATCCCATCTACCTGGCCGGCGCAGCCGGCTGCACGCGGCGGTGGACATGCTGATCGCCGATGGCCGCAGCATCATGCAACTGCTCAATCAATTGCTACAGGCCTATCAATACCCGCACCTTCCCCTCACCGCGCCGCAAGCCGACTTCCGCGCCTATCGGATGGCCGTCGCAGACACGATGCGCAGCGGCCGAACCGATTATTGGAAAGAAAAATTCGCCGCGCTGCCCAAGGCCCCCCCCTTGCCGCGACGCCGCGCCGCGGTATCCGGCGATGCCCATCACCGCCGGGTGGAGGGCCTGCTCTATGGCTGGCCGACGCTTTGCCGACACGCCGAATCCATGCAGGTGGCGCCCGACGCCATTCTATTGGCGGCATACCTGGAGACCCTGTCCGCCTGGAGCCAGCGGCAGCCTTTGGCCGTGGTCGCGCCCAACTGGGACCGGCTGGCGACCGACCCGCCGATAGACGATGCGCTCGGCGACTTCACCGCGCTGGCCTGGGTCGCTCACGACGGCGCGGCCCTGCCGTTCGAGCGCCGGGTTCGAGACGTCGCCGCGCAATTGAGCTCGGATCTGGCGCAGCGCCCGCTCAGCGGCCTCGCCGCCTTGCGACGCCAAGCGCGGAGCAGAGGGCTGCATTACCCGGTGGTATTCACCAGCGTCATGCCAGCCTTGCGGCTGCCGGACGAAGGCGAATGGTCGGTCGGCGCGGCGCAAAGCAAAACGCCGGGCGTGCATCTGGACAATATCAGCGTGCCGCGGCGCGAAGGGCTGCATTGCGCCTGGGATTATCTGCCGTCGGAATACGAGCCGTCGCAGATTGAAGAGATGTTCCAAGGGTATATGCGTCTTCTGACCCGTCTGGCCGACGATCCGGCCGCATGGGGCGATTCCGACGCCGACTTGCTGATCCGCGCCGGCCGCGCTGACGCAACTCGATAAAGAACGATCAAGCATTCAGAGGGTACGACACATGATGGAATTGACGGGTTCGACGTTGCGCGACGCAAACCAGGCGCCGTGGAAGCATTGCCTGCACACGCTGATAGAGGAACAAGCCAAGCTGACGCCCGAGGCGGAGGCGGTATGCGACGAGCGCGGCTGGCTGAGCTACGCCGAGCTGAACGCCCGCGCCAACCGTTGCGCGCATTTCCTCAGGGAAATGGGCGTGGGCCCCGATGTGGTCGTCGGCGTGACCATGGATCGCAGCGTGCATTTGATGGTCGCGCTCTTGGCGATCCTGAAAGCGGGCGGCGCCTATCTGCCGCTGGATGCCGGCCTGCCCCAGGCCCGGCTGTCCTTCATGGCCTCGGATGCGGAAGTCTTCGTACTGCTCACCCAGCAGCCCTACGCGACGCGCTGGGCCAGCCTGGGCGGAATTGACACCGTACTGAGCCTGGACAGCGAAGCCGCTTTTCTCGACCGCTATCCCGTCACGCCGGTCGAGCCGCTGTCCTCGCCGGACGATCTCGCCTACGTGCTCTACACCTCGGGCTCAACCGGCCAGCCCAAGGGCTGCATGCTGCCGCATGGCGCGGTGGCCAACCGGCTGCTCTGGATGCAAGCGCAATACCAGCTGCAGCCGGGCGAACGCGTCTTGCAGAAAACGCCGATCACCTTCGATGTGTCGGTCTGGGAGCTGTTCTGGCCGCTATTGACCGGCGCCGTCGTGGTAATGGCGGCACCCGGCGGCCATAAGGACGCTCATTACTTGGCGCGGACGCTACGCGAGCAACGCATCGCCGTCTGCCATTTCGTCCCCTCCATGCTGCGTTTCTTCCTAGAGGAGCCTGACGCGGGGCGCAGCCCTTCCTTGCGCGATGTCTTTGTCAGCGGCGAGGCGCTGCCCCACGCCGTCATGACGCGCTATTTCGAAGTGATGCCCGGCCGGCTGCACAATCTATACGGCCCCACCGAAGCGGCGGTCGACGTCAGCCACTGGACCTGCGAGCAGCGTCCCGACGGCAAGGTTCCCATCGGCAAGGCGATCAGCAATGTGGAACTCAAAGTGCTCGACCCATCCGGCCGGCCGGTTTCCCCCGGCGAAGAGGGCGAGCTGCACATAGGCGGCGTGGCCTTGGCCCGCGGCTATTTGCGGCGTCCCGACCTCACCGCCGCCAGCTTCGTGCCGGACCCCGAGCATCCGGACGCGCGGTTGTACCGCACCGGCGACCGAGTGCGCGAGCTGCCGGACGGCAATCTGGAATATCTAGGAAGAATCGACTTCCAGGTCAAGCTGCGCGGACAACGGCTCGAACTGGGAGAGATCGAAACCGTGCTCCGTCGTTATCCCGGTGTGCGCGACGCCGCGGTGACGGTCAGGGGCGAGGAAGAAGGCGACGCCAAGCTGGTCGCCTATGTGGAGACCGACCCGCCCCAAGACGGCGCCGCCTACGCCAAGCATATCCGCCGTTTCGCCGCCGAACAGTTACCCGATTACATGGTCCCCAGCCTGGTCGCCACGCTGCCGACGATGCCGGTCAGCGTTCACGGCAAATTGGATAGACGCAGCCTGCCCTGGCCGCTGGATGCGGCGCCCCTCGCCGAGGCCTTCGAGCCCCGGCCCGCGCCGCAACGGGCGCTATCGGCCGATGACCTGCGCGAAGCCTTGCGCGCGGCCATTCAAGGCACCCTGGGCGGCACGCCGGTGGAAAACGACGCCGACCTGTTCGACCTGGGCGCGACTTCGCTGACCCTGATACGTATTGCTCATGCCGCGCAAGAACTGACCGGCGGCGTCGTGCCGGTGGACGCGTTGCTGGATCAACCCACGCTGAACGGCATCTTCGGTTTCCTGCGCGCGCGCCTTCCCGTCATCGAACCGGCGCCGCAAGACAAGCCGATGCGCGGCGGCGCGGCCGACCCGCTGCGGCGTGAATTGCCGGGCAAACTGCAGAAACTAGTCTGCGGCTTGCTGCGCCGAGACAGCATAGGACAAGACGAGGACTGGTTCGAGTTGGGCGCGACATCGCTGACGCTGACCCAGATCGTCCAGGCCGTGCGCGAGCGCTACGCGGTGGGCATTCCCGTGGACGCCCTGCTGAATTCGCCGACATTGGCCAGCCTGACCGACTACCTGCTGCCGCGGCTGTCCGCCGTCGTGCCTTTGCGCGAGCCGGACCTGCAAGACTGGGCCAGGCCAGATCAAGGCGATACGGCCTCTTCCCCGTCCGACGAACCCATGCCGCTGGAGCGTTTCGCCGCCTGGCTGGGCCAATTGCGGGCGGGGCAGGAAAACGGCGCAAATTCCGCCAAATACCTCTATCCCTCCAGTGGCGGCCTCAACGCCGTACGCGCCTATGTGGCGCTCAAGCCCGGCGCGGTAGCCGGCCTATCCGGCGGCGTGTACTACTACGACCCGGTTCGCCATGCACTCATAGATGTTGGCGCGGGCGCTGGCGCAGCCGCCTCGATCCTCCAGCCCGACAATTTCAGCGCCTACGACGCGCCGCTGCTTGGCCAGTCGCGGGCGTCGGTGTTCCTCGTGGCGGCCACCCGCGCCATCCTGCCTATTTACGGCCATGCCGGCGCCGGCCTATTGCTGCTGGAAGCCGGCTATATGCAGCAATTGCTGCGCGATCCCCGCCAGTCCAAGCAAATAACCGTGGAGCCTGCCGCCTGGCTGGCCTCAGACAGATTACACGGCTGGCTGGGCCTATCCGATGACGAGCGGATCATTCAGGTGCTGCTGCTCGGCCGGCCCGGCTCGCCGCGCCGGGCCCCACTCGCCGCGTTTCTAGATGACGGCGGCGCTCTGCCCGCCTTGCCGGCGCCTGACGGCGCCTCGCGCTTGCTCTGTCCCGAACGGCAGCCGACGAACTGGGGCGAAGTCGCGGCGAACAAGGGAGAGGAAGCGGCCATCCGCGCCGAGCAGCGGCAATTCCGCCGTTTCGACGCGTCGGCGGCTCGCCACCCCTTGCCTGGCGGCAGTTTCGACTGGCCGGAATATCGTTTGCGCGCCAGCCGGCGCCGCTTCACCGACACCAAACTCAGCCTGGACGCGTTGGGCGGGCTGCTCAGTCTGGCCAGAAGCCGAGACAGCGCTGCCGCGCGGCTCGCATTGGCGCCGGACGCGTTGGCGTTGGGCGGGTGCGAGATCCGGGCATGGCTGCGGGAAGGCGCCATCGACGGTTTGGCGGAAGGCTGCTACCGCTACGACGCCGAGCGCCATCAACTGGTTTGGCTGGCGGCGCTCTCCGCCGATCAGTTGGCGCTGGCGTACACGCCGTACAACCGGCAGCACTTCAAGACATGCGCCTTCGCGCTGTTCCTGATGCCGGCAAAACGGCATGCTGCGTTGCCAGACGCGCAAGCGGAGCGGTTCGACCTGCTCGCCGCCGGGGCCGCCGCGCAAAACTGGGTGCGCTACCAGGCGGATTTCGGCCTGGGGCTGTGCCCTATCGGCGGACTGCTGTTCGACCGCATCGCCGATGCCTTCGAAGTAGAGCCGCTGCACAGTCTGGTAGGCGGGCCATGGCCGGATTCGACAGCGCGCCCTCGTCTGCTGCGTACCGCCGATGCGCAAATGCCGCTCGCCGTCGAGGACAAGCGCGGCGTCGCCATCATAGGCTTGGCGGGACGGATGCCCGGCGCGGACTCGCTCGATGGCTATGCCGCGCTGTTGCGCGGCGGCCGCAGCGCCATCGCGCCGCCCAGCGCGGAACGCGCGGCCTTGTTCGCCGGCAACGGCGCATTGCCGCCGGGAGGGTATCTGGAAGGCATCGACCGCTTCGACAGCCAGCTTTTCCATATCTCGCCCGCGGAAGCCAAGCGACTGGATCCGCAGGAAAGGTTGTTGCTGGAAACGGCCTGGTCCGCGCTAGAAAACGCCGGCTACAGCGCGGCGACGCTGCGCGCCGCCGACAAGCGCGTGGCGGTATTCGTCGGCGCGATGTGGAACGACTATCAAAGCCACGGCGTCGAGGCATGGCGCCAGGATGGCCAAATTCGGGAAGCGTCCTATCACGCCTCGCTCGCCAATCGCCTCTCCTTCTTCTTCGACTTCGGCGGCCCCAGCATCGCCGTCAACACATCCTGCTCCTCGGCCATGGCCGCCGTCCACCTCGCGCGGGAAAGCCTGCTGCGCGGCGAATGCGAGCTCGCGCTGGTCGCCGGCGTCAACCTGATCTCGCATGCTTACCACTTGCGCATGCTGGCCGACTCGAACTATCTGTCGGCCTCCGGCGTGAGCCGGCCGTTCTCCGCCGCCGCCGACGGTTGGGCGCCCGGTGAAGGGGTAGGCGTCATCCTGCTCAAGCCGCTTGACGCGGCACGGCGCGACGGCGACCAGATTCACGGCCTGATTCTGGGCAGCGCCATCGGCCATAGCGCCCGCGCCTCGCGCTTCGGCGCGCCCGTCTCGTCCAGACAAGCGCAGTGCATGCGCCAAGCGCTGGCCAGCGCCGGCCTGGCGGCCGAAGACATCGACTACATCGAAGCGGCCGCGCCCGGCGCCAGCCTGGCCGACGCCGCCGAGATTGAGGCCCTGCGCAGCGTGTTCTGCGCCGCGCCGCGCCGCGCGCCCTGCCGCGTCGGCAGCGTCAAGGGCAATGTCGGCCACCTCGAATCCGCCTCGCTGTTCTCGCAGCTCTTCAAGGTATTGGCCCAGTTTCGCGATGGCGCGATCTATCCCTCCTTGAACAGCGAGCCCGCCAATCCGCTGATCGCCGACGATGACCGACTGGCCATCGCCCGCAGCCAGCTGGACTGGCAGGCCGGAGACCGCCGCCGCATCGCCATGATCAACGCCCAGGGTGCCGCGGGGACCGGCGGCCAACTGCTCATCGCCGAACCCTCGGCCGCCGATCTGTGCCCGCAGAGGCCGGAACCATCCGGCATCCCGCAATGCATCGCGCTAAGCGCGGCCGACAACGAAAGGCTGCGCGCGCTGGCGCGAGAACTGTTCGACTTTCTGTCGGCGCGAACGGAGCTGGCGCTGGACGATATCGCCTTCACCCTGGCCCAGGGCCGCGCGGCCCTCCCCCAGCGGCTGGCCATCATCGCACAAGATGGCGCCGCGCTGCGCAGGGCCTTGTCATGCTGGCTGTCCGCCCAGCAGGACACCGCTGGAGAAGGCTTTGCCACCCTGTCTGGACGCGCCGCCGCCGACGCGCCCGACTCCGCCTCCGCCAACGACGATGCGCAAATCCAGGCGCGAGCCTGGGTCGCCGGCGCTCCGGCCGCAGGCCCGCGTCCCGACGGCCGCCCCCCAAGACGGCTGGCCTTGCCCGGCTATCCGTTCGCGCCGGTTCGCCACTGGATCGATGCGCCCAGCGCCGCGCCAGCCGACGCGAGCGGCGACGCCAAATCCTTGCGCGGCTTCCTGCTGCGCGAAGTGGCCCGCGTCACCGAACTGCCCTTGCGGCGCATCGACATGCACGCCAGGCTTGAAGAGCTTGGGCTGAGCTCCCTGATGATGGAATCGCTGACCCGCGCGCTGACCGACAGGCTGGGTTCGGTGCCCCCGACGCTGTTCTTCGAATGCCGCTCGCTGGAAGATGTGGCGCGCCGGCTGGACGGCCTGTCCATGGCGGCGCCGCGCCCGCAAGCCCGCGCCGTGGCGGCGGACGCCAGGGAACCCATCGCCATCGTGGGGCTGAGCGGACGCTACCCCAAAGCGGACTCGCTGGACGAGTTCTGGCGCCGGCTCAGCCAGGGGGAGGATTGCGTCGAGGAGATTCCGCCGCGCTGGGATCATCAGGCGGTGTTCTCGTCCGAGCGCGGCCAGCCAGGCCGCACCTACAGCAAATGGGGCGGCTTCCTAAGCGATGTCGACGCCTTCGACCCGCTATTCTTCAATATGTCGCCGCGCGACGCGGCGTTGACCGACCCGCAGATTCGCTTGTTCATGCAAACCGCCTGGCATGCGGTGGAGGATGCCGGCTACAACCGCGACAGCCTGCGACGCGGCTGCCAGAGCCGGGTCGGCGTCTTCGTCGGCGTCATGTACGGCGAGTACCAGCTATATCCCAGCCTGGGGCCGGATCTGCCGTTCAGCGGCTCTTTCTCCGCCATCGCCAACCGCGTTTCCTATGCGCTCGACCTCAAAGGCCCCAGCCTGGCGGTGGATACCATGTGCTCGTCCTCGCTGACCGCCTTGCATCTGGCCGTGGAAAGCATGCGCGCGGGCGATTGCGACTGGGCGCTGGCCGGCGGCGTCAATTTGTCTCTGCACCCCAGCAAATACGTGTCCCAGGCCATGCTGACCATGTCGTCGAGCGATGGCCGCTGCCGCAGCTTCGGCGAGGGCGGCGATGGCTTCGTGCCCGCCGAAGGCGTGGGCGCGGTGCTGCTCAAGCCACTGTCCCGCGCCCTGGCCGACGGCGACCATATCTATGGCTTGATCCGCGGCAGCGCCATCAACCATGGCGGACGGACCAATGGCTATACCGTGCCCGACCCGGCCGCGCACGCCGAAGTCATTCGCGCGGCGTTGGCGCGCGCCGACCTAAGCCCAAGCCGCATCGGCTATATCGAAGCTCACGGCACTGGCACGGCGCTTGGCGATCCGATCGAAATCGCCGGCCTGAGCCAGGCCTTCGGCGACCAACATCGCGGCGTCGCAAGCTGCCGCATCGGCTCGGTGAAAAGCAATATCGGTCATGCCGAAAGCGCCGCCGGCATCGCCGGTCTGACCAAGGTGCTGCTGCAAATGCGCGCCGGTCAGCTGGCTCCCAGTCTGCACAGCGCCCGCTTGAATCCTCGCATCGATTTCGCCTCCACGCCGTTTACCGTGGTGCAAGGCCTGCAAGACTGGCCGCGCCAGCATGCGGATAACGGCGCCGAGCTGCCGCGCGTCGCCGGCATTTCATCCTTCGGCGCCGGCGGCGCCAATGCTCACCTCATCGTCGAGGAATATTTGCCCGAAGCGGCAGACGCCAACGCCTCTTCGAGCGGCCCGGTGCTGCTGATGCTGTCTGCCATGGACGACGAACGGTTGCGCGAATACGCCGCCAGTCTGTTGCGCGTCCTCAGCGCAAGCGCGAGGCCCGCCGGCACACTGCGCGATGTCGCCTATACCTTGCAGGTCGGCCGCGAGACCCTGAAGTGCCGGCTGGCGATAGAGGCATCGACGCCGGAGCAAGCGCGAAACGCGTTGACCGCATTCCTCGAACGGCGCCCCTCTCCCGATCTTTACCTCGACGCATCGCAAGCCGCCGGCGCATCGCCGCTCTGCGCGCAAGCCGCGCGCTGGCTGCGCACCGGTGAGCTTGACGTGGACGCGCTCTATCAGGCGGGCCCGGCTCCGCGGCGCCTCCCCCTGCCCGGCTATCCCTTCGCCAAGGAACGCTACTGGGCAACGCTTGACACGGCGCCGCCGCAAGCGCCGCCGCCGGTCTGGCTATACCAGGAGGATTGGCAAGCCCAGCCCGCGACGCAAGCGCCGTCGCGCTGGCCCGACGCCCCGCTGTGCCTGGTTTCCACACCGCGACAACAGCAGGCCCTGTCGACCTTGCTGACCGAACGGCACGCGGCCTGCCGGCCAATGTTTGCAACGCATCCGCAAGCGCAAGCGCGTTGGCGCGAGCAAAACCTAACCATCGAGGTCATCGACCCGGCGTCTCCGGCCGCCGGTCTGGCCGCCCTGGGGACGTTTGACGCCGCGCTTTGCCTTTGGCCCTTGAGCGAGCAAGAGTACGTCCGCGACGGCGGCTGCCTTCTGCCCTTGCTATCCGCGCTGCCCAGCGATTGCGGACAGCTGCTGTTGGCCGGCCGCGCGCGCGACGACAACGAGCTCGCGCGGCTCGAAGCCTGGCTGGGGACGGAACGCACCCGCCGCCGCGCCGCGCCTTCGCTACGCTGCGCGATCTTCCACGGCGCGGCCGATGACGACTTCATGCTGTCCCGCATCGCCGATGAAGCGGGTCGCGCCATGGAGGACAGCGTCCTGTATCGCAACGAGGCCCGCCATCAATCCCGTCTGAGTCCATTGCCCGCGCCGCAAGACGGCCAGGCGCTACGGCGCGGCGGGGTATATCTGATCAGCGGCGGGCTCGGCCACATCGGTCTGTTGCTGAGCCGGCATCTGGCCAAGCGCCATGCGGCCAAGCTGGCCCTACTGGGCAGCGGTCCGCTCGACGAGGAAAAACAACGCAGCCTGGACGAGCTGGCGGCCTTAGGAGGCGAGGCGATTTATCTGCAGAGCGACATCGCCGACCAGCATGCCGTCCACGAAGCGGTGCGGCAGACGCTGGCTCGTTTCGGCGCCCTGCATGGCGTGGTGCACGTGGCAGGCCGCCTCCACCACGCGGCGCTGGCCGACGCGTTGCCCGCCGAGCGGCGGGCGGTGCTGGACGCCAAGATCGCGGGGGCGCTGGCGCTGGAGCGGGCGACGGCGGGGCTGAGCCTGGACTTTTTCTGCCATTTCTCCTCGCTGTCCGCGGTGCTCGGCGATTTCGGCGCTTGCGACTACGCGATGGCCAACCGCTTCCTGTTGGCCCACGCCAGGCTGCGCCAAGCCCGCGTCGAGCGCGGCGAAGCCAGCGGACGCAGCATCGCCATCGCCTGGCCATTTTGGCGCGATGGCGGCATGCGGCAATCGGACCAGGCGGCCGAACGCTACCTGGCAGCCAGCGGCCTGGTCGCGCTGGACACCGACCTTGCGCTGACCTGGTTCGAAACCCTGCTGGCTGGCGGCGCGAGCCACCCTGTCCTGCTGGCCGGCGAATACGACAAGGTGGCGCGGCTGTTGCCGGCGGCAAGCCCGGCGGCCGGCCGCTTGCCGCCACGCGCGGAACTGCAGGGGCTGGATCTCAAGCAAAGCGTCGTCTGGGACTTGAAGACGATGGCTGGCGATTTGCTCAAGCTGGAGCGCGGCCGCATCGATGCGGACGAAATGATGACCCGCTACGGCTTCGACTCGATCAGCCTGGCGCAACTCTCCCTCGCCATCAACGCGCGTTACGGCGTCGCCACTTCTCCGGCAATGTTCTATACCCACGCCAGCCTGAATGCCGTGGCGGACAGCTTGCTGAGCGAGGACGCCCCGCGCATTCGCCAGCATTACGGCCAAGGCGCGTCCGGCCAGAGCGAAACGCCGCCGCAAGCGGCGCCGGCGGCGCCCGCCCCCCGCGCAACGCCGGCTTCGCCGGCGGAGAGCGAAGCCATCGCCATCATCGGCATGAGCGGTCGATTCCCCGACGCGCGCGATATCGATGAGTTCTGGCGCATTCTGGCGCAAGGGCTGGACACGGTGCGGGAAATTCCCGCCGAGCGCTTCGACTGGCGAGACATTTACAGCGACGCCCCCGCCATGCCCGGCAAGACCGTCGGCAAATGGCTGGCCGCGGTGCCCGGCGTCGACGAGTTCGACCCGCTGTTCTTCGAGATTTCGCCGCGCGACGCGCAGCAGATCGATCCCCGGCAGCGGCTGCTGCTGCAAGAGTCCTGGCGCGCGCTGGAAGACGCGGGCTTGGGCGGCCAGCGTCTGGCGCGCGCCCGCGTGGGCATGTATGTCGGCGTCGAGCAAGGCGATTACCAACTCAGGCTGCCGACCGGCAGCGGCAACGTCACCGCCAACCACGACGCCATTCTGGCTGCCCGCTTGGCCTACTCGTTGAATTTGAGCGGCCCGGTCATGGCCATCAACACCGCCTGCTCTTCGGGCCTGGTGGCCGTGCACCAGGCCTGCATGGCCCTGCGACAGGGCGAATGCGACGTCGCGGTGGCGGCTGCGGCCAATCTGCTGCTGGGCCCGGACATTTTCGTCAGCCTAGGCCAGGCCGGCATGCTGTCAGCGGACGGCCGCACCTACGCCTTCGACCAGCGCGCCAATGGCTTGGTCCCCGGCGAAGCCGTGGTCGCCTTGACGCTCAAGCCACTGTCCCAGGCTTTAGCGGACGGCGACCCGATCCACGCGGTGATCCGTGCCAGCGGAATCAACTACGACGGCAAAACCAACGGCATCATGGCGCCCAGCGGCAGCGCCCAGGCCAGGCTGCTGCGCGACGTTTACCGCAAGCATCACGTGAATGTCGCCGAACTGGACTATGTGATCGCCCACGGCACCGGCACGCGCCTGGGCGACCCGGTGGAAATCGGTTCGCTGCACGAGGCGTTCGCCGAACTGGGAGACCGCGACATCGCGCATTGCGCCATCACGTCGACCAAGCCGAATGTCGGACACACCTTCGCCGCATCGGGCCTGGTCAACCTGGTGGCGATGGCACAGGCGATGCGGCACCAGTTGATACCGCCCAGCCTGCACTGCGAACAGGAGAGCGACTACATAGATTGGGCGAACAGCCCCTTCCGGCTCAATCGCGAGGCGACCCGCTGGCCCAGCCATCCCCGTCCGCGACTGGGCGCGATCAGCGCTTTCGGCATGAGCGGCACCAACGCCCACCTGGTGCTCGCCAGCCATGACGCGCCGGCGCCCGAGATCGAAGCGCCCGCGTTCTTCCTGCTGGTTCTGTCCGCCCGCAGCCCGGACGCCTTGCGGCAAAAGACCGCCGACCTATGCGCCACCCTGCGTGGACAACCGTGGAGCCGAGCGGCGATGTGGCGGATGAGCCGCACCCTGCTGGCGGGACGGCAACACTTCGCGCATCGCACCGCGGTCGTGGTGCAAGACGCCGGCCACGCGCTGCGCGCCTGGGAAGCCGAAGAGACCCTGCCCTATGTCTTCCATGGCAAGGTCGGCCACGATTTCACTGCGCAAAAGAGCTTGCGGCATTACGGCCAGCAATTGCTCGCACAATGCGCAGACCCCACGGTATCGGCCGAAATCTTGCAAGAGCACCTGCTGGCGCTGGCCGAGCTGTTTAGCGCAGGCTACGACCTGGACTGGGACGCGCTGTTCGGCTCGCGCCCTCCCGCCCTGACGCACTTGCCCACCTATCCCTTCGCCCGCGACCGCTATTGGGTGGAAAACAGCCGGCCAAGCGGCCATTCGACCGAGCCCGCGCGCCTGCACCCGCTGGCGCAACGCAACACCTCCACCTTGAGCGAACAGCGCTTCAGCGCCGAGCTGTCGGCGGAAGACTTCGTGTTGCGCGACCACGTCGTCCAGGGCGGCAAGGTATTGCCCGCAGCGGCTCAGCTCGAACTGGCCCTGGTTGCCGCCCGCTTCTCCCAGGACGCGCAGGCGTCGTGCGCGGTCGAATTGCAGCATGTGGTTTTCCAACAGCCGCTGCGGCTGGAGGGCGACTCATTGGCCATGCATATAGGGTTCGCGCTACAGGAGGACGGCCAGCCCGCGTTTGAAATCTATGGGGAGGCCGCCGATGGCGGAGCGCTCGTCTACAGCAGCGGCCACATCGCGCCGTCCGCCGACGGCGAGGCGCCCGTCGAAGACCTCGCCGCGCTCGAGTCCCGCTGCGACCTGACCTTGGACGTAGAGGGCTGCTATGCCACATTCACGCAAATGGGGCTGAACTACGGTCCGGCATTCCAGGCACTGCGCAGCCTGCGGCTGTCGCGTCGAGACGATATCGTTCTCGCCCGGCTGACGCTGCCCGAGGCCGTCCCGGCCGACGGCTATCTCCTCCATCCCAGCCTGCTCGACGGCGCCCTGCAGGCCTGCGTCGGTTTCCATCACGATCAGCCGCCGCGCGCCACCCTGCTGCCGTTCTCCATCGACAAACTCCAGTTCTGGGCCCCGCTACCCCGGCAAACCGTCGCCGTCATCCGCCGCGCCGCCACCGGACGACAGCTCCAGAAAATGGATCTGACCCTCTGCGACGAGCTGGGCCGCGTCTGCGCCGCCGTCAGCGGCTTCGCCAGCCGCGAACTCCCCGCCGCCGCCGAACACGCCACCCTGCTCGCCGCCCCCGCCTGGTCGGAAGCCGCCGCTCTCGATACCGCCGATCTCGTCCTCTTGTGCGAAGTCGACGAAGCCGCATTCCGCCGCGCCGCCACCCTGGACGGCCAACCGCGTCTGCTCGCCCTGCCGGCCGCCGACGGCGACCTCGCTACGCGCTATGTCCGCCACGCCTCCGCCCTGCTCGCCCACTTGCGCGACGGCGCCGCCGGCCGGCTGCTGCTGGTCGTGCCCGACAGCGACGACGGCATGGCGCTGCGCGGCCTGTTCGCCATGCTGCGCGCCGCCGCGCAGGAAAACCCGGACATC
>NZ_PQWB01000007.1 GCF_002924365.1 Chromobacterium alticapitis | reverse complement strand
GTGTGAGCGGGGATGGCGCTTTCGATACCAAGACGTGCCATGAGGCGATTGCCGCGCGGGGTGCGATCGGGTGCATCCCGACCCGCAAGAATGCGAGGCCATGGAAAGGAAGTTCCCTGGGTGTGCTGGCGCGCAACGAGATTCTACGGGCGACCAAACGACTAGGCCGGGCGATCTGGAAGCACTGGAGCGGGTATCATCGCCGCAGCTTGGTGGAAACCAAAATGGGTTGCTTCAAACGGTTGGGGGAAAGGGTGACGGCCCGTCGTTTCGATGGTCAAGTGGCAGAGCTGCAAGTGCGTGCTGCCATCTTGAACCGCTTCAGCATGCTGGGCCGTCCGTGCACGGTGGCGGTGGCGTAAATCCGTTTGGGGAAAGGGGGGCCTCGACCTGTTCAGGATTTGTGCAACAGCGCCTCTGAGCATTAAATGCTTGTTCAATCTGCCATTGCGCCAGAGTCTGGGCATGGCGCAAAGCCTGCTGCAATTGGGGGGGCTCGACTGGCCGGCGCCGGACCACTCCACCGTATGCCGTCGCCAGCGCACTTTGCAGGTCAAGATCGGCTATCGCCGCAACAACGGTCCGCTGCATCTGCTGGTTGACAGTACAGGCGTCCAGTTTCTCGGCGAAGGCGAGTGGAAACGCAAAAAACATGGCGCCGAATATCGTCGGCAATGGCGCAAGGTACACCTCGGCATCGATGCCGAAACGCTGGAAATCCGGGCCATCGAGGTGACTGGCAATGGTGCGGGAGACGCGCCGATACTGCCGGAGTGGTTGATGCCGCTGCCGGCGGATGAACCCGTTGCCACGGCGACGCTGGATGGCGCGTATGACACCCAGGGTTGTTACGCAATGCGACTTGAGCGGGGAATCCTGCCAGTGATTCCGCCGCGCAAGAACGCCAAGCCGTGGAAGTCGAGCATTGCCGGCAGCGAAGTCCGCAACGCGGCGATTGCAGCGTGCAAACGCTTGGGGCGACGAATCTGGAAACGCTGGAGCGGCTATCACCGGCGCAGTCTGGTGGAAACGAAGATGCATGGTTTCAAGTGACTGGGGAGCCGAGTGATGGCGTTCACCTTTGATCGGCAGGGGGCGGAACTGCAAGTGCGCGCTGCGCTGTTGAACCGCTTTACCGCCCTGGGCTGCCGGAAGACCGAGGCGGTAGCGGCGATGGGCTGAAGCCGCGTGGGGAAAGGGGATGCTCACTCTTGGGCGGGGTTATGCATATATGGACGCCCCCGATTGCCAAGCACTCACGTCATGATGGAGAGCAGGAACGATTGCAGCCATATATCCGGACCTTATTGAGAGCAATCCTCTGTCCCTGATGGAGTCCGCAGGCTGAGCCTTAAGCAACAAAGCGCACTCTGACGTGCCTTGCACAAAGCAGGCTCACTCAACCCCGGTCTGACCTGTATCGCCACCACATCATGATTGCCTGGGCACTGGCGGCCATGCCGCTATTGCATGAGGGCGCAATGGTTCCATGGTTGACCCTGCTGGCGCGGGAAGGTGTGCGGCGCGCGCGCTTCGATTCGGCGCGATGCCTTGGCGGGCGCGAGCGGTTAAGATCGCGCGGCGGCGCAAGAAGGCCTGTGGCGGCTAAGCCGCACTGCTTGGTGAAAATTATTATAACCCTGGTAATATGCTTTATCTAATTTTTACCATGGTATATATTGGCTCGTGTTCGCGAACCGGCATGCCTGTCGGCGTCGCTTGAGCCAAATCACGAGGCATACCATGTCATTTCCTATACCAGAGGCGATTTCCGCCGCAATACACAAGGTGTTTCCCGATGAGGCCGGGATCGTTCCGCAACCATTGGCGCAGGGTTTGTCGGGCGCGCGCATTTTCAGCTTCGAGGCCAGCGGGCAACGCTTTGTCATCCGCCAGAGCGCACATATCGAGCGCGCTGAGCGCGAGGCGCAGTGTTGGCGCGGCGCGGCGGCACTGGGAGTGGCTCCGCGGCTGGTCTATGCCGATGCGGCCAGCGGCATCACCATTTCCGAATTCATCGCGGCGGAGGCGCTGGATCGTTCCCCCGCGGGCATCCGGCGCATGGCTTCGGCGCTGCGGCGCTTGCACCAAAGCCAGGCTTTCGATGGCGGCATGCCGTTGGCGGACATCCTGGCCGGCGAGGTGGCCAAGCTGGGCTTGAGCCAGCCGGACGCCGTCATCCAGGCGGTTTGCCAGGCGGCGGCTGAGGCGGACGCGATCAGCCGGGAAAACGCCCGCGTGCCCTGTCATCTTGATTTAAACCCAGGAAATATTGTGCTGTCCGGCCAGCGCGTGCTGTTCCTCGATTGGGAAACCGCCGGTCTGGGCGACCCCTACCTCGATCTGGCGCAGCTGGGCGTGTTTGTGTTTTCGACTCCTGAGCAAGGGCAAAGCTTGCTGCAAGCCTATTTGCAAGCAGAACCCACGCCGGCAGAGCAAGGCCGCATGGCGGCAGGGCGAGTGATCGCGCTGGCTTTCTATGCCTTGGGTTTTTTCCTGGCGGCGAGGCGGCGCGACGCCGATGTGCGTTTAGAGGCGGTGTCTCCCGTAACTTGGGGCGAATTATTCGCTTTGCTGGCCTCGGACGGGGCGCAAAGCGCGCCGGAAGTGGCGGCTGCGACATTGGCGGCGGAGATGCAGCGATTCCAACAGTCTGACGCCTACAGGCAGGCTTTGGCGCGGCGCACTGCTCCGGGAGTCTGAGCGGCGGGTGGAGCCAACCATGGTTACGGCAAATCAGCCGGCTAGGCGTGATGAGCAGGCGAGACAAATAAGCGAGAGTGAGATGTTGGCGAGCGAGCAAGACGAAAACCGGGCGGGGCGAAGCGCGCTGTGGATGTTGTTTCCCTTGATCTGGCGGTTCAAGGGTCGGGTGCTGCTGGCCATGGCCTGCATGATGCTGGGCAAGGCGGCGGCGGTGTCGGTGCCGCTGTATCTGAAGGACGCGGTGGATCGCTTGTCCATGCCGGCGACCGCCTTGGTCGTGCCCGTGCTGGCGCTGACCGGCTATGGCTTGGCCAGGCTGCTGTCCGGCGTATTGGGAGAGTTGCGCGACGCGGTGTTCGCCCGAGTGATACAGGGCGCGGTGCGCCAGGCGGCGCTGGATGTGTTCCGGCATTTGCTCCGTTTGTCGCTGCGTTTCCATCTGGAGCGGCAAACCGGCGGCGTCAGCCGGGATATCGAGCGCGGCACCAAGGGCATAGGCTTTCTGCTTAACTTCGCCGTGTTCAACATCCTGCCCACATTGCTGGAAATCGGCATGGTGACGGCGATTTTGCTCCAGCGCTATGCCTGGGCATTCGCGGCGGTCACCTTGGCGACGATGGCGAGCTATATCGTCTATACCCTGCTGGTGACCGAGTGGCGCAGCGGCTACCGGCGGCGGATGAACGAGCTGGATTCGCAAGCCAACGCCAAGGCTATCGACGCCTTGCTCAATTATGAAACGGTGAAGTATTTCGGCAACGAGGCGCATGAAGCCGCGCGCTATGACCGCAATCTGGCGGCCTGGGAGGCTTCCGCGATCAAGAACCAGGTGGCGTTGTCCTTGCTCAACGCCGGCCAGGCGGCCATCATCGCCTGCGGCATCAGCTGGATCATGGTGCTGGCCGCGCAAGGCGTCGTCGCCGGAAGCATGACGGTAGGCGACGTGGTGCTGGTGGCTACCTTTATCACCCAGCTGTACGGGCCGCTGACGTTTCTGGGTTTTGTCTATCGCGAGGTCAAACACGCGTTGATCGACATCGAGCGCATGTTCAAGCTGCTGGGCGTGCGGGCGGAGGTGATGGACGCGCCGGATGCCCAGGCTTTGTCGGCGTCTTGTCCGGCGGTCCGTTTCGAGGCGCTGTCGTTTGCCTATGATGGCCAGCGGCCGATTCTGAGCGGGCTGAGCCTGGAGATACCCGGCGGCAAGACATTGGCGGTGGTCGGGCCCAGCGGCGCCGGCAAGTCCACGCTGTCGCGCTTGCTGTTCCGTTTTTACGATGTCGGGCAAGGCGCAATCTTGATCGACGGTGTCGATATCCGAGGCCTGAGCCAGGATACGTTGCGCGCCCATATCGGCATCGTGCCGCAGGAGGCAGTGTTGTTCAACGACAGCCTGTATCACAACATCGCTTACGCCAAACCGGGAGCCTGCCGCGAAGAGGTGATCGCCGCGGCGACGGCGGCGCATCTGCGCGATTTTGTGGCCGCGCTGCCGGACGGCTTCGATACCCAGGTGGGCGAGCGCGGACTCAAGCTGTCCGGCGGCGAGAAGCAGCGCGTCGCCATTGCCCGCGCCTTGCTGAAAAATCCGCCCATCCTGATTTTCGACGAGGCGACCAGTTCGCTGGACTCGCGCACCGAGCAGGCCATCCAGCGCGCGCTGGCCGAGGCGTCGGCTAATCGCACCACGCTGATCATCGCCCACCGCTTGTCCACCATCGTCGACGCGGATGAAATCGCGGTGCTGGACGAAGGGCGGGTGGTGGAACGGGGCCGGCATGCGGATTTGCTGGCGCAGGGTGGGCGCTATGCCGAAATGTGGCGTTTGCAGCGGGCGGACGTGGAAACCGCGGGCGCGCCGACAGACAAGGCCTGGCAATCATGGACGGTGGTGCAGGGCTGATGGCTGCGCATTTATTATTACCCTGGTAGTATGTCGCGCTGTATCCGCATCTTCAGGACCGTCTCCCATCATGAGCACACCGGCTGAAACCTTATTGAAACCCTGCACCGCATTCGAAGGCGCGCGTCGCCTGCTGTCCGGCCCCTTGGCCGAGGTGGCGCTGGCGGTGAAAGCCGCCGTGGAGAACGGCTCGACCGATCCTTTGCTGGTGTTTGACGACGCCAATGGCCGAGTGGTGGATCTGGATTTGCGCGGCAGCGACGCGGAGGTGATCGAGCGTTTGGCTCGTCCGCCGCAGGCCTATCCGGGTCGTTATGCCGCGCTGGCTCAGCCGGCCAAAGCCGAAGCGGCTGAGGAGGATGACGCGCCTACCGCGCCTAGGGGGCGGGGGCGGCCCAAGCTGGGCGTGGTGTCGCGCGAGGTGACGCTGCTGCCCCGGCAGTGGGAATGGCTGGCCGAGCAGCCGGGCGGCGCGTCGGCCACGCTGCGGCGCTTGATAGACGAAGGCAGGAAAAAAGCCGGCGATCCGCGCAGCCGCCGAATGGCGCGCGATGCGGCCTACCAGTTCATGACGGTTTTGGCCGGCGATCTGCCGGGCTATGAGGAGGCGTTACGCGCGTTGTTCGCCGACGATGGCGAGCAACTGGCGAGGCATATGGCGTCTTGGCCGGCGGATATCCGCGAGCATGCCTGGCGGTTGGCGTTCGAGGCTTAGGCCGACCGCTGCTCAGGGCGAACCCAGATAGCGCTTTGTCAGCAGCGGGCCTATCCAGACGAACAGCTTTTCCCGTCCTGGCGTGCGGGTGGTGGAAAACAGACAGGCGCGGGGATCGATTTGCGCCAGATTATAGGCGCGCGCCCAGGGCTGCATTTCGATGCGGTAGTCGATGCCGGCGCGGCGGAACATCACCATCTCGCTGGAAATGCCGGTGACGCCGCCATGTGCGTCCGGCAAATTGAACGGGGCGTCGTTGTCGGTCAGCCAGCGAGCCGGCTCCGCCTGCGCGAGCCAAGGCAGGACAATCGTCAGCGCGGCCCATACTCCTGTTCTGAACCTCGCCGCCGTATTCGCCACCGCTCCAGCATAGCAAGGCGGCGGCGACGGCAGCTCAGGCCTGGCGCGGCTTATGCACGTCGTGGCTGACGAAGGGTTGCTCAGGTGACGGCATGTTCAGCCATTCCGGGTGGGCCAGGGTGCGGCGGATGTCGGCGAGGCCACAGGTCCAGTGCTCGCGCATGGTGCGGGCGCTGAACTGGTAGTCCTTGTAATGGCCTTCGCTCGGCTTGTCCTGATAGATCAGGTGCAGAACGTTGAATACGCGGTCGCAGGCCTGTTCCTCGGCGCGGCGGTAAGCCGGCGCGTCGCGCCGCTCCGCCGGCACCAGCTCCAGCACTTCGCGCAGCATTTGGCGGAACTGCTGCGATTCCTGCATATAGCCGGTGATCATGCGGGTGCGGCTGGAGAACTGGATGTCCTTCTGCCGCAACGCCACCGTGGACAGGTCTTCCGGCAGCGCGCCGCGCGCGTTCCACAGATCCACCTGGAACACCAGCGAATGCTTGCGCGGCCGGGCCGTCAGCACCTGCTGCAGCGGCGTGTTGGACACCATGCCGCCGTCCCAGTAGCGCTCGCCGTCTATTTCCACCGCGGGGAAGCCCGGCGGCAGCGCGCCGGAGGCCATGAAATGCTCGGGCCGCAGGCGTTGCTGGGTATTGTCGAAATAGACGAAGTTGCCGCTTTTCACGTTGACCGCGCCCACCGATACCCGCATTTCGTTGCTGTCGTTGAGCCGGTCGAAATCGACCAGGCGCTCCAGCGTGCTTTTCAGCGGCGAGGTGTCATAGAAGCTGGCGGTGCCGCCGGGTGGCGCGTGCAGCGGCGAACGCGGCACGAAGAAGCCGTTCTGGCCCTCGATCAGCGCGCGCCAGGCCTCCAGCCCGTTCAACCAGCCTTGCAGCGCCGGCGGCAACGCATGCCGATCATCCAGCAGATTGTGCGGGCTGGGCGGCAGCAGCGGCTGGCGGCTGATGGTATGCCAGAACTGCTCCAGCCGATCGGCGCGCTTCTCCGGCGGATTGCCGGCGATCACGGCGGCATTGAGCGCGCCGATGGAGATGCCGGCCACCCAGTTGGGGTGCAGCCTGGCTTCGGCCAATCCCTGGTACACGCCGGCCTGGTAGGCGCCGAGCGCGCCGCCGCCTTGCAGCACCAGCGCCACCACCTGGTAGCGGTGGTCCGGCGGCAGCGCCGGGCTATGATGATGCCCGGCGTCGGCGTGGCAGGCCGGATTGCGTTTTTCCAGCGCCATGTCGCCTCCTTATTGCATGTACCAGCCGTGGCTGACCACGAAGGACTGGCCGGTCAGGGCGGCGCTGGGGAAGGCGGCCAGGAACAGCGCGGTCTGCGCCACGTCGTCCACCGTGGTGAACACGCCGTCCACG
Organism: Chromobacterium alticapitis; assembly: GCF_002924365.1. Taxonomy (GTDB): domain Bacteria; phylum Pseudomonadota; class Gammaproteobacteria; order Burkholderiales; family Chromobacteriaceae; genus Chromobacterium; species Chromobacterium alticapitis. The sequence continues at coordinate 63,558 of NZ_PQWB01000007.1, read as the reverse complement.
GTATTGCCCAGCATCACGCGCTTGACCACTTCTTCCTCGCTGATGCCCAGCTCCTTGGCCTGTTCCGGAATTTGCTTGTCCACCAGCGGCGTGCGCACGAAGCCGGGGCAGATCACGTGGGAGCGCACATTGTAGGGCGCCCCCTCCTTGGCCAGCACCCGGGCCAGGCCCAAGAGCGCGTGTTTGGCGGCGACATAGGCTGACTTCAGCGGCGAGGCCTCGTGCGAGTGCACCGAGCCCATATAGATCACCACGCCGCCGCGTTTGTCCTTGTACATGTGCTGCAGCGCGGCCTTGGTGGTGAGGAAGGCGCCGTCGACATGTATCGCCTGCATCTTTTTCCAGTCGGCGAAGCTGTAGTTGACGATGGGATTGACGATCTGGATGCCGGCGTTGGAGATCAGGATGTCCAGCTGGCCGAAGGCGTCCACCACCTGCTGGGTGCCTTGATTGACCGCGTCTTCATTGGTGACGTCCATCGCTACGCCTATGGCTTTGCCGCCGGCGCTGACGATTTCGTCGGCCGCCTTGTTGGCGGCGTCCAGGTTGATGTCGGCGATGGCCACCGCCGCGCCGGCGCGGGCGTAAACCAGGGCGATCTCCTTGCCGATGCCGCTGGCGGCGCCGGTGATCAGGGCGACTTTTCCGTTCAATTGCATGGTGATTCTCCTGTCGTTTCTGCTGAATGGAACAACTGGCGAAGCTGCTGCCGCGAGCGGCGGGCTGGGCCGCTCTTCGGGTAAAACGGTACCTTGGATAGGAGATTGATCGATCTGGGGAGTTCCCGCATCCATGTTTATTCTAATGGCATGTTTGGATTGGCGCAGCCGCGGGCTAGCTGTCGGCGTCCAGGTAGAAAGGGATGCGCCGGCGCAGCTGTTCGTCGCGGTTTTTGGAGATGGCGTTCCATAGGCACTCCGCTTGTCGCGGATGGCTGGCCGCGTAATGGCGGGAGAAGGGCAGGAAGTAGGGCTTGGTGCTGATGGGCGGCTGCAGCTTGCGGATGGGCAGGGACGGGTTGTGCTCCAGATAGGCGTCGCCCAGAGATTCATGCACGGCGTAGGCGTCGATGCGCTGGTTGACCAGCTTGAAGAAGTTTTGCGCCACGCTGTTGGCGGTTTCAGTCGGCACGCCCATCAGTTGCAGGTCCCGGTTGATGGACCAGCCGGTATTGGTTCCCACGCGGTGGCGCAACTGCGTCAGCTTCTTGCCGTCCCAGCGCGCCGCGCTGTCGTTGCGGACATAGAGCACATAGCTGAGCGTGGCCAGGCGGCGGCTCTCGTCCGGTTTGCCGTCGCGCAGGGGGTAAACCGCGTAGGCGGCGCGCTCCGCGGAGTAGGAGAGCATCATCACGGCGTCGATGTCGCCGTTTTCCAGCTCTTTCAGCAGGCGGGCGCCGGGCAGCAGGCGGATGTCCAGCGCGAGGCCGCAGCCGCGGGCGGCGTCTTGCATCAATTCCACCGTCAGGCCGGGGTGGCGCGGGTCCAGCGCGGCGTCGCCCAGCTTGTACGGCGGAAAGGCCTGGTCGCCTATGCCCATGGCCAGCGTTTCCGCTCGCGCGGCGCAACAGCCGAGCAAGAGCAGTGTCAGCAGAGATTTCATGTGCCTGGTGATGTTTCCGGCGGTTTTCGTCAATGTAGCGCAAGGGGCACGGGGCGGATAGCTCAGCGCGCCAGCGCCGCCGCCAGGTAGTCCACCAGGCAGGCGATGCGCGGCAGCGGACGGCCCTGCTTGTAGAACACCGCCCAGATAGGCTGTTTCCAGTCCTGTTGTTCCGGCAGGCGGATGTCCGCCAGCCGGCCGGCGGCGATGTCCGGCCCCACCAGGAAGTCCGCCAGACAGGCGATGCCGCAGCCTTGCAGCGCCAGCGCGCGCAAGGTGGCGCCGCTGGAGGCGGCCGGGGACGGTGTCACTTTGAGGCCGTTGGGTCCCAAGGGCCACAGGTTCAGCGTGGCCGGGCTGGTGAAGCCCAGAAGCCGGTGCGCTGGCAAATCCGCCGTCGTTTGCGGCTGGCCGTATTGCGACAGATAGCCCGGCGCGGCGACGAAGCGCAGCGGGCTTTCGCACAGCAGCCGCGCGTTCAGGGTGGAGTCGGCCAGCGGGCCGACCCGTATCGCCATGTCTGCCCGCTCTTCTATCAGGTCAACCACCGCCTCCGCGCCGGTCAGTTCCAGCCGGATGTCCGGGTAGCGCGCCTGGAAGCCGGCCAGGTGCGGCGCCAGCAGGTAGTCCAGCACCGGTATCGCCGCGTTGACGCGCACCAGGCCGGACGGGCTGATGGCCGCGGCCTGCAGTTGTTGCTCGGCGTCGTCCAGGCTTTGCACAATGGCGCGGGCGCGCTCCAGCAGCCAGGCGCCTTCCTCGGTCAGGTCCAGCCGCCGCGTGGTGCGGGTGAGCAGGCGCACGCCCAGCTGCTTTTCCAGCTGCGATAGGCTGCGGCTGACATTGGACGCCGTGACGCCCAACTGGTCCGCGGCGGCGGTGAACGAGCCGCAATCCATGATGGATATGAACGTAATCAGGCTTTCCGTGCTGAGCATTATCAATTTTTTCGCAAAAGATCTTCTCACTACAGCCCATTTTTCCCTTGGTGGCAAGCGCGGACAATCGGCGTCCTGATTTCAAACCCACCCATTCCAGTTGGAGCCGAGGACGCGAAGGCAAGCGAGCAGGGCCGCAGACAGTACATCCAGTACGGCAAGGCCCGCGCAGCGCAGCCGACAAAGTCATCGGCTCTAAATGGGATGGGAAACAGGAGCGCATCATGCCTCTCGCACTCTGGGCGCTGACGCTCAGCGCCTTCGCCATCGGCACGACGGAGTTCGTCATCGTCGGCCTGATTCCCACCATTTCCGCCAGCCTCCAGGTGTCGCTGCCTTCGGCCGGGCTCTTGGTCAGCCTGTATGCGCTGGGCGTGGCCGTCGGCGCGCCGCTGCTTACCGCGCTGACCGGCCGCCTGCCGCGCAAATGGCTGCTGATCGCCCTGATGGCCTTGTTCACCGTCGGCAACCTGGTGGCCTGGCAGGCGCCGGGCTACCAGGCGCTGATCGCCGCCCGCGTGCTGACCGGTCTGGCGCACGGCGTGTTCTTCTCGATAGGCTCGACGCTGGCCACCAGCCTGGTGCCCAAGGACAAGGGCGCCAGCGCCATCGCGCTGATGTTCTCCGGACTGACCGTGGCGCTGGTGACCGGCGTACCGCTGGGCACCTTCATCGGCCAGCATTTCGGTTGGCAGGCCACTTTCCTGGCCGTTTCGATGCTGGGCGTGCTGGCGCTGCTGGGCAGTCTGATCCTGGTGCCGTCCAACCTGCCCCAGCCGGCGCCGGCTTCATTATCCAGCCAGCTTGCCGTGCTGGCCCAGCCCAGGCTGTTGCTGGTGTATGCGATGACGGCGCTGGGCTATGGCGGCTCGTTCACCGCCTTCACCTTTCTCGCGCCCATGCTGGAGAACGTGAGCGGCTTCGCGCCGGGCGCGGTGGCGCTGATCATGCTGCTGTATGGCGTGTCGGTGGCCGTGGGCAATATCTGGGGCGGCCGCTTGGCCGACCGCAAGGGACCGGTGGCCGCCTTGAAGATCATCTTCGCCGGCTTGGCGCTGGTGCTGCTGGCCCTGACCTTCACCGCCGGCTCCAAATGGCTGGTGGCGCTGACGGCGCTGGCCTGGGGCGCGGTGGCCTTCGGCAATGTGGCCGGCTTGCAGCTCTACGTGGTGTCGCAGGCCAAGGCGCGCGTGCCGCACGCGGTGGATGTGGCGTCCGGCCTGAACATCGCGGCCTTCAATGTCGGCATCGCCGGCGGGGCCGGCTTGGGCGGGCTGGTTGTCGAGCGGCTAGGGCTGATGGCCACGCCGTGGGTGGGCGCCTTGATCGTGTTGGCGACTTGGCTGTTGACGGCCTGGTCCGGTAGGCTGGATGCCAGACCCGCATCTGGCATGGCGGCCGCCGTCGAGCGCATCTGATTTTCTGGCCGGGCGCGCGTCGCCTGGCTTCGCATTCAAGAAGGAAACACCGCATGAAAATGCCGAAACTGGGCGTGGGCACCTTCCGCCTCAAGGATCAACAAGCCGAGGAATCGGTGGCGATGGGCCTGGCGCTGGGCTACCGCCACATCGACACTGCGCAAATCTACCGCAACGAGGCGGATGTGGGGCGCGCCATCGCCAAGGGCGGCGTGCCACGCGATGAGCTCTACGTCACCGCCAAGATCTGGATCGACCAGTTCGCTCAGGGCAAGCTGATCCCCAGCCTGCGCCAGAGCCTGGACAAGCTGGGCCTGGACCAGGTGGACATGACGCTGATCCACTGGCCGTCGCCCAAGGACGAAGTGCCGATGACGGTGTACATGACGCAGCTGGCAGAGGCCAAGCAGCTGGGGCTGACGCGCGAGATCGGCGTGTCCAATTTCACCATCGCCCACCTGCGGCAGGCGATAGACGCCGTGGGCGCGGACGCCATCGCCACCCATCAGCTGGAAGTGCATCCTTATTTGCAGAACCTGAAGGTCCGCGCCTTCTGCCGCGAGCAAGGCATCGCGCTGACCGGCTACATGCCGCTGGCCTACGGCCGGGTGGTGAGCGATCCGGTTTTGCAGGCCATCGGCCAGAGGCATGGGGCGACGGCGGCTCAGGTGGCTTTGGCCTGGCAGCTGCAGCAGGACATCGCGGTGATTCCGTCGTCTACCAAACGCGCCAATCTGGCGGCCAATCTGGACGCGCTGAAGCTGCGGCTGGATGCGGACGACATGGCGCGCATCGCCATGCTGGAGGACGGCGGCCGCATCGCCGATCCGGACTTCGCCCCGGACTGGGATGCCTGATTCCATTTTAGATGGGAGTACGCGTAAGCGATATGCTTGCTCTGAGCCTGTAGGTGAAGATCGGGCGGCCAATAATCCAACATTTTTAGTATTGTAATCAATATCACCATGAAGAGTTTTCATGGGGTATGAATCTCTATTTAGATGTGTTGGCGCCCGACTTTTCTATGATTCGGCAGTGAGATAGTTATGGTTGAGAGCAATTTACATGTACATTTTTTCCGCAGAAGCTACCATTCCAACGCCAAGCGACATTCTTGGTCTCATTGACCTGAATGGAAAAGCTCGCTGCTGGGGAGGTCAGCAATAGATTGAATACATTGCTGTTGTAGGAGATGGGGTCTCCGCCATTTGCATTGGGATCGGAAGAAATGAGGGGAGCGAAGTTTCCTAATCTTAGTGTCAATTGGCTATTGGAGATTAGGTATGCTAGGTTGTTTTGGATATATTGACCAATAGGGAAATTGCTGCCGTTGGGAAGGCGGATAGCTTTGTCGCTGGGCACTAATCGGCTTAGGCCAATCTGCCAATTTTGATCTGGTTTGAACAGCAGAGCATCCTTGAAATTTGCCAAACTTTCCGATACTTTGTTCTTCAACTCTGTATCGGCAATACTTTCACCCTTGCGTATTAGCCAGTCGCCAGCGATTGGTAAAATCCAGCTAAGGTTGGAGTCGCAATCGGTGGATGAGTTGACGTTGGCTGTAATGCCAACTTTATCGTGGTCGAGCGAGCCATTGACCGATCCGTACTGTCCAGTCACAGTGATATTGCTTAAGGTCAGTGTATTGGTGCAATCTCCTTTGATAACCCCCCATTTGTTGCCAGAAAAATGACTAGTAATTTGGTAGTTGAGACCGGAAACAGTCAAGTAAGTTACACCATTTCCTGATGGGCTAAGGGTTATGACTGCATTGCCGCTGACTATGCCGCTTTGGAACGCAGCACCCTTTTGGTTGATCTGGGGAGCGACTCTGCTATTAAGCGCTTGTTGAAGATTATAAGGAAAGCTTAGAAGCTGCCCCACCGTATTGCGCAAAGGACCTGCGGTGCCCTGCATGCCTTCACTATAGCTAACGGCTGCTCCGCCATAGCTAAGCGTGGCAGTTAAGTTGTCTCCTGTGATGACCGGACTCCAGCCCGCTTGCGCAGTACTGCAAAGCAAACCTAGTAGTCCCCAAAGTTTTGTTTTCATTGATCAGTTCTCCGGAATGAATATGCAATTCAAATATATACTTTTGTCATTTTTAAGTCAATTTTTATGACTTTGTTTATCTTGCTGTAAAGATGTCTGCCGGCACATCTTGTGCGTGGATTGATCTGGGCTAGATGCTTTTTGACTAGCCTGTTCAGGGCGCAGCGGCGTTTTGTATCATCTTATGCGCGTTACAATGGCGGCTTGTGGCCCGCGCGGCGTATTGGGATGAAGAGCAATGAGCGAAGAACTGAAGATGGAAGACCTGGTGGTGGGCGAGGGCAAGGAGGCTGTGCGCGGCGCGCTGATCACCACCCATTACACCGGCTGGTTGGAAGACGGCAGCAAGTTCGACTCCTCCGTCGACAAGGGCCGGCCTTTTCAGTGCGTGATCGGCACCGGCCGTGTGATCAAGGGCTGGGACCAGGGCATGATGGGCATGAGGGTGGGCGGCAAGCGCAAGCTGTGGGTGCCGGCGCATCTGGCCTATGGCGAACGCCAGATCGGCGACCGCATTCCGGCCCATTCCAATCTGGTGTTCGAGATCGAGTTGCTGGAAGTGCTGACGCGGGAGGATTGAAGGACTTTTCTGCTTGAAATGTCGAGTCCGCGCTGCGGCCCGAGAAACCCCGGCAAAACAGGGCGTAGGGTGGGCAAGCGGCTTCGCTTGCCCACGTTCTATTGGGGGGCGCCAACGCGTGGGCAAGGCTGGCCTTGCCCACCCTACCCGAACTGTTTTTGTCGTTTGCCGTGTGGAAAGGCGGGAGGATTGAGCGGGCAGCGCGTAGCGCGGGTTCGCCAACGGCGATACCCGCGGCATGGCATGAAAAGAGGCCCATCCGGGCCTCTCGTCGTTTCACCTGCCATCAATAGCCGATGTTCTTCACCGCCTGGGGGCCCAGCCGCTGGCACAGTTGCATCAGGTAGAGGCTGTCCGGGCCGACGCGGACGCCTGTCGAGTCCGTTTCGCCCAGCTTGGGCGCGGGGTCCAGTTGCTTGGCGTCCGGCAGGTAAGGCGTCAACTCGCCGCTGCTGCCTATCGCCCAGTTGGTGGCGCCCGGCGGCGCGGCGATGGCCAGCTGATCGGCCTTGGCATTCCACGCCACGCCCCAGCCCATGCTCCAGCCGTGGCCGCTGCCGTCGGTGCCGCGGTTGCCCAGGCCTATCGCGCCGCTGATGTCGGCGTTGTCCACCAACAGGCCGGTGGCCCAGCGCTGGTGCGGTTCGATATTGCCGCAGGCCTCGGCCCGGCCGGTGAAATGCAGCAGCACATTGGGTCCGCCGGCCTGGGACTGGGTGGCGTAGTAGAACGATTTCTTGCTGCCGGTGGACGAGCTGCGGTCCACCAGCGTCTGGCCGCCGGCGATGCTGAACTCGAATGCCTTGGCGCCCTTGCAGTCCACATTATTGTGGTCGTGGTTCAGCATGATGGCTTGCAGCGTCAGCCGGCGCGTTTGCTTGGCCGTCACCACGCCAGTGGTGAAATTGTGGGCCTGGATGTCGTTGAGCCAGCCGTCGGCCAGATTGTCCAAAGTGGCCACGCCGTAGTCGGCGCCCGCGCCGCGCGGTAGGCCTTCCAGCGCCAGATGCTCGACGCCGATCTGGCCGGCAAAGCCGCTGGTCTGGTATTTCTGCACGCTGCCGCCGTTAGGCCCCAGGTAGCCGCTGTCGAAGGAGTCGGACAGCGGAATGTCCAGCGTCAGTTGATTGCCGCTGACGGCGGCGACGGTGCGCAGCCAATATTCGTTGCTGTTGCCGGCGTTGATCCAGGTTTGCGGCTTGCCGTCGCGGACCAGCGTGTCCATGTTCATGAAGTGTATCCATTCGGCGCTGGCGCGGCGGCGAACTATCACCGCGTCGCCGGGCTGGAAGCCGGATGCATTGGATACATGGATGACGCGGCTGCCGGCTGGCGCATAGCTGTCGCTGATGGAGGCGGCCGCGCCCATCGGCGTCAGGCTGCCGGCGCCGCCGCCCAGGCTCAGCATGAAGTGGCCGCCGCCCTGGGCCTTCAGCACGGTGCCGCCCGCGCCGGAGCCGCTGCCGCGCAGCACCACGCCGTCGCTGGCCAGCTGGATGGGGCTATTCAGCAAAAAGGTGCCAGGGGCCAGCAGCACCGCGCCGCGGATGCCGCCCGTCGCCGGCAGGGCCGCCACCTTGGCGATGGCGGCTTGAATATTGGCGAGGTCGCTGGCCGCGTCGCCGCTGGGTTTGACCGTGGCCTTGACCGGCGCGGCCGGCAGCGCCACGCCGCCGCCCATATAGCCGGCGCTGGAGAAGTCCATCACATGGTCGCCGTTGCCGTTGAGCGGCGCGTAGGCGAGGCCGCCCTGGCCGTCGTCCTTCACCCAGCGGCTGCGTGCGCTTTCCTTGCCCCATAGCGCCTGGCAGGATTGGGCGAAACCGTCGTGGCGTAGCGGCAGGGTAGGGGTGGCTTGGGCGGCCTGGGTGGTTAGCGCGACGGCCAGCGTCAGCGCCAGCCGGGTCATCGAATGCTTCATCGCTAAGGGGTTCCTGTCTGTTTTAGGTTGGGCCGGAGCGAAAGCGGACATGGTTGTTTTATTTGTCATATTGATACCACGCATCATATGTAAAAGTCTGTTACAGGATGGTGGCCGTATGTATACCCTGGTCTTGCAGACCGGATGAAAAAAGCCCCGGCCACAAGGGCGCGGGGCAAGCTGGTGAAACCGGGAGGACGGTCGCGCGGGTTCGCCCATGGCGATGCCCGCGATGAGGTCGAGCGCTTCAGTGCGCCTGGCTGGTGTCCGCCACGCGGCCGGGCTTGGGCGCCAGCCAGATGGCGCAGGCGGCGACGATGAAGGACAGGCCGGCCAGCCAGAAGATCTGGTTGGTGGACAGCATGATGCTTTGCGTTTGCAGCGCATGCTCGATGGTGCCCCAGGCCGCGCCGTCGGACAGGCCGCCGCCGCTCAGCGCGCGCAGCGCGTCGCCGCCGCTGTCCACCATCCCGGCCAGCTCAGCATGGTTGTAATTGGCCTTGTCGTCCCAGGCGGTGGTGACCAGAGAGGTGGCGAAGGCGCCGGACAAGGTGCGCATGAAGCTCATCAGGCCGGCGGCCGAAGCGACTTCCGCCGGCTCTACGCTGGACAGCGCCAGCCCGGTCAGCGGCACGAAGAAGAAGGGCATGCCCAGGCCCTGGAACAGCAGCGGCAGCGCCACCTGCCAGAAGCCCATGTCGGTGGAGGAGAAGCTGCGGTACAGGGTGACGCAACCCAGCCACATCACGCCGCAGAACACCAGCTTGCGCGGGTCCAGCCGGGTGGACAGTTTGGCGGCGATGGGCGCCACCATCACCGCCAGCACGCCGCTCATCGCCGTGGCGTAGCCGGCCTGGGTGGCGGTGTAGCCCATATAGCCCTGCAGCCATTGCGGCGTCAGCACGGTGGCGCCGAAGAAGGAGCCGAAGGCCAGCGAAATGGTCAGCACGCTGGCCCAGAAGCCGCGGTGGCGGAACACTCTGAGGTCGACGATGGGCTGGGCCTCGGTCAGCTCCCAGATCAGGAAGGCGGCGAAGCCTACCACGGCGGCGATGGCCAGGCCGACGATGAAGGGCGAGCCGAACCAATCCAGCTCCTTGCCCTTGTCCAGCATCAGCTGCAGCGACGCCACCCACAGCATCAGCAGCGCCAGGCCCGCCACGTCTATGCGCAGCTTGGCCGTTTGGCTTTGATAGCGCTTGAGCAGGTTCCAGCCCAGGAGGCCGCAGCCCAGCGCGATCGGCACGTTGATGTAGAAGATCCACGGCCAGCTGGCCTGGTCGCACAGCGTGCCGCCCAGAATCGGCCCCATGATGGGCGCCACCAGCGTGGTCATGCTCCACAGGCCTATCGCCGCGCCGGCTTTCTGCTTGGGGAAGATCTGCAGCAGCAGGGTCTGCGACATCGGCATCAGCGGGCCGCCGGCGAGGCCTTGCAGCACGCGGAACAGCACCAGCGTCTCCAGCGAGCCGGCCAGGCCGCACAGCATGGAGAACAGGCCGAACAGCAGCATGGAGCCGACGAACAGCCGCACGGTGCCGAAGCGCGCCGCCAGCCAGCCGGTCAGCGGCACGATGATGGCCTCGGCCACCGCGTAAGAGGTGATGACATAGGTGCCCTGGCTGGACGACACCGCCAGGCCGCCGGCGATATTGGGCACCGACACGTTGGCGATGGTGGTGTCCAGCACCACCATGAAGTTGGCGGCGGCCAGCACCAGCGCCGCCAGCCACAGCATATTGCCGGTCAGCGGGCGCTGGACGGAGGGATTCGCGCTAGACATGAGGGCCTCACTCGCTGACGTCTATGGTGGCTTCCATCGACAGCCCCACTTGCAGCGGGTGCGCCTTCAGCTCGGCCGGGTCCAGCGCGATGCGCACCGGCAGCCGCTGCACCACCTTGATCCAGTTGCCGGTGGCGTTCTGCGCCGGAATCATCGCGAAGGCGGAGCCGGAGCCGCCGGACAGGCCGGCCACTTTGCCGTGGTAGACCACCTTGCCGCCGTAGAGGTCGGCGGTCAGCTCCACCGGCTGGCCGACGCGGACCTTGCTCAACTGCACTTCCTTGAAATTGGCGTCGACGTGGGCGTTTTGCAGCGGCACCACCGACATCAGCGGCGTGCCGGACTGCACCCGCTGGCCCACCTGGGCCTGGCGCTTGGCCACCACGCCGTCCACCTGGGCGCGGATCACTGTGCGCGCGAGGTCCAGCTTGGCTTGGTCGCGCTTGGCGCGCGCCAGCGTCACTTCCGGGTTGTTATCCACCGTGGTGTCGGCGGTCAGCGTCTGGTTGGCTTTCAGGCTGCCGACGGCGGCGCGGTAATTGGCCGCGCTTTGCTGGCTGGCGGCCTCGGCGGCCTTCAGGCTGGCCGAGGCGGTGGCGAAGGCGTTTTGCGCGTTGCTCAGCTCCTCGCCGGACACCGAGCCGCTCTTCGCCAGCGCCTGGCGGCGTTGCAGGTCGAGTTGGGCGCGTTCCAGGTCGGCGCGGGCGGCGGACAGCTGGGCGGCGCTGCGGGCCTGATCGGCGCTGCGCGCCTGGGTCTGGGCGCTCAGGCCCTCGTCGTTGGCGAAATAGCCCTGCACCCGGCGCTCGGCGCGGGCGAGGTCGGCCTCGGCCTGGGCCAGCGCGAGCTTGGCGTCGCTGTCGTTCAGCACCACCAGCACGTCGCCGGCCTTCACCGGCTGGGTGTCGACGACTTTGACTTCCTTGATGGTGCCGGCCACTTCCGGCGTGAGCTGGGCGATCTCGGCGGCGACATAGGCGTTGTCGGTGCTGACGTGATGGGAGCCGACCAGCGTCCAGTAGCCGCCGTAGCCGATGGCTGCCGCAGCCACGATGCCGAACAGCAGCGTGAACAGTTTTTTGCGTTGCAGGGGACGGCCGGCGGCGGCGGGCGCTTCTGAGGCCGGCAGGGCTTGTACGTTTTCGCTCATGGTGGGTAGTCCTTGTGTGGTTTGCCGGCGCCTCAGCGGGCGGGTTCGGTTTCTTGGTAGCCGCCGCCCAGAGCCTTGATCAGGGCGATGTCCAGGGTGAAGCGGCGGGTTTCCAGCGCGGCCAGGCTGCGGCGGGCGGCGATCACGCCGTCTTCGGCGTTCAGCACGTCCAGGTAGTTGGCCAGTCCGCCCTGGTAGCGGTTCTGGCTGACGCGGTAGGCCTCGTCCGCGGTTTGCAGCGCCAGCCGGCGCTGTTCCAGCTGCGGCGTCAGCGAGGCCTGGCTGGCCACGGCGTCCGCCGTTTCGCGCAAGGCCTGGCTCAAGACCGCGTCGTAGCTGGCCACGGCGGCGTCGTAATCGCCGCGCGCGGCTCGGTATTGGCCTTGCAGTTGGCCGCCGCGGAAGATGGGCAGGCTGATGGCCGGGCCGAAGCCGGCTATGCCGGAACCAGCCTTGTCGAACAATCCCAGCCCCAAGGACTGGGCGCCGACGAAGGCGGTGAGATTGATGTTGGGATAGAACTGGGCCTGGGCGGCGTCGATGCGCTTGGCCGCGGCTTCGGCGCGGAGACGGGCGGCTGCCAGATCCGGTCGGCGGCCCAGCAGGTCCGCCGCCAGCGTGGCCGGGAGCCGCTGCTCGCGAAACAGATTGGCGGCGGGGCGGGCGATGGCTAGGCCGCGGTCCGGCCCGGCGCCCATCAGCGCCGCCAGGCTATGGCGTTGCAGCGCGATGCTCTCGTCGGCGGCGGCCAGGTCGGCGCGGGCGGCGGCTTCGCGCGACTCCGCCTGGCGGACGCTGCCCAGCGTTTCCATGCCTTGCTGCCGCCGTTCGCGCAGCAGCGCCACGGTGTGGCCGCGCACGTCCAGCGCCTGGGAGGCGGCGTCGCGCTCGTCGAACAGCCGGGCCAGTTCGGCGTAGCCGGCGGCCAGCGAAGCGGTCAGCATCAGGCGAGCCTGGGCCGCGTCGGCGCGGGCGGCGGTCAGTTCCGAGGTGGCGGCGGCGACGGCGGCGCGGTTCTTGCCCCAGAAATCCAGCTCGTAACTGAAGTCCAGCGTGGCGCGGGCGGCGTTGTTGAAGCCTTGCGGCACGAAAGCCGCCGGCACGCCGTTGTTGTAGCTCTGTTTGTTGCGGCTGTTGGAGGCGTTCAGTTCCACGCCGGGCCATTGGGCGGCGCCGGCTTGCTGGGCTTGGCCCTCGGCGCGCTCGACGCGGGCGCGGGCGGCGGCGAGGTCGGGCGCCTGGCTCAGCGCTTCTTCCACCAGCCGGTCCAGCTGCGCGTCGCCGTATTTGCGCCACCATTGCGCATGGGCCCATTGCCCCTGCTCAGAGGGCAGGCTTTGCGTATTCTGGTATTGTTGCAGCGGTTTGATTTGCGGCGCCGGCCCCATGTCGGGTACGGCGGCGCAGCCGCCGAGCAGAGCCAGCGCGGCCAACAGGCCGGCGGCCGGCAGCGCGCGCGGCGGAAAATTAGGGTTTCTCATGGTCTCTATCCGGAGGCTGTTTGTTTTAACTGTACGGTACGGTATGGTTATATTGTCAGTTGGTTTACAAGTCAAGTAAAATTGAACTGAACCGTTCAGTTTAAGGGTGGGTATGCGTACAAAAAGCGAAAGCAAGCGTCAGGCGATCGTCGCCGCGGCGACCGAAGTGTTCCTGGAGCGCGGCTACGAGGCGGCGTCGATGTCGGAGATTTCCACGCGGGCCGGGGGCTCCAAGGCCACGCTGTACAACTACTTCTCGTCCAAGGAAGCGTTGTTTCTGGATGTGATGTCCTGTTTGGCGGGCGAAATGTCCAAGGTCTACGTCAAGCTAGTGCCGGGCGGGGACTTGCCCGCCGTGCTGCAGGACTTCGGCGAGGCGTATCTGGACAATCTGTTCAGCCCCGAGCTGCGCGCGCTGCGCGCCATCGTGATGGGCAGCGGCAGCCGCTCCGAAGTGGGGCTGCTGTTTTACGAAAACGGCCCCAAGGTGGGCTGGGGCAAGCTGGCGGATTTCATGGCGGCGGAAATGCGGGCCGGCCGCCTGCGAGAGGCTGAGCCGTGGACGGCCGCCATGCATTTTCATGGCCTATTGCACGCGGAATGCCAGGTGGCGATGATCACTGGCCTGGTGGACCAGCTGGCGCCCCAAGAAAAGCGGCCGGCTTGGGTGGCATCGGCTATAGATACATTCTTGCGCGCCTATGGCGCGCATGACGGCGGCAAGGCGGCGTGACACAATGGCGGCCTGACTCCTGCCGGCGACGCCCGGCGCGAAAGGCCGCCGCCGATGAGCTTTCCCGACCTGTTTCCCTCGCTGTTCCGCTACAAATCCTGGGCCGATGAGGAGTTGTACGCGCAACTGGCCTTGCTGGACGGCGCCGCCCATCCGGACCGGCGCCATCTGGCCATCCGCATCCTCAACCACATCCACGTGGTGGACCGGATTTTCCGCGGCAACCTGACCGGCCAGCCGCACGGTTACGCCGCCACCAATACGCCGGACACGCCGGAGCTGGCGGCGCTGCTGGCCGCCGCGCGCGAAACCGACGCCTGGTATCTAGCCTACGTCTCAGGCCTGACAGAGGCGGAATTGGCAGAGGCGATAGACTTTGCCTTCACCGACGGCGACCGCGGCCGCATGAGCCGCGCCGAGATGCTGCTGCAGGTGATCACCCACGGCGGCTACCACCGCGGCGCGGTGGGCAGGATCTTGGCCGACTGCGGCGTCCAGCCGCCGCGCGACATCTATACCCGTTATCTGCACGACAGCGAGCCGGCGCGCCGCCTGGGCTGAGCTGGGCAGTGTGGTAATTGTTCAACATGAAGATATTTACTTGAAAATATTCAGCTTGATGTTGTACGGCCTTGTTACAATTGCCGCCGTTATTCCGGCGGTATGAGTTCAAGGTCTATCCCTGGACTTGATCCGGCTCAGCATCGCCGGCTGTGGGCAGGCGCATGATGGCGGACGGCTGAGCCGGTTTCGCCGCAGCCTGCCCTTGTTCCGTCCGGCGCGCGGGGTCGCCGGGCTTTGCCCCATTTCTTCAAAGTCAGGAAGCCAGCAAGATGTTCAAGAACTGGTCGGTCAAACAGAAAATCCTGGTCAGCGTCGCGCTGATCCTGCTCGTCTCGCTGGCCATCACCGGCGCAGTGTCCTCCCATATGTTCAAGTCCGCGTTGACCGAGCGGCTGGAGCAGTACGAGCTGAAGGCCACGGTGGAGTCCATCCGCAACGAGCTGGACGCGTCCATCTTGCTGCCGCTGAGCCAGACGCGCCAGATGGCGGCCAACACCTATCTCCTGGACTGGACCGCCGCCGGCGAGCCGGAGTCCGGCGTGGCGGCCTGGCAGCATTACGCCAAGGCGCTGATGCAAACCTCGGGCGCGGCCATTATTTCCTGGACCTCCGAGGCGACGCTGAACATCTACATCGACCACGGCACGGTCAAGGCTGACCCTAAGGGCAACGACAAGTGGCTGGCCGATTTCCTCGCCTCCGGCCGCGAAAGCCAGTTCACCCTGGGCTCGGAAACTGGCAAGCAGCAGGTGATGATGTTCGTCAATGTGCTGGCCAACAAGGACAAGCCCGGCCATCGCGCGGTGGCGGCGCTGGGTTTCGATGTGACCCAGATGGCCGAGCGCGTGCGCAAGATGGCGGTGGGCGAGCATGGCCAGGTCTACGTGGTGGATGCTTCCGGCCAGGTGCGCCTGCACCGCGACCCGGCTTTGATGCAGAAGAAAACCATGTTGGCCGGCCTGCCGGGCATGGCCGACGCGGCGCCGCAGCTGTTGAACAAGAACGGCTTCAACCTGGTGCATTTCAATGGCCCGGACGGTCCGCGCCTGGCCGTTTCCAGTTATATGCCGAATGCCGATTGGTTCGCGGTGGTGGAGATGGACCCGGATGAAGTCTATGGCGCGGTAAGCCGCACCACGGCCTTGGTGATGGGCGTGGACGCGGTGGCGCTGGCGCTGTCTCTGTTGTTGATCTGGTGGGTGTCCGGCTTCATCAGCCGTCCGCTGGTGGAACTGCGCAACGCCATGCGCTCGCTGAGCTCAGGCCAAGGGGATTTGAGCATGCGCCTGCCGGTGGCCAGCCGCGACGAGACCGGCCAGGTGGCCGAGGCCTTCAACCGCTTCATGGAGCAATTGCGCGCCATGTTCCTGCAAGTGCGCGAGCAGAGCGGCCAGCTGCATCGCAGCGCCGGCGAGCTGACGCGCATGACGCAAAGCCTGTCCGCCGGCTCGCGCTACAACGCGGACCTCAGCGAAACCACCGCCGCCACCATCGAGCAGCTGTCGGTCAGCGTCAGCCACATCGCCGGCAATTGCCACGGCACGGCCGAGGCGGTGCAGCAGGCCGGCGCGCTGTCCGCGCAAAGCGCCGACGCGGTGGGCAAGGTCAGCGTGGAAATCGGCTCCGTCGCCGCGTCCATGGACGAGGTGAAGACGGTGATGGAAGAGCTGGAGCGCCGTTCGGCCCAGGTGGGCAGCATAGCCGGCGTGATCAAGGACATCGCCGATCAAACCAATCTGTTGGCGCTGAACGCGGCGATCGAAGCCGCCCGCGCCGGCGAGCAGGGCCGCGGCTTCGCCGTGGTGGCGGACGAGGTGCGCAAGCTGGCGGAACGCACCAGCCAGGCCACGGTGGAAATCGACGATATGGTCGGCGGCATGCAGCAGGGCTCCGGCCAGGCGCGAGAACGCGTGGCCCAGACCTATGGCGCGGTGCAGGGCGGCGTGCAACTGGCGGAAGAGGCGCAGCGCCAGATTTCCGAAATCCAGACCAGCATGCGGCTGGTGGTGCGCCAAGCGGCGGAAATCCGCGACGCGGCCAGCGAGCAGTCCAAGGCGACGGAAGACATGGCGCGCACGGCCGAGCAGATGTCCAACCAGGCCTCGCGCTCCGACGCCGAGATCGGCCGCGCCGGCCAGGTGGTGGCGGATCTGGAGCAGCTGTCGCAGTCGCTGGAGCAGGTGGTGGGGCGGTTCAAGCTGTAAGTCTGGTTGGCCCGCTGTGCCAAGGAAAATGCCGCTCATGCCAGTCAATGAGCGGCATTATTTTTTGATTTGCGGAGTCCGCTGCGCGGACGATGATTTAAGGTGCGGTTCCGCCCGCAGACGGGCAAGAGGGCTGTGCGGCCAGCCCTCTTGCAACTCCAGGCCGCCTCGCAGGTCGCGAATTCCCATCCGAAAAGTCGAGGCCAAGGCGCTGGCGAACTCGGCGCGCGCTAGCGTCGCGCGCCTCAAACAAACGCCAGCTTAAGACCTTGCCCTCAACTTTTCGAATGGCGCGACCTGAAGGGGGAGTGGGGCGCCGTATGAACATTGAGCCTTCGACGAGCGGTCCTGCTATGCAGCGACGTGGCGCAAGTCGCTTAGTAACCCACGGTGAAGCGGCTGCGGCGGTGTTCGGCCTTTTCCAGCTCATCGATCATGGCCACGGCGTAGTCTTCCACCGAGATGTGGCTGTTGCCGGCGGCGTTGACCAGCAAC
Organism: Chromobacterium alticapitis; assembly: GCF_002924365.1. Taxonomy (GTDB): domain Bacteria; phylum Pseudomonadota; class Gammaproteobacteria; order Burkholderiales; family Chromobacteriaceae; genus Chromobacterium; species Chromobacterium alticapitis. Next base: position 46,637 of record NZ_PQWB01000007.1, on the reverse strand, counting down.
TGGTCCTGGCCCAGGCGGAACTGGCCGGTGCGCAGGCCCGGCTGCAGCATGGCCGACGGGCTCAGCAGCGTCCAGTCCAGCTCGGTTTCGGCGCGCAGCAGGTTCAGCGCTTCGCGCGCGCCCAGCGCCGAGGCCTTCCATTGCTCCGGGAATTCCGGGGTATCCACCAGCTGCACGCCGGGGGCCACTTCCAGGCTGCCGGCGCCGCCGACCACCAGCAGGCGCGGCGCTTGCGCGGCTTTGGCCGCGGCGATGATGGAACGGATGCCTTTGACGAAGTAATCGAACTGCTCGGCCTGGGCGTGGCCGCTGAAGGCGCTGAGCACGGCGTCGAAGCCTTTCAGTTGTTCAGCCAGCGCGGCGCTGTCCTGCACGTCGACCTTGGCGGCGGCCAGGTTGGCTTGCGCTTCTATGCGTTCCGGGCGGGACACCAGCGCGGTGACGTGGTGGCCGCGGGACAGGGCTTCTTTCAACAGGGCGGAACCGACATAGCCGCTGGCGCCGATCAGTGCGATTTTCATGGTGTAACTCCTTGACTTGAAATCCGGTTGAAGCGCCGTGTCGCAGCGCTGATGGAGTGCATGATGCGCTTTTCGATTGATTCGATAAACGCCTCAAACCATAATTGATTGTTATCTAAAAATTGACAGTTGATATGGCGAGAGGCGTAGAGAACAATCTGGAAGGGCTGCAGATCTTCGTTGCGGTGGCGGAGGCCGGAGGCTTCACCGCCGCCGCCGAGCGGCTGGGCATGACCAAGGCCAATGTCAGCCTGCAGGTGGGACGGCTGGAGGCGCAACTGGGCAGCGCGCTGTTCACCCGCACCACGCGGCGGGTAAAGCTGACCGAGGCCGGCCAGGCCTTGTACCTGGACGCGCAGCCGGCGCTGGCGGCCTTGCGCGACGCGCTGCTGCAGGCCGGCCATGGCGCGGCCGAGCTATCCGGCGTGTTGCGGCTGACCGCGCCGGTCAGCCATATGGCGGAGTCGGTCGCGCCGGCGGCCACCCAGTTCATCCGCCAACATCCCGGCTTGCAACTGGAGCTGCACGCGGTGGACCGCATGGTGGATCTGGTGGCGGAAGGGATGGACCTGGGCATACGCCTGGGCACGCTGCGCGACTCCTCGCTGCGCGCGCTGAAGCTGGGCGAGTTCGCCCAGCAGCTGGTGGCGTCGCCGGCTTATCTGCGCGAGCGCGGCGCGCCTGCCCATCCGGGCGCGTTGGCGGAACACGACTGGGTGGCGCTGACCTTGCTGAAAACGCCGCTGACCTGGCGTTTCTCCGGCGCGGACGGCGCGGAGGAGACGGTGCGGATGCGCGGGAGGATCAAGGTGGACTCCGGCGCCTCTTTACGCGCGCTGCTATTGGCCGGCGCCGGCCTATCGGTGATGGACTCGCTCAGCGTGCAGGAAGATATCCGCCAGGGCCGGCTGATCCATCTGCTGCCGCAATGGACCTTGCCCAAGGGCGGCGTCTACGCGGTGTTTCCGCCGGGCCGCCACGCGCCGGCCGCCGCGCGCGCCTTCGTCGAGTTTTACCGGGTGCTGCTGGCGCGGCCCTCGTGATCGGCTTGGCGGCGGTTTTCCGGCAAGGCCGCGGCCACGCGCGGCAGCACGAAGTCGATGAAGGTCTGGTACTTGCAGCTCAAGGGCGTGCGGAAGGGATGCACCAGGTAGATGGGCCAATAATCGCAGCACCATTCCGGCAGCACCTGCACCAGCTCGCCGCGCGCCAGGTGCCGCTGCACGGAATAATCGGCCAGCAGGGTGATGCCATGGCCGGCCAGCGCGAGTTCCGCGCGCAGCGGGTAGTGATCCAGATAAAGCTGGGCGGAGATGGGCTGGCGCAATAGCTGCTCCCCCCTTTTCAGCAGCAGGCCGCCCGTTTGCTCGGACTCCATCACCAGCAGCCGGTGCGTGGCCAGGTCTTCCGGTTGCCGGATGGGCGCATGCCGCGCGAGATAGGCCGGCGAGGCGTACAGATTTTCGCTGGCATAGCCGGCCAGCCGCGCCACCAGGCTCTCGTCATGCACCTTGTGCGAGCGCGCCGAGCGCAGGCAGAAATCCAGCACGTCCGCCACCGGGTCTTGCAGGCGGTTGTTCACCTGCAATGACAATTTCAGCGCCGGATAGACGGCCGCCATCTCGCTGAGCGCCGAACCCAGCACGTATTGGGCCAAAGACGAGGTGGTGCTGATGGTCAGCGGGCCGGCCAGGTCGCTCTGCGTCTCGTCCACCGCCATCCGCGCCTGCGCCACCGTTTCCCGCAAGCGCGCGGCGTGAGGCCGCAGTCTTTCGCCGGCCTCGGTCAGCGCCACCCGGCGCGTGCTGCGCAAGACCAGCGCCGCGCCCATTTCCCGTTCCAGCTCCTTGATGCGCGCGCTGACCAGGCTCTTGTGGCTGCCCAGCAGCTCGGCTGCGGCGGTGAAGCTGCCCGCGCGCGCCAGCGCGTCGAAGGCCAGCAGGTTGTCGGGCGAGGGCATTGTTTTCATATCAGGACAATCAGTCTGGAATTGGCTATTTATTCCGCATAGTGTAGCGATTATTCTGGGCCGCATCATCAACTTGTCATGAAGGGCGAGGCCAAAGATGCGTTATCTGTATCGCTTGTATCCGTGGTTGTTCCAGCGAGAAATCACCCTGCGCTGCCGTTTCGCGCGCCGCCGGCATTGGGAGGCGGAGGCGCGGCGGGTCATTTTCTGAGGCGCAGGCAAAAAAACGCCCCGAGACCGGGGCGATGAACAAGACGGGGAGACGGGGGTAGATGGGTCAGCGGCTCTGGAAGCTTTGCAGCACGGTCAGCAAGCTGGTCAGATTGTCGGCGATGCCGCCTTGGCTGACTTTCTCGGTGCCGGCGGCGGCCGCCATGGTGTTCATGCTGTAGATCTGCATCACGCCCATATTGGCGGCGGCTTGCGCCAGCGTGTTTTGCTGCTGCTGGGCCGACACGGCGTTCTCGAACAGGATGCCGGTCGAGTGCGCCATGGTTTGATAGATCGAACCCATGGCCATGGCCGGCGCTTCGCCCAGCACTTTGACGTTGGATTGGGTCACGGCGTCGGTGATTTGATTGTTGACTGCGGTCGGGAATGCCATTGCGTATCTCCTGGTTTAGGGTATGTAAAATCAGCGGCTCTGGAAGGCTTGCAGCACGGTCATCAGGCTGGACAGATTGTCCGGGATGCCGGCCTGGCTAACCTTCTCGGTGCTGGCGGCGTCGGCCATGGTGTCCACGCTGTAGATCTGCATCACGCCCATATTGGCGGCGGCCTGGCTCAGCGTGTTTTGCTGCTGGCGGGCGGAAACCGCGTTTTCGAACAGGATGCCGGTGGAGTGGGACGCGGTTTGGAACAGCGAACCCATGGCCATGGCCGGGCCTTCCGCCAGCACCTTGACGTTGGTCTGGGTGACGGCGTCGGTGATCTGGTCGTTCACGGTGGTGTAAGCCATGTCTTAATCTCCTTGCGGGGGCGTGTTAGCGGCGGAACGATTGCAGCACGGCCATCAGGCTGGACAGATTGTCCGCGACGCCGGCCTGGGACACTTTCTCCGTGCTGGCGGCGTCGGCCATGGTGTCCACGCTGTAGATCTGCATCACGCCGGTGTTGGCGGCGGCCTGGCTCAGCGTGTTTTGCTGTTGCTGCGCCGAAATCGCGTTTTCGAACAGGATGCCGGTGGAGTGGGACGCGGTCTGGAACAGCGAGCCCATCGCCATGGCCGGGGATTCGCCCAGCACTTTGACGTTGCTCTGGGTGACGGCGTCGGTGATCTGGCTGTTGACTGCGGTGTTGTAAGCCATGATTTAGCTCCGGTTGCGGATGAAGGGCCGATCAGCGGCTCTGGAAGCTTTGCAGCACGGTCATCAGGCTGGTCAGGTTGTCGGCGATGCCGGCCTGGCTGACCTTCTCGGTGCCGGCGGCGTCGGCCATGGTGTCCACGCTGTAGATCTGCATCACGCCCATATTGGCGGCGGCTTGCGCCAGGGTGTTCTGCTGCTGCTGCGAGGACACGGCGTTCTGGAACAGGATGCCGGTGGAGTGGGACGCGGTCTGGTACAGCGAACCCATGGCCATGGCCGGGGATTCGCCCAGCACCTTGACGTTGGATTGGGTGACGGCGTCGGTGATCTGGTCGTTGACGGAAGTGGGGAAGGACATGCGTTTCTCCTTGCTGGGAATGAAAATGGGCGGATTCGGCAGCCGGTAAGGGCTGGGTCGGGGTCGCCGATTCGCCGGCGCCGGCGGCCTGCCCGAGCCTTGGCTCGCCGCCGCGCGAGCGACGGGCGGAGCTGGCGGCCGAGGCGGGACCGCAGTCTGTCGCATGGGCGGCGCGGCGGCGGGTTGCCGCGGCGGCGGCGCGAAGACCGGAGCCCGCTGCGGCGCGGCAAACTGCGGCCTGGCGCTGGCCGCCGGGAAGCGATTGGCGGCGGGGCGCCGGGCAGACCGCTTCCTGCGCCGGCTGAACCACGAGCGTATCCATCTGCTGAATGACATGGCTTAGCTCCGTGGCCGGGCGCCGCTTAGCGACGGAAGGACTGCAGCACGGTCAGCAGGCTGGTCAGGTTGTCGGCGATGCCGCCTTGGCTGACTTTCTCGGTGCCGGCGGCGGCGGCCATGGTGTTCATGCTGTAGATCTGCATCAGGCCCATATTGGCCGCGGCCTGGCTCAGCGTGTTTTGCTGTTGCTGCGAGGACACGGCGTTCTGGAACAGGATGCCGGTGGAGTGGGCCATGGTCTGATAGATGGAGCCCATGGCCATGGCCGGGGATTCGCCCAGCACCTTGACGTTGGATTGGGTGACGGCATCGGTGATTTGGTCGTTGACGGAAGTCGGGAAAGACATGCGCAGCTCCTTGTTCTAGATGAGAGAAATAAGACACCGGGCGGAGGAGGCGGCCGGCTGGCCGTCCTCCCCAGGTGCTACTGCATGGACGGCGGCGCGGGCGGCGTGTGAACGTCCGCGGCGGGCTCATTTGCGGCGGGGGCGGGCGAGACGTCGGCCATGTTTTGCGGCGAGGGCGCGGCAGGCGGGCTGGCGGTAGCCATCATTTGCGCATCCATTGCGGGGGCGGCGGCATTCTGTGTTATGGCCGGCTGCGCGGCGTCCATGGCCTGCAGCTTCATCACCACTTCCTGCAATTGCGCGGACAGCGGGCCGAAATACTGCTGGAAGCACTGTTCCACCTCCTGCCGCGCCAGATTGGACAGGTGTTCGGCGATCTGGCTCAGCGCCAGCTGGCTCCCCGGCTGCAAATTGCCCATGGCAGGCTGCAAGGAGGAGGGCCGCAGCTCAGCCAGGCTTTGCGTGCCTTCCAGCAGCTTCAGAATGGCCTGCTCCTCCGCTTCCTGCACTTGCAGCGCCTGGCTGGAGCTGGCCTGGATGGAGGACAAGAGATCGCGCATATTGGCGTTGGCGTGATGGTGGCCATGCGAGATGGCATGCTGGGTCTGTTGCCGCGCTTGCTGGATGGGCGCAGTCGGGGAAGAGGGGCTTTGAGCCTTCTGCTGAAACAGCGCCAGCGTTTGCGTCTCTTGCGGCTGCAAGGAGCGGCCCAGGTATTGCTCCGCCACCTGGCGCAAGGCGGGGTTGAGCGGCGCGTCAGCCATGGCTGGCATCCTGGGCTTGGCTCACCAGCGGAGCCAGCGCGCTGCGCATGGCCAGAAGCGCGTGCAATACCGACAGAAAGCGGCTGTCGTCATGGCCGGCGGTGGCATTCATCAAATCATTGGCCCAGGCGCCCAGATGACTGCCCAGCAATTGCGAAACCTGCTCGTGCAGATGGTTCAATTCGTCTTGCATGGCGTTTCTCCCTAAGAAAAGAATGCGAAAACAGCCCGCGCGGCTATGCCGGCGGGCTGTTGCAAGAACGGGTGAACGCTGCGTTTGTGAAGGCGTCAGTTAACGACCGGAGTCTGGAACAAAGCCTGCTCGGCCTGGCGGCGGCGCTGCAGACCTGGCACCACCTGTCCGCCGGCGCGGTCCCAGCGCAGGAACTGTCCCGCGGCGCCGGCATAGTCGCCTTGGTTCAATAAGCGCAACAGCGTGGAGCTTTGCAGATTGCGCAGGCCCAGGTTGTAGCTGAAGCTGACCAGGGCTGAGAACTGGTTGGCGTTCAGCGGCGCCGTGGCCAGCTTGCCGACGCCAGCCTCGAAAGTGGCGAGGTCCTTGGCCAGCAATTGGTCGGCCTGCGCTTGGGTGATGACTTGGCCTGTTTTCACGTCTGGCCCGGTGTGGCCGTAGCCTATGGTCCAGACGCCCATCATGTCCTGGTAGGCGATCAGTCTGAGGCCTTCGAACTGCTTGATCAGCGCCAGTCCGGCGGCGTTGGTTTTCATGGAGCTTCCTTTGCGCATGGTGGGATTTGCCGCGCCTGGTTTGCGCGGCGAGGACGGGACGGGCGCAGTGTGCGCCGCGGCCGGCCTTCAGGCAGCCGGCGTCTCGTCCGGCGGCGGCGTCAGCCATTGGCGCAGGCATTGCGCCAGCGCCGGCGGCAGCTCGCTCAGCGTTTGCTGCAAAGACTCCATCCGTTCATCCCACAGCTGGCGGCCTTCCTGGCTGGCGGCGTTTAGGGCGAGCAAGGCGTCGCCGTCGCCGCGCGCCTCTTGCAGCGCCTGCTGCAGCTTGTAGCCCTGTCCGCGCCAGGCGGCGGCCCATTGCAGCTGCCACAGCAGGCATTGCCGAGCGTATTCGGTCCAGGTGTCGTCGCACTGGCGGCCCAGCTCCAGCCAGGAGGCCGCGCCGGCGCGCTGTTGCCAGGCTTCCCGCCATTGCTGTAAGGCTTGTTGCTGCCATTCGCTCAATTTCTCGCCGCCGTTCAGCCCGGCCAGCAGCCAGGCCTTCCATTGCCGCTCGTCCGGCAGGCCCGCGCCGGCCAGCCGGCTCCAGTCATTGGGGGTGTTCGCATTCATGTTTTCTCCTTAGCGGCGCGGGCTGTTCAAACGGTCCAGCATGGCGCGGATGGCGGCCATCTGCGGCGCGTTCTTGGCGTAGTAATCCGGGTTGACCGGGTCCTTGCTGCTATAGCCCCAGAAATCCCAGCAGCCTTGCGGATTGCGCTTGGGGTCGGATTTGATCTGCGGATACAGCACCACGATGCGGTTGCTGTCGGCGATCTCGTTGTAACCGGTGGTGGCATAGAAACGCGTGCCGATGCGGCTGTCTTCCTGGGTGCAGCCATGAAACGCCACATGGACGCGGCAGCTTTCCTTGACGCAGGCGGCCGGGATATAGACATGGCCGATGTTGGACAGGCCGGTATAGCCCTTCTTGGAGAACTCGGTCTGATCGAAGTCTCGCAGCTCGCCGGACAGCTTGGCGGCCGGCGGTTTCAGCGCGCCGTACAGCTGGCGCAGGATGTCCTGCGACTGGACAAAGCCGCAGTTGTTGAGATTGGGCGCGGCATTGGCCGGGCAGGCCAGGTCGCCGGCATTGGCGGTGATCAGCGCGTGGCCGGCATTGACGTTGTCCACGTAACGGAGCTGGGCGTCCGGCACGCCGACGCTCTGGTAGAAGGCGCGGGTTTGCGCCACCACCTTGGGCAGCACAATGCTGTCCGACGCGCCGGTGAAGATGTACAGCCGCTGGCGCTGGATATTGTCCACCGGGTCGATCAGCCCCTGCTTGGCGAACTGTTGCGCCGCCTGCCAGGCCGCCGCGCCGGATGGCGCCGCGCCCAGCGGCCGCATGCACTGGGTGGTGGCGGTGATCAGGAAACGCTCCGCGCCGTTCATCCCACCCAAGCCGGCGCAGTAGAACGGCCCGCCGGCGACGATGCCGGCACCGGCCACTGCGGCCGAGTTGGCCACGCTGAACTGCGCGGCCATGAAGGCGCCGGAAGACAAGCCGGACACGGTGTTCTGCTTGCTGTCCGTACCGAGGGCGGGCAAGGGCGCGGCGGCGTGGGCCAGACCGCTGGCGGCCAGCCACAGCGCGACCAGCAAAGCGGGTTTGAGGAAAGTGAGGCGCATGGTGGTTCTCCTTGGTTTGGATTCACTTGTTCAGCTTCTGCAATTCATTGATGCCGGACCAGCCGACGAAGATCAGTCCCAACTCGGTGGCGCCGAACGAGTAAGGCAGCCCGGCCAAAATCCCCATCGCCAGCCCCTTGGCCAGCGCCATGCCGGCATCGTCCTTTTCCACCCACATCTGCGTCAGCGCGGCGCTGGCCGTGGTGAGCAGCAGCAACAGCAGCCCGGCCAGCAGGAAGAAGCGGATCTTCTCCGGCAGGGCCATGGCCTTGGCCATGTCCAGCAGCATCACGTCCCACAATTTGTCCGCGGCCAGCGCCACGATGGCGGACAGCAAATGCACCGGGCTCTTGCCCAGCTCCGGAATGCTGCCGCGCAAGAGGCCCGCGGGCTGGGAGGCGCTGCTGTCCTGATCGGCGGTGTCCATGGCGTGGCGTCTCTATTCATGAAAGGCGCGGCGCAAGCGGCGGCCTGGCCGCGCCGTGGGTGTTGATGGGACGGCGGGCGGGCTTTGTCGTGAATGGTGTCGGACCCGTAGCGCGGGTTGGCCGCAGGCCATACCCGAGGACAAGGTTTCACGGTCCGGCATAAGTTGTGGCGGCGAGGAATCGCGGGTATGGCCCGCTGGGCCAACCCGCGCTACGCCGAGGCTGGTCTATCGACCCGGCGCGCCGGCGCATATGGCGTGCGAGAGTGGACTCTTTTGCCGAGACCAATATATGGCCCGCTTTCGGCGAGACCGCCTGCCCGGCGGCTGCTATTTCTTCACCGTGGTGACCGAGCGCCGGCAACGCATCCTGCTGGAGCCTGATGTGCGGGCCGCTTTGCGCGAGGCCATCCTGGCGGTGCGGCGCGAGCGGCCATTCGCCATCGATGCTTGGGTGTTGTTGCCGGACCATTTGTACGCGATATGGACCCTGCCGGAAGGCGATGCCGATTACGCCATGCGTTGGCGCGAGATTAAGCGGCGAGTCACCCGCGCGGTGGGGCAACGGTATTTCCGGGCCGAATGGCATAGCGCCCGCCGCGCCGCCAAAGGATGCGGCACCTTGTGGCAACACAGGTATTGGGAGCACCGCATCCGCGACGAAGCCGATTTCGCCGCGCATTTGGATTACGCGCATTTCAACCCGGTCAAGCACGGTTTTGCCGCCACGGCGGCGGCATGGCCGTATTCCACCTTCCACCGTTACGTCCGCGCCGGCCGCTATCCCCCCGATTGGGGCGGCAAACCGTAGCGCGGGTTGGCCAGAGGCCATACCCGCGGGATGCGGCGGAGAAGTGGTGCGTAGCCGGCGTCGTGGAAAGGGAGCAAAGACAATGAAGGGCGGTGATCGTGTGGATCGCGGGTATGGCCCGATGGGCCAACCCGCGCTACCTGGCTACGGGAGGTGATTGGGAAGCTCCGCATCCGCGACGAAGCCGATTTCGCCGCGCATTTGGATTACGTGCATTTCAACCCGGTCAAACACGGTTTGGTCGCCAACGTGGCGGCATGGCCGTATTCGACGTTTCACCGTTACGTCCGCGCCGGCATCTATCCCGCCGATTGGGGTGGAGCCACGTAGCGCGGGTTGGCCAGAGGCCATATCCGCGGAATGCGGCGGAGAAGTGGTGCGTGGCGTTGTGGAAGGGGGCAAAGGCGATGTAGGGCGGTGATTATGTGGATCGCGGGTATGGCCCGTTGGGCCAACCCGCGCTACCTGGCTAATTGCGAGTTGAGGGGGACATCAGCTTTACCAAGGTAATTATGTTTTGGGTCGTAGCTACGGAAGATGATCCGGAGTTGTAGCTTGATTTGCAGATTTCATCGCAAAGATCTTGAATCCTGGTTGTCCGATCTGTATTTATATTGAGTCCTAGCTTTGTTAAGTCCCAGCCTTTTTTCGTCCATTCACCACCGGCAGTGCTTAATGCTAGAGCCAATGAGGATGTTGTGATTGTAGGCATAATGATGACCACATCTTCTATTTTCTTGAATGTATCCTCGTCTATTGTGTCAGAGTCTATTATTGACAGAATATCTGCTGTGCCTATATTGTATGTTTGTTCAATGTAGTTGATGATGGTGGTTAGTGCTTTACTGCTCATGATTTATTTCTCCGCGGTGTTGTGGGTTTTTGGTTGCTTATTTGAAGTGCTCATGCTCTTCGTTGTATAGCTTTATTATGTTGTTTCTAATGACCTTGTCGAACGCTTCGTGATTGCCTTGGTGGAAAATTAGTAATTTTTTAAGCTCTGTATATCGAAGTTGCGCTGAAAAAATTGCGTAATATTCTCCTGGTGAAAAATTTTGAATTTCCTCCAGAGTGAAGGTGGTGTATAGTTTTCGATAGTTATTGATATTCTTAATGCCCCCGGATAATTTTAACGCAGAAATCTCATTTACTAAACCGAGAGGACCTCCGGGAGATATTATTGCTATGACAATTTTGTGAATATCTTTTTTACCGATCCTTAAAGTTTCGTCTGATAATTCGTCGGATGATTTTGTAATAAGCCTCGTTAGCTGAGTGTACTGATATATATGTCTGAGCTCATGCAAGGCTGCACCCAAGTATCCAGTAGGATCATATTCGATAGGGTCTCTATCTGCTTTACTTATTATTGTAGCAAGAATGTCTAAAAAATTTTTATTTAAAGATGGGTTGGCTAATTCAAGTAATTTATTTAGAGATAGTGCCGGAATTTTAATAAAAATTTCATGATCCCCATCTGCATTTTCTAATTCACTATATTCGACCTTGCCCTCTAGTTTTATGCCATTTTGCTGTATTGGGAGAAAAATTAGGTCTTTGTTGAATTCATTTTCTCCGACATGGAGTATTTTGAGAATGTTCTCAGTAATATCTGGATGTATTGGAATCCTATCGTGTGTGTCACTAGATTGATACTTGACACTTTTGAAGCCGTATTGTGGCGGGACTACAAATGCCTTTCTTATAGGTGTGAAAAATGGTGCGTGAAATGGTTTGATCATTTTAAATATCATTGCGAAAGCCCTTTTTTGACGTGTTCATATTATTTCTTCCGTATGCAGTACAATGTGTGAAATATCTGAATGGGTTATTTGTAACAGTTGGGATGTGGTTTAATAGATGCTTTGGGGCATGCTTTTTTGTTTCGACCTAATTGTTTTTTATTGCAATTGCATGGCATTTCTAAACGCTGATCAATCTTATCCAGCGTAAAATGCGCACCTCGCCCTCCGTAACCACCACTGCGGTGCCAAGCAGTAGATCGATAATCAAGATCTCCAGCGGGTTCTCCACGCCGCCCTTGATGTCCTCCTTGGCCAATTTCTCGGTCATGTTTTTTCAGCGGCACGCTCTTGCTGGCCAGGGCCAATTTGCTGGCGCCGTCAAAGTAATTGGCGCCGGTCTGGGTGATCAGCATGTTGGAACCAGACGGCGATCTGGTTGCCGACGTAAGGGGCGGTTTCGCTGTTGGAGAGCTGCGCCGCTTGCACGATCTGACTGTTTGCCGCATTGCTCCTGCCTTACTGACTCTTGCCAACCAAAGCCTGATACTTGCTCAAACTCTGATCAATTTTATCCAGCGCAAAATGCGCCGCCTCGCCTTCCATTGCCCCTGCCGCCGCCGCCACCGCCGCGGCGGTGCCGACCAAGAGGTCGGTGATCAAAATCCCCAGCGCGTCCTCGACGCCGCCCTTGATGTCTTCCTTGGCGAATTTCTCGGTCATGTTCTTCAGCAGCACGCTCTTGCTGGCCAGGGCCAGTTTGCTGGCGCCGTCGAAGTAATTGGCGCCGGCCTGGGCCACCAGGCCGCCGGCCTGGGTGATCATCATGTTGGGCGCGACGGCGATCTGGTTGCCGGCGTAGGCGGCGGTTTCGCTGTTGGAGAGCTGCACCGCCTGCACGATCTGGCTGTTCAGCGCGTCGCTGCCGCCGCCGCCGGATGGCGCGGTGCTGAGTTTTTCGGTGAAGCCGCGCAGCGGGCTGGCAGAGGGCGGCGGCGCGGCCGGGGCGGCGGCGGGCGCGGGCTGGCTATTGGCAGCCGACGCCGCGGGGGAGGGCGGCGTGTTGTCCGTTGCCGTTGGCGTTGGGGGCGAGGCGGCTGGCGCGCTGTTGGGCGCGGGGGCAGCGCTCTCTGCGGCAGGGGGAGCGGCGGGATTGGCGGCAGTGGCGGGCGCGCTATTGTCCGCCGTGGACGTCGCTGTGTCGCCGCTGGGGTTGGACGCGGCTTGCGCCGCCGATGAGGGGGCGGCGGCGCCGCCCAGCTTGTTCTTGATAAAGTTTGTCAGGCCCATGCTTCTATCCTCCCTGGCTTAATGGCGTCAGCTCTTGTCGCCGACGGACAGGATCATGGACACCGCTTTGGAAATCACCGCGCTGTTGATCTGGTTCAGCGCCTGCTGGCTGTGCACCGAGTTTTGCAGCGCCAGGCCGGCGGAGTGGCTGGCCACTTGGTACAGCGAGGCCATGGCCTGGGCCGGGGCTTCGGCCACGACCTTGACGTTGGTCTGGGTGACGGCGTCGGTGATTTGTCCGTTGACTGCGGTGTTGTCTGCCATGATTGCTCCTGGTGTCGGGGTCGAAGAGGGATGCGCGCTTCATGCGCTTGCCATAGGGACGCCGCCGCCTGGCGCATGTGAAAAGTTTTTCCAAGGTTACAAATCCAGGCTGCCCGCGCGGATGGCGCGCAGCGCTTTTTCGTAGGGTTCCGGCGAAACGCTGATGTCGCCGTAGAAAGGCGTGTCGTAAATCAGGATGATGGCCAGCACGATGGAGATGGATACGGCCATGGCGCAGGTGAGGAAGAAGTGCACGCCCTTGCTGGGCACATGCATCAGCCAGGCGAAGAACACCAGCAGCACCTCGCCTATCAGGCTGACGGTCCAGATTTCCCAGGGAATGGTCATGGCCTGGTTGAACAACCGGGTGTGGCGGCTGGCGTAAAGTTCGTTGAGTTTGTTTTGGGCCAGGGTCAAATATTCCGCCTCGCGGTGGCTGGCAGGGCGAATGGTGGAGAGCGTTTGGCTTAGATGGCCTAGCGCGGGCGAGGAGACCAGCACTTCCTCGCCCTTTTGCTGACGCGGCCATTCATGCCGAATCACATTTTCCAGATAGCTTTGCAGGCCGGTTTTGACTTTATGGCTGGCTTCCGGCAGGCCCTGGGCGCTCAGGCGGTACAGCGTGCTGGCGAGGCTGGCTTCGCGTTCGGCGATTTCCATGGAGGCGTCGAAGTGGGCGATGGCTCGGACGAGCAGGGCGGCGATGATCAGGCCATAGAATATGCCGACTACGGCGATGATGACGCCGACTTCGTCGCTTTGTTTTTCCGTAATGTGCTCAGGAGCCAAGCGCCGCATCAGAAGATGGGTGAGCATGGCCAGCAGGCAGCCAAATGATGCCCAGGCGGCGATTTGCATCGCGGAGGGCATCGATATGAAGTGCAGCAGCATGAAGTTCATCCTTGATGTCTCCTTGGCGAGTGGGGGGGGCGGCCAGGGATGGTGTCTGAAAGAAAACGCGGTAAGCGGAAGCCTGCTTCCTGGCCGGTAATGGGCTGCGCTGCCGCGTTTGAAGCCGGTTATGGCTTGGCGGCAAGCTGCGACGCTGGTGGGGAAAGATCCGGAGCGTCGAGGGGCTTAAGCTCTAGATTCTTGCTGAAGGCCAGCAGCAGCAGCTTGACGCCCTCCGGCATGGCCTGCTGCTCCGCCTTGATCTCCACGTGGTAATGGGCGTTGTTGTTCTGGCTGCTGTCCTGTTTGTCGCCGCGGGACTGGGAGGCGGAGCGGGACACTGCACCTTTCAGCTCCACGCCCAGCACGCCCCAGCCGGCGCGCGCGTCCCAACTGGCGTCGCCGTCTTGCTTGGCGCTGTCTTGCTCCGTGGTTTCGCGCTCGAAGCTGGACTTCACTTCCATGTCGAAGGCGATCTCCACCGATTGGATGGCCAGGGCCGGCAGCTGCAGCAGGGTCAGCAAGGGCAGGTTCAGGGTCAGCGCCGATTGCTGCGCGGCCGCGTCGCCGGCCGCCGGCCGGCTGGAGGCTAGTTCGATGGCGGCAGTCAGCGGGCGGTAGCCGGTCAGCTTGCCCGTGGCGTCGGTCACGCGGCTGAAGCCGCTTTCCAGCATGGACTGGGTTTGCGCCAGCGCCAGGCTTTGCTGGGCGTGGACGGCGGCCTGCAGCGGGCCGCCTATCAATGATTTCATCGGCAGGCCGGAAAACTGCTGGGCCATGCTCAGCAGCTTGTTGTCAGAGGGATCGGGCATGTTTTCTCCTTGGGAGGTCAGACGGGCAACTGGGCGTTGAGCAACTTTTCATAGGCGGCGACTACCCGCTGATAGCCGGCGGGCGGCTCCAGGGCCTGGATCACGATTTTCAGTTCTGCCGTTTGCTCGTCCTGGCGGCGCAGCGAGACCCGCACCTCGGCGGCCTCTTCGTCTTCCTCGCCATCCGGCGTTTCCGCCAGCGCCAGGTTCAGCGTGGTCAGCACTTCCACCTTTTCGATGGCGAAGCTCTTCAGCGGCAGCAGGGTGATCAGCGGCACTTGCACTTCGTGGTGCTCCAGCGCCACCGCGCCGTTGCGGCTGACTTCGCGCGGCACGTTCATGCCCACCATGCGCGCCGTCCACGCGCCTTCCGGAAAAGTGAGCGAGGGGTCTTGCTCGCGGTCCGGCACGAAGAACTGCCGCAGCTCCTCGATGTGCTGATGGCTGACGCTGCGCTGCGCCTCGATCACGGCTTTTTTCAGGCCGCTGATCAGCGCCCCCAGGCTGGCCGTCATTTCCGTATCTCCCTTTGCGCTTGGGCGTGGTAAGGCGAGGCGGTCAGATTGCCCAGGCGAAAGGCGCGGCGCGGCAGGCTGCGCGGAGCGGGCTGCGCAGCCGCGGGATGCGGGGGCGTCTTGCCATGGCGCAGCAGGCCGGCCAGGCCGGTGATGAGCAAGGCGGCCAGGGCGGCGTCCATGGCGGGCGGCAATAGCGCGGGCTGCAGCGCGGCCGCCGGATAGAGCCGCAGCGACTGGCTCAGCAGGAAGGCGGCGCAGAAGCCGCATAATTCGAAGCAGGGGAAGCCGCGGGCGGCGCGGGGCAGCAGCCGGGCCAAGGCCAGTTCCAGCAGCGGCGCCAGCAGTGCGCATAGAGCGAGGACGCCGGGCAGCGTGGCGGGGAAGAGACAGCTCATATCGCTTGCATCCTTTGATCCTGATCGGGAGTGTTCAATCGCTGATCCATGGGACGGATGGCGGCGGCGGCCGTGAAGCCGGTTTCCAGCCGCTTGCGCAAGGCCTTGCGCAGCAGTTCCACCCGCTTGCGCGCCAGCGCTTCGTTGATGCCCAGCTGCGCGGCGATTTGCGGGTAGGGCAGGTCTTCCTCGAATTTCAGCTGGAACAAACGCTGCTGTTCCGGCTTCAGGGCGGCGATGGCGTCGTCCATGCGCGCGAGCTGCTGCTTCAGCGCGAGCTGCTGTTCCGGCGTGGGGGCGCTGCCGGCGTGGGCATGCACCGAGTCGCTGTCCAGGTCGGTGTCGGGATCGATCACCTTGCCTTCCCGCCCTTTGCGGCGGACATGGTCGAGAAAGGCGTGGTTCAGCGCCAGGAACAGGAAGCCGGCCAGGTTCTGCACCTTGTCCGGCGAGTGCCGCAAATACAGATGAACCTTGAGGGCGGTGTCAGACAACAGCTCGTCGGCGCGGTGGGTATCGCCCTTGCACAAGTGGCGCGCGCGGCGTTGCAGCTTGGCGTGGACTTCGCGCCAGACTTGGTCGAAACCATGGCCCAGCGGGGACGTGGGAGCGATGTTCGGGTTCAGCATTTCGCCATCCGTTCATGACAATGGGGATTGCAGGATGGCGAAATGCGAGCGGTTTATCTGTTACTTCTGTGACATCTGAATATTTATTTCATTTAAAATAGGCTTTTTGTTTATTAATTTTGTCTGGCAATTTCTCGCAGCCGTGAGGGGTCGCAGACTTGCAGCGCGTGGCGGGATAGCTGGATCAGCCCGGCGCGCTGCCATTGCTTCAGCTGCGCGTTGAGCCGCGGCCGGCTGGCGTTGAGCATGGCGGCGAGTATGGTCTGGTTGACGGTCATGGGCAGAATGGGGCCGCCGGGACCGGCCCGGCCGCGCTGGTCTATCTCCATCAGCAGATGCCGCGCCAAGCGGGCCTCCAACCGGTACAGGCAGACGGTTTCGACAAAATTGCTGACGCGTTGCAGCCGTTTGCACAGCTGCTCCTGGATGCGGGACATCAGCAGAGGCGCGGCCTGCAAGGCGTGGAAGTGCTGCCTATGCAATAACAGCAAGCGACAGTCCCGGCTGAGCTGGACGGTGTTGGCGCGTTGTCCGGGATGCAGCAGCGCGCTTTCCCCCACGATGTCGCCCGGACCGGAGTTGTCGATGATGACTTCGTGTCCGTCCGGCTCCTGCAGCGTGTGGTAAGCGTTGCCCTGGAGCACCAACCCGATGAAGTTCTCCGGATCGCCGCGCAGGAACAGCAGCCGGTTTTGCTTGCCGTTGATCAGGGTGGCATGGCGTTCGATGTGGCTTAGCACCTCGGGCGGCAGGCTCTTGAGCAGTGGAAAACTGTCCAGTTGAAGGGTGGTGACGGAGCGGCGTGAAACAGCTGGTGGGGTGTGCATCGTTTTTCCGCAAAAGGTCTGGCAAGTAGAGTCTGGCAGCTTGGCGGCCATGGGCCGGTATCGACAAAGCGGTAGATCAAGATTGATGGCATTGGCCATGGCTATGGCATGCAGAGGAAAACGGCTTGGATGGATATTTGTGAATGACATGTTCATGTTGACGCAGGGTGTGGCTGGCAGCATGATCCAGCCCTTTGGTGTAAAAAGCATGTCATGGAGATATACGGCACCAGTTACTCTCGCACGCTCCGGGTCTTGTGGATGGCTTGCGAGCAGGAGGCGGAGTTTATCCACCATCCCATGGCGGTTGAGGCTTGCGGCAGCGATCCCGTCTATTTGGCGCTCAATCCGGCCGGCACCCTTCCCTTGTTGAAAGAGGGCGATTTTGTGTTGGCTGAGTCCTTGGCGATCACCCTTTACCTGGCGCGCAAACATGGTCGGTTGTGGCCTAAGGACGAACAGGGACAGGCTTTGGCGCTGCAATGGTCGTTTTGGGCGCAATCGTCGCTGGAGGCGACGTATGTGAGCTGGGCGGAGCAGGCGCTGTGCTTGCCCGCAGCCATGCGGGACGCGGCCGAACTGGCGCGCGCGGCGCAGGCTTTGCAGCGGCCGCTGAGCCGGCTGGAGCAGGCTTTGCGGGACCAGCCGTATCTGCTGGGCGAGGCGTTTACGGCGGCGGATCTTAACGTGGCCGGCGTGATCAATGGGCTGGCTGCGTTCGAGCCGCAGGCGAGGCCGCGGCTGCATGATTGGCTGAGTCGCTGCCTGGCCCGGCCGGCGTATCGGCGCGCCAACGCAATGCCATGAGCGCTTGACAGGCGGATCGCAAGCCGATAAAATGCGCCGCTCTGGAGGGGTTACCCCAGCGGTCAACGGGTCCGGACTGTAAATCCGGCGGCTAAGCCTTCGAAGGTTCGAATCCTTCTCCCTCCACCAGATTCAACAAAAAAGCCAGGCTCTCGAGCCTGGCTTTTTTGCGTTCCGCGCTGGCTCAGGCCAGCAGATGGCGGGCGTGGAAGCGCAGGTGCTGATCGATGAAGCTGGCGACGAAATAGTAGCTGTGGTCGTAGCCGGCGTGGCGATGCAGCTCCAGCCGCGTATCGCCGCGCCGCGCCGCCTGCTGTAGCGCGTCCGGGCGCAACTGCTCGGCCAGGAAGGCGTCGGCCAGGCCGATGTCTACCCTGAGCGGCAGCGGGCAGCCGCGCTCGGCCAGCAGCAGGCTGGCGTCCCACTCGGCCCAGGCCGTCTCGTCGTTGCCCAGGTAGGCGGCGAAGGCCTTGCGGCCCCACGGCGCCTGGGTGGGCTGGCAGATCGGGCTGAACGCCGATGCCGACACATAGTCCTGCGGACGGCGGATCGCGCAGACCAGCGCGCCGTGGCCGCCCATCGAATGGCCGGCGATCGCGCAGCGGCCGTTCAGCGGGAAATGGCGGCGCAGCAGCGCCGGCAGCTCCTGGCTGACGTAGTCGTACATCCGGTAGTGGCCGCGCCACGGCTCGCGCTCGGCGTTGACATAGAAGCCGGCGCCCTGGCCCAGGTCGTAGGCCGAATCGTCGGCCACGCCTTCGCCGCGCGGGCTGGTGTCCGGCATCACCAGCGCGACGCCGAGCTCGGCCGCCAGCCGCTGCGCGCCGGCCTTGTGGCTGAAGTTCTCGTCGGTGCAGGTGAGGCCGGACAGCCACAGCAGCCACGGCAGCTTGCTGTGCTCGGCCGCCGGCGGCAGGTACACGCTGAAGCGCATCCGGCAGGACAGCGCTTCCGAGTTGTGCAGCCATTGCTGCTGGCGGCCGCCGAAGGCCAGGTTGTCGGCTATCTTCTCCAGCCCGCTCATGCGGGCTCCGGCGCGTAATGGATGACGGAGCGTATGCTCTTGCCCTCGTGCATCAGCTCGAAGGCCTCGTTGACGCGCTCCAGCGGCATGGTGTGGGTGATGAAGTCGTCCAGGCGGAACTCGCCTTTCAGATAGCGCTCCACGTATTCCGGCAGCTCGGTGCGGCCGCGCACGCCGCCGAAGGCGGAGCCGCGCCATACCCGGCCGGTCACCAGCTGGAACGGGCGGGTGGCGATTTCCTGGCCGGCGCCGGCCACGCCTATGATCACCGATTCGCCCCAGCCCTTGTGGCAGCATTCCAGCGCCGCGCGCATCACCTTGACGTTGCCGATGCACTCGAAGGAGAAGTCGACGCCGCCGTCGGTCATTGCCACGATCACGTCCTGGATGGGCTTGTCGAAATGGCTGGGATTGACGCAGTCGGTGGCGCCCAGCTTCTTCGCCAGTTCGAATTTGCCTTCGTTGATGTCGATGCCGATGATGCGGCCGGCGCCGGCCATGCGCGCGCCGATGATGGCGGACAGGCCGATGCCGCCCAGGCCGAAGACGGCCACGCTGTCGCCGGCCTTGACCTTGGCGGTGTTGACCACCGCGCCCATGCCGGTGGTGACGCCGCAGCCCAGCAGGCACACTTCTTCCAGCGGCGCGGCCTTGTTCACCTTGGCCAGCGAGATTTCCGGCAGCACCGTGTATTCGCTGAAGGTGGAGGTGCCCATGTAGTGGTAGATGGGCTGGCCGTCCTTGGCGAAGCGGCTGGTGCCGTCCGGCATCAGTCCCTTGCCCTGGGTGGCGCGGATCTTCTGGCACAGATTGGTCTTGCCGGACAGACAGAACTTGCACTCGCGGCATTCCGGCGTGTACAGCGGGATCACGTGGTCGCCCACCGCCACGCTGCTGACGCCGGGGCCGATCGACTCGACGATGCCGCCGCCTTCGTGGCCGAGAATGCAGGGGAACACGCCTTCCGGATCTTCGCCGGACAGGGTGAAGGCGTCGGTGTGGCAGACGCCGGTGGCCACCATCTTCACGCGCACTTCGCCGGCCTTGGGCGGATGCACTTCGATTTCTTCGATGCTCAAGGGCTGGCCGGCGGCCCAGGCCACGGCGGCCTTGCAGCGGATGATGTCCTGGCTCATGCGGATTCCTTTTCTTTATCGGGAGGGCGGGCAGTCTATGCCGCGCAATCGGCCATTGTATTTTTTTCTTCGGTATTCATAATCTGGCCAATTGGTAAATAATTTTTTCCATGGGGAAACAATGGCGGGCTGGGAAGGCATCCATGAATTCGTGGCGGTGGCCGATAGCGGCAGCTTCACCCAGGCGGCGCGGCTGCTGGGGATTTCGGTGGCGCAGGTCAGCCGTCAGGTCAGTCAACTGGAGGCGAGGCTGGGCGCGCGGCTGCTGTACCGCACGACTCGCCAGCTTAGCCTGACCGAGGCCGGCGGCTTGTACCTGGCACATTGCCGCCAGTTGCTGGAGTCGCTGGCCGAGGCGGAGCAGGCGGTGTCGCGGCTGCAGGCCGCGCCGCAGGGCAAATTGAAGCTGACCGCGCCGCTGGCTTACGGCCAGAGCCATATCGCGCCGCTGCTGCTGGATTTCATGCAGCTGTACCCGCAGCTGGAGATCAGCCTCAACCTGTCCAACCAGCTGCAGGACCTGGTGCATGATGGCTACGACCTGGCGATACGGATAGGCCGCTTGACCGACTCCTCGTTGATGGCGCGCCGGCTGTCGCAGCGCCGGCACCATATCTGCGCGGCGCCGGCTTATCTCGCCCGCCGCGGCGCGCCGGCGCGGCCGCAGGAACTGGCCGGCCACGACTGCCTGCTGCTGGGCCAGGATAGCTGGCATCTGCAGGCGGGCGGCAAGCGCCAGGCGGTGCGGGTGCGCGGACCGCTGCGTTGCAACAATGCCCAGGTGCTGGCCGACGCCGTGCTGCGCGGCATGGGGCTGGCGCAGCTGCCGGATTATTATGTGGCGGCGCATCTGGCCAGCGGCGCGCTGGTGGAGGTGCTGGCCGATTGCGCCGAGCCGGAGGAGGGCATCTGGGCGCTGTATCCGCACAACCGCCAGCTCAGCCCCAAGGTGAGGCTGCTGGTGGATTTTCTCGCCGATAGTCTGGCCGGCGGCGCTTGCCAAGCCGGCGGGGCGCGACAATAATCGCGCATTCTTTTGCGGGAGCGCGGCGATGGTGATAGCGGAATCTAGAGTGGAATGCATGGTGGTGCACCGGGTGGGCAACCCGACGCGCGGCGAGCCGTTGCAGCTGTCCGAGCGCACCACGATGGTGGACGAGGCCGTTTCCGGCCTGCTGCTGGACGGCTATTTGAAGGGCATCGTGTCGGACCGCAAGAAGCACCAGTTCGTCCATGAGACGGACCTGAATCTGAACGAGGTCTATCACTACACGCGCCAATTCTTTCGCGGCGAGGTGGATTTCCTCGAGGTGTCGCAGCGCATCGCCAAGCATTTGTACGGACGCTCGCAGCACCCCAACATCAGCGCCGGCGATCTGCTGGTGATCCAGTTTGCCGGCCTGTCGGACGGCGACCGCGAGATGCGCGCGCTGGGCGTGTTCAAATCCGAGATCCGCGACGACTTCCTCACCATCATCGACGGCGGCGGCGTGTTCGATATCAGCCACGCCTCCGGCATCAATCCGCGCTTGATCGACAAGGGCGCGCTGATCCTGGAACACGGCCCGACGGTGTACGCGGTGGACCGGTTGAGCCGCGAAGCCAAGTTCTGGCTCGATGATTTCCTGAAGGCGCTGCGGGTGCCGGACAAGGCGTCCAGCAGCAAGATGCTGGCCAGCGTGGTGGAGCAGCTGTCGGGCGAGATCGAAGATCCCATGCAGCAGGCGCGCTTCAAGGACGAGCTGCTGCAATTGGTGGAAAGCCAGCCGGAAGAGGTGCAGGCCAAGGCGCTGACCGCAGCCGCCGAGCGCTTCGTGCCGCGGGAGCAGGTGGAAGTGGCGCTGGGCTGTGCGGCGGAATCATACGGCTTCGAGCTGGACGACGAAGCCAGGCTACCGGCCAAGGGCATGGCCAAGCAGCTGGAGAAGACGCTGTCGCGCTACGGCGTGGGGCACGGCATCAGCGTGCTGCTGCCGTCCGGCATCACTCTGAAGAACATCCAGTCGCAGAGCGATGGCGAGGGCGGGTTGACGCTGACCCTGTTCCTGAACAAGCGCGATCATTGATTGTTGAATTCATCTGCCCATGATGGCGGTTGTCTGCGGACAGCCGCCGTTTTTGCGTTCCATGCCGGGAGGGCTGACGGTTCGCCATCCGGCCATCCGCGCGGGCAAGGCCAAGGCCTGCCTGCCCTACGTTGCGGGGATGGCCGGCGGTTTCGCATTGGCAAGCGCAGGGCGGGCAGGCCGCGAGGCCTTGCCCGCGCCGCTTGTCCGTCGAATCGGCACATACTCGCTTGTGCAGATGGGTTTCGGCGGTGAGACGCGTGGCGCAATCCGTCCATCCGCGCGGGCAAGGCCAAGGCCTGCCCGCCCTACGTTGCGGGGATGGCAGGCGGCTTTGCATTGGCAAGCGCAGGGCGGGCAGGCCGCGAGGCCTTGCCCGAGTCGCTTGTCCGCCGAATCGGCAAATGCCGGCTTGCGCAGATGCGTTTCGGCGGTGAGGCGCGTGGCGCTATCCATCCATCCGCGCGGGCAAGGCCAAGGCCTGCCCGCCTTATGTTTCAGGGCCTGCCCAGCCACAGCGCCAGCAGGGGCGCCAGAGTGAACACGAAGACCAGGATTTTATAGAGGCCGATGCCGCCGTAGTTCAGCAGCTCGAAGGCGGATTCGGACAGCCGGAACCAGCGGCTGTGCAAGCGGTACAGCCAGCCGCGGCAAAAGTAGAACACGCTAAACCACAGGATCAGGATGATGTAATGGAAGGCGAGGCTGATCAGCAGCAGGCGTTCGATTAGGGCGAGGTCCATGGCGGCTTTTCCGAATGGTTCAAGGAAATGTGAGACTCATTTACATTGCATTTCAATGCATATAGCATGTTGCGGCATGCCTTGAAATTGAATCCTGCGGCGCGGCATTTGTATGCGATGCGGCCCGCGAGTCTGAAAAGCGAATCACCATGCAATGGTATTTTACGGTGCTGTCCAAGTATGCGGTGTTCGGCGGCCGCGCTCGACGCAAAGAGTATTGGTATTTCGCGCTGACCAATCTGGTTATCAGCCTCATGCTGACCATAGTCCAGCACAAAATGCATGGCGGCCATAGTCCGTGGTTGACGAATATTTACTCGTTGGCCTTATTGTTGCCGACTATCGCCGTGTCCATGCGCCGTTTGCACGATGTCGGCCGCAGTGGCTGGTGGCTGTGGATAGCCTTCATTCCGGTGGTCGGAGCGATTGTCTTGTTGGTGTTTCACTGCCAGGATAGCCAGGCGGGTGACAATCCGTATGGACCATCGCCAAAATACTTGTGAGCCGCATGGCCGCGCATACGCAAAACCCGCCAATCGGCGGGTTTTGTCTTGAGCGCGATGCGCACTTATGACTGCAGCGCCAGCGTGCCGCTGCGGCCGGGGATTTCGCCCATCAGCACGCGGCCTTTGGGCAGGGCGGCGGCGTCCAGGCTGTGGAACAGGTCGATGCAACTGACCAACTCGTAGCCCTGACGCTTCCAGCCGGCCAGCAGGCGGTCGAAGGTGTCCATCAGCCGCATGCCTTCCAGCTCGGCGTGGAGAGTGTAGACGTGGCCGGTTTTCGGCGTGGTTTCGGTCAGCTTCAGCAGATGCTCGTGCACATTGTCGTTGCTCAGGCCGTCCAGGCCGATCAGCTCGTCCAGCGTCGGCAGCGTGGTGGGCAGCTGCGGCACGCCGAGTAGCTGGCCGGCGGCGTCCACCGGCTGGAAGGCGTGGGTGCCGCGGCCGTCGGACGCGTAAAGCATGCCCAGCTCTTTCTGGTAAGCCAGCGCGGCGTCGTTGATCTGCCAGCCGGCCGCGCCGTGGGTGCGCGCCGGCTCGCCGAAAATTCGCTGGAAGCGGTCGGCGGCTTTTTTCATTTCGGCGCGGGTCCAGGCGGCACTCTTGCCGGCCACGTAGTCCTGCCACTTGATGTGGTCCCAGCAGTGTATGCCCACCTCGAAGCCGGCGTCGCGCACGCCGCGCAGCAAGGCGGCCTCGCGCTTGCCGATGTCCGGCCCCGGCAGCACGGTGCCGTAGAGCAGGGTGCGGATGCCGTAGTGCTCCACCACCGAGGTGCGCGAAACTTTGGACAAAAAGCCGGGACGGAATACGCGCTTGATGGCGCGGCCGGTGTGGTCCGGGCCCAGGCTGAACAGGAAGGTGGCGCCGGCCTGGTGGCGCTTCAAAATCTCCATCAGCCGCGGCACGCCCTCGCGGGTGCCGCGCCAGGTGTCAACGTCTATCTTCAGTGCGAGTTTTTTCATGGTGTCATCGTAGGGCGGAAGCCCGGCCATGCCGGGCGTTCCGCCATTTTCCTGGCAGAGCCGTGCGGGCAATTCATGGATGTGCCCACGCCGGCTCGCCATGGAGATTGGATGTTTCCGCGTGGGCAAGCCAGCTTGCCCACCCTACGGTGTTTGGCAGCTAGTTTACCGCTTTGCCGCCGCCAGCGCCTCGTTGATGAAGCCGCTTTTGGCGTCGGTGTAGCCGGCGCGGTCATCGCCGTATCTTTTCGCCAGCTCTTGTTTCAACGCTGCGTAGCTTGCTGATAATGGCGAGTCTGCGCGCAGCGCGTCGCGGAACCACAGCTTGTCGCGCCAAAAGTCCGAATCCAGCGCGACGGCATGCAGGTGGAGCTGACGCGGCGGCAGCGCGGGCTGTGTGAAGTAATGCCGCTCCGGCATGGCGGCCGCCATTTGCGGCTGATGGTGGAAACCGATGGCGGACAGCGCCGGGAAATAGGGTTCCAGATCGCTCAGCCGCGGCAGGCCCAGCATGATGTCGATGACGGGCTTGGCGGCCAGGCCCGGCACGGCGGTGCTGCCGATGTGCTCGATGACGGCTTGATCGGCCAGCGTGCCCAGCGCGGCGCGGAGTTTCGCCGCTTCGGTTGCGAAGCGTTGCGGCCAGGCGGGGTGGTAGGGCTGGATCTCGATAGTATTGGCCATGGTGCTGGTAGGGCGGAAGCCCCAAAGGGGCGTTCCGCCGCTAAGGACTCAGTGGCGGCGTCTTCAATTAGCGGAATCGGCCTCGATTTGCGTCATGGTAAACAGCCCCGTAGCGCGGGTTGGCCTGGAGGGGCATACCCGCGGTTTCGATTGCCCGTTCATGCCTTGTGGGGCAACTTTTCCGCGGATATGGCCTGTGGCCAACCCGCGCTACGGCTGATATCGATCTTCGCGGTGCGGCCCCCTCTCCCCAACCCCTCTCCCGCGGGGGGAGAGGGGCTATAGGGCAGCGCCGTAGAGCGGATTGGCCTAACAGGCCATATCCGCGATTCCATATGGCGGGAGCACTTACTCGGACAGGTCGCGGCTGGCGGCGACTTGGTCGCGGTAGTAGTCGTAAATGCCCTTGAGCGCGTCGGCCATGGTCACGGTCGGCTTCCAGTCCAGATCGGCCATGGTGTTGTCGATCTTGGGCACGCGGTTTTGCACATCCTGGTAGCCCTTGCCGTAGTACTGGCCGGAGGTGGTTTCCACCACTTGCACCTTGTCGGCGTTGAGCTGGTATTCCGGGTAGACGCGAGCCAGATCGATCATCATCTGCGACAGTTCGCGGATGGAGTAGTTATTGCTCGGATTGCCGATGTTGTAGATCTGGCCGGAGGCTTTGCCGTCCTGGTTTTCGATGATCTTCATCAGCGCGGCGATGCCGTCGTCCACATAGGTGAAAGCGCGCTTCTGGTGGCCGCCGTCCACCAGCTTGATGGTCTCGCCGCGCACGATGTGGCCCAGGAACTGGGTGATCACGCGGCTGGAGCCTTCCTTCGGCGTGTTGATGTTGTCCAGGCCGCCGCCTATCCAGTTGAACGGACGGAACAGGGTGTAGTTCAGGCCTTCCTGCATGCCGTAGGCGTGGATCACGCGGTCCATCAGCTGCTTGGAGCAGGAGTAGATCCAGCGCGGCTTGTTGATCGGGCCGCAGATCAGTTCGGAGTTTTCCGGGTCGAACTCCTCGTCATGGCACATGCCGTAGACTTCGGAAGTGGACGGGAATACCAGGTGCTTCTTGTACTGCACGCACTGGCGCACGATGGGCAGGTTGGCTTCGAAGTCGAGCTCGAACACGCGCAGCGGATTGTTGACATAGGTGGACGGCGTGGCGATGGCCACCAGCGGCAGGATCACATCGCACTTCTTGACGTGGTATTCGATCCACTCCTTGTTGATGGTGATGTCGCCTTCGAAGAAGTGGAAGCGCGGATGGTCTTTCCACTCGGCCACGCGGTCGTCCTGCATGTCCATGCCGTAGACTTCCCAGTCGGTGGTTTCGATGATGCGCTTGGTCAGGTGGTGGCCGATGAAGCCGTTCACGCCCAGAATCAGTACTTTTTTCATTATCCAGTCCTCACTCGCCCGCAGGCGGAATAATCGAATTCGGTAAATCGGTTTAGAGCGCCAACGCGTCGGCGGCGACGCGTTCGGCGAAGTTGTCGGCGGTCAGCGGCTGGCCGTCCAGCTCCGCCTCCAGCACTGCCAGGCGGCCGCCGTCGGCGCAGCGCAGCCACAGCCGGCTTTCGGCGCTGTATAGCTCGGCGCGCGCGGCAGGCGCAGCGATGCCGGCGCGCAGCGTTTTCCACAATAGCAGGCGGCCGGCAGTGGTATCGGCAAAGGCGCCGGGGAAGGGCCGCGTCAGCGCGCGCGCGAAATTGTGCAGCTGCGCCGCCGGGGCTGTTCCGTCGATACGGCCGTCTTCCGGCTTGCGGCCGCCAAAGTAGCTGCCCAGGCTCAGGTCTTGCTGAAGATGCGGCGCGTTGCCGGCTATCAGGCCGGGCAGGCTGCGCCACAGCACCATTTCCGCGGCGACGGTGACTTTGGCGAACACTTCGTCCGCGGTGTCGTCCGGCAGGATGGGCACCGCCATCTGGTCGACGACGGGGCCGTTGTCCGGCTTGACGTTCATCTGGTGCAAGGTGGCGCCGGTTTCGGTTTCTCCATGAATCACCGCCCAATTGATAGGCACCCGCCCGCGATACTTGGGCAGCAGCGAGCCGTGCATATTGTAAGCGCCGCGCTTGGCCGCTGCCAGCAGCGGCGCTTTCAGCATGTGGCGGTAATAGAAGGAGAACAGGAAATCCGCCTGGCAAGCCTGGATTTGCTCCACTACTTCCGGCGCGTTCGGGTCGTCCGGCGTGATGCAGGCGATGCCATGCTCGCGCGCCACTTGGGCCACGCTGGCGAACCAGATGTTCTCGTTCGGGTTGTCCCGGTGGGTCACCACCAGCGCCACCTCTACGCCGCGGCCGATCAGCGCCTTCAGGCAGCGCACGCCCACATTGTGGTAGGCGAAAACGACGGCGCGGCTCATGCTTGGCTCTCTTTTTGCTCCAGCACCGCCTGGATCACATAGCGCGGGCGGGCGCGGACTTCCTGGTAGATGCGGCCGATGTATTCGCCCAACAGGCCGATGCCGAACAGCGCGATGCCGATCAGGAAGAAGGCGATGGCGAACAGCGTGAACAGGCCGCCTTCTTCCGGGCCTATGATCAGCCGGCGCAGCAGCATGTAAACCACCAGCAGGCCGGAGCCGGCGGAAATGGCCATGCCCATCAGCGAGAACCATTGCAGCGGCACCAGCGAGAAGCCGGTCATCAGGTCGAAGTTCAGCCGGATCAGGCTGTACAGCGAGTATTTGGATTCGCCGGCGAAGCGCTCTTCATGGCCGACGATCACTTCGGTAGGGTTCTGCGCAAACTGGTAGGCCAGCGCCGGAATGAAGGTGTGCAGCTCGTTGCACTGATTGATGGTGTCGATGATGCGGCGGCTGTAGGCGCGCATCATGCAGCCCTGGTCGGTCATCTTGATGCGGGTGAGCTTCTCGCGCAGCCGGTTCATCGCGCGGCTGGCCAGATGGCGCCACAGGCTGTCGTTGCGCTGGCGGCGGATGGAGCCGACGTAATCGTGGCCCTTGTCCATCTCGGCCAGCAGCACGGCGATGTCTTCCGGCGGATTTTGCAGATCGGCGTCCAGCGTCACCACGCGCTCGCCGCGGCTGTGTTCGAAGCCGGCCAGGATGGCGCGGTGCTGGCCGAAGTTGCCGTTGAACAGCACCACGCGCGTCACGTCCGGACGGCGGTTGAACTGTTCGGACAGCATGGCCACGCTTTTGTCGCGGCTGCCGTCGTTGATGAACACGATCTCGTAGCGGATGTTCAGCGCGTCCAGCGCCGGGTACAGGCGATCGAACAGCGCCTGCAGCACGTCCTGTTCGTTGTAGACCGGGATGACGACGGAAAGGTTGATGGCGTTATTCATGGTTCTCAGTGTAAAACGGCGCGCAGCACGGCGCTGAAGGTTCGGCAAACGCGGATCACGTCTTCGTCCGTCATCGCCGGGAACAGCGGCAGCGTGACGGTGCGCGAGCCTATGTCTTCGGCCACCGGGTAGTCGCCCTCGGCGTAGCCTTTTTCGCGGAACAGCGTGAACAGATGCATGGCCGGATAATGCACGCCCACACCTATGTTTTCCGCCTTCATGCGGGCGATGAACTCGCCGCGGCTGATGCTCATCCGCTCCAGCGGCAGCAGCGGCTGGAACATGTGCCAGTTGCTCTGCTCGAAATCCGCCGGCGGCAGCGCGCAGCCCAGTTCGCGGTCGAAGTGTTCGAAATACAGCTGGGCCAGTTCGCGGCGGCGAGCGTTGAAGCCGTCCAGCTTCTTCAACTGGCCCAGGCCGATGGCGGCGGCGATGTCGGTCAAATTGGCCTTGCCGCCCAACACGTCCACGTCCATGGTGCCGTCGGCGAAGCGGGTGACGCCCTGCAGCCGCAGTTTTTCAAACAGCCGCGCCTCGTCGGCATTGTTCAGCACCAGGCAGCCGCCTTCGCCGCTGGTCATGTTCTTGTTGGCGTGGAAGCTGAACGACACCAGGTCGCCGAAGCTGCCGATGCGCTCGCCCCGCCAGTTGGCGCCCATGGATTGGGCGGCGTCTTCCACCACGCGCAGGCCATGGCGGCTGGCGATGTCGTACAGGCGTTCGCGGTCCACCGGCAGGCCGGCCAGGTCCACCGGGAGGATGGCGCGGGTGCGCGGCGTGATCGCGGCTTCCAGCTTGGCCAGGTCGATATTGCGGGTGGCCGGGTCGGCGTCGACGAAGACCGGCGTCGCGCCGACCTTGAGGACCACATTGGCGGTGGCGATCCAGCTCAGCGGGCAGGTGATGACTTCATCGCCGGGGCCGATGCCGGCGATTTGCAGCGCCATCTCCAGCGCGGCGGTGGCGGAGGCCACCAGGCGCACCGGGCGGCCGCCGCAATAGGCGGACAGTTCGGCTTCCAGTTGCTGGCAGCGCGGGCCGGTGGTGATCCAGCCGGAACGCAATACCTCGCCGACGGCGGCGATGGTGTCTTCGTCGATGGCGGGGCGGGTGAAGGGCAGAAATTCCATGTCTAACCTCTATGTCAGCTGCGGGCGACCAGCACCACGCCGACGATGATGACGGCGATGCCTAGCAGTTTTTGCGCGGCCAGGGCCTCGCCGAACATCCAGTAAGCGAGCAACGCGTTGACTACATAGCCTATGGACAGCATGGGATAGGCGACGCTGACTTCCACGCGCGACAGCGCCATGATCCACACCACCACGCTGACGGCGTAGCAGGACAGGCCGCCGACGATGGGCAGATTGGTGGCCAGCGACCAGCCTATGGGCCAGGCATTGGCCAAGGAGAAGTCGAAGTGGCCGATCTGGCGCACGCCGGCCTTCAAACACAGCTGCGCGGCGGCATTGAGCAGCACGCCGAACAAGATCAATCCAAATTCAATCAGTTTCATGCATTTCTATCCAAAACGTACTCCCCTCTCCCCTGGCGGGAGAGGGGCTGGGGGAGAGGGGGAAAGCCGGAGCGCTAAGGCTTCGCCACCACCATCCGCCGCGGGTCCTGATAAATCACCTTCATCGGCAGGCCTTGCTGGCGCAGCGCCTGGAAGGTGCCGTCCGTCATCATCGCCACCGCCTTGGGCGCGGCGCGCCAGCGTTCGACAAATTGCTCGATGCGCGGCATCCAGCGCTGTGGCTCCTGTCCCTCGCCGAATTCGAACTCATCGACGAAGTCCACCAGCGTGACCGGCCGGCCCGCGTAGTAGGGGAAGGTCTGATCGTAGTAGCGGACGGAGTAGAGTTCGCTGTCCGGCGTCAGGTAAGGCTGGATCTGTTTGACGATTTCCTTGCTGCCTTTGAGCCGGCCGTAGCTGTCATGGCCGCTGGCGGCCAGCGTCACGGCGATCAGGCTGCCGAAGGACAGCGCGGCGACGGCGGCCAGCATGCGGCCGTGACCCAGCGCGCGCCAGGCGTAAACCGCGGCGATCATGAACGCCGCCGCGCCCGCGGCGATGAAGTGCGCGAAGGGCTGAATCACGTCCAGCGGCGAATCGACATTGGCGAAGCGGCCGGCGAAAGGCCAGGCGCAGAGCAGGGCCAGCCATAGCAGGGCGGGCAGGACGATATGCTTTTTCAGCTCGGCCGGCCGCATCCGGCAGAAGCTGTAGGCCAGCATCAGCGCCAGCGCCGGAAACATCGGCAGAATGTAGGACGGCAGTTTGGAGCTGGACTTGCTGAAGAAGGCGAAGATGAACACGCACCAGATCAACAGCAGACGGCCGACGCGCAGGCCCGCGGCGCGGTCCGGCCAGGCGTCGCGGACGATGCGCGGCAACAGGGTGGTCCACGGCAGCAGGCCCAGAATCAGGTAGGGCACGAAATACCACGGCGCGCCGGTGCGCTTGTGCTCGGTGGTGAGGAAGCGCTCGAAGTGCTCGCGGATGAAGAAGAAATGGGCGAAATCGGCGTTGCGCTCGGACACCAGCACGAACCACGGCGCGGTCAGCGCGAAGAACAGGGCCAGGCCGCTGAGCCAGTGCATGCGTTTCCAGAACGCCCATTGCCAGTTGGCCAGGCTGTATAGCACTAGGGTGGCGCCGGGGATCAACAGGCCGATCAGGCCTTTGCTCAGCGTGGCTCCGGCCATGGCGGCCCATACCAGCCACATCGCCCAGCGGGTTTCGGCGCGGCTGGCGTCCTCGCGCTGGGCCAGCAGAAAGCCGCACAGCGCGGCGGTGAGGAAGAAACTGACGCCCATGTCCAGCGACAGGAAGTGGCTGTTGGCGACGATCCAGGCCATGCCGCCGGCCGTCAGCGCGGCGTAGCGTCCGGCGTCTATCCCCCACAGCCGGCGCGCGGTCAGCGAGACCGCGGCCACGCTGAGAAAGCCGGTCAGGCCGGGCCAGAAGCGGGCGGCGAATTCGTTGACGCCGAAGGCGGCGAAGCTGAGCGCGCCCATCCAGTATTGCAGAATGGGCTTCTCGAAATAGAGCAGGCCGTTCAGGCGCGGCGTGATCCAGTCATTGCTGTGCAGCATGAACAGCGAGATCGTCGCGTAGCGGCCTTCGTCGGCGTGGATCAGCCCGCGGTAGCCCAGGCTGCCGAACCAGATCAGCGCGAACAGCAGCCACAGCGCCGTTTCCAGCGCGCGCGGCAGGGCGGTGGCCTTGGTGGTGTGCATCGGTATTCCGGAATCGTGGATCGAAAAACGTTCAAAAAAGCGAACTGGCTAGGATAACCGATCCGCCGGTCCCTGTGCGTTGCCCGTTTGTAACCGGGGCTGGCTCACACCCAGTCGCGCGGGGGCAGGAAGTCGGTGTACAGCTTGGCCTCAGGGCTGCCCGGCTCCGGCTGGTAACCATATTGCCAGCGCGCCAGCGGCGGCATGGACATCAGGATGGATTCGGTGCGGCCGCCGGATTGCAGGCCGAACAGCGTGCCGCGGTCCCAGACCAGGTTGAATTCGACATAGCGGCCGCGGCGGTAGAGCTGGAACTGGCGTTCGCGCTCGCCCCAGGCCGCGCTCTTGCGCCGGTCCACGATGGGCAGGTAGGCGTCCAGGTAGCCGTTTCCCACCGCCTGCATGAAGGCGAAGCTCTGCTCGAAACCCCATTCGTTGAGATCGTCGAAGAACAGGCCGCCGATGCCGCGCGCCTCCTGGCGATGCTTTAGATAGAAATATTCGTCGCACCATTGCTTGTAGCGCGAGTAGACGTCTGCGCCGAAGGGCGCGCACACGTCGCGCGCCACCGTGTGCCAGTGCACGGCGTCTTCTTGTTCCGGGTAGAACGGGGTTAGGTCGAAGCCGCCGCCGAACCACCACACCGGCGCCTCGCCGTCTTTTTCCGCGATGAAGAAGCGCACATTGGCGTGGCTGGTGGGCACGTGCGGATTGCGCGGGTGAATCACCAGCGACACGCCCATCGCTTCGAAGCTGCGGCCGGCCAGCTCCGGCCGGTGCGCGGTGGCGGAGGCGGGCAGCGCGCCGCCGTGCACATGGGAGAAGTTGACGCCGGCTTGCTCGAACACCGCGCCGTCTGTCAGCACCCGGCTGCGTCCGCCGCCGCCGGCTTCGCGGCTCCAGGCGTCCTCGACGAAGCGTCCGCCGCAATCGGCGCTTTCCAGCGCCGCGCAGATGCGGTCTTGCAGGTCCAGCAGGAAGGATTTGACGGCGTCGCTGTGCGGGTGGCTCATGTCGGGATCCGGTCGTTCGGTGAAACCAGGATTGTAGCAGAGGCGATGCTTATGCCGGCGGCCTGCGGCGGACAAGAAAATGCCCGCCGGAGGGCGGGCCGAATCGTACAAAGGGATGGAATCAGGCGATATCAGGCCGCCGCGAAGGCGGTCCAGCCATAGGCCGGCGCCACGCTCTTGGTTTGCGGCGGGCTATTGAAAAAGCTCAAGCTGCGTCGCAGCACTTCGGCGCGCTCATTGTCCACCATCACCATGTGATAGCTGTTGGACAAGGGCATGAAATCCACCGGGCCGCCCAGGTATTGCATCAGGTAGTGGGCGGAGCGCGGGCTGGTGATGTCGTCTTCGTCGGCGTGGACGATCAGCGTCGGACAGGTGATTTCCGCCAGATGGCGCATCAGTTGGCGGCGCAGGCCGTCCACTTCGCGGATGCAGGCCAGCGGAATGTAGGCGTAGTGGAAGCGGTCGCCGCGCTCGAAACGCTGCTGGATGGCCTTGCGGATGCGCACGTTCTTGATGCCGAACGGCGACACTTCCGGCACGCGCATTTTCTTCGCCAGGCCCGGGATGTGGTAGACGATATGGCGGGCCCAGGTCAGTTTGGGCAGGCTCCAGCCGTCCAGGAACATCGGCGGCGCGTACAGCGCCAGCTTGTCCTGATGGTTTTCGCGGCGCGCCACTTCCAGCGCCACCAGGCCGCCCAGGCAGACCCCGGCCAGATGCACGACCTTGTGCTTGGCCTTCAGCGCGCGGTATTCGCCGCGAATGCTTTCCACCCATTCTTCCCAGCGCACGTCCAGCAAATCTTCCGGCGAGCCGCCGTGACCGGGCAGGACCGGGGTGTGGGTAACGATGTCGGCGTCTTCCAGCGTGCGGCCGAGCGCGCCCAAATCGTAGGCAGTGCCGCCAAGGCCGTGTACCAGCAACGCCGCCGGTCGAGTGGAAACCATTCTGCATATTCCAGGTGAGACGATGATGGGGATTATCGGCAAACGCTGGCAAGCGGTCTGTGGGCTTCCTGTCGACGCTTTGTGACGATGAGTGACTTATTGCGGCGGCAAGGCGGGCTGAGCAATGATCATGCGGAAGCGCGCGCCGCCCAGATCGCTTGCGCCGGCGCTGGCCTGGCCGTTGTGGTGCTCGGCGATCAGCCGCACGAAGGATAGGCCCAGGCCATGGCCGCCGGTGGCGCGGTCGCGGCTTCTGTCCAGGCGCAGGAAGGGTTCGAATACCTTGTCTCGATCCTCTTCCGGAATGCCGCAGCCGTCGTCGTCCACTTCGATGATCAGCAGGGCGTCCTGGTGATAGACCTTCATCCTGACCTGGCCGTGCGCGTACTTGAACGCGTTCAACAGCAGGTTGCGGCTGGCGATGTACATCAGTTTGCGGTCGAAGGCGCCGCGTTCGTGCGCGCACTCCAGCGTCAGCGCCAGATGGGGAGGCTTCAGCGGGGTGACCAGATCGACCAGATCGTCGAACCAGTCGAACAGCTCCACCGTCTCCAGATGCAGCGGGACTTCGCTGCGTTTGAGCTTGGAGAATTCCATGCTGGAGCTGATCAGCTCTTCCAGCTCCTGCATGTCGCGCTCCATGCCGTCGCGGTAGCGCTGCCATTCGTCCGGATTTTCTTCCTCCTCCAGCATGGTCAGGCCGAAGCGCAGCCGAGCGATGGGGGTGCGGATTTCGTGGGCGATGGCGTGCGATAGCGCCTGGCGGGTCTCCATCTGCCGCTCCAGCCGCGAGGCCATGCTGTTGAAGGCCAGCGGCAGCGGCGCGAACAAGCGGCTGCTGGCGGAGTGGGCGCGCGCGCTGAAATCTCCCTCGGCGAAGGCTTCCGCTGTGCGGCGCACTTCCAGCAGGTCGGCCCAGAGCGGCCGCAGGATGAAGTAGAGCAGGGAGCCCAAGGTGGAGCCGGACAGCACCATCCAGATCAGCAGTACCTCGATGTCTTCGCTGATCCAGGTGCTGTCGCTGGACTGCACGTCCAGCGGCCCCAGCGCCAGCAAACGCTTGTCGCCGGGAACGGCGATGTAGAGCAACTGGCTGTCGTCGTCCAGATAGGGTTTGCCCTGGCGCAGGGTGGCCGAGGCGGCCGCGGCGACCTCCGGCGGCGGAGCGTCCACCAGGCGCAGCGGATAGCTGAAGCGGGCGGCCAGCGCGGATAGCGTAGCTTCCCGGTGTTGCGGCGCTTGGCTGGCCAGCTTGTCCTGCAGCAGCGAGACGGTGCCGTTCATGAAGCGAAGCTTGTCCGCTTGATCGCTGTTCTGGTACAACTTGGTCACCAGGAAGCCGAAGCCGATGATGATCAAAAGCTGGATCAGCATGGTGATCAGGAAGTAGCGGGCGAACAGCGTGCCCAGCGTCGGCTTGAGCCAGCCGCGGATATTTTTTGGCGACACGCTCACTCCCAGTCGCTGCGCGAAAACAGATAGCCCTTGCCGCGCACGGTCTTGATCCTGGCCGGCGTGTCGGGATTGTCGCCCAGCTTGCGGCGCAGCCGCGAGATGCGGGCGTCGATGGAGCGGTCCAGACCGTCGAAGCCTATACCGCGCAGCTCGCTCATGATGTCGTCGCGCGACAGCACTTGGCCGGCATGGGTGGCCAATAGCCACAGCAGGTCGAATTCGGCGGTGGTCAGCTCGATCTGCTCCTCGCCCAGCACCGCTTCGCGCGTCGCCTGGCTGATGTGGAACTGGCCGAAGGAGATGCCGTCGTTTTCCACGGTGACGCCCATCGCGCCGCCTTCGGCGCGCGCGGCGCTGCGCCGCAACAGCGCGCGGATGCGCGCCAGCAGCCGGCGCGGCTCCACCGGCTTGGCCAGATAGTCGTCCGCGCCCAGTTCCAGGCCCAGGATTTCGTCCACGTCCTCGTCGCGCGCCGTCATCATCAGGATGCGGCCGCCGTAGTGCGGGCGAACGTCGCGGCAGACGTCGAAGCCTTCCTTGCCCGGCAGCATCACATCCAGCACCACCAGATCGGGGCGCAATTCCAGGATGGTCGCCGGCGCGGTGTCGCCCCGGCCGTGCAGGCTGACCTGATAACCGTGCTTGGTCAGGTAGGCTGCTATCAGTTCCGCCAATCTGGCGTCGTCTTCCACGATCAGAATATGTTGTGCCATTGCGTATTCAAGGGATGCAATCGTCAGCAAAAATAGTAACACGCGTTGCCAGCGCTTGGCAGGCCGCGCTTTTGCTCTAATTTTCCTTGAGTTTCATTTGGCATGCCGACAGAATCTGAAGGGTAGAACCATACCCGGACACCGGCCGGCAGATGGGCTGTCGCCGCGGCAAGCTGGGGGAAATAGAGAACAGGGACGCCTTATGCAACAAATCAAGCAGTATGCCGTTTGGCTGCTGGTGGCGCTGGCGGGAGCCACGGCCTTCGCCATGGTGGCGCTGAACCGCGGCGAAACGATCAACGCGGTATGGCTGGTGGTGGCCGCCCTGTCGGTGTATGCGATCGCCTACCGCTTCTACGGGCGCTTCATCGCCGAAAAGGTGCTGGAGCTGGACGCGCGCCGGCTGACTCCGGCCGAGAAGTTCAACGACGGCCTCGATTACGTGCCCACCAATAAATGGGTGGTGTTCGGCCATCACTTCGCCGCCATCGCCGGCGCCGGCCCGCTGGTGGGCCCGGTGCTGGCCGCGCAGATGGGCTACCTGCCCGGCACGCTGTGGATTCTGGTCGGCGTGATGCTGGCCGGCGCGGTGCAGGATTTCCTGACACTGTTCCTGTCCATGCGCCGCGACGGCAAGTCGCTGGGCGAGATGATACGCCAGGAGCTGGGTGACGCCGCCGGCGTGATCGCCTCCATCGGCGTGTTGATGATCATGGTTATCCTGCTGGCGGTGCTGGCGCTGGTGGTGGTCAAGGCGCTGGCCGACAGCCCGTGGGGCACCTTCACCATCGCCTGCACCATCCCCATCGCCCTGTTCATGGGCGTGTACAGCCGCTTCATCCGGCCGGGCAAGATAGGCGAGATCTCGGTGCTGGGCTTCATCCTGTTGATGCTGGCCATCGTTTACGGCGGCGACGTGGCCAAGAGCCCCACGCTGGCGCCGCTGTTCACGCTGAAGGGCACCACGTTGGCCTGGACGCTGATCGGCTACGGCTTCATCGCCTCGGTGCTGCCGGTGTGGCTGCTGCTGGCCCCGCGCGACTACCTGTCCACCTTCCTGAAAATCGGCACCATCGCCGGCCTGGCCGTCGGCATCCTGGTGGTGGCGCCGCCGTTGCACATGCCCTCGGTCACCAAGTTCATCGACGGCAGCGGCCCGGTGTTCGCCGGCAACTTGTTCCCCTTCCTGTTCATCACCATCGCCTGCGGCGCGGTGTCCGGCTTCCACTCGCTGGTGGCCTCCGGCACCACGCCCAAGCTGGTGGAGAATGAAACCCAGGCGCGGATGATAGGCTACGGCGCCATGCTGGTGGAGAGCTTCGTCGCCATCATGGCGCTGATCGCCGCCTGCGTGCTGGATCCGGGCGTCTACTTCGCCATGAACAGCCCGGCGGCCTTGATCGGCAAAACCGCCGTCGACGCGGCGCAAGTGATCTCCGGCTGGGGCTTCGTCATCACGCCGGACGCGCTGACCCAGCTGGCGGCCGATGTCGGCGAGCACACTGTGCTGTCGCGCGCCGGCGGCGCGCCGACGCTGGCGGTGGGCATGGCCCACATCTTGTCCGGCGTGATAGGCGGCAAGACCATGATGGCCTTCTGGTACCACTTCGCCATCCTGTTCGAAGCGCTGTTCATCCTGACCACGGTGGATGCGGGCACCCGGGTGCTGCGTTTCATGATTCAGGACCTGCTGGGCCTGGCGATCAAACCCATGGCCAACACCGAGTCGTGGGTCGCCAACTTCGTCGCCACCGGCCTCGCCGTTTCCGCCTGGGGCTACTTCCTGTATCAGGGCGTGGTCGACCCGCTGGGCGGCATCAATACGCTGTGGCCGCTGTTCGGCATCGCCAACCAGATGCTGGCAGGCATCGCGCTGACCCTGGCCACCGTGGTGCTGGTGAAGATGCGGAAGACGCGCTACGTGTGGGTGACCGCGCTGCCCACCGTCTGGCTGCTGTTGGCCACGCTGACGGCTGGCTGGCAAAAGCTGTTCCACTCCAGCCCCAAGATCAGCTTCCTGACCCATGCCGACAAGTTCTCCGCCGCCGCGGCCAAGGGCGAACTGTTGGCGCCGGCCAAGAATATGGCGCAAATGCAGCAAATCATCTTCAATGATTATGTGGACGCCACGCTGACCGCGCTGTTCATGGCGGTGGTGCTGGCGATGCTGGCGTTCGGCATCCACGTGATCCGCAAGTCGCTGGCGGTGAAGTGGGTGACGGCTAAGGAAGTGCCGGCGGTATACCGGCAGGAGGGCGCGAATGGCTGAGTTATGGAGGGCGGCGGTGGCCACCGCCCGGCTGATGGTGGGGCAGCGCGACTACGAGGCCTATGTCGGCCGCCGCCGCCGCTTCGACCCGGAGGCCCAGGTGATGAGCCGCGAGGAATTTTTCCGCTATTGCCAGGAGCAGCGCTACGGCGGCAAGGGCGTGAAGAAGTGCCCGTGCTGATTGCTGCGCGAGCTTGAACGAAAACCGCCCGGCGTGTGCCGGGCGGTTTGTTTTTCACGGGATGGCGTCAATGCAGCAGCGTCGTCACCCCGGCATTGATCAGCCCGCCGCCTACGATCAGCCAGCCGAACAAGGCGCTGGCCAGCAACAGCGGCTTGGCGCCGGCCTGGCGGATGGCGGACAGGTGGGTGGTGACGCCCAGTGCGCCCATCGCGGCGGCCAGCAGCAGGTTATCCAGCGCGATGATTTGTTGCAGCAGCGCGTGCGGCAGTAGGTTGAAGGAGTTGAGGCCGGCCACGGCGAGGAAAGCGACGGCGAACCACGGAATGGAGATGGGCTGCTTTTGCGCTTGGCCGCCGCTGCGCTTGTTCGCCAGCCAGGCGGACAGGCCGATCAGGAAGGGCGCCAGCATCATCACGCGTATCATCTTGGTGATGACGGCAGTGTTCATCGCCGCGTCGCTGATCGATTTGCCGGCGGCGACGGCCTGCGCCACTTCATGGATGGTGGAGCCGGCGAACAGGCCGTAGCTGAATTCCGTAATGCCCAGGTGGCGCACCGCCTCGTACATCAGCGGCCACAGGAACATGGCGGCGGTGCCGAACACCACCACCGTGGCCACGGCTACCGCCACTTTTTCGGCATGGGCCTTCAGCACGGGTTCGGTGGCCAGCACCGCGGCCGCGCCGCAGATGGAGCTGCCGGCGCCGATCAGGATCACGCTCTGCTCATCCAGGCCCAGCTTTTTGCGGCCTAGCCAGAACGCCAGGAAGAAGGTGGAGGTCAGCACCAGCGCGTCTATCAATACGCCGGAGAAGCCGACCGCGGCGATGTCCTGGAAAGTCAGCTTGAAGCCGAACAGGATGATGCCGGCGCGCAGCAGCTTTTGCTTGGAAAACGCGATGCCGTGGTGGCTGGGCGCGGCGATGAAGCGGTAGACGGTGTTGCCGATCACCATGCCGGCCAAAATGGCGATGGTCAGGGCGGAGAAGCCCAGGCTTTTCATGGCCGGCAGCTCGGCCGCCCAGATGGCGGCGCCGGCCAGGCCCAGCGATAGCGCCAGGCCGGGGATTAGATTGCGATAGTTGTTCATATGCTCATTCCTCTTCGCTATATGTGCAACGATACGCCTGTGTGTTTAAGTAAAAAAACGGATAAAATTAATATATAAAATTAGAAAAATTACTAAGGAGCGGCCATGAGTCTGCGCATCAGCCTGCGCGAGCTGGAAGTTTTCGTCGCGGTGGCGGAGTGGGGCACGGTGACGCGCGCCGCCGAGCAGGTGGCGCTGACGCAGTCGGCGGCCAGCCAGGCGCTGGACAAGCTGGAGCAAGGCCTGGGCGCCAAGCTGTTCGACCGAGTCGGCCGCCGCCTGCTGATCAACGAGCATGGCCGCCTGCTGCTGCCGCGCGCGCGCGCGCTGCTGGACGCGGCGGGAGACATGCAGGACTTGTTCCACGGCGGCGAGCTGGCGCTTCGCATAGGCGCCAGCACCACCATCGCCAACTACTTGCTGCCGCCGCTGCTGGCGGCCTTCCGCCGGGACTGGCCGCAGGCGCGGCTAGAGCTGGAGGTGGCCAACACCCGCGACATCGTCGAGGCGGTGGCGGCGTTCCGCGTCGACTTCGGCCTGATCGAGGGGCCCTGCCATCATCCCGAGCTGCTGGCCACGCCCTGGCGGCAGGACGAGCTGCTGGTGTTCGCCGCGGCGGATCATCCGCTGGCGGGCCGCAAAGCGGCGCTGGCCGAGCTGGCCGAGGCCGGCTGGATTCTGCGGGAAGCCGGTTCCGGCACCCGAGAGGAGGTGGAGCGCGCGCTGCTGCCGCATTTGCACCGGCTGGCCATCAATATGGAGCTGGGCCATTCCGAGGCGATCAAGCACGCGGTAGCTGCGGGGCTGGGCGTCAGTTGCCTGTCGCGCCATGTGGTGGCGGATTTGCTGGCGGCTGGCGGCATCGTCGAACTGGACGCCGATCTGCCCCAATTGACCCGTACTCTGTGGCGCATCCAGCATCGGGATAAATCCGTCAGCCGCGGCATGGAAGCATTTGACGGCTATTTGCAATGAAAAGCGGGCAAAACCCCGCATGAGGTTTTGCCCGTTTCGACATCAGGGATGAGG
This sequence comes from Chromobacterium alticapitis, assembly GCF_002924365.1. Taxonomy (GTDB): domain Bacteria; phylum Pseudomonadota; class Gammaproteobacteria; order Burkholderiales; family Chromobacteriaceae; genus Chromobacterium; species Chromobacterium alticapitis. Next base: position 6,882 of record NZ_PQWB01000007.1, on the reverse strand, counting down.
TTAGTGCGCTCCGCTGTCGCCGCCGGCGGCGGTGAACGGCGGTTTGGCGAACCACACCAGGCCGATCAGCAGCACGAACAGGATGCCGGAGACCCAGAAGATCTCGTTGGCGGCCATGATGTAGCCCTGCTTGGTGATCTGCAGCTGGGTCAGCGCCTGCTGCTGGTTGCTGCCCAGGCCGAGCTTGCCCATGGCGTCGAACCAGGACACCGATGCTGGATCGTATTGCGTCACGTGCTCGGTCAGCTTGGAGTGATGCAGCGCCTCGCGGCGGTCCCACATCGTCGTCGTGATCGAGGTGCCTATGCTGCCCGCCAGAATCCGCAGGAAGTTGGACAAGCTGGACGCGCTGGCGATGCGCGACGGGTGCAGGCCGGACAGCGTGATGGTGGTCAGCGGCATGAAGAAGCAGGCCACGCCTATGCCCTGCACCAACTGCGGCCACATCACGTACAGGAAGCCCATGTCCGGGTTGAAGGTGCTGCGCCAGAAGAAGCAAATGGCGTACACGCTGAAGCTGACGGTGACGATCCAGCGCATGTCCCAGCGGTGCGCGTTCTTGCCTATGATGGGCGACAGCACCACCGGAATCAGGCCGATGGGCGCGGCGGCCAGGCCGGCCCAGGTGGCGGTGTAGCCGAGCTGGGTTTGCAGCATCAAGGGCAGCAGCACCACGGCGCCGAAGTACAGCATGAAGCCCAGGCTGATGGCGACGGTGCCGACGGTGAAGTTGCGCTGCTTGAACAGCGTCAGGTCGACGATGGGGTGTTCCTCGCCCAGTTCCCAGATCACCAGGTAAGCCAGCGCCAGGAAGGCGACCACGGCCAGGGTGACGACCTCGGCCGAGTTGAACCAGTCCAGCTCCTTGCCGCGGTCCAGCACCATTTGCAGCGAGCCCACGCCCACCACCAGCAGCGCCAGGCCTATCTTGTCGATAGGCAGGTCCACCGCGTCGGTTTCCCGGCTCTTCAAGATGCGCCAGGAAATGAAGGCCGCGGCGATGCCCACCGGCACGTTGATGTAGAAGATCCAGCCCCAGTGCCAGTTGTCGCTGATGACGCCGCCCAGAATCGGGCCGAACACGGGCGCGACGATCACCGTCATCGCCCATAGCGCCAGCGCCATGCTCTTCTTGGCCGGCGGATAGCAGGCCAGCAGCAGGCTTTGCGACAGCGGAATCATCGGTCCGGCCACTGCGCCTTGCAGCACGCGGAAGAAGATCAGCATTTCCAGGCTGCCCGACATGCCGCACAGCCAGGAAGTCAGCACGAACAGCAGGGTGGAAGCGGTGAATAGCTTCACTTCGCCGAAGCGCTTGGCCAGCCAGCCGGTCAAGGGCACCGAGATGGCGTTGGCCACGCCGAAGGAAGTAATCACCCAGGTGCCCTGGCTGGTGGCGGCGCCCAGATTGCCCGAAATGGTGGGCAAGGCCACATTGGCGATGGTGGTGTCCAGCACTTGCATGAACACCGACATCGACAGGGCCAGCGTGATCCAGACCAGTTTCGAGCCGCTCAGCGGCGGATGGTTCATGGCGGAGTCCTTACTTGCCGGCGTTGGCGGCCAGGATTTCAGCCACCAGCTTGTCAGCCTGCTTCAGGTCCGGCAGGGTGGCGTTGTTTTCGCTGGCGGCTTGCGCCGGCGCGGCTTCGGCCAGGGACTGGCCATCCTGCTTGCTGGTGTCCACCACCACGTCCATGGACAGGCCGACGCGCAGCGGATGGTTCTTCAAGTCCTGAGGATCCAGCGCGATGCGCACCGGCACGCGCTGCACCACCTTGATCCAGTTGCCGGTGGCGTTTTGCGGCGGCAGCAGCGAGAAGGCGCTGCCGGTGCCGGCGGCCAGACCCTGCACCTTGCCGTGGTAGACCACCTTGCCGCCGTAGAGGTCGGACTTCAGCTCCACCGGCTGGCCGACGCGGATCTTGGCCAGCTGGCCTTCCTTGAAGTTGGCGTCCACCCACAGGTTTTCCAGCGGCACCACGGCCATCAGCGGCGTGCCGGCGGCGATGCGCTGGCCCACTTGCACATTGCGGCGGGCGACGGTGCCGGCCAGCGGCGCCTTGATTTGAGTGCGCTGCAGCGCGAGCCAGGCTTCCTTCAGGCGGCTGGCGGCGGCCTTCACCGCCGGCTGCTGCGCCAGCTCATCCTTGCCCACCAGGGCGAGGCCGGCCTTGGCCTGTTCCTGGGCGGCGGTCAGCGCGGCTTGGGCGGCGGCGACAGCGTCGTTGGCATGGCCCAGTTCCTCGGCCGACATCGCCTCGCTGCCGGCCAGTTGCTTGCGGCGCTTCAGGTCGGCTTCGGCGCGGGCGAGCTCGGCCTGGCGCAGCGCGGTCTGGGCGTCCAGTTGCTGGCTGCTGGCCATCAGTTGGCGGGTCTGGCGCACGGCCTGGGCGAATTCGTTGCGGGCGCGTTCGAAGGCCAGCTTGGCGTCGCTGTCGTCGTAGCTGACCAGTACCTGGCCGGCCTTGACCGCGACGGTGTCGTCCACCAGCACCTTGGCGACGGTGCCGCCGATTTCCGGCGTGACTTGCACTAGGTGGCCGCCGACATAGGCGTCGTCGGTGTCTTGCTGGTGGCTCAGCACCAGGGTCCAGTAGGCGCCGTAGGCGACGGCGACGGCGGCGAACAGCGTGGTGGCGACCAGCAGATTGCGTTTGCGGCTCTTGGCGGTTTCCAGTTTCTTGTCCATTGCGGTGTCTATCCTTAGCGGGTGGCGGTTTCGGCTTGGAAGCCGCCGCCCAGAGCGGTATTCAGGGAGGTCCAGGCCAGACGGCTGGCGGCCGTGGCGTCGATGAAGGCGGATTGCTGGCCGAGCACGGCGTCTTGCGCATCCAGCAGAGACAGCTTGTTGACCAGGCCGGCGCGCAGGCGGGCGGCCATGGCGTCATTGGCTTTGCGGCTGCTGTCCAGCGCGCGTTCGGCCTGCTTCAGCTGGCGCTGGCTGTTCTGCCAGCCGGAAACGGCGTCGGCGGCGTCGCGCAGCGCGTCCAGCACGGTCTGGTTGTATTGCTGCACCGCCATGTCGTAGCCGGCCTGTTGGCGGGCCAGATTGGATTGCAACTGGCCGGAGTGGAATAGGGGCAGGCTGATGGCCGGCATGAAGCCCCACAGCGAAGAGCCGCTTTTCCACAGTTGGTCCATTTCCAGCGAGCTTTGGCCGGCGAAGGCTGTCAGCTTGACGTTGGGGTAGAACTCGGCGCGCGCTTCCTTGACCGATTGATCCATGGATTCGACGCGGGCGCGCTGGGCGGCGATGTCGGGACGGCGTCCCAGCAGATTGGCGTCCAGGCGGTCCAGCGCGGGCGCGGGGGGCAGGGCCAGCGCGGCCGCGTTCAGGCCGGCTTCGGCCTGCGGCCCCTGGCCGCTCAGCGCGGCCAGGGCATGGCGATTGCGCTCGATGTCGGCGCTTAGCGCGCTTTGCTGCTGTTCCAGCCGCTCGGTGGAGATTTCATTGCCGCGTTGATTGTCGCCCGGCAGCAGGCCGGCGTTGACGCGGGCCTGGGTCAGCGCGTGGCGGCTCTGGGCAATGGCCAGGCGTTGCTCGATCAGCTTGGCTTGGGCCTGATTGCGCTGCAGCTGGGTGTATTGGGCGATCACCGCCTGAGTCAGCAGCAGGCGGGTCTGCTGGCCCTCGTAGGCGATGGCTTGTTGCTGGCCGAGCGCGGCGCCGATGGCGGCGTGGTTCTTGCCCCAGAAGTCGAACTCCCAGCTGCCCACCAGCGCGGCGGTGTAGGCGTCGACCCGATCCTTGCGCAACAGCGGCTGCAATTGATCGGTGTTCAACTGCACCATATTGGCGGTGGCATCGAGTTGCGGGCCGTCCTTGCTTTCGGCGATGCCGACCGCGGCGCGCGCCTGGCGCAGGCGCGCGGCGGCCAGCTTCAGCGACGGCGAGTCCTTCAGCGTGGCCTCGAGCAGCTTCTCCAGCGCGGGGTCGTTCAGCTGGCGCCACCAGTCGGCGGCGACGCTCTGTTTGCCGGGCATGGCCAGCTTCAGCTGTTCGGCGCTCAGCGCCTGATCCGGCGTGACGTCGGGGCCGAAACTGGCGCAACCGCTGATCACGGCGCTAAGCAGCAGCGCGCCGGCGGTTTGGGGCCATGATTTCTTGTTCACCTGGTCGGTCTCCAATCGATGTGTCTAGCTCGTGGCGTGATTGCTTGATTGATAATCACGCAAGTTATTATTTGGTCGAGGCTGCCTTTTCAGCGCCGCGTGGCGTTCAGCCGCCCAATTGGCTCAGCAGCTTGCGCATCAGCCGTTCCAGCTGCTGCTTTTCTTCGGGGTCGAAATCAGCCCACAGCTGCTTGTGCAGTTCGCGCGAGTGCGGCAGCAGACTCTCTACCAGCGCCACACCGGACGGCGTCAGCTCCAGCACGATCTTGCGGCGGTCTTCGGCGCTGGCCGAGCGCGCGGCCCAGCCGTTTTTCACCAGCTCGTCGGCGATGCGGGTGGCGTTGGTGCGCGACGAGTCCAGGGTTTCGCTGATGTCGGACGGATTCAGCGCCTGCTTGGGACAGGCATACAGCGCCAGCAGGGCCATCCAGACGGTTTCGTTCAGGCCGTGCTCCTTCAGGCTGTCGCACAAATGGGCGCTCAGCCGCGGCACGATGTGGAACAGCAGCCGGGTCAGGATGACTTCCTGGCGGGGCACGCCGGGAAAGCGGGCCTCCACGCGGCTGATGGCCTGTTCGAGTTGGGAGAAGGATTTGTTTGGACTCATGCTCGCATTTTAGTAACGTAGGTTACTATTTTTCAAGTGACAATAACGCTATTCATGAGTTGAGCGGCTGTCTGTGGCGAAATGGCCACGCGCAGGCCGGCGTTGCCGGTCTGGCAGAGCGGAGTATGAGGGAGAGCAGGGGCGAGCGAAGCGGCGGCGAGGCAGGCGGCCCGCGCGCGAGGGAAAAGGCGAGCCGATCAGCTCGCCGGCGCTCAACGGTTCAACAGGCTCAGCACTTGTTCCGGCGGCCGCCCGACCACGGCGCGGTCTTCGCTCACGGCGATGGGGCGCTCGATCAGGTTGGGATTGTCGACCATGGCGGCGATCAGGTGCTTGCGTTCCAGCGTGATGTCGTCCAGATAGAGATCGATATATTCATCTTCTTTCTTGCGCATCAGCTCGCGCGGCTCCATGCCGAGCAGGACTAGCAGACGCTCCAGCTCTTCCAGAGACGGCGGATGCTTCAGGTACTCGATGACTTCGATCTCGGCGCCGGCTTCTTCCAGCAGGGCCAGCGCGGCGCGCGACTTAGAACATTTAGGATTGTGATAGAAGCGAATCATGGGGCTTCTCCCTTGTTATGGGCGGGGATCTGCGGCATGGACCCAGCATAACTCGCGGGCAGTGGCTTGGAAAGGGGCGGCATGGCGGCGCTGCCGGTAGGAAATGGCCAGGCGAGTTTTGATCATCCTGCTTCATATAGTGGTTTTACCGGAAGCGCGTAGCCGCTACCATGCAGGCATTCCTTCAAGCCGCCATATCATGTCCACCTCTTCGCGCAATCATTTAGGTTTGGCGGCGTTACTGGCCGCCTTGTCCACCTTAGGGCCGTTTTCCATCGATACTTTCCTGCCGGCGATGCGGGCCATAGGCGACAGCCTGGCGGCCTCGCCGCTGGAAATGCAACAGGCCTTGACCGTCTATCTGTTCTGTTACGCGCTGATGATGCTGTGGCACGGCTCGATTTCCGATGCTGTCGGCCGGCGTCCGGTGGTGTTGGTGACTACGCTGCTGTTCGGCCTGGCTTCGATAGGCTGCGCCCTGTCGCAGAGCCTGGGCTCGTTGTTGTTGTTCCGCGCCTTGCAGGGGTTGTGCGGCGGGGCCGGCCTGGTGGTGGGGCGCGCCATCATCCGTGACAAGCTGGATGGGGCGGCCGCGCAGCGGCTGATGTCGCAGGTGACCATGCTGTTTTCGCTGTCGCCGGCCATCGCGCCAGTGGTGGGCGGCTGGTTGTTCGGCGCTTTCGGCTGGCACTCCATCTTCGTTTTCATGGGTTTGATCGGTTTCGCCCTGTTCGTCTTGTCCTGGTTCGCGCTGGAGGAGACGCATCATCACGCTGCGCGGCAGCCTTTAAAGGTGAAATACCTGCTGGCCAATTACTGGCAAGTGGGGCGCAAGCCGGATTTCCAGCTGCTGACGGCGGCAGTGTCGTTCAATTTCGCGGCTTTTTTCCTGTACATCCCTTCCGCGCCGGTGTTTTTGATGCAGCATCTGCATCTGGGGCCCAGCCAGTTCCTGTGGCTGTTCGGGCCGGCGGTGTCGGGCATCATGTTCGGCGCCTTTCTGTCGGGACGCATGGCTGGCCATTTCAGTCCGCGCGAGATCGTCAGTCGCGGCTACTGGCTGATGTTCATCGCCGCTGCGCTGAATCTGGCCTACAACCTGGCTGTGGATGAGCAGGCGCTGCCGTGGGCGGTGCTGCCGCTGGCGCTGTACACCACGGGCATGTCGCTGGTGGCGCCATCTATCACGCTGAACCTGATGGATCAATTCCCGTCGTTGCGCGGCACGGTGTCGTCGCTGCAGGGCTTCTGCCAGACCATGATGTCCAGCCTGGTGGCCGGGGTTCTGGCGCCGATGGCCTGGTCCAGTCCGTTGCGGCTGGCGGCAGTCATGAGCGTTTTGCTGGTTTTGGGATTCGTTTGCCGGATGGGATATCGGCTGCGGCAGGGACTGCAGAAAACTGCCTGGCGTGGCGACTGATGTGACGCGTTTTGCTGTTCTTCCGATCAGGGCGTGTTGTTGTGGTGTAAGTTCAGGGCCTCCGCACTCGAACGGCATGTATGACTCGCTGAGTAGTCAAAGCCTTGCATAAGCCGCTAGGAATCGCGTCTACTACCCGACTTTGCCCGCATGAATGTGAGCACGCCTGGAGTCAG
>NZ_PQWB01000076.1 GCF_002924365.1 Chromobacterium alticapitis | reverse complement strand
ATGTCGGCGAAATCCTGCCGGATCCGGGCTGGCAGCCCTGGCTGATCGGGCCGCTGGCCTCGTTGCTGCTGCTGGCCGGCCTGGCGCTGCCTCCGCTGATGGCGATACGCGACGTCTCGCCGACGGCCGTGCTGCGCAACGAGTTGCCGCCGACGCGGCAAGGCGTGATCGCGCCCTTGCTGGCGTTGGCCACCTTATTGGGCCTTGCCTCGTGGCAGGTGGGGGAGTGGAGGCTGGCCGGCTGGCTGTTGCTGGGCATGCTCGTTTTTCTCGCCGCGTCCAGCGCCTTGGCGCTGGGGCTGGTGTGCCTGACGCGCGGCTTGCCGCGCGGCGGCAAGGTGGGTTGGCGTTACGGCATCGCCAATCTGGCGCGGCGACGCTGGCTGGCGGTGCTGCAGATCGCATCCTTGTCGGTGGGGCTGATGGCGCTGCTGACGCTGACCGTGGTGCGCGACGACTTGATCGGCGCCTGGCAGCGCAGCGTGCCGGCGGATGCGCCCAACAAGTTCGTGATCAACATCCAACCCGGCCAATTGGCCGATTTCCGCGAGGCCTTCGCGGCGGCGGGCAGGCCGCAGCCTGAGTTGGAACCCATGACGCGGGCTAGGCTGATCGCCATCAACGAACAACCGGTGCGTCCGGCCGCTTACGAGAACGAGCAGGCGCGCCGCCTGGCCGGGCGGGAATTCAACCTGTCCTGGCGCGCGGCCCCGCCGCCGGGCAACCAGGTGGTGGCCGGCAAATGGTGGTCGGAAGATAGGCGAATCAAGCCGCAGTTTTCCGTGGAGCGCGGCCTGGCGGATACGCTGGGCATACGGTTGGGCGATACCTTGGCCTTCGATTTGGCTGGCTCCACCTATCGCGCCAAGGTGACCAGCCTGCGCGAAGTGCCGTGGGACAGCTTCCGCGTGAACTTCTTCGTCATCGGCACGCCTGGCCAGTTCAGCCGCCAGCCAGCCAGCTGGATCACCAGTTTCCGGCTGGAGGCGGCCGACGAAGCTTTCGCCAACCACTTGGTGGAGCGCTTCCCCAATTTGACGGTGATCGACGTGGGCAGCATTCTGGCCGAGGTGAGGACGATGGTGGACAAGCTGACGCGGGGCATCGAGGCGATGTTCCTGTTGGCGCTGGCTGCGGGCGTGCTGGTGTTGTGGGCGTCCATGGCGGCCACCCGCGACGAACGGCTGGCCGACGCCGGCCTGATGCGCACGCTGGGGGCCTCGCGGCGGCAGGTGCGCGGCGTGGTGTTGTCAGAGCTGGTCTGGCTGGGCGCGGTGTCCGGCCTGCTGGCGGCATTGGGGGCGACGGGGCTGGGCGTGCTGGCGGCGGTCAAACTGTTTTCCCTGCCCTGGCAGCTGAATGCATGGCTGCTGCCGCTGGGCATGGTTGCGGGCGTGCTGGTGGTGACGCTGGCCGGCTGGCCGCTGGTGGGCAGAGTGACGCGGACGCCGCCGTTGGCGGTGCTGCGCGACTTGAGTTGAGAAGCCGCCGATAATCGACACGCGGGGCTGCCTGCGGGAGGAATGCGATGGATGCGATGGTATTGGCCGCGATGGCCAAATGGCCCAATGTTCCGGCGGTGTTCGGCTGGTTAAGGCTGGATGCGCGCGGGCAGTGGTGGATAAAGGACGACAGGCTGCAGCACGAGGGCATGGCGGAGTTTTTCAACCGCAATTACAGCCGGGATGGGCAAGGCCGCTGCTATGTGCAGAACGGCCCGCAAAAAGTGTATGTGACGCTGGACGCGGCGCCGTTGGCGGCGCGGCGCACGCCCAAGGGGTGGCGCACCTTGCCGTATGACGACGATGTGCCGGCGCGCGCCGCCTGGCTGACGCCGGACGGCATGCTGTTGCTGGAGATAGGCGGGGAACTGGCGGTGGTGGACGATCGGGACTTGTCGGCGCTGCTGGACGAGGCTTTGCCGAGTTGGGATGGAGACATGGCGTCTTTGCCCGCCATGCTCAAGCTGGCTGAGTCCGCGTTGCCGCTTGCCTGTGACAGTTTGCCGGCGCTGCTTGCGCGCTACGGCATCGTTGCGCGGCCTAAATAATCAATTTGGATCAAACTTGTATTCAGTTTATTCATCAAGCCATGCTTTTGGGTTAAAGTGCGGAACTTGTACTTCAATCATAATTCATAGCCATGAATAACCACGTTTGCATCGGCATCTTGCTGGCGCTTGGCCTAGGGGGCTGCGCCAGCGCGCGCCTCGATGTTCCCCGGGCGGTGAATTATGCCGCCTCCGATCAGCAAAAAGCCCGCGCCGCGCACCATTGGGATGTGCTGGCGCAGGACGTTGCATCCCGTATTCACGCCAAGCTGCAATCCAGCGGCCAGGATGGGCAGCAGGTGTATCTCGCCCCGCCGGCTTCGGCTGTGTTTGATCGCAGCTTCCACCAATTGCTGCTGACCCGGCTGCTGGAACAGGGCGTGCGCTTGTCCACGGTGCCGGCCGCCGTGCAGCTGACAGTGGATACCCAAGTCATCCAGCATCGCAGCGAGGTGAGCAATGGCATCCAGTTCCCCGTCACCACGCTGGCGGCGGGGGTGGCTGTGATCCGCGACCTCGCCTTGCATGGCACGCCGACCGGCGCGGCGCTGGCCGGCGTAGGGGCCGCGGTGGGCTTGGACGCGGGCCGGCTGGCCCTTAATGGAGGAGCGGCCGGCGGGCCCACTCGGACCGAAGTCTTGGTGTCGACCTCGCTGGAACGAGGCCACAGCTATCTGGCGCGCACCAGCGACCTGTATTACATCGAGCAGGCTGACAGCACCCTGTACGGCGCGGAAGAACCCTCCACCCGGATGAAAACCTGGAAGGTGGTGGGGCAATGAAGCGCATGATTTCCGCAGCCTGCCTGGCTGCAGCCTGCTTGCTGTCCGGCTGCGCCAGCAACGGCTATGAGTCCGCCAGCAAGGTCAACGTGATCGAAACCAATTACCAAGCTGCCGATGCCTTGTTGAAGGGCGTGGCGCTGGCGCCGGGCAAGCCGATTCTGGTCGCCACGCTGGTCAATCTGGATGTGTTGACCGAGTCCTCCCGGCTGGGGCGGTTGTTTTCGGAACAGTTGATCTCCCGTTTCGCCAATCGCGGACTGACCGTCAAAGAGCTGAAGCTGCGCGATAACCTGTTCGTCAAGCAGGGAGAAGGCGAGCTGCTCCTCTCGCGCGAGATTGGCGAAATCAGCCGCGTGCACAACGCCCAGGCGGTGGTGGTCGGAACCTACGCCACTTCCGGCAGCACCTTGTACGTCAATCTCAAGCTGGTGCAGACCGAAGGCAACGTGATTCTGTCGGCTTACGATTATTCCCTGCCCATGGATGAAAATCTGCGTGGCTTGCTGCGCGGAGCCAAGGCGGCACAGGCTAACTGGTAAACGGAGGGGCGGAAAAAAGGCGCGTGAAGCGCCTTTTTTGCATTGGAAGCGGCTTAAATGGCGGCCGCCCTCACCCCCACCAGCCGCTTGCGGCCGGCCAGCATGCCGACGAAGAAGGCCGAGACGGCGATGGCGGTGAACAGCAGGGCCAGCGGCCAGGCCGCATGGCTGTGGCCGCGGATCACGCCGACGGCCAGCGGGCCGAGCGAGGCCAGCATATAGCCTGCGCCCTGGGCCATGCCGGACAGGTGGGCCGCCACGTGCTGGTCCGGCGAGCGGTGGGCCAGCAGGCTCAGCGCGGTGCTGAACAGGCCGCCCTGTCCGAAGCCCAACAGCGCCGCCCACAGGATCAGGCTGTCCGCCGGCGCGTACAGCATGCCCAACAGGCCGGCGATCACCATCAGCAGCGTGCAGGCGATGGGCGGGCGCTGGTCGCGGCAGCGGTGGGCCAGCATGGGCACCAGCAAGGAGGCCGGCACCTGGACCATGGTGGACAGCGACAGCATCCAGCCGCCCTGAAGGGGCGTCAGGCCGCGGTCTATCAGGATGGACGGCAGCCAGCCGAACACGATGTAGGCCAGCGACGACTGCAAGCCCATGAACAGGGTCACCTGCCAGGCCAGCGGGTCGCGCAGCAGGCCGCGCACTTGCCATTGGCCCTGTCCCGCGGCATGGCGGGTGTCCAGTTGCGGCCACCACGCCGCCAGCGCCAGCAGCGCGGGCAGGGACCACAGCGCCAGCGCCGGCCGCCAGTCATGGCCGAAGCGTTCGGCCAGCGGCACGGTGAGGCCGGCGGCCAGCGCCGCGCCCAGGCACAGGGCCATGGTGTAGACGCCGGTCATCAGGCCGGCGCGGCCTGCGAAGTCGCGCTTGACGATGCCGGGCAGCAGCACGCCGGTCACGCCTATGGCTGCGCCGGCCAGCGCGGAGCCCGCATACAGGCCGAACATGCCCAGTTGCGTGCGCAGCGCGGTGCCAATGGCCAGGATGACCAGCACCAGCGCGATGGTCTTCTCGCTGCCCAGGCGTCGGGCCAGATGAGGCGCCAGCGGGCCGAAAATGCCCAGGCAGGCTACCGGCAGCGTGGTCAGCAGGCCGGCCTGCGCTGGCGACAGCCCAGCGTCGGCGCTGACCATGCCCAGCACCGGCGCCAGACTGGACAAGGCCGGGCGCAGATTCAGCCCCACCAGCACCAGTCCCAGCAACAGCAGCAGCGTGCGGGCGCGGCCGGAGACGGGCGCAGCCGCGGGACTGTCGTCGTCTATCAGCAGTTCATCGGCTATCGGCGTGTCCCGATTCAAATTCTCTCGCATGGGTTTTCCTTATTTTTGCCGCTTCAGCAACTGCGCCAGCTCAGTCAGCAAGGGGCGGGTGATGGCGGCGGCGGCTTCGCCGGCGCGGGCCGGGTTGCGGTCGCGGATGGCGTGGTAGATGGCGGCGTGGGCCGCCGTGTCCGGATCTGGCAGCGCTTCGTCGCGGATCGAGTCCTGCACGCTCTGGCGCACCGCGTCTGAGAAATAGCGGTAGAGGCTGGCCAGGGCCTGGTTGCCGCAGGCGTCGGCGATGGCGACGTGAAATTCGAGGTCGCGCGCGGCGTAGTCCTCCGGCGTTTCGCCGTCGCGGGGGGCCAATTTATCCAGCGCGGCGGCGATGCGGGCCAGATCCGGGCCGGAAGCCCGTTCGGCGGCCAGCCGCGCGGCGCTTTCTTCGAGCAGGCAGCGCACCTCCAGGTGTTCGCGCAGGCTGGCGCGGCTGATCGCGCGCATGGCCTCGCCGGGATTGACGATGGCGCGGACATAAGTGCCGTCGCCCTGGCGCACCTCCAGCAAGCCGGCGTACAGCAGCACGCGGATGGCCTCGCGCACGGTGTTGCGGCTGATGCCCAGCTCTTCGGCCAGCTCCGGCTCCGTGGGCAGGCGGCTGCCCAGCGGCCAACGGCCGGCGGCCAGTTGGGCACTCAGGTTTTCCAGCGCGATATCCACCAGCGAGCGTTTGGCGGCGGCGGGTAGCGTCATGGCTTCTCCAAAACATCCAATCATCCGATGAATTGTAGCGCGAGCGACCGGATGGGGGAAGAAGGAAAGTCAGGCGGTGGCTGAGAACGTGCCGGTGGGCGACAGGCCCAGGCCCTGGCCGACCAGCAGCGAGTCCAGCGCGTAGGGCGCGCCTATCGAGTCTACCAGCGCGTACATCGCCAGGCCGCTGATCTGCTGCGCGGACAGCAGGGAATTGCTGGACGGGTAGCTGAGCAGGTTTTGCAGATTGTAGGGGAAGGTATTCGGCGTGGATGGGAGATTGATCACCAGTTGCCGATTGCGTTGCTGGACTTGCAGCGCGTTCATCTCATTGACTAGGGAGCCGTTGCCGTAAGACGAGAAGCTGTTGGCAAGGGTATTCAGCGTTTGCGCCGCTGTGTACAGCAGATTGGCCGCGCCGCTGGAATCGCCGTTGTAGGCGGCTTGCAGCGTGCTGGCGTTCAAGCTCAGGGTGCCGCCCAGCCCGTATTGCGCGGGGCTCTGGTAAAGCAGGCCTAGCTGGCTGAGCGAGGTCAGCAGCGAGCTGCCGTTGCTGTAGTTGGCCTGCGCCTGCGTATTCAGCAATTGCGGCAGTTGGGCGGCTATGGGGTCGTTGCTGGGATTGACCTGGTTGCCAAGCAGGCTGTTGATGCCGCCCTGGGCGGTGTTGAAGGCGCTGGCCAGGGACTGGGCATTGTTGTTGAGCGTGCCGAAATCGATATTGACCGTGATATTGCTGCTGCCGGTGGCCAGCAGATTCGCCGACACGCCGCTGCCCAGCTGGATGCCGAAATTGTTTGCGCTGGAGCCGGACGCGCCGTTGACGGTATAGCTGGCGTTCTGCGCGGCCTGCGTCTGCGTCAGGTTCTGGCCGCTGCCGATGGCCAGGGTCTGGTCGAAGGCCAGTCGAGACAGGCCGCTCTGGTCGGTGTTGTTGCCATCGTTGTCGCTGACGGCGATCCGGAAGTTGTTGCTGGCGCCGGTGCTGGCCTGGCTGATCTGCAGCTGGTAATTGCCGGACGCGTTCTGCACCACATTGGCTACCACGCCGGCTGCGGCGCCGTTGATTGAACTGGCGATGCTGGACAGCGTGCCGTTGCTGATGCTGATCGTCACCGGAGAATCGTTGGCAGTGAAGCTGGTGGCAGAGGTAGGGCTGGTATAGGCGTAGCTGCCGGTGGTGATGGTCAGGCTGCCGCTGCCGACTACCGTGGTGCCGCTGTCCGGCAGCGAGAAGGCGCTGGTCGCGCTATGGGCCTGCGCTAGTTGAGAGACGTTGAGCAGATAGCTGGCGCTTTGCGCGCCGGCGGAGGAACTGATGCTGGCTACCGCCGGGTTGCTGCTGCTGGCGCTGGTGCTGTTGAACTGGTTGTAGGGCGAATATACCTGTTGCAGGCTGTTCTGGAAGGTATTGAGGATGGACATCAGCTGCCCCAGGGTGGACAGCGCCACCTGGGTCGGATCCGGCGTGGTGGACGAGGCGCCGCCGCTCGCGCCGCTGGCGGAGCCGAGCAGCAGGCCGCTGGACAATAATCCGCTCAAGTTCGGCAACAGGCTGTCGAAAGACGCGAGAGGAGAGGTGTATCCGGACAGGGAGTTCATCGCCGATGCTTGCAAGCCATACCTGGTTTTAGTGTAGACCATGTCGGTCAAGTCATTGGCGAGATTGATTTTTCCGGGGGCGCCGGGCGGGCGGCGATAAAAAAGGCTATGTCCCAATAATGTGTTGCAAGGGACGCCCCACCGCCTCCTGCAAGCAGTGGCAAGGCTGAATGGTTTGCTGATAGCGCTCCAGCATCC
>NZ_PQWB01000075.1 GCF_002924365.1 Chromobacterium alticapitis | reverse complement strand
GATGGAGGAAAGGATGGCGAGGGTTAGCATGTGGCATATCGCAAATAAATACTGACCGTTCATTTGCCTACGAGTTCAGCGTTGAATGGCCCTGGCCCGCACCCGAGCGCCCTCGATGCCGCGCAGCTGCTCCACGCTGCGTTTTTGCGGCGGCTCCTCGCCAAAGCGGCGGCGGTACATTTCGCGCACCACCTTCAGCCGCGCGTCTTCGTCCAGCGCCAGCCGCGCCTGATACAGCAGCCGGTCGGCGCGCGCGCCGCCGGGCTGGCCGGCGGAATACAGCCGCACCCCGGCCTCGCCCACCCACACCAGCAAGGTGCCCACCTGGGCCGCCAGCTTGCAGGCGGCATGCGATACCCGCACGCCCGGCTCCAGCATCAAGCAGGCCACGCCGCCCACTGGGATGTGGGTGCGCACGCCTGTGGCATCCACCGCGACGAAAGCGCCGTCCAGCACGTCCAGCTGGCAGCGTTCGACAAACAAAACGGAAAGCCGCTCCTTGATGGGGAACGGCTTCAATGGCGGGAGGGGTTGGCTCATCCCAATTCCTTTACAGCGGCGCCAGAGACAGCAGGCCCAGCCCCATAGCTTTGGCGTGCCCCAAGCCGGAAGCCATGGCCAAGCGCAATTTCTGCGCATCGTCCACCGCCAGTACCCCGTCAAAGCGCACAGCCTGCACCGTGATCAAGCAACCAGGCTTGCGTAGCCGCCATTGTTGGCTTAGGCCACGTTGCACATGTTGGACCACCGAGCCGGATTTCTCCAGTTGGCGCGCCAGCCAAGCCAACTGCTCCTCTTCCCTTTGCAAGCCGTAGCGCTTGCCTTCCCGCGTCACGGTGGGATTGGCCAGCAAGCGAAAGAAGTAGCGTTTGTCAGTCTGCACCAGCGTTTCCAATGGCAAAGGCTTGCAGGCGATATCCAGCAGATGTCCCAAAGGCTGCCAGTTGCCGCGCTGTTCTGACTGCACCAGCACCACCGCCTCGCCCTGCTCGGCGTCATGCCGCTCCAGCCGCCACAAGAAACGCGAAGGTTTGGTTTGCTCGTCCACGACAAATGCCCGGCATAAGCTCCGATGCATGTCATAGGCGTTGGCCAGATCGCGGCGCGCGGCAGCCTGCTTGGCGTCAAGCTTCAGTTGTGTCAGGTACATCCACCACCTCCGGCTTTACAAACCGCGGTCCGAAACGCCGCTCGGCGAAGGGCGCCACTGGTTGGTCCAAGCGCACCGCGCCTTCGCTTGGATGCTCGCTCATCAGGCGCAAGGGCTGACCCATATGTTCAAATCGGCATGCCGCGATGCGCGGCCAAGAGGACAGCACCTCATGAGCGGCCTCATCTCGCACACCATCCGGCAACCAGACGGGCGGGCCGGGCGGCATGGCCTTACGTCCCAAGGACAAAGGCCAGACGGGGTGCTGCAAGGCATGCTGCATGGTTTCCAATAGGCCCCGCTCACCCTCCAGCGCCACCAGAAAAGCCGCATCGGCCAGGTAATAGCGCGGGCTGATGACCGGGTCTTTCTTAAACCCTCCGCTAGCAGTGCGTATTGCTTTCTTAACCTTCTCAGGATCGCGATCTCCGCCCAGCGTCTGGTAATCGCGCATCAACAGCCCTTCTCGATCCACCCGCACGCTCATTTTCAGTGCGGCCAAGTCGTCCAGCGGCTCGGCGCGGTCCCGTCCCAACGCCGCGCAGATCAGGCCCAACACGCCGGACTTGGATGGTTCCAGGCCGCTGTCGCGTTCATCAAAACGGCTGGTCGTACCCCAGGACTGCATGGGACCGGCCAGCCTCAGCAGCAGCGTGGCCATTTCACATCTCCAGCTTGGCACGGACCTGCGCCACCACCCAATCGGCCAGCGCGTTCAAGCAGGGCAGCTTTTCGCCCTTGCCCGCAGGCCAAGCGCCGGACAAATCGATATACGCCCAAGCGTCGTTCGCGTCACCATAGATGCCGGACAGATTGCTGTCGTAGTCGGCCAGCGCGGCTACCGATGGCGAGGTCAACGCCTCGCCGCCGCGCGCGTACACTGGCTTTTCAAAAGCATTGGCCAGATTCAACGGGCTCGCGTGGCGGATGGCCACGCCGATGAAGCTGGGAGGGTTATGCGCGGCAAAGGTGTTTTGCTTGCCGGTGGGAATGGCGCGCGCCGTCGCCAGGGTCAAGGCATGCAGGCCGGTCAAGGCCAGGTCTTTGTCTTGCTGCAAATTGGCCGCCAGTTTGGCGGGATCCACTACCGAATAGCGATAGAAGGTGGCAGAGTTGAACTCCACCTGCCCTATCATGCCGGCGCCGGTTTCGTCCGCGCCGCCCATATCATCCACCGCGGTGAAGTAGTCGAACTCGCGCTCTACCCGGTGGGTACTGATCGCGTGCGCCACTTGGCAGGCGGCATCCTGATTCACTTCCGGCATGTCAGCCAACATGCGGCCGAACAAGGCCACATCCAACGCTTTGCCGCCATTCATGATGAATTTGGCCTGTTTGACTACCTCGGCCGGCGCGCTGGCCTTGGCGTCCTTCTTGCTTTTTTTCTCGTTGCTGACCGGCGCGGCCAGCGCATCCCAATGCTCGTTCACCAGCTTGGCGAAGGCATCGATCTCCTGCTGCCCCAGGAACAGCAGATACTCGGTCTTGCCATCGTCCTTCAGCTTAAGGCCTGCAGCGGCCAAGGCCGTTTCGATGCGAGCATTCAGATCTTCGCTCTCACGGCCGTATTGTTCGCTCAATTGCTTGCGCAGCAGGTCCAGCAGCTTCTTGGTGCGCACGCCCTGGTTTTGCGACGGAAAATCTGCGCCCAGCCGAATGATGCGCTTGAAACACTGGCTGCTGACCCGCGCGCGGCGATAGCCGCCAAACACCGCGTCCTTGGGCGCGCCGGTGTCGTCTCGGTTCAGATTGGACGGCGCGAAATTCTGGATCAAATGGAATTCGACAAACAGACTCATGGCTATCTCTCTGGTAATGGAAAAAAATCAGCCTTGCTCGGTTTCATGCTGGCGATAGAAGTCCCGCGCCCAATTGCGGCGCACCTTGTCGCGCGAGGTGGTGCCGTCGTATTGCTCCCTTTGCCAGGGCGACAGCCAATAATTCAGGTCCCGCAATAAAGTCTGGTAATCCAGGCCATATCCATCCGCCGCCAGCAGCGTGACCGTTTGGCGCAGATAGTTGGGTAGCTGCTCCGGCTCGGCATCCAGCAACGCGATGAAGCGCTTCTCCACGCTGTCGCTTTTCCGGTGCTGCCAAAGCTTGCCCAAGGCGGCGGCCAGGCTCTGCCCCGGCTGATGCCTGGGCAGCAAGGCAAACAGGCCTGCCGCGACATATAGCGCCAACCGGAAGCTGTCGTCTGCGTGGCTGTCCACTGGCACAAAGCGCTCCACATAGGGGAAGGCCGGCGGGTAAGCGCCAGGCGCAAAGCCTACGCTGCGGCGCAACGCGGCCAATGCGCCCCTGTCACGCTCAGCCAACTGCTGCAAATGCAGGACAAAATCCTGCGCATATTCAGACATGGACTTGCTCCTCGACGGAAGATTGGGGCCTCAACGGTTTCAACAGCGCGCGGTAAACAGGCTCCGCCCGCGCCTGCGCGCGCAGCGCCTTGGCCGTGGTTCCAGACTGGCGGCAGACGGCGGCCCAAGCCTGTTCTAAGGCGGCATGACGGGCATCATTCCAATGCGCTTCCGCCTCATCTAGACGCGCCTCGCCTATCAAATCCAATAGACGCGGCAACTGACGCTCCAGCGCTGAAAAATACAGCGCGGCGGCCGGGCCGTTGTCCAACAGAGTACGCGCCCGGCTGCGGGTATCCTTGTGAGACTCGTCCGGCATGGAACGGGCCAGCAGCGTAGTAGCCGCCTGGCGCAGGCCGGAGAAATCCTCCTCCGACCGTCGCAGGAAATCGCGCAACTCATCGGCGGCTTCCGCTTGTTCCAGCAAACGGCAAGGCAGTACGAAACGCTCCGCGCGCCAGCGCAACAGCTTGGCCTGATCACTAGCCAAGCCGGCCACCAAGATAGGCATGGCCGCGGTTTGTCCCACCTGCTCCCGCAATTTTTCCGCCCAACTCAACACGGCCGCCGGCAAAGCATGCTTGCCGCCTGCATCCGGCAAAAAGGTCGCCAGATCGCGCCACAGCGCCCGCCCCTCGGTAAAGCTCAAGCGCACCATGCCGTTGCTGCCCATCCGGTAACTGGCCATGAGGTCCGGCGCATGCTCGTCATCGGCCAGCGCCAAGCCAGCCGCAAAGCGGATCCGTTCCACAGCCAGGTCATCGCCCTCCGACAACAACAACACCGCCCGGCTCAAACGGGTGTAGCGATCATTAGGCCCCGTCGCCAAGGTCGGCTCGCCCTTCAACGCGCTAATGGCGAGCGGCCCTTTTTCCCATGTTGGCAGGTCCCTCCCCATGTCCGCCGAGACGGGGTGCAGGGCCAGACACAAGGTTTGCGCCAGGGTGTCGCCTTGCGGCATGGCCGCCGCGGTATTGGCCAACGCACCGGCTTTGTCCGAATCGCGCAGCGTTTTCACCAGGCCACCCGGCGTAAACTGCAGGAAACCCAGCAACTGCCTCAGCAACCTGGGCGCGGCAATCGCAATCGGCAAGGTATCCACCGCGTGGTCAAACACTACCGGCGCATTGCCGGTGCTGCTGGACAACGCTATCTGCGTCCATGGTTTGGTTTTGTCCCGGGTTTCCTCTGCTGCGGCCAATGCCGCCACCTGCATGAAGGGAGACTCGGGGTGGAACAGGAAGAAGCGCTCCCGCCATTGCTCCAAGTAGCCATGAATCCGCTCCACCGGCAATCCATCGCGGTAATAGCCCGCCATGTCGCGCAAGCGCCACTGCACTTGGCCCTGCGACAAAGCGCGATGAAAAATGGCGAGCAGCAGCCGGTATTGCGCGATCAGATTGGGCGGATCGGTTTCTGCCAGACCGCTTAACTCTCCCGCCCGGGCAAAGAGTTCGAGCAAACCGACTTCCTCTACCCTGCCATCCAGCCTGCGCACCGGCAGCCAGGGCTCGTCCAGCAGATTGAATCTTGCGTTCATGCCTTCTCCTGTTTCGACGCCAGGCCGTATATCAGGCCCAGATTCGGATCTAGACTCACCAGCGTATCGTCCAGCAAGCAGCCTCCGGCCTGCAGCAACAGCGGCTGGCAATGCGCCAGCAAAGCATGCTCCTGCAGCGCGGGAAATAAAGGCTGCTGCAACAGCGCCTGAACCACATCCTTGCGGGACAATTTGATCTGGCGCGCATACAAGCGCTTGGCCAGCGCGTCATCTACCGGCTGCTGCGGGCTAAACGGCGCCTCATCCAGCGCCAGCCGCCAGTTGCCGTCGCCATCCGGCCACAGCGGTATCGCGGTGACGCTGTCCTCGCCCAGCCGCGTCTTGTTGCGCAAACCCAAGATGTCATCCTCATCCGCGCCATGGGGCTTGTCCGCGTAGGCATAGGCTGGCTCGGCGTTCGGGTCGATGGCGATATGGCTGGCCAACTGGGCCTGGAAGGTCGTTTTGGCCCCGTGGCGGGTTTTGTCCACCATCTCGATCCGGTCTTGCAGTTCTTGCGGCAGATGGCTCAAATCCGGCCATGGCGCGTAAACCGCCTGCACCAGCCGGTCGATATCCTGCGGCAAGCGCCATATGGGCTCATGCAACAAAACGGCCCAAGTCACCACGCACAGATAATCGCCATAGATGCTTCCCCACTTGGTCTGTTTCAATTCCGGCAGGCGGTCCGCAAGCAAGCCGGCAACCCGCAAATGCGGCGTTAAATGAGCAGCGGGCCGCTGTTCGCGGCGATGGCGATGCAGCCGGCCAGCGCGCTGCAACAGCAAGTCCACCGGTGCGAGGTCGGAAATCAGGAAATCGAAGTCGATATCGAGGCTTTGTTCCGCCACTTGCGTAGCGAGCAGCAAGGCTCGCGCTGGCCGTTGTCCGGAGGCGTCCGGCACGCCAAAAGTCTGCAAGACTTGCCGCTCGCGCAACAGCCTTTCATCAGCAGGAAAACGGGCGTGGAACAGCAATAGCTCGACGTCTCCCCCCAGGCTTCCCGCCAGCATGGTGTACAGCTGCTGCGCCCTATCCACGGTATTGACGATCACCGCGCCGCAGCCGCCATCGTCCAGCGCGGCCAACGCGGCGGCGGCTATGCTCTCCAGCGACTCATCCAGGCCAGACACCGCAATCGGCTGTTGTTCGCGTACGTTGAATGTCTCGCCCCGCACTCCACCATGGTCCGCCAATACAACTCTTGGATAGGGCAACTCCGGGATGTCCGAGGAATCGACGCCCCAGGCGTTCAACAGGCGGGCGCGCCGAGCGTCCGGCAAGGTGGCGCTCATCAGGATGACCGAACAACCCATGCCCTTGAGCCAGCGCAGCAAGGCCTCTATCAGCGTGCTGGTATAGGCGTCGTAAGCATGCACTTCGTCCAGCACCACCACCTTGTCGGCCAGCCCCCACAAGCGCACAAAATGATGTTTGACGTTCATCACGCCAAACAGCGCCTGATCCACCGTGCCCACGCCATACGGCGACAACAGACCACGACGGCGCTGGCCGAACCAAGCGGAGGAGCGGACCGCATCGTCGCCCTCATCGCCCCAGACATTGCGCAGCTTAGCCACCGTTTCATTCATGGCCGCGCCGCCATGCGCCAGCTGGATATCCAGTCGGATGCCGTCTGCGAACGCGCGCAAAAACACCAACGTGCGTTCGAACAGCGCGTTTCCGGTAGCCTGAGTGGGCAGCGCGAAATAGATGCCGCGGTGGCCTTGCCTGGCCTGCAGCCGCAAGCTGGCCAGAAACGCCAGCTCAGTCTTTCCCTCTCCCATTGGCGCTTCCACCACCATCAGAGCGGGACCCATACCTTCCGCCAGCAGCGCATCCGCGACGCGTTGCAGCGGCCGGGCGGCAAGCGGCTGCTGCGCATTCAGGATGCGAGTCACTAACTTATCGCAATTGATGTCCGGCTGTTGCAGCAAGGCATGTTGAGGCGGCCAGCCCAGCTTGTCGCCATCGATCAAGACTGAGCACGCGATTCTCTGGGCGTTTTGGAAGTGTTCGCGCGGTGTTGCACCACGCTCTCCCGGCAAAAACCATTCTGAGTTGGAGCCTATCCAGTCACATACGCTGGTCAGGCCTGCCAGCCACTCCACCGCGATTAACGACAGATCGCAATCCTGAGGCACATCTGCGGGCGCAACCGTATTCCAATATGCGTCGAACAGTTGCTCCCGCGTTTGCTTCCAGACGCCCGGCTCGCGCAAAGGCGCGCCCTTGCGCATATCGACGAAGTTGAAGCCATGATGGGCGCTGACTGCCTGCGCCACGCACAAGGACCAGGCAAAAGGCGCATCGCGCGCCTGCAACAGCGCTGGCAACAGACTGGCGGTAGCCAGGTCGTGCCGGTCTTGCTCCAATGCCTTTTCCGGCACAAACGGCAAACCCGCCTGCTCATCCAACGCGCGGCCCGCATCCCATTTCACCTGAAAGCCGGGCGTAGCCTTGCCCAGATCATGCAAACCCACTAAGGCCGCCAGCCATGAAAACACTGCCTGCTCAGGCAGGCCGAAACGTAGCGCCAGCGCCTTGGGAGAAATCCCGCAGTGATCGAGCAAAGCCCCGGCCACCGCCGCCACGTCCAACATATGGCATAGCAGGCCATGGCCATGAGGATCGCCACTTTTGGCCCAGAGTTGCCGAATAGCTGGAGGCAAGTCGCTAAAACGCAGAGCGGGTATCTCTCTTCGAATACCGATATTGCAATCGCTCGACTTGGTGGAGGCATCGAAAGGGATACATCGGTTCATGTTTCTTCCTCAGAATTTCCAGACGAATCACGATCTCTCAACTCCAGCTCATAACCTTGGCAAATACGCCAACATCTCGAGTCTCATAACAAACAGAATGCCCAGACCTATCTCCCAAACGCTGCTTTTGTATAGAAAGCACAGCACAAATCCCAAATACATACGCATTGCCGCCCCCACCAACGTCGAATGGTGCCTAAGCCAACAATAGACGGCATCAAGGAAGAGTCAAGTAACTCTTGAAGTATGAGACTACTCTCGAAAAAATCTTGCCACATATACCCTAGATCGGCTAATTTGGGCATATTCCCCTTTACACCAAGGGGATGCACCGTATGACACTACACTAAGATCAAGCTAATTGACCTACTCCCCACATCGGCGGGGATGATTGCCCAGGCGGCGCCAGCCGCCCGCCTGGTTTTCTCGCTAAATTACCAAGAAACCGCAGACAAGCTTTATTCAGACGCCACCTGTTTCAGCAGCGCCTCCATCACCGCCTCCACGTCCAGCATGTGGAAAGGCAACAAATGCCACTGCTCGCCCGCCTCATCGCGAGGCGAGGATTTGCCCCTGTACCGCCAGTACGCCTGCATCGCTCTTCCGGCAGAAACCGGTCAGCCCGCTGGACCCGACCCAAACGTGCAGGCTATCACCCATCAAGTTCATTGTCATTTAATGACAATACCATTCAGTTATTTATTGTTTCATATCAAACAGCGCATGCCAGATAGGTAAGGATCGCCAGCCAGAAAGCCCCCGCGCGGCCGGCAGGAGGAAACGCTTTGCCTCAGCGCGCCAAATACGCGTACAAGTTCAAGGCTTTAGCAGGCCTGCAAAGCGACGATGCCTTCCGCCCTCAACGGGCCGGGGCACTCATGGTTTCGCTTGAGATTCAGCGGATGGACGGGATAGAGAAGCTGTTTAGACAGGCGGCGCGTTCGCTGCGGCCTTGAACCGCAGCCGCCTGCTTGCCGCTAGCGCGGCGTGCGCGGCAAGGGCCATGGACGCGCCGGCTAGCCGCGCGCCGCGCTTGCTTGCTTCGCCTGCGCCACCAGCCGGCTTGCCGCCTGGGTGGCTTTGTTCAAGCGGCTGATCAAATCCGGCATGGCCGCGGCCTGGCCGCGAATTTGCGCGACGGCGTCGAGCGCGGTGCTGGCGTCGAGATACGCTTGTTCGACATCCCCTCCAGCCTGCGTTAATTGGGCCTCCAACGCCTCGTAATAAATCTGCTTCGCGGCGGCGAGATTGGCCTGAATGGCGGCCACTTGCGCCGCGGTCTCCGCGGCGGCGAGGTCATGCGGCTCGTCATCCAGGGCGGCCTGGTAGTTTTGCTGAACCAGCGCCAAACGATCGTCTGCAGTGCTCATAAGCTCACTCCTAGTCAGCCGGCATGCGCCAGGGCCTTACTTTCCTTGAAGATCGGCGAGTATCGCTTTTACATTGCGCGCCTCGCCCAGGATGGTAGCCAGATCGAGAGGCTCCCTGGCCTCCAGCCTGGCGTGCTGCGCGGAAAGCGCCTTGAGCGCGGCCAGGGCGGCGTCATAGGCGGCGACCACGGCTTTTTGCTGGCGCTTTGACCGTTCATGCAGAGAAATGACGGAGGCGGTATTGATGGCATCCAGATTCGCGCCTGGCGGCAAGGACACAATCTGCGCGCCCGGCGCGATCTCGTGCAGCAGCGGCGTCAGCGCATCTTTAGGCGAGATCAGTCCGCTTTGCACAAAAGCCGAATACACGGTGTCCTGCTCCGTCCTCAAGGTGGCGAGCAGGCTTTCCGAAGCGGCCTTGTCGCGCTCCACGCTCAGCGCCGCGATAAAAGCGTCCGTGGCTCTATGCAGATCCTGGCTGGCGTCCAGCATCAGCCTTTGCTGGCGCTCAGCCGCTAAAAAGCCGCCTATGGTCGACGCTTTCGAGGCGAAGCCGGATGCGATGGCGGGCAAGGCGGCGCCAGCCGGGCTGATGGCTGAGGCGGCGGCTGAAAAATCGTTGATCGCGCCAAAGGCGGCTTTCAACGCGCTTTCCGCCTCCGCGCCGGCATCATAGCTGGCCAGATTGACAAAGGACTGATACGCGTCGCGCAGCGCTCCCGCGGCTTTGGCCCGCTTGGCCATCAGCTCGACGAGGCGGTTTTGGTCCTGGCCAAGCGCGGTATCGGGCTGCGCTTGCGTCGCCTGTTTGCGAACATTGTCCAGACAGGCTTTCATGATGTCCGGCGCCTTGATGTTGGCGCAGACCAGCGCATCCCGGACACCCCACCACTCAGGCAGGCTGGACAGAGTTTTGCTTGCCGCGTCGCTCTGCTGCTGAACCGCCTGCGCGGCCGTGAACCCGGCATTGCCCAACGCCTTGGCGCTGTCCCGATCAATGCCGGCGCATCCCGCCAAGCACCAGGCCCCCATGGAGGCCAGCAAGAGCAGTCTCTTTTTCATGAAAGCCTCCATGGATATCCGCTGCGCGCGCTGGCATACCGCCCAGAATCGCTCTGCCAAGGGATATCAGGCTATTGATGCCTGCCATCGCCGTAGGCTCGGCAACATCGTCCCGCGCCGCGGCATGACGAATTGATATGTGAATTGTATAGAACGCGCCTCATGCCAATTCAAAAAATACTCCGCCTCATCAGCATGGATCATCCCTTCGGCTAGCCGCTCCCACCGCCTGCGCACTCCGCGGAGACGGTTTTCGACGCGGGGCTTAGGTTCATCCCCGCTCGCGCGGGGAACACGGGCCGCAAGTTTCTCCGCCACCTCGAAGGAGCGGTTCATCCCCGCTCGCGCGGGGAACACACTCGACATTTGGGCGTTTCGGTTCTGACCAACGGTTCATCCCCGCTCGCGCGGGGAACACCCACCGAGTTCCGGTACACCGCCAGATTCCCGCGGTTCATCCCCGCTCGCGCGGGGAACACGAGGAGTGAGCCATGGCCACAGAACTGCGCGACGGTTCATCCCCGCTCGCGCGGGGAACACGACGCCGGCCGGGTTTGCCACATACTTCGGGTCGGTTCATCCCCGCTCGCGCGGGGAACACGTGGAGAACGTTCGCCGACTCTAGACACCATGCGGTTCATCCCCGCTCGCGCGGGGAACACAGTGTGGCGATGGCCGAAGTCAGAGCGGCGGCCGGTTCATCCCCGCTCGCGCGGGGAACACCTCGTCGTTGAGTGGGACGGCCAGGCCGCGCACGGTTCATCCCCGCTCGCGCGGGGAACACTGTGAACGTTCTCATCTCGTCACCTAGAGCAGCGGTTCATCCCCGCTCGCGCGGGGAACACATCCGGCGCATCAGGCGTTCCATCGCATAAGAAGGTTCATCCCCGCTCGCGCGGGGAACACGAAGTGATTGACAGCTATGAAGGCCCCTACGGCGGTTCATCCCCGCTCGCGCGGGGAACACACCAATCACAAGCCAATGATTTTTAAAGACAAAAACACCACCCAAAATCCTACCGATTTTTCTGCCTAAAAAATCATCGCCTAAATCACAGCGACAGCATCGCCCGCGGGCGGAGTCAAACCAACTTAACACCGCCCAAAAACGACACCAGCATTATCGCTCCGCCCTAATTCCCCGCGCAATCCGCCACTCTCAACATTCGCGGCTTCTGACCTGCCGGCTCGGCTAGCAGGCTTTGCGGCGGCAGGGCTTGTCCTGCATGCGAAACCGGCGCCTCGGCGAAATTGGCGGTCAGCCGGCTGCCATCCGCAAAACGAGTTTGCTGCAGCGTATGCTCCGCGTTCAACCAGGCAAATCCAATCAAGGCTTGGGTGGCCAGTTGCTCATGCAGGGGGCGGAAGGCGCGGTCCGCGCATTGCAGTTGCGGCAGCCTGGTTTTGAGCGTGGCGGCGGACAGGTGGAACAAGGGCGGCACGTTGTACAGCCATTGCGCCAGCAGATTGTCGGCGTAGGCGTTGCTGAACTTCAGGTTGTCGTACAGCCAGTGGTTGGTGGTGACGATCGAGCCGTGGAATACGGCCTGGTATAGCGGCAGACGATATTGCGGCGCGTAGTAAAGGTCGCGATAGGGTTCTTTCAGCGGCACCTGCTTGAAGAAGGTATCCGGCTGGTCCGCCGGATACCAGCGGCCCAGATAGTAAGGCGACTGCTTGTTCTTCTGCAGATCCGGATCTCCCCAGCCCAGCACCGGCACTTGCATGCCGTGGGCGTAGGCGATGCCGCGGCTGGTGGCGGCGTTGCCCATTTCGGAGCCTACCGGCAGCTGATAGGCGTCCGCCACCCACTGCATGGACTGCTCGTAACCCTGCGCCATCGCGGCCTCGCCGGTGTGGCGCCCCGGGGTGAAGTCGTCAAACACCATGCCCGTGGCGTAAGCGTCCAGGAACCAGCTGTTGAAGCCGACGGCGGACATCAACGCGCGCGTGCGCTGCTTGAGCGTGTCGCGCGCGCAGCTTGGGTTGGTGTAATAGCCGGACTGCTGAAAGCCGGACTTCTTCTGGCCGTTTTCCAGCGTGACACCGCATTGGCGGTACGCCGCTTCGCCTTGCTGGGCGGTGAGCCAGTCTTCATGCTGGCCTGGCGGCAGCGCGGTTTCGTAGGAGTCGTAGCTGCCCATCAAATAACCGGCCGCCACGCCGGCCTTCACCGCCTGCGGCTGCCACAGGCCGCCCTCCCAATTGTCCACCCCCAGCCATAGCCGTTTCAGGCCGGCCTGCTGCAAGGCGTCCACGGTTTTGCGCGACAAGCCGCCGCCCCAGCGCGAGGCGTCCGGCTGCAGGGCCGGGCCAAAGGCATGCTCCACATCGGCTCGCAGCTTGCGGTAGGGCGCGGCCATGTCGGCCCAGGCTGGCTGTGCGCCCAGCCAGCCGGCTCGGGCCTCCGCCGTCAGCGCCGCGTTCACGCCATCCAGCAAAACTTTGCGCGCATAGCGGTCCTGCCGCTTGCCCGTCTCTTGCAAGGTCCGCCTGGTCTCGGCGTCGAAATGTCCGCGCAGGCGAACAGCCAGCGGCGCGGGGCCGCGCAGCCGTTTGACCAAGTCGGGCCAGTCGCGCACGTCGGCGGCATCCAGCAGATTATTGCCCCACAGATAAGCATGGCTGGCGCCCACCAGCTTGGCGGTTTCCGGCTGCGCCTTGATCTTGTCGGCCAGCGTTTGATAATGGCCTTCCGCCGTCAGCCATTGGCGATAGCGCTGCGCGCCGGCCAGCGGATTATCGCCGGCCAGATGCAGCAGCAGCGTCACCGGCTGCTGCTGGTTCAGTTCGTTGAAGTCGTGGCTCAGCGTCAGCGCCAGACCCTGTCCTTGCGCCGAGAAGGCCAGCTGGTTGTTGAACGGGTTCAGCAGCAGCCAGTGCAGGCTGATCCGGCCATAGTCCATGCCCCACAAGGGCAGGCTGAGGTTTTCAGAAGTGTCCAGGCCGTCGCCGGCGAAACCGGGCAGAAAGTCCCGCCACAGCTTGCTGCCTGATGGGATATAACTGCCCTCGGCCAAGGGCAGCAACAGGCCGCGCCCCATCGCCGCAGCCGGCTGGCGCAGCAAATCCACGCGGCCCGGCCCGGCGGCGCGCAGCGTCAGCTTGAGGTCCTGCCCCTCCAGGCGGGCCTGCCAGCGGTAACGACCCTCGTCCCACTGCCAGATGGCGGCATGCGCCTCTTGCTCCAGCCCGGACACCGCGTGCGGCGCGGCGCCGTCGGACAGGGTGGTTTTTCCACCTCCGGCCGGCTCCGCGCGGACGGCCAGCGTGGCCGGTTCCAGTTCGACTTTCCACTGCTCGTTTTGCAGCATCACGCCTGCCCATGAGGACAAGGGCAAGGCCATCAGCCAACTCCAACCATAATGAAAACGCACTGCCATTCCTTACTTAATGTTTCGCTACAGCACAATCGACCATTCCGCCGCCGGAAAATTCGAAAATGGTGATATTACGGGTCCGCGCATGGTAAGCTCGCCCGGTTTTACAACCTTAGCGCACCATGACACGCCAACACTGGGACATTTTCTGCACCGTCATCGACAACTATGGCGACATCGGCGTCACCTGGCGCCTGGCGCGCCGGCTGGCGCATGACTGCGGCCAAGAGGTGCGGCTGTGGGTGGATGACCTGGCCAGCTTCGCCCGCATCGCCCCCGGCCTGGATGCGGAGCTGCCACAGCAAACGCTGGCCGACATCGACATCCGTCGCTGGCCGCAATCCGGCTTTCCTGCCGATATAGTCCCGGCCGATCTGGTGGTGGAGGCCTTCGGCTGCCGGCTGCCGGACAGCTTTGAGCAGGCCATGGCGGCCAAATCCAGCAAGCCGGTATGGATCAACCTGGAATACCTGTCGGCGGAAAACTGGACCCGCGGCTGCCACAAGCTGCCGTCGCCGCATCCGCGGCTGCCGTTGGCCAAGCACTTTTTCTTCCCGGGATTCGACGCGGCAAGCGGCGGCCTGATCTGCGAAGACGGGCTGATCGGCGCGCGCGAGGCCTGGCAGGCGGACGCCGAGGCGCAGCGCGACTACTGGCGCCGTCGCAATGTGCCGGCCCTGGCGGAAAACGAGTGGAAAGTCAGCCTGTTCTCCTATGAGAACCCGGCGGCGGCCAAGCTGCTGCAAGCCTGGGCGGACGGCCCGCAGCCGGTGCGCTGCCTGGTGCCGGAAGGCAAGGCGCTGACCATCGTGTCCGGCCTGTTCGACCACCCGCTGCAAGTAGGCGAGCATGCCCAGCTTGGCCGGCTGACGGTGGACGTGCTGCCCATGAGCGATCAGGACGACTACGACCGTCTGCTGTGGAGCTGCGATTTCAACTGCGTGCGCGGCGAGGACAGCCTGGTGCGCTCGCAATGGGCCGCGCGGCCCATGCTGTGGCACATCTACCCGCAGGATGACGAGGCCCACCTCGCCAAGCTGCTGGCTTTTCTCGATCAATACTGTCAGGGCTTGCCGGATGAGGCCGCGGCGGCGGTCCGCGAGCTGAACCTGGCCTGGAACCGCGACGGCGACATGGCCACGGCTTGGCGGAATTGCGCAAGATGGTTGCCGGCGTGGCGCAGACATGCGGCAAACTGGCAACAGCAATTGCTGCAAGGCGGCGATCTGGCGCAAAGACTGCTGCAATTTGTCGCCGAATTTTCTGAAATCAGATAAAATGCCACGTTTCTGTCGGAAAGCCCTTCCGGTTTTCCGCTGTTAATTCAAGAGTTTGGGACTCATACGCAATGAAAACCGCACAAGAACTGCGCGCTGGTAACGTATTCATGGTCGGCAACGACCCGATGGTTGTTCAGAAAGCTGAATTCAGCAAGTCCGGCCGCAACGCTTCCGTTGTGAAGATGAAGATGAAGAACCTGCTGACCGGCACGGGCAGCGAAACCGTATACCGCGCCGACGACAAGTTCGACGTAGTCGTGCTGGACCGCAAGGACTGCACCTACTCCTACTTCGCCGACCCGATGTACGTGTTCATGGACTCCGACTTCAACCAATACGAAGTGGAAGCCGACAACCTGGGCGACACCATCAACTTCATCGTTGACGGCATGGAAGACGTTTGCCAGGTTACCTTCTACGATGGCAAGGCCATCTCCGTAGAACTGCCGACCACCGTGATCCGCGAAGTGGAATACACTGAGCCGGCCGTGCGCGGCGACACCTCGGGCAAGGTTCTGAAGCCGGCCCGCCTGGTAGGCACCACCTTCGAAGTTCAGGTTCCGGCCTTCGTCGTCACCGGCGAAAAGATCGAAATCGACACCCGCACCAACGAATTCAAGAAGCGCGCCTAAGCCTTTCTTGCTCGTTGTGCCCGCGAAAGCGCCCGGATTCGGGCGCTTTTGTTTTGGCGGTGCCCCCTCTCCCCAACCCCTCTCCCGCAAGGGGAGAGGGGCTGTAAGGCGGATGCCCCGCGCGCGGGGCGATCCGCCGCCCTTTCGCCCTTTCGCCCTTTCGCCCTTTCACCCTTTCACCCTTTCACCCTTTCACCCTTTCACCCTTTCACCCTTTCACCCTTTCACCCTTTCACCCTTTCACCCTTTCACCCTTTCA
>NZ_PQWB01000074.1 GCF_002924365.1 Chromobacterium alticapitis | reverse complement strand
GCCACAGCCGCTTACGGTGGTTTGCAACCTGCTCCTGCAAGCCGATTGCGAGGGGCCTACCCTCATCTCCTACGCCGCTTGCTGCGGCACACTGATGTCGGTTGTCCAGACTTGATCCGGCGCCGCCACGTCAAATTGCCGATTCAGCAGGTTGGGGGCCACTGGCAATGCATGCTTGCTGTTCGTCGTCGCCTTATAGCGCCGCTTGTGCCTGGCGCGGATGCCGTGCAGCGTCATCAGCCGGCGGATGCGAGCCTTGCTAACCGGGAAACCGCGCGATTTCAGCTCCTGGCAAATCCTGGGTGAGCCGTAAGCGCCGTTAAACTCGGCGTGAACGCTGCGGATGAGCGCCAGAAGCTGGGCATCTGACAGCCACAGCGTCGGGCCGCCGCAGCCTTTCCAGTCGGCAAAGCCACTGGTGCTGACAGACAGCAAGCGGCACAGCGATTGCAAGGGGTAGGTGTCGCGCATCTTGTCGATCCAGGCGTACTTCACTGCGACTTCTTCGCGAAGTACGCCGTCGCTTTTTCCAGGATTTCGAGCTCCATCTTGAGGCGAGCATTTTCGGCACGCAGGCGAGAGAGCTCCATCTGTTCGGGCGTGATCGGCTTGCCCGTGCCGCCGGTCAACTTGCCGGCCTTGTGGGCTTTGCGCCAGTTGGCGAGCGTCTGCTCGGCAATGCCCAGTTCACGGGCAACCTGGGCCTGAGGCTTGCCTTCAGACTCAACTTGCCGGACGGCTTCTTGTTTGAATTCGGCGGTGTAACTCTGCCGTGGAATCTTGTACATCGGTACCTCCGTATGCCAGTTTACCTGGCTACGCTTGGTATCCGAAATCTGCGCCCAACCTCAGAGTGCGGCGGATGCTACGACCACGTTGCACCACCTTGGGGCAAAGGCGTCGTAGCGCCTGATGGAAGTGTGGACCACAAGTACGGCTTCGATTTCACCCGGCTCGGGCCACGCGTCCCGACCATACTGGTGTCGCCACTGATCAGGGCCGGCACGGTATATCGCGCACCTTCTGGGGCGGCGCCATTCGAGCACACGACATTGCTCAAGACCATTGAGGCACGCTGGAATCTGCCCAATTTGTCTGCACGTGATGCTGCGGCGTCTGATATCGGCGGCGTACTCACGCTGTCGACGCCGCGCACCGACGATCCCCTGGCAAACGTGCAGGTTCCGCATTTCGACGGTCCTATTCCATCGGCCGCGGATGTTACTCACATCCAACAGCTGCACGCAGACGCGCTGGAGGCGCATCCCGCCGTGATCGCCAGCGGCGAGGTTCGCAAGAATCGGCCGACCAACAGTGTCGAGTTCGAGAACTACCTGCGCAGCCTCAGCGCACATACCTGAATCACGTCCAGTCAGCCAGGTCGGGCACATCTAGGGTCGCGAAGCCGATGCGACAGCCCGACCTAGTCCCAGTGCTTGTTCTCACGAACACTGCACGGAACTGAGGTTACCCGCGCTTTCCGGTCACCAAGGTAGCGGTTATGCGGCCTGCTTTTCTCGCGTCAGCCAGGCTGCGTAATACGCTGTCGGCGACTGGTAGTTCAGCGAGGAGTGCCGCCGCTTGCGATTGTAAAACACCTCAATGTAATTAAAGAGGTCTGCCTTGGCATCTGCCCTCGTCGCGTAGCGACAATGAAAGACGCGTTCATTCTTCAGACTATTGAAGAAGCTTTCCATCGGCGCATTGTCCCAGCAGTTCCCCTTGCGGCTCATCGATGCCGCCATCCCATAACAGCGCAGCAATTGCTGATAGTCGTGGCTGCAGTACTGGCTGCCCCGATCGGAATGATGCAGCACGCTCGCCTTGGGTTGCCGGCGGAACCAGGCCATTCTCAACCAGGGCAATCGCACCTTCTCGTCATAACGGACTCATGCCCAACAGCTCTGCCAGAGCCTCATCATCCCAACCAGCCCGCTTGCGTCGTACGCGCATGCTCTTCTTGGCCTGAAATGGCGAGCTGCGCAGCAGGTTGAGAGCGAACTTCAACAGCAACGCAAAATTCTGGGGGCCATGATCTTCGCGCAATGGGCATTGATCTTCCCGGAAAATCACATCCAGACACCAATGCAGGCCGTTCTCGATCGCCCAGTGGCGGCGGACGGCCTGCGCCAACGCCTCCGCGCTCAGCTCGCGCGACGATAGGTAATAACGCTGCTCCAGCGCCGACTCGCCTTGCCCATCCAGTCGCATCGAATCCACGCGCCCCACCGTTTTGCAACCCGGCCAGGCGACGGCATCGACAAAACCCTCTGCTGGCGCAGTTGTCACGTATTGCAGCACAGTGCGGTCAACAGTGCGGGAATGGCGGTAATCTCATTGCTTTTGTCTGCCACCTTTTCCTGCCCCAAAGCCAGCCCCAGCTCGGTGGCGAAGGCGCTGACCATGTGCACCGGGCTGTGTTGGGCGCGAGCGGTGCCACGCAGGCATTTGCCGTCGATGGCGATCTGCTGGAACGAGCCCAACAGCCCTTGCGTCCAGCTGCGGAAGGTGGCTTCGAATTGCAGTGGATCCAGCAGGCGAAACACGCGGTTGACCGTATCGAGCGAGGGAATGCCGTTCTTCAGCGGCAGAAAACGCCGCAGCCAAGCTTCCTTGGCTTCTGCCCACTCGACGACTTCCACGAAACTCTCCGCGCCGGCGAAGATAGCGCAAACGGCAATGACCAGAATTTCTGGCAGGGGATGGGCGATATAGCCTCCCGTTCTCGGTTCTGGCACATCGGCCAAGTGTTCCATCAGCGTACCCATTCGGTTCCGGCAAAGTCGGAGAGTTCACCTCAAGTCGGGGTGGATTGGCAAGAGTCTTTCATTATGACAAAAATGTGCGATTGCCCTGCCTTGGTCGTAGGTCAGCGTTTTGCACAAGGCTCGCTCCAATATAGGCCAAATCACTTTAGGTATTCTCTCGCATAGATTTGTGCGGGAGCTATTCTACATTTCATCCTAGCTAGTCCATTATCAGGAAACGTTTATCCCCGCCAACCTAGCAATGGCACATTGCAGTTGAGAACTATCTGGCTGGTGAAGTAAAGGCAGAACGTATGAGCTTACAGGACGCACAACACGGGATCGCTGCAGATTGGACGCAGTACATCGATGCAGCGAATCAATGAAGGGGTGGTGTGTCATTGGGTTAGCCATTGGTGACACAGACAAAGCTTAACGCGTAGTGATGGAACACTTATTTCGATCAAATCGTATGAGGAGGAATCATGCAGCTATCCGCACCTGGCAGCCTTACGGATTTCACGACCAACGAGCAACGTAGTGCGTGGTCGGATCAACTATCGACAGAGATCAACGACGCGATCGCTGGAATCAACAAATGCACGGCTGCTGCACAGTATGTGAACCCTGCATTGGTCGACGTGTCGGCGTTTCAACGCAGCCCGATCCATTGGGTGGGTTTCCCTAATAGCCTTTACGCTCAGTTTAATACCAAGCAGCAAGCGTATGCGACGGCGGATGCACCATCAGTGGTAGACAACGGTAAGTTGACCGGAGGCCGAACCTCCCAAGACGAATATCTTGAGTGGTACATTCATCGCGACCAACAAGGCAATATCCGTGCCGTCGATTTCACTACCGAGACGCAGAGGTATTGGGAGTTTCTGTATGCGGCAGATCCCGAGTTGGCGGCGGCGACCTATTCCAAGGTACTCGGTATGCAAGTCAACAGCGGCGATATCTCTACGCCGGATAATACTTACGACCCCTACAACAAGTTCAACACCACCAATGGCATTGTTCACCTAGTGCAGCAATTCAATACGTTGGGAGCTGAACTTGATATTGCGGTTCAGTCGACACTACCTCGGCTTGATGGCGACAACAATGTGACCAACGATGTGGTGTCTTGCAAGCACTGTAGCTCAGCAGACCCCTTGGGAGATGCCGGTAGAAATAGCGACCCGACGATTGCACAGATGGTGAATGCGGTTGCGGCAACCGGTTGCTATTTGACCATTCCCGACCCCGTTGGTCTGTACATCCAAGCCCTTGATAGCTCTGGGTGGACTATGCCTGCCGGCGTGACCTTGGCAGATTGTTGGAAAGTCACGCGCGGAACGCCCGCTGTTCGTGCGACATTCACAGTGCCATCGGGCACACAACTATCCGATTTCTCGATCGGTGGCATCCCAATCACGTATGCAGGCCAGATCGCCGAAAAGATCTCGGTTTTCCTAACGGCTGCCTATGGCCCTCAAGGCGCAGTTCCCCTACCGCCGGCGCGTCCATGTTCGGGCCAAGCGGAAGGAGGGGTACCAGCTAAGCGTACGTCGCGCCGGATGACGAAGTGATGGCGCAGCCGTTTGAACCCATACTCGATGGCGCTGAAATCCAGGGCGATATTCTTGCCGGATTCAGAAAGGACCACGTAAGGCTGCTTTTTATCAGCGTAACTGACGTGGCAGTGCCTGCGTTCAAGGCGTGGATTCGAGCCATCGCACCGAAGTTGGCCTACCTTGACGCCGTTGCGGACTTCAATAGGAAGTTCAGTACGGCGCGTCGGGCTTCCGCTGACGGTCGGGATCCGCCCATGTCTGTAACATGGATGAATTTGGCCATTAGTGGACAAGGCGCGAAGCGACTGCTCTCACAGGATCAGTGGTCGCAACTCGATATCACGTTCTTGAACGGGCCAACTGAGGACGCCACATTAGTCGGAGAACCCGACGCCGGCTCTCCCGGCGGGTCCCGAAGTTGGCTTGTTGGCGCACCAAACCAAGGTCACGACGCATTACTCATTATCGCGGGTGATGAACGAGCTGAAGTAGACAACACCGCCGCTGCCCACAAGGACGAGCTCCTTCAGTTGGTGGCGAACGTAGCTGCAGTCACCGTTCGATTGGAATCCGGCGATATCCGGTCCGCGCAAAAAGGTCACGAACATTTTGGATTTAAAGACGGGATATCACAGCCTGGCGTGCGCGGCCGCATTGGAACGGCAACTGGTCCATATGTGACGCCCCGCGTGCTGGACTCCCAAGATCCATGGTATGCGTTGTACGCGGCACCTGGTCAGCCATTGTGCTATCCAGGTGAGTTTGTATTGGGTTACCCGCGTAAGCATGAAGGCAGCGACGATCCCAATGATACCGTTGTGGACCCTACCACGCCGCTGACCAAGCATGGATCCTATCTGGTTTACAGGCGCTTGCGCCAAGATGTCCCCGGGTTCATCGCCGCGGCTGAGACAATGGCTGCGCAGCTATCACAAAACCCGTCTTTTGGGCCCCGCACTACTGCATTTGCTGCTGCCTGCCTGGTGGGACGCTGGCCAAGTGGCGCTCCCGTCATGCGAACGCCGTTGGCGGACAATCAGAAGTTGGGTGACGATAGCTATGCCAGCAACAATTTCCAGTTTGTGCAGGCAAGCCATGTGCCAAAGTACAGTGCGGGCAGCGAGATACCTCCCGATGATTTTCCTCAAGCTCGAGATGATACCTTGGGCAGCACGTGCCCATTTAGCGCCCACATCCGCAAAGTTAACCCGAGGGATCAGACCACGGATCAAGGGCCGGCTACTCGGACGCTCGAACATCGGATCCTCAGGCGCGGTATTCCATATGGTGTCGACTATGACCCGACGAAACCTGGTAGTGATAAGGAGGAGCGCGGACTTCAGTTCCTTTGCTATCAATCGTCGATTC
Organism: Chromobacterium alticapitis; assembly: GCF_002924365.1. Classification (GTDB taxonomy): domain Bacteria; phylum Pseudomonadota; class Gammaproteobacteria; order Burkholderiales; family Chromobacteriaceae; genus Chromobacterium; species Chromobacterium alticapitis. Next base: position 921 of record NZ_PQWB01000074.1, on the reverse strand, counting down.
AGCGAGGGTTCCAATTCCTCATGAATCAGTGGGCAAATTCGGCGGATTTTCCTCTAGGCCGTGGTTACGATATCGTGATTGGGCAGCGGGGCGAGGCATCGCGATCAGTCACGGTGTTGGCGCCGGATAACTCTCCGGTATCCGTGACGTTTCCACAGCGTTATGTGGTGACTACGGGAGCTGCCTACCTGTTTTCACCGTCGAAAACCGCGCTACTGAGTTGTTTCGGCGCCTGATGCCAGGACTGAAAAAACGTCACTGCTGATTTCCCTTCCCGTATTGCAGCCCGTCGTGCCTGTTAGCGCCGGAATGCGGGAGGGGGAGGATCGCATCTCGATACTGTTACGCCGGTTCATATTGTGACCGGAACCATATCTTGGCCGCGCTTGGGCGCTGTTGCATAAATCCTGAACAGATCGAGGCTCCCCTTTCCCTAAACGGATTTACGCCACAGCCACCGTACAAGGACGGCCCATCATGCTGAAGCGGTTCAAGATGGCTGCGCGCACTTGCAGCTCTGCCACTTGACCATCGAAACGACGGGCCGTCACCCTTTCACCCAACCGTTTGAAGCAACCCATTTTGGTTTCCACCAAGCTGCGGCGATGATAGCCACTCCAACGCTTCCAGATCGCCCGGCCTAGCAGGCCGTTGAAAAACCAACAGCCATTCATTTGGTATAATCATCAACATCCAACGAGCCGCGAAAGCACCCGATGAGAGGCGTCCGCAACGACACGCAGACCAATCTGTTCAGCTACATCCAGCTGGAGGATCGCATCCCGGCCAATCACCCACTGCGCAAGATCCGCCAGATGGTCGACCTGGTGCTCGGCTCGATGAATGACGTATTCGACGGCTTATATTCCCGCGTCGGGCGGCCTTCGATTCCGCCCGAACATCTGCTGCGCGCCTCCCTGC
>NZ_PQWB01000073.1:26682-67453 GCF_002924365.1 Chromobacterium alticapitis | reverse complement strand
AGCCGCTTACGGTGGTTTGCAACCTGCTCCTGCAAGCCGATTGCGAGGGGCCTACCCTCATCTCCTACGCCGCTTGCTGCGGCACACTGATATCGCCTGTCCAGACCTAATTCGGGCGAGCCGGCTCGAACACTTGGCCCAGCACGTTCTCTGAAACTGGCAGACTATGTGCCGAATGGGTGGTCGCCTTGAACTTGCGCTTCTGCCGGCATCGGATGCCCATCTGGCGTCGTAAACGGTCGATGCGGTCGCGCCCCGCCTCAAAGCCCATTGCCGCTAGCTCTGGCTGCAAGCGGCGTGCGCTATAGGTTTCTCGCGTCTTGGCATGCGCCGCCCGGATCGCCAGTTTCAGGCGCTCGTCCCCCTGTTCTCGTTTGGATGGAGGATGTCCACGCCAGTCATAGTACCCGGCACGAGATACAGCCAGAACCCGGCAGGCCAGCGCGACTGGGAATAGCTTGCGGTGCTCCTCTATCCACGCGTACCGGGCAGTGATGCCTGAGCAAAGTACGCGGCAGCTTTTTTTATGACGTCTCGTTCCAGGCGAGCTTCTGCCAACTCTTTGCGCAGCTTGGCGTTCTCAGCTTCCAGCTCCGAGACACTGCGCGCGCCCGGTGCCGGTTGATCGCCACCAGACTTCGCCGCTACCACCCAATTAGCCAATGTACCCTTGGGGATACCTAGCCGCCTGGCCGCCCCTTCAAGACTGAGCCCTTGCTCAAGTACCAGTTTTACCGCCTCAGAACGGAACTCTATTGGATATGTCTTTCTGGTCTTCATTTCACACTCCCGACTGTCAATGGTAACAATCGGAACTGTCCGCTGGAATCAGGCTACCTCAGACTATAGGTCGCATGGGAAAAACTGCCCGCATTAAACCAAGGCAAGGCTTGCGGCCTCCCTATGCGCGAGCCTCCAGCCACACCGACACGCGGAGCTCATGGTCAATACAAATATCGAAGCACCCCCTCCGCGGCCATACGCCCGTCAAAAACAGCGCGCACCACCAGATCGGCGCCGCGCACCATGTCGCCGCCAGCGAAGATCTTGGGATTGCTGGTCTGATAGGGATATTGGCCGCACGCCGCCGCCAGCGTGCGTCCACTGCCCGTAACGGCAATGTCTTGCGCATCGAACCAGGTCGCAGCTTCGGCCTGAAAACCAAACGCGAAAATGACGTGATCACACTCTACGATTTCCTCGCTATCGGGCACAATCTCAGCGTTACGGCGACCTTTGACATCGGGCTCGCCCAAGCGGGTGACGGCCAGCCTCACCGCCAGCGTGCCGCCTATCATCGGCTCAATGGCCAGAGGCTGGCGATTCCATAAAAACTCAACCCCCTCCTCCTTCGCATTTGCGACTTCCCGTTTTGAGCCAGGCATATTGGCCTCGTCGCGGCGGTAGGCGCAGATCACGCGCTTAGCCCCTTGGCGGATGGCTGTGCGATTGCAATCCATCGCCGTATCGCCGCCCCCAAGCACAAGCACTCGCTTGCCTTTCATCGAAATCGCCTGCTCTCCGGCAGGCAGCGTGCCCAAACTTTGCCTCACGTTATTGATTAAGTAAGGCAGGGCCTCAAGCACACCTTGACTGTCTTCGCCAGGAAATTCTCCCTTCATGTACTTATACGCGCCCATTCCCATAAAAATCGCATCGTGCCGTTTCAGCAAGGTTTCAATCGAGACGTCTTTGCCGACCTCCGTATTCAGCACAAACTCAACGCCCATGCCTTCCAAAATTTGCCGACGGCGACGCACGACATCCTTTTCCAGTTTGAACTCAGGGATACCGAAGGTCAGCAGGCCGCCGATTTCCTCATAGCGGTCGTACACCACAGCCTTTACGCCGTTACGAACCAGCACATCGGCACAGGCCAGCCCAGCCGGCCCCGCCCCGATGACGCCCACAGTCTTGCCGCTCCACACCACTTTAGAGGTATCAGGCCGCCATCCCGCCTTGAAGGCTTCATCAGTAATGTACTTCTCGATACTGCCGATGGAGACGGCGCCGAAGCCGCCCTGGCTCAGGGTACAGGCGCCTTCGCACAGCCGGTCTTGCGGACAAACGCGACCGCAGATTTCAGGCAAGCTGTTCGTCTGATGAGACAGCTCTGCCGCCTCGAACAGCCTGCCTTCCTCCACCAGCTTCAACCAATTGGGGATGTAGTTGTGCACCGGGCACTGCCATTCGCAGTACGGGTTGCCGCAAGACAAGCAACGGCCGGCCTGGTCCGCCGCGTCAACCGCGTGCAGCGGCTGGTAGATTTCCTTGAACTCAATCTTACGTACGGAGGCTTCTACTTTGTCGCCCGGATTGCGCGACAGCTTCATGAATTGGAATGCGTCGTTCGTTGCCATATTTCCTCCCAGGCATGGGATAGATTAGGTTGCCGCTCGTGCGAGATCTTTCTTCGGGCGCATCCGCCCCTTCTCCCCAGCCCTCTCCCACGCGGGGAGAGGGGGATAATCCCGCCAAACGCTCTAATAATTAGTCCTTGAGCAAACTTTCCAGCTTGGCGGCCTTAGGCTTCACCAGCCAGAAGTAGTCCACGTAATCGTCGAAGTTCTGCAGCATTGCGCGGCCGGTTTCCGAACCGGTCAGCTCCACATGCTTGGCGATCTTCTCCAGCAGGTAGGCGCGGTACATGCCCATCGCCTCGCCGTTGATCAGGTGGATGTCGATCAGCTCGTTGTTGTAGCGGTAAGCAAACTTCTCGCTCGGGTCGTAAACGAAGGCGAAGCCGCCGGTCATGCCCGCGCCGAAGTTGTAGCCGGTTTCGCCCAGCACGATCACGGCGCCGCCGGTCATGTATTCGCAGCAGTGATCGCCCGCGCCCTCTATCACCGCCAGCGCGCCGGAGTTGCGCACGCCGAAACGCTCGCCGGCGATGCCCGCCGCGAACAGCTGGCCGCCGGTCGCGCCATACAGGCAGGTATTGCCGATGATGATGGATTCACCCGCCTTGTAACCGGCATCCTTGGGCGGATAGATGGTGACGCGGCCGCCGGCCATGCCTTTGCCGACATAATCATTGGCGTCGCCTTCCAGCTCCAGATGCAGGCCCGCCGCGTTCCATACGCCGAAGCTCTGTCCCGCGCTGCCCGTGAACTTGACCTTCAAGCAACCAAATGGCAGCCCTGCCGCGCCGTGCACGCGGGCGATCTCGCCGGACAAGCGCGCGCCGATGGAACGGTGGGTGTTCTCGATCGGGTAGGCCAGTTCCAGCATCTGCTTGTGCTGGATCGCCTGCAACGCGTCCTGCAGGATCTGCTCGGCCAGCTCGCCCTTATCAAAGGAAGGATTGCTGTCCGACACGCAGAAACGCGGCTCGGAATCCGGCACCGCGCCTTGCGACAACAGCGGCCTCAGGTCCAGCCGGCCTTGGCGCTCGCTTTCGCCCTCCAGCACATCCATCAGGTCCATGCGGCCGATCAGTTCTTCCATGCTGCGCACGCCCAGCTTGGCCATCCACTCGCGCGTTTCGCGGGCGATGAACAGGAAGTAGTTGACCACCATGTCCGGCAGACCGGTGAAGTACTTGGAACGCAGCTTGATTTCCTGCGTCGCCACGCCGGTGGCGCAGTTGTTCAAATGGCAGATGCGCAGGTATTTGCAGCCCAGCGCCACCATCGGCCCGGTGCCGAAGCCGAAGCTCTCCGCGCCCAGAATGGCCGCCTTGACCACGTCGAGGCCGGTTTTCAGGCCGCCGTCGGTCTGCACCCGCACCCGTCCGCGCAGGCCATTGGCGCGCAGCACCTGCTGCGCTTCGGACAAGCCCAGCTCCCACGGCGAGCCGGCGTATTTGACCGAGGTCAGCGGCGAAGCGCCGGTGCCGCCGTCGTAACCGGAAATGGTGATCAGGTCGGCGTAGGCCTTGGCCACGCCGGCGGCGACGGTGCCGACGCCAGGTTCGGCCACCAGCTTCACCGACACCAGCGCCGAAGGATTCACCTGCTTCAGGTCGAAGATCAGCTGCGCCAGGTCTTCAATGGAGTAGATGTCGTGGTGCGGCGGCGGCGAGATCAGGCTGACGCCTTCCTTGGCGTGGCGCAGCCGCGCGATCAGCCCGGACACCTTGTCGCCGGGCAGTTGGCCGCCTTCGCCCGGCTTGGCGCCCTGCGCCACCTTGATCTGCAGCACTTCAGCATTGACCAGGTAGTGCGGGGTGACGCCGAAACGTCCGGACGCCACCTGTTTGATCTTGGACATCTTCTCGGTGCCGTAGCGCGCCGGGTCTTCGCCGCCCTCTCCGGAATTGGAGCGGCCGCCCAGGCGGTTCATGGCGATGGCCAGCGCCTCGTGCGCCTCCGGGCTCAGCGCGCCCAGCGACATGCCGGCCGAATCGAAGCGCTTGACGATGGCTTCCACCGGCTCCACTTCGTCCAGCGGAATCGGCTCGCCGGCCAGCTTCAACTGCATCAGGTCGCGCAGCATCGCCACCGGCCGGGTGTTCACCGTATCCGCGTATTGCTGGTAGACCTCGTAATCGCCGTTCTGCACCGCCTGCTGCAGCAACTGCACCACGTCCGGGTTGTAGGCGTGGTATTCCTCGCCGTGCACGTATTTCAGCAGGCCGCCCTGGTTCAAGCCGCGCATCGGGTTGAACGCCAGCCGCGCCAACTGCTTCTGATCGGCCTCGAAGTCGGCGAAATTGGCGCCGGACACGCGCGACACGGTGCCCTTCAGGCACAGCTCCACCACTTCCTCATGGATGCCCACCGCCTCGAACAGCTGCGCGCCGCGGTAAGACGCGATAGTGGAGATGCCCATCTTGGACAGCACCTTGAGCAGGCCCTTGTTGATGCCCTTGCGGTAGTGCTGCAACGCCTCATTGGGACGCAGCTCCACTTCGCCGTTGTTCACCAGATCGATGATGGTCTGGTAAGCCAGATAGGGGTAGACCGCGGTGGCGCCGTAGCCGATCACGCAGGCCATCTGGTGCGCGTCGCGCACGGTGGCGGTTTCCACCACGATATTGGTCTTGCAGCGCAGGCCGGCGTCGATCAGCGCGTGGTGCACCGCGCCGGTGGCGAACAGCGCGTGGATGGGCAGGCGTTGGCCGGTAGCGTGGCGGTCGGACAGCACCACCACCACCGTGCCTTCGCGCACCGCTTCCACCACATGGCGGCTCAAACAGGAGATGGCCTCGCGCAGCGTGGTTTCCTGCGGGTCGTAGCACAGGTCGAAATTGGTGGCCTTCAGGTAAGGTTCCGGCCGGGTGGTGACGCGGGTGAACTTCTCGTGGCTCAGCACCGGGCTGCGCACTTCCAGGCGCTTGGCGTGCTCGGCGCTTTCCTCGAACATATTGCGCTCGGGGCCAAACACCGAGTTCAACGACATCACCACCGCCTCGCGGATCGGGTCGATCGGCGGATTGGTCACCTGGGCGAATTGTTGGCGCAGATAATCGAACGGCGAGCGGACGCGCTGCGAAAGCACCGCCATCGGCGTGTCGTCGCCCATGGAGCCGACCGCTTCCTGGCCGTCCGCCGCCAGCACGCGCAGAATCTGGTCGCGCTCTTCGCGGCTGAGGTTGAACATCTTTTGCAGCTTGGCCAGTTCATCCTTGGACAAGGGCTCGACGCCGGCGTCGTCCTCGATGGACAGCTCCAGATACTTGGCGCTGTCCTTGATCCACTGCCGATACGGCTTGGCGCTTTTCAGTTGCGCGTCGATGTCTTCCGGCATCAGCAGCTCGCCGTTGACCAAGTCCGCGGCGAACAGCTGGCCCGGCTTTACCCGGCCCTTGCGAACCACGTCCTGGGCGCGGTAGTCCCACACCCCCACCTCGGAAGCGATGGTCAGGATATTGTCCTTCGTCAGCACCCAGCGCGCCGGGCGCAGGCCGTTGCGGTCCAGCATGCAGGCGGCGTAGCGGCCATCGGTCAGCACGATGCCGGCCGGGCCGTCCCACGGTTCCATATGCATGGAGTTGAATTCGTAGAAGGCGCGCAGGTCCTTGTCGGTGCTGTCCACGTTCTGCCAGGCCGGCGGCACCAAGAGGCGCAAGGCGCGGAACAGCGGGATGCCGCCCATCAGCAGGCCTTCCAGCATATTGTCCAGGCTCATCGAGTCCGAGCCGTCGGTCTGGACGATGGGGCGCACCGCGTCCATGTCGAGGTGCGGCGAGGCCATGATGCGCTCGCGCGCGCGGGCCCAGTTGCGGTTGCCCTGCACCGTGTTGATCTCGCCGTTGTGGGCGAGGAAGCGGAAAGGCTGGGCCAGCTTCCATTGCGGCCAGGTATTGGTGGAGAAACGCTGGTGGAACACCGCCAGGCTGGACTCAAAGCGCGGATCGGCCAAGTCCAGAAAGAAGCGCGGCAGGTTCTCCGGCGTCACCAAGCCTTTATAGGAAATGGTATGCGGGGACAGCGTGGGCAGATAGAAACAGGGATCGTCTTCCTTGTTGGCTTTTTCCGCCTGGCGGCGCCCCATGTACAGACGGCGCTGGAAAGCCAGCTCGTCCATGCCGAACGGACAGTTCACGAATACCTGGGAAATGGCGGGCAGAGACGCCAGCGCAGTTTCGCCGCAAGCCGCCACATCCACCGGCACAGAGCGGAAACCGGCTACCTCCAATTGCTGCGCCTCCAGATGCTCGCGCAGGCGCGCGAGGCTGCGCTCGCCTATCGCGCCGTCCGAGTGGTGGAACACCAGGCCGGCGGCGTACACTGACTTAAGCGCGATGCCAGCCTCGGCGGCCACTTCGCGCAGGAAGCCGTCAGGCTTGCGAAACAGCAGGCCGCAGCCGTCTCCCGACTTGCCGTCCGCCGCCACCGCGCCGCGGTGGGTCAGCTTGGCCAGCGAGGAAATGGCGGTGGCCACCAGCCAGTGGCTGGGCTTGTCGTCCAATTGCGCGATCAAGCCGAAGCCGCAGCTGTCTTGTTCGAATTCTGGTTTATACAATGTGCCCTGCAGGCGGCGCTGTCTGTCCATTTCTCTGCCCGTTTATACTTTGTAGTGATGCATCCGATTCTACGGGCAAGAACCGCGCAGCCGCAAGCCGCCTTGGCGCGGCGCAACAATCATTTGATTTCAGTCATTTGATGCGCAATGGCTTGTTTTGAATATGTAATTTCACTACTACAGATTTGCTATTTTTTTGTTATTTTGAGACGAAAATTTTCAAAAAAACGACAGAAAAAAAGCCTCTTTATTTGATACAAAACCCCAAAACAGACAATATTTTGGATTTTGTTAGACAAAATTCATAAATTCAAATGAATCGAGACCAGCAGTCCACCCAAACGCTGCAATTCGTTCGCCAACTGGCGGAACAGGCCCTGTCGCGCTCGGCCGGCGCGCCATTGATAGCCGGCAACCAGGTGGAGCTGTTGTATGACAGCGCGGAAAACTTCCCCGCCTGGGAAAGCGCGCTCGCCGCCAGCCAGGAATCGGTCTTTATCGAAATGTATATTTTCGACAATGACCAATTTGGCAGAAAAATACGAGATATCCTGATAAACAAGGCTAAAGCTGGCATCCAGATCTGTCTGCTATATGACTGGCTGGGCAGCTGGCGCGCCCATCTGTCCAACTTCTTCAAGCCCTTGCAGGATGCCGGCGCCGAGGTGCGCGCCTATCACCCCCCCAGCCTGGGCGGCGGACTCAGCCTGCTGGGCCGCAACCACCGCAAGATGATCATCGTGGACCGCCGCGAGCTCTTCGTATCCGGGCTATGCATCAGCTCGAGTTGGCAGGGCAAGCCGGACAAAGGCTTGCCGCCGTGGCGCGACACCGGCCTCGCCCTGCGCGGCCCATTGCTGGCGCCGGCCCTGTCCGCCTTCGCCGACAGCTGGGCCAGTTGCGGCGCGCCGCTGGAGGCGCACTGGCTGCGCGCGGACTATGCCGCGCCATGCGGCGAAACGGCGGCGCGGCTGATCGCCACCACCCCATCCACCGCGCGCATGATGCGGCTGGACCTGCTGGTGGCCAGCTTCGCCCGCCGCACGCTATGGTTGACCGACGCCTATTTCATGGCCACCAGCCTGTATCTATCCGCCTTGCAGCAGGCGGCGCGCGATGGCGTGGATGTCCGGCTACTGGTGCCTCGCTCCAGCGACATCCGCTGGATAGCCACTATCTCGCGCACCCAGTACCGCCCGCTGCTGGAGGCCGGCGTGCGCGTGTTCGAGTGGAACGGACCCATGATCCACGCCAAGACGGCGGTGGCCGACGGCCGCTGGGCCCGCATCGGCTCCACCAACCTGAATCTATCCAGCTGGCTGGTCAACCGCGAGCTGGACATCGCGCTGGAGGACGAAACGCTGGCCTCGCAACTCGCTGATCGCTTCCTGCAGGATCTGGAAAACGCCACCGAGATCGTGCTCAAGCCGGCGCGCAAGCGGCCGGTTCCCACCCCGGTGCGCCAGGAGAAACGCCGCCGCGCCACGCCCAAGGAGCGCGCGCTGAGCGGCGCCAGCGCCGCCGCGCGCCAGGCCGCCCGCCTAGGCGACATGCTGGGCGCCGTGGTGCATGGCAGCCGCAGCCTGGAAAGCAGCGAGGCGCCTGCCTATCTCAGCATAGGCCTCGCCCTGTGCCTGCTCGCGCTGGCCATCGCCTACTTCCCCTGGCTGGCCGCCCTGCCGCTGACGGCCCTGCTCGCCGGCGCCGGCCTGTCCATCATCGCCAGGGCCATCAGCCTGTACCGCGTCAAACGGAGAAAAAAACAACAGTCTGGCCAAGCCGAGCGCGACAACGGACCGGATGATGCGCCGCCTTCGCAGTCCTAATGAAAACAGCCGCTTAGTCTGGGAGACCATCCCCTCGGCGAAGCTCGCGCGCCCTGTCATGCGAACGCATCCGTATTTTTTTGCGCAGCCTGCCGCAACGCGGCACAACACGCCATGCAAAAGGTCTAAAATGCGCGCTTCTTGGGATGTTCTCCAGGCCGGCTGACGTGAAGCAACCATTGGTTGCCAGGTACGGACCGCGGCGCAAAGCGACCCGTTTTACTCGCGCCTCAAGGCCAGCCTCCAGGGCGGCGGCGAAGATCCGTTCTTCGACCCGTGCGTACAGATCTGCGCCCCACGCGCACCGTGCGACATTGCAGCGATGCAGGCCGCCAGGTGACGCCACCCGGCCCCGCCGCAGTGTCCGAGTTACCGCAACTAAGGACTCAGGTATGCGTTTTCATTTCCCCATCGTGATCATCGACGAGGACTTCCGCTCGGAAAACACCAGCGGCTCCGGCATCCGCGAACTGGCCGCCGCCATGGAAGCGGAAGGCATGAGCGTGATCGGCTATACCAGCTATGGCGATCTCACCTCCTTCGCCCAGCAGCAAAGCCGCGCCGCCGGCTTCATCCTGTCGATAGACGACGAGGAGTTCCAGACCGAGGATTCGGCACAGGAAGCGCTGGGCAACCTCTACGGCTTCGTCGCCGAGATCCGCCGCCGCAATCCGGACATCCCGGTGTACCTGTACGGCGAGACCCGCACCGCCCGCCATATCCCCAACGACATCCTGCGCGAGCTGCACGGCTTCATCCACATGCACGAGGACACGCCTGAGTTCGTCGCCCGCCACATCATCCGCGAGGCCAAGAGCTATCTGGACAACCTGGCGCCGCCGTTCTTCCGCGCGCTGGTGGACTACGCTTACGACGGCTCCTACTCCTGGCACTGCCCCGGCCACTCCGGCGGCGTGGCCTTCCTGAAAAGCCCGGTGGGCCAGATGTTCCACCAGTTCTTCGGCGAAAACATGCTGCGCGCCGACGTGTGCAACGCGGTGGACGAACTGGGCCAGCTGCTGGACCACACCGGCCCGGTGGCGGCGTCCGAGCGCAACGCCGCGCGCATTTTCAATGCCGACCATCTGTTCTTCGTCACCAATGGCACCTCCACCTCGAACAAGATCGTCTGGCACAGCTGCGTGGCCGCCGGCGATATCGTGCTGGTGGACCGCAACTGCCACAAGTCGAATCTGCACGCCATCATCATGACCGGGGCCATCCCGGTGTTCCTGATGCCGACGCGCAACCATTACGGCATCATCGGCCCGATCCCGAAATCCGAATTCCATCCGGACACCATCAAGCGGAAGATCCTGGCCAACCCGTTCGCGCGCGAGATGCTGGAAAAGCACCACAACCGCAAGCCGCGCATCCTGACGCTGACCCAGTCCACCTACGACGGCATCCTGTACAACGTCGAGGAGATCAAGGGCTTGCTGGACGGCGAAGTGGATACCCTGCACTTCGACGAAGCCTGGCTGCCGCACGCCTGCTTCCATGATTTCTACCGCGACTTCCACGCGATAGGCGAAGGCCGGCCGCGCTGCGAAGATAGCCTGGTGTTCTCCACCCAGTCCACCCACAAGCTGTTGGCCGGCATCAGCCAGGCCTCGCAAATCCTGGTGCAGGATCCACAGAACCGCCAGCTGGACACCGCCTGGTTCAACGAGGCCTACCTGATGCACACCTCGACCAGCCCGCAATACTCGATCATCGCCAGCTGCGACGTGGCCGCCGCGATGATGGAACAGCCGGGCGGCCAGTCGCTGGTGGAAGAGTCGCTGGTGGAGGCGATGGAGTTCCGCCGCGCCATGCGCAAAGTGGACGAAGAATACGGCCGCGACTGGTGGTTCAGCGTGTGGGGCCCGGACGACCTGTCCGACGACGGCATCTGCGACCAGACCGACTGGACGCTGCGCCCGGACGAGCGCTGGCACGGCTTCGCCGGCATCGAGGACGGCTTCAACATGCTGGACCCGATCAAGGCCACCGTGCTGACGCCGGGCCTGGACGTGGACGGCAGCTTCGAAGAAATGGGCATCCCGGCCGCCATCGTCACCAAGTACCTGACCGAACACGGCGTGGTGGTGGAAAAGACCGGCCTGTACAGCTTCTTCATCATGTTCACCATCGGCATCACCAAGGGCCGCTGGAATACGCTGATCTCGCTGCTGCAGCAGTTCAAGGACGATTTCGACAAGAACCAGCCGATGTGGCGCGTGATGCCGGAGTTCGTCGCCAAGTACCCGCAGTACGAGCGCGTGGGCCTACAGGACCTGTGCCAGCGCATCCACGGCCTCTACACCAAGCACGACGTGGCGCGCCTGACCACCGACATCTACCTGTCCGACATGGAGCCGGCGATGCGCCCGGCCGACGCCTTCGCCAAGATGGCGCACCGCGAGATCGAACGCGTGCCGGTGGAGCAACTGGAAGGCCGCGTCACCGCTGTGCTGCTGACCCCGTATCCGCCGGGCATCCCGCTGCTGATTCCGGGCGAGCGCTTCAACAAGACCATCGTCGACTACCTGCGCTTCGCCCAGGCCTTCAACCGCGAACTGCCGGGCTTCGAAACCGACGTCCACGGCCTGGTGGCGGTGGAGGTGCAGGATCGCAAGGTCTACTGCGTGGATTGCGTCAAACAGTAAGCCGAGCAGGGGAAACAGCCAAGGCGGGAGCGATCCCGCCTTTTTTCATGCCCTGCCGCACCTCACAGCCAGGTTACCAGCCGGTTGCGGCCGGCATCCTTGGCCCGGTACAGGCCATCGTCCGCCCGCGCCAGCGCCGCCGCCGCCACATCGCCGTCCTTCAACAGGGTCAAGCCGGCGGAGCAGGTGTAGAAGAAATCCGGCTTGTCGACTAACGGCCTCGATTGGGCCACCGCCGCCAGCAGCGCCGTCACCATCAGCTCCGCCTCGCGCAGCGCGCGGTCCGGCAGCAGCAGCAGGAACTCCTCCCCCCCCATCCTCCCCAGGCCTTCATTGGGTTTGAGCAAGGGCTGCACCCGCCGCACGAAATCGCGCAACACCTCGTCGCCGGTCAGATGGCCGTGCGTGTCATTGATGCGCTTGAAATGATCGAGGTCCAGAATCGCCACCGCGCCGCTGATCGGCGCGCGCCGCAGCAACGCCTCCAGATGGCCCATGATGTGGGCGCGGTTGCTGATGCCGGTCAGCGCATCGGTCAGCGCCGCGCGCTGCGCGAGATCGCGCGCCACCCTCAGCTCGCGCTCGTCGGCGTGCAGGCTGGAAATATCGCTGCCCACGCACAGCATCCAGCCGTCCGCCTGCACCGTTTCCGTCATCCAGATCCAGCGGCCGTCGGTCAGGTCCGCCTCGAAAGTGCGAAACGGCTGCTTGCCGCGCCGCGAACGGGCCGAGGTGATCCAGGCCTCGATGTCATCGGTGCGGATGCAGCTGCCGTGGCCCTTCTCATAGCCGCGCCGCATCAGTTGCTCCCAGCTGAGCCTCTCGTCCGCGCCGACGCCGAAAGTCGAGCAGAAGGCCGGGTTGGCGAAGCGCAGCTGATCATGCGGGTCGAACAGCGCGATCAACAGCTGGCTTCCCATTTGCAGGGACAGCAGGCGGCCGGCGATATCGGTTTCTGAGCAGGGATCGGACATGTCTCGTCGCTCCGGAAAACACGCTCGGGGCCAAAGATGCGCCCCATGGTTTAACAATAGCCGAGCGCGGCCCGCTGCGGCGTCACTGCCGCGAAGCCGTCAGCAGCCGCAGCGCCAGGCCGCCGAACACCGTGGCCAGCAAATATTGCGGCCAACGTCCTGCGCCGCCGCCGGACAGCGTCCGGCCCATGCGGCTGCTGGCCACGATCACCAGCGCGTTGACGCCAAAGCCCACCAGGTTCAGCACCGTGGCCAGCAGCATGATCTGCAACGCCACCGGGCCGGCCTGCGGCTCCACGAACTGCGGGAACAGAGCCAGCACAAACAAGGCCATCTTGGGATTCAGCAGATTGGTGGCCAAGCCCTGCAGGGCGATGCGCCTCAAAGGCTGACCGGCCCCGGCCGCGCCAGGCGCGCGCAGCACGCTCTTGCTGCGCAAGGTGGTCCACGCCAGATAGAGCAGATAGACGGCCCCGGCGATGCGCACCGCGTCATAGGCCATGGGCACCAACACGAATAGCTGGGCCAGGCCCAGCGCCGCCAACAGCGCGTGGCAATAGGTGCCGAGCTGGATGCCGAACAAGGTGGCGAAACCGGCTCGCAGGCCCTGGCCGGCGCTGCGGCTGGCGATCAGCAACATGTCGGGGCCCGGCGTGGCGGCCAAGGCGAGGCAGGCGAGGGAGAACAACAGCAGCGTGGACAAGGTAGGCATGGGAATCTCCGCAAGGGCTTACGAAGGCGGTCATCATACCGTCATCATGTTGATGCGAACAGTCATTGTTCCGCTCTGGAAAATCCGCAGCCTTTACGGTATATCTGTTTGTCCTAATAGAAGGAAAGACCATGAACTTCCCCACCCTGCTCACCGAGCGGCTGACGCTGCGCGAGATCACGCCGGACGACGCGCCGGCCTTGCTGGCCATTCATGGCGATGCCGAGACCATGCGCTGGTTCGGCTCCGATCCGCTGACTACGCTGGAACAGGCCAGCCAGATGGTGGAAAAGTTCGCCAGCTGGAGAAGCCTGCCCGCCCCCGGCACGCGCTGGGGGGTAGCGCTGCGGAGCGGCGGCCCGCTGATAGGCAGCGTAGGCTTGTTCAAATGGAACCGCGGCTGGCGTTGCTGCACGCTGGGCTATGAGCTGGCGCGCGAACATCACGGCCAGGGCCTGATGGCCGAGGCGCTGCGCTGGCCTGGGGCTTCGACCATATGGAACTGAACCGGATCGAGGCCCAGGTGCATCCGGACAACCTGGCATCCTTGAGGCTGCTGCAGCGCCTGGATTTCCAACAGGAGGGCCGCGCCCGCCAGGCCGGCTTCTGGCTGGGCCGCTACCAGGACTTGATCTATCTATCGCTGCTGCGCCAGGATAGCGCCTTAGCCGCGGCCGAAATCTAGGCGAGACAAACCATGCACCACTACCCGCTGTTTCTATTGATGGCCAGCCTGGCCATCCTGACCCCTGGCCCCGGCGTGCTGAACTCGCTGGGCAACGCGCTGCGCTTCGGCCTCAAGGGCAGCCTGCCCGGCATACTCGGCGTGGCCAGCGGCAGTTTCATCGTCGCGGCGCTGTCCGCCACCGGCCTGGGGCTGTTGCTGGCCGCGTCGGCGCTGGCTTTCACCATGCTGAAATGGCTGGGCGCCGGCTATTTGTTCTATCTGGGCATCAAACTGCTGCGCGCGCCGGCCTTCCGCTTCGACGCGCCCGAGGCCAGCCGGCAGCCGGCCTGGCGGCAGTTCGCCGCCGGCATGCTGCTGCAGATGAGCAACCCGAAATCGATTTTCTTCTTTCTGGCCATCTTCCCGCAATTCATCGCCGCCGGCAGCGCGCACTACGCGCGCGAATTCCTGCTGCTGGTGAGCAGCTACAGCGCGCTGCTGGTGCTGATCCACAGCGCCTACGCGCTACTGGCCCATTCCATGCGCCGCTGGCTGAATAATGAGCGCGGCGGCCACCTGGTCAACAAGGCCAGCGGCGCCAGCTTCCTGCTGTTCGGCAGCCTGCTGGCCGCCTCCAACCGTTAAGCGCTCACCAGCCGTTTTCCAGCACGATATGGCCCGGCGCGTTCTGCCGGGTCATCCGGTAGCCCATCTTCATCAACTGGCGGTGGGTATCCTCCACCATCTTCGGATTGCCGCACAGCATGAAGCGGCTGTGCTCGGGCGACATGTCCAAACCGGCGCGCGCCGCCAGCTCGCCGCTGGCCAGCAGCGCCGGTATGCGCTGGTCCAGCATGCCTTCCGGCGCGTTTCGCGTCACCACCGGCAAGTATTGCAGCTTGCCGCCATGCTCGCCCCATAAGGGATGATCCCGCAGCTCGGCGATCTCGTCCTGGAACGACAGTTCAGCCGCCTCGCGCACGCAATGCGCCAGCACGATGCGCTCGAAGCGATGCCACACCTCGGGCTGCTTCAAGATGGACAGATAGGGCGCGATGCCGGTGCCGGTGGCCAGCAGCCACAAATCCCGGCCATCCGGCAGCCTGTCCGCCTCGAAAAAGCCCATGGCGCGCTTGTCCAGCATGACCTGGCCGCCCGGCTGCAGCCTGGCCAGCCGGGAGCTGAACTGCCCTTCCGCCACCACGATGGAATAAAACTCCAGATGCTCGTCATAAGCCGCGGAACACATCGAATACGCGCGCCACACCTGGCCGCCATGCTCCAGCGGCAGCCCCAGCCGGGCGAACTGGCCGGGAGAGAAGCGGAAGCCGGCCGGCCGCGTCAGCCGAAAGCTGATCAGCTTGTCGGTCCAGCGCTTCATCTCCGTGATGGTTTCCGTGGTGTATTTCTGTCGGATCTCGGCTTCCAGGGCGGCGTCCATCGCGCATTCCTATTGTTGAGTAATTTACTCAACAATTATGCGCCCGCCGCCCTCGCCTTGCCAAGCCACTGCGCCAGCTGCGGATGCAGGCGCTCGCGCGGCACCACGCGCATCTCCTCCAAAGCCAGGATCAGCAAAGCATCCACCTCCGGCCCCAGTTGCCAGCTCCCCGGCAATTCGCCCTGGAACAAGGCGCAGCGTTCGCCTTCCAGCGTCGCCTCGCCCAAGGGCCGCAAAGCCAATTCACTCACGCCCAGCTCCTCGGCCAATTCCCGTTGCGCCGCCTGAAGCGGCGACTCGTCCGGCTCGACTCCGCCGCCCGCGGCGAAATCCAGGCAACCTGGATGGCTGTCGTCGTCCCATGCGCGGCGCTGCCAAGCGTAGCGCTGGCCATCGCTCAACAGTATCAGTACGCTGGTGGCTTGATCCATGCCGCTCATCCCGCTCTCCATCGCAAAACTTCGATGCTATCATCATGCGGGCCGATTTCCATGCTGAACAGGAGATTTGCCATGACCATCGCCCTCGCCCTGCACGGCGGCGCCGGCACCTTGCGCCGCCAGGATATGAGCGTGGAACAGGAACGCGAATACCGCGTCGGACTGGAACGCGCGTTGGAGGCGGGACACGCCGTGCTGCGCGGCGGCGGCTCGGCGCTGGATGCCGTCTGCGCCTGCGTCTGCGCGCTGGAGGACGACCCGCTGTTCAATGCCGGACGCGGCTCGGTGTACAACCTGGATGGCAAGCAGGAAATGGAGGCTGCGGTAATGGACGGCAGCCGTCAGGACGCTGGAAGCGCCGTCGGACTCGCCTGCGTGCAAAACCCGGTGCTGCTGGCGCGAGCGGTGATGGAAGGCACGCCGCACGTGACCTTGGGCTACGCCGCGGCGGAAAACTTTGCCCGCAGCAGCGGCCTGGCCATGCAGCCGCCTGAATATTTCCATACCGACAAGCGCTGGCAGGCTTTGATATTGGAAAAGGAAAGGCTGGCCATGGGCGGCGCGGAAGAGGACATTCCGGAAGACCGCAAGCATGGCACCGTCGGCGCCGTGGCCTTGGACGCTCAGGGCCGGCTGGCTGCCGCCACCTCCACCGGGGGGCGCACCGCCAAATGGCCGGGCCGCATCGGCGACACGCCGGTCATAGGCGCCGGCACCTGGGCGGACGCTCACTGCGCGGTGTCGGCCACCGGCCACGGCGAATACTTTGTCCGCGCCGCTGCCGGCCATGAAATTTCCGCCCGCGTCCGCTATCTGGGCGAGACGCTGGAACAAGCGTGCGACGCCGTGGTGCGGGGGCAGCTGCTGACCATGGGCGGCACCGGCGGCGTGGCGGCGGTGGACCGTCATGGCAGGGTGGCTTTGCCTTTCAATTGCGAAGGCATGTACCGCGCGGCGATAGACGGCGAGGGGCGGCGACTGGTCGCCATTTACGCCGACGACTAACGATAGGCGGCCTGCCATTCCGCCAGCAGCTGCGCGATCAACTCGGCTACAGGCAGCTCCCGCGCCTCGGCCACGCCTTCGCCGCCCCACATCGACATCATGTCGGCGCGGCCGGCCTTGAGCGCGGCCGCCCGCAACGGGCCGGTCAGCGCATTGGTCACCGGATAGTCCGGCAGCCGCTCCTGGCAGCGCGCCATGTCTTCTATATAACGATTGGACAAGCCGCGCGCGTAGCGGCCGGAAAACGCGCGGGTCAGGCAGGTGTCGCCGGCCTTCGCCCTCGCCAGCGCCAGCTTCCACAGCTCGGGAATGCCCGACTCCGGGCAGCGCAGAAAAGCGGTGCCCAACTGGCAGGCCTGGGCGCCATGGCGCATGGCGGCGGCCATATCGCGGCCATTCATGATGCCGCCGGCCGCGATCACCGGCACGGGCAGGTTCTGCGCCAGTTCGTATACCAGCGACAACATGGGCCGCAGCGATTCCCGCTGCTCGCCGATAAAGGTGCCGCGATGGCCGCCGGCCTCCCGCCCCTGCGCGCACACCGCGTCTGCGCCCAGCTCCATCCAGGCCAGGCCCTCCGCCAGATTGGTGGCAGTGCCTATCACCAGGATGTCCGCCGCCCGCAACTCGGCCATCTGCTGCGCCGTCAGTATGCCGAAGGTGAAGCTGGCCGCCGCCGGCCGCAGCTCGATCAGCGCCTGCAACTGCTCGTCGAAAGGCTGGCAGTAGCGCCCCGGCGCGGTCGGCGGCTTCAAGCCCAGCTCTGCGTGCCAGGGGCGCAAGCTCTCCAGCGCCTCGCGCAAGACTGCCGCGTCCGGCGCGGGATCATCCAGTACGAATAAATTGATGCCGAAGGGCTGGCTAGTGCGCGCGCGGATGCGCGCCGCGTCCTCGCGGATTTGCTCCGGCGACAGCATCGCCGCACCCAAAAATCCCAGCGCGCCAGCCTCACAAACCGCCGACACCAGTTGCGGCGTAGTCGCGCCGCCGGCCATCGGCGCCTGTATCACCGGCAGTTTCAACTGCAATCGTTGCCACAATGCCGCCGGCATGGCTTTCTCCTTGAAGTGTTGAAAAACACAGCGCCATTCACCTGCCTCAATCGCGCAACGCTTGCTCCAGATCGGCCAGAATGTCGTCTATGTCCTCTATGCCTATGGATAGACGCAGCACGCCTTCTTCTATGCCCAATTCAACCTTGCGTTCCGCCGGCATGCCGCCATGCGACATGGTATAGCTGTGGTTGACCAGAGACTCCACGCCGCCCAGCGACTCCGCCAGCGCGAACAGTCTCAGCCGCTGCGCGAAGCGGCTGGCCGCATCGCGGCTGTTTTCGCGCAGCCTGATGGTGACGATGCCGCCGAAGCGCTTCATCTGCCGTTTGGCCAGCTCATGGTCCGGATGCGTTTCCAGACCCGGGTAGCACACCTGCGCCACGGCGGCATGGCCATCCAGATAGGCCGCCACGCGCTCGGCGTTGTCGCAATGTCGCTCCATGCGCAAGGCCAGCGTCTTGATGCCGCGCAGCGTCAGGAAGCAATCCTGCGGTCCCGGCACGGCGCCGGCGGCGTTCTGCACGAAACGGATGTCTTGGTACAGCTTGTCGTCGCTGACCGCCGCCAAGCCCAGCAGCACGTCCGAATGACCGCCCAGATACTTGGTGGCCGAATGCACGACGATGTCGGCGCCCTGCGTCAGCGGACGCTGCAGATACGGCGTGGCGAAAGTATTATCCACCGCCACTTTTACACCATGACGATGCGCGATCGCCGACAGCGCCGCGATATCGACCAGGCCCAGCAGCGGATTGGTGGGAGACTCCAGCCACAGCAAGCGGGTGGCCGGCGTGATGGCCGCTTCCAGCCGCGCCGGCTCGGACAAGTCGAGGAAAATCACCCGGATGCCGGCCGGCTCCATCACCTGGGTCAGCAGGCGATAGGCGCCGCCATAAAGATTAGCCACGGCGAGCACCTCGTCGCCAGGCTTGAGGCAGGCGCGCAGCACCGCGTCTATCGCCGCCATGCCGCTGGAAAAAGCCAGGCCGTGGCGCGCCTCCTCCAGGCTGGCCAGGCAGTCCTCCAGCGCGCTGCGAGTGGGGTTGCCGCTGCGGGCGTAGACAAAGGGCATGGCCTCGCCGACATGATCGTAGGCGAAGGCTGAAGTCTGATACAGCGGCGGCATCACCGCACGGTTATGGTCGGCGTTATCGTAGCCCACATGAATGGCGCGAGTGGCGAATTTCACAAAATCTCCTCAAAATCATCGACTTGGCAAAGTCGTCCAACAATCAAACCAAAATCCTGCGCAAATCATGCATTCGCCATGACCGCTTCATCAAGGATTCATCATTTCAACGCAATTGCGAACAAATCTCGGCAACTTGCTCTGATTTTCGCCAACTCTGCGTGGATTTTTACTTTACAGCGAATGGCTTTAGGGCTATTTTGCAGCGTTTCGCATTAAAACCATCGTTTGCATGAAGCTAGAACGCGTATTTGACATCCTGTCCCACCAACTGACCCATCATCCCCGTCCGGACTGCCTGGCGGCGAAATCCGGCAAGGCCTGGCGGCAACTGTCGACGTCTGAAGTCTGGGACACCGTCAACCGCGTCAGCCTGGGTCTGATGGAGATGGGCATCCAGCGCGGCGACAAAGTCGCCATCGCCGCCGACAACAGCATCGAATGGGTGTTGGTGGACATCGCGCTGCAACAAATCGGCGCGGTCAGCGTGCCGCTGTACCCTACCATCACCCTTGATGATGCACGCTATATCCTGACGCACGCCGAGGTCAAGCTGGCCTTCGCCGGCAGTGCTGCATTGCAGCGAAAATTGCACGAGGCGCTGGGCAAGCTGTCCTGCCCGATCTACGGCCTGGCCGACATCGACGGCACGCCGTCCTGGCGCGAGATCGCCGAGCGCGCGCGGCTGGAACGGATGGGCGAACTGGACGCGCTGCGCGATGCCGCGCGCGCCGACGACGTATACACCATCATCTACACCTCCGGCACCACCGGCCGCTCCAAAGGCGTGATGCTGAGCCACCGCAATGTGCTGAGCACCGTGGTGGCCACCGCGGCCTTCACCGGTCTGCCGCAGGGCCGCTGCCGCGCGCTGAGTTTCCTGCCGTTGTCGCACATCTTCGAGCGCGCCGGCGTGTTCTACTACCTGTACAGCGGCACCGGCATCTATTTCTGCAGCGTGGAATGCCTGTCTTCCGCGCTGGCCGACGTCAAGCCGCACACCTTCAGCGCCGTTCCGCGCGTGCTGGAGAAAGTGCACGAGAAACTGGTTGGCAAGGCGCGCGACCTGACCGGCGCCAAGCGCCGCATCTATCAATGGGCCCTGGCCCGCGCCGAGGCATTCGAACCCAATCGCAAACAGTCTCCCATCGAAACGCTGAAGCACGCGCTGGCCGACAAGCTGGTCTATAGCAAGTGGCGCGCAGGCATGGGGGGCGAGCTGATTTCCATCAACGTCGGCTCCGCCGCGTTGCAGCCGCGGCTGGCGCGCATGTTCTGGGCCGCCGGCGTCGCCGTGGCCGAGGGCTACGGCATGACCGAGAGTTCCCCGGTCATCTCCGCCAACCCCTTCACGGCGCGCGGCGTGCGCATCGGCAGCGTGGGTCTGCCGCTCCCCGGCGTGGAAGTGCGCCTGGCCGACGACGGCGAGATCCTGGTGCGCGGCGACAATGTGATGTCCGGCTATTACAAAGAGCCGGAACAGACCGCCGAGGCCTTGCAAGAAGGCTGGCTGCACACCGGAGACATCGGCGTGCTGGAAAACGGCTATCTGCGCATCACCGACCGCAAGAAGGAAATGTTCAAGACCAGCAACGGCAAGTACATCGCGCCGCAAGCGCTGGAGAACAAGCTGAAGGAATCGGCCTTCATAGACCAGATCATGGTGGTGGGCGACGGCCAGAAGTACGCCGCCGCGCTGATCGTGCCGCTGTTCGAGAAGCTTAAGGAATGGTGCGCCGAACACGGCATCGCCTACACCACCGACTGCGAGATGAGCCGCCACCCCAAGATCGTCGAGCTGATAGAGCGCGAAGTGAAACGTTTCAACCGCTGCTTCGGCAACTGGGAACACATCAAGAAGTTCTCCCTGCTGGACAAGCCTTGGTGCGTGGACGCCGGCGAGTTGGCGCCGACCTTGAAGCTGCGCCGCAAGGTCATCACCGAACGCTGCCGCAGCATGATCGAGGGCATGTACGGCATGCCGGAGCCTGCATAAAAGACAATGCCCCGCCAAAGCGGGGCTTGTTTATTTCGGGATGGGCCCATGCGCGCCATATGCTGCATGCCAAACCGGCGCGCAGCAACAGACAAGCTGCCGCGCCCTGCGACTCCAGCCGCGGCCGACTACATCCAATCAGCTGTCAGCCGCCCAGGCCGCTCGGCGGCAATGCGTTTGAACGCCGCCTCACGCCCGCCGCCCCGCCCCCATCACTTCCGGTAGGCAAGCCACTGATCGCGCAAGAGTCCAAAACCCATCACGACAAGCAGGCTGCTCAATACCGTCAACATCACAATCTGTACGCGCTTGGGACCTGATTTTTCCAGCGGAATCGTAGCCGGCAACACGACTTGCACATCCTGCTCGGCCAATACTCTGGACACCATGATCTGCTTCTGCAACTCATTCACCAGGGCGCTATCGAAATAGTACTCGCGCAGAGCGACAAGCTGCTCGTTCGAAAGTCGATGAACTTGCGGACTGATTCGTTCCTGCTCTGCTCGCAGTTGCAAAATCACGGATTGCAGATTGGTCATGGCCTCGCCGCTCTTCGCTCCCTCCTGCAAAGACATCTGTGCATCCAGTCCCGCAAAGCCGCGCAACAGCTGCGCAACCCGGCTGCTCAAAACCTCATTCTGGTCTGGAATCAGGTTACTGACCATTCTGCTGGATTTTCTCAATTGCTCTTGCGAAACATACAAGCGCTGCTGCAAAGCACTCAAGCGCTTGCTCTGCTCTGTGATATGGCTGTCCAGCATTTGCTGTCGCGCCGCGCTTGTCAAAAAGTTGGCCAGCGCCGCTGCCCGTGCTGGATCCGTGTCGGTCACCATCACATCCAGCAGGCCCTCCTTGGTTGGATTCGCCTTAACCGCGTACAACAACGCCAGCATCGCGTCCTTACGCGTTTCCACCTGATAAAGCGTGATCAAGTCGAACTTGTCCACAGCCTTGCCCAAATTCTGCCCATCCAGCAGAATGCTTGCCCCGCCCGCCGCGCCTATCGGACTGGGAATCATCATGAGCGATCGCGCCGCATATTGGTTTGGCAACTTCCAACACACTCCAACCGCGATAACAGAGCATATGGCCGGTACGACCATGAACAATCGCCAATACCTGCGGACAAACAACAACGCATCCCGCAAGCTCAGCTCATCCGGAGTGGATATACGATCCAAATCACAATCTCCTTTTACTCCCAAACCTGCATCAACTACCACCAATCGCTGCCGGCAACAGGATAATGCCAAACCTCTCAATGCAATAGCTGCCAATCGCAAGCGCCATTGCAGCGCCTGCGAATGTAGTGCGCCAACCAATGCGCGTAAAGGAAGTTATTCACGCCGCAGCCCTGCAGCGTTTCTCTATCATGAGCCAGCTGATCCACGCGCGCTGCCGTCATGCCATTTAGACGTTGAACAAGAAGTTCATCACATCGCCATCCTGCACGACATAATCCTTGCCTTCCGCCCGCATTTTCCCGGCCTCCTTGGCCTTGGCTTCGCCACCCAAAGCGATGAAGTCTGCATAGGAGATGGTTTGGGCGCGAATGAAGCCGCGCTCGAAGTCGGTATGGATCACGCCGGCCGCTTGCGGCGCGGTGTCGCCTACGTGGATGGTCCAGGCGCGCACTTCTTTCACGCCTGCGGTGAAGTAGGTTTGCAGACCCAGGAGCTTGTAGCCGGCGCGGATCAGCCGGTCCAAGCCCGGCTCTTCCAGACCCAGCGTTTCCAGGAACTCGACCTTGTCGGCGTCTTCCAGCTCGGCGATCTCGGACTCGATGGCCGCGCACAGCGCAACGACCGGCGCGCCTTCGCGGGCGGCGTATTCTTCCACCTTGGCCAGCAGCGGGTTGTTGCTGAAACCGTCTTCCGCCACGTTGGCCACGTACATGGCAGGCTTGATGGTCAACAAGCACAACGGCTTGATCAGCGCCTTGTCTTCATCGGACAGGCCCAGCGAACGCGCCGGTTTGCCTTCGTTCAGGTGAGGCACCAGCTGTTCCAGCACGGCGATCAGCGCGCGCGCGTCCTTATCGCCGGCCTTGGCCTTCTTGCCTTCGCGAGATATGGCTTTCTCCACCGCGGACAGGTCGGCCAGCGCCAGTTCGGTCAGGATGGTTTCGATATCGGCGATCGGATCCACCTTGCCAGCCACGTGCACGATGTTGTCGTCGTCAAAGCAGCGCACCACGTTGACGATGGCGTCGGTTTCGCGGATGTTGGCCAGGAACTGGTTGCCCAGGCCTTCGCCCTTGGACGCGCCCGCCACCAGGCCGGCGATGTCGACGAACTCGACGATGGCCGGCTGGATCTTTTGCGGATTGATGATCTTGGCCAACTCGCTCAGGCGATGGTCCGGCACTTCCACGATGCCGACATTGGGCTCGATGGTGCAGAACGGATAGTTGGCGGCCTCAATGCCGGCCTTGGTCAGGGCGTTGAACAGGGTGGACTTGCCGACATTGGGCAAGCCGACGATACCGCATTTCAAACTCATGGCTGTTTTCCTAAATTTTCTTGATTCAATCCATTATGGCGGCAGCCCGGCAAGGCGTCAGCCTGTATTCACTTCGCGTCGGTGTGCAGCGTCTTCATCGCCTCGGCCATCTTGCCGGCGATGGCGCGCGGCAGCTCGCGCAGAGAGGCCTGAATGGCCTCGTCCAGCGCCTGCTGCTCCTCGGCGCGCGGCCTCTTCAACACGAAGTTCGCCACTTCCTTCTTGTCGCCGGGATGGCCTATGCCCAAACGCAGCCGCCAGAAGGCAGGCGAACTCAGCCGAGAGGCGATGTCCTTCAAGCCGTTGTGGCCGCCATGGCCGCCGCCCTGCTTGAAGCGGGCGACGCCGGGCGCCAGGTCCAGCTCGTCGTGCACCACCAGGATTTCATCCGGCAGAATCTTGTAAAAATGCGCCAGCGCCAACACGGCCTGGCCTGACAGGTTCATATACGTCATGGGCTTCAGCAGCCAGACGTCCTGCCCTTCTATGCTCACTCGCACCACGTCACCGTGGAACTTGCCCTCGTTGCGCCAGCTTCCCTTGAACTGCCAGCACAGTTCGTCCACCAGCCAGAAACCGGCATTGTGGCGCGTCTTTTCGTAATCCGGGCCGGGGTTGCCCAGGCCCACTATCAGGCGAATACCGGACATGTTTTACATTCCAAATGAAAAAAGCTCGCTGCCCGCCGCATGGGCGCACAACGAGCTCTTCACCGTCACCCGCGCGGGCGACGGCAGCAGTGATTACACACGAGCGAAGTCGATGTGCAGCACTTGCTGTTTGTACGGGTGCATCTGGAACGCGGCAACCTTAACCTGTTCCTTCTGACCGTCGATCACCAGTTCCAGCACGGAGGTGTGAAAGTCGGCGTGCTTGACGGAGTGGTACAGGGTGTTGTGGTCCAGCTCCAGGGAAACAGCGTCCTTGCCAGCGCCGTAAACCACGGCCGGCACTTTGCCAGCGTGACGCAGGCGGCGGCTCGCACCCGTACCCAGATCAGCACGCTTGGCAGCAATCAGTTCGTAAGACATGTCAAAACTCCAGTTTTCAGATTAAAAGCACCCGGCCGCCGCGACCAGCGGGCCAGATGTTTACGGCAGGCAAGCGCCCGTCGCAACCAGTTCCTCGTTGAAGAGGTAAGACACCGATTCTTCGTTGTTGATCCTGCGCAGCGTCTCGGCCAGCAGGCCGGCGATCGAGGCCACCCGGATATTCGGGCAGGCCTTGGCCGCGGCGGTCAACGGGATGGTGTCGGTCACCACCACCATGTCGATGTCTGAATTCTTGATGCGGTCCACGGCCTGTCCGGAGAAGATGGCGTGGGTCGCGTAAGCCAGCACGCGCTCGGCGCCGCGCTCCTTCAGAGCGCTGGCCGCCTTGCACAGGGTGTTGGCGGTGTCGATCATGTCGTCGACGATCAGGCAGGTGCGGCCCGACACGTCGCCGATGATGTTCATCACTTCGGCCACGTTGGCCTTCGGACGACGTTTGTCGATGATAGCCAGGTCCGTATTCAACGCTTTGGCCACCGCGCGGGCGCGCACTACGCCGCCCACGTCCGGGCTGACCACGATCAGGTCATCGAAACGCTGGGCGCGGATGTCCTTCAGCAACACCGGGGTGGCGTAAACATTGTCCACCGGGATGTCGAAGAAGCCTTGGATCTGGTCGGCGTGCAGGTCGACGGTCAGCACGCGGTCGATGCCGGCGCTGGTCAGCATATTGGCCACCAGCTTGGCCGAGATCGGCACACGTGCGGAACGCGGACGGCGGTCCTGGCGGGCATAGCCGAAATACGGAATCGCCGCAGTGATCCGACCGGCGGAGGCGCGCTTGAGCGCGTCGGCCATGGTCAGGATTTCCATCAGGTTGTCGTTGGTCGGGGCACAGGTCGATTGCAGGATGAAAACGTCGCGACCGCGCACGTTTTCCAGCAACTCCACCGCCACCTCGCCGTCGCTGAACTTGCCGACATCGGCACGTCCCAACGAGATATCCAAATGTTTGACTACGTTCTGAGCAAGTTCCGGATTAGCCGTACCGGTAAATACCATCAAACTGTCGTATGCCGCCATGATTCGCTTTGCCTTAGCTGGATAAAGAAAAAGCGTGTAAGAGAGCCTTACACGCTTTTTTCATGCTCTCTCTTATTGGGAGAAAGTCCTGGCTGGGGAGGTAGGGATCGAACCTACGAATGCCGGAATCAAAATCCGGTGCCTTACCACTTGGCGACTCCCCAATAACCTTATTCAGCGCTGTCGAACAGGGGGTGGACATCCAGTCCTTCCGCAACAAAACCCTGATGCTTTTTCGACAACACTCGGTAAACTTTATCGGCTTCGTCTTTCGACTCGAACTCCAGGAAAACACATGCCCCGGATCCGGTCATCAGCGGCGAACCATATTTTCTCAGTTCGCTCAGTACTTCATTCACCGCTGGAAACATCTTCGTCACAACGTCTTGCAGATCATTTCTGCGCTGCTGCGTTGTTTCGAGGATTCGCATTATGCCGACGCGACCAAACTCTGTCAACCGGGTTCCCTGGAAATTTCGGAATATCGCCGCGGTAGGCACATGAACCTGTGGGTGAATTACCAAATACCAGGCCGGCCTCAGCGCAATCGGCTCCAATACCTCACCGACTCCGGTGGCCAGCGCATTTCGGCCGAAGATAAATACCGGCACGTCGGCGCCCAAACGCAAACCCAGCTCCTGCAACCGTTCGCGCGGCCAGTTCAGCCGCCACAGCCGGTTCAGACCGATCAGCACGCTGGCCGCGTCGGAGCTGCCGCCGCCCAATCCGCCCCCCATGGGCGTGCGTTTCTCCAGCCGTATGCTGGCGCCCATCGCGCAGCCGCTTTCCTGCTGCAGCAACCGCGCCGCGCGCACAGTCAGGTCGGTTTCCGGCGGCACGCCCTCGGTCGGCGTCAACAACTCGACAACACCGTCATCTCGCACCGCCAGTTGCAGCGTATCGCCGAAATCAATGAAGCGGAACACCGTCTCCAACAGGTGGTAGCCATCCGGCCGCTTGCCCACCACATGCAATAAGAGGTTGAGCTTGGCCGGGGCGGGAAAGGAATGGAACGCGTGCTGCATATCGACTCTATATAAACGTTTGCGTCTTGGAAAATGTGAAATGGCGGCGCCAGTTTACTGCCAGCTCTGCACGACCACTTTGACGGTCAAACCTTCGCGCTGCATTTCCACGCGCTTGGGATGGCCGGCGTCGCCATCGGCGTCTCGCACAAAGCGAATACGCCAGCCTTGCTGCTCCAGGCTGCCGTCTTCAGCGGCATGGCTGGGCAAGCCAGGCGCCGGCAGGCCGCGTATCCACCAGGCCAGATTGGACAGCGGCAGCGGCCAGCCCATGACTTGCTGGGTGAGGCTTTCCACATCGTCAGCCTGCCAACGCTTGCCGTCGGCCAGCAGAGTGACGCCGTCGCCGTCGCGCAGCACCTTGGCCACGGTATTGCCCAGCGGCGAGTTGATCGCCACCTCGTCGCACGGCGGCTGGTGCCGCCAGTCGAAATTGGCGACATGCCCCTTGCCGTCCAGGCTGGCCGACAGGCGGCCGCTGGCGGTGAACGGGGCATCGACTGGGGTGGAAGCGGAAGCCGGCGCGCGGAACGGCACCTCCCGCGTGGCGCAGGCGCTCAGCAACACCGCCAGCGCGGCGCAGGCCAGCAGTCTCACTGCTTGGCCCCCAGCCGCCGCATCGTCTCCAGTATCACCTCATGGCCCGGATGCGCCGCCAGCTCTTTGTCCCACAAGGACATCGCCTGTTCGCGCAGGCCCTGCCTCCACAACACCTCGCCCAGGTGGGCCGCCACCTCCGGGTCCGGCATCGCGCCATAGGCTTTCTCCAGATACTTGCGCGCCGTCTCCAGCTTGCCCTGCTTGAACGACACCCAGCCCATGCTGTCCTGGATCACCGGATTCTCCGGTTCGGCCTTCAGCGCCTTGTCGATATAGCCGTAGGCTTCTCGGTAACGCGTGGTGCGGTTGGCCAGGGTGTAGCCCAGCGCGTTCAAGGCCTGCACATCGTCCGGCTTGTCCTTCAGGATGGCGCGCAGATCGCGCTCGGCATTGCCGACATTGCCCATTACGTCGGACACCAGCGAACGCTCGTACAATAGCTCGCTGGCGCGCGGCTGCCGGCTCAGCGCCTTGCTAAGCAGGGCATAGGCGCGCTGCGGCTGCTTGGCCTCGCGCGCCAATTGGGACTGCAACAGGACGACCGACACTTTTTCCTGGTCGGTGCCGCCAAGCGGCTCAAGCCGGCTCAGCGCCTCCGTCAACTTGCCCTCGCCCGCTTCCAGCATGGCCAGCCGCGACTGCGCCGGCAAATACTGCTGTCCCGGCCCGACCTGGCCATACCACTCTTCGGCGCGAGCCTTCTCATGCTCGTCCTCCGCGATTTGGCCCAGCGTATAGCGGACGAAATCGGCCTCCTGATACTGCTGTCGCAGCGCGCGCTGCAGCCTTTCGTCCGCGGTTTGCAAATCGCGCATCTGATAGGCCAAGAGGCCCGTCGCGTAC
This sequence comes from Chromobacterium alticapitis, assembly GCF_002924365.1. Lineage (GTDB taxonomy): Bacteria > Pseudomonadota > Gammaproteobacteria > Burkholderiales > Chromobacteriaceae > Chromobacterium > Chromobacterium alticapitis. Next base: position 39,543 of record NZ_PQWB01000073.1, on the reverse strand, counting down.
AGCAGGTCCGGATTGTCCGGATGATCTTTCAGCAATTCCTCGAAAGCCGTCCGCGCCTCGGGAAAACGCTTGGCGCCGACCAGCAGCCGAGGATAGGCGATCCGCAGTTCCAGACTGGCCTGCGGCCGCCGCGCCAGCTCCCGCTGCAAAAAGGCTGTCGCCGCGTTCATGTCTTTGCGCCGCAGCCTGTCCACCTGCCAAGCGACCGGCAAATCCCATTGCGGCGCGATCTGCGCCAGTCGGTCCAGCTCCCGGTCTACCGCGGCCTGATCGCCATTGTCGGCCGCGGCCGCCAGCACCGCGAAGCGGGCCTCCGGCAAATTGGGATAAGCGGCCGCCAGTTCCGCCACCATTTTATAGGCGTCGGCGGAGCCGCCCTCGGCACGAGAGCTCAAGCGCGCCAACTGCACGAAAATCGCCTGCGCCCTCGCGGGCTCGCGGCGCAGCAGCTCTTCGATCAGCGGCTTGCTTTCCGCCAGCTTGCCGCTGCGCATCAGCGTAATGAACAACTGCTCGCGCGCCGGCAGCGACTCGGGGTCCAGCTCTATCCACAAGCGCAGCGCGTCGCTCGCCTCTTTCAACTGTCCCGACAACAGGCAGAATTCGGCCGCGCGGCGGGCCATGCGCGGATCGCGGGTTTGCCTGGCCAGATCCAGATAGGTCAGGCCCGCCGGACCGGCCGCGCCGCGTTGCGCGGCGATCTCCCCGGCCAGCACGCCATAGAGGATTTCCGGCGTCAGCGCCACATCGGGCAGCTTGGCCTCTTCCTGCGGCGCCGTTTCATTGGACTTGCCGCTCTCGGCCGCGCTGGGCTGCGCGGGAACCGGCGGAGCGATAGGCTTGGTGCTGGCGCATGCGGCCAGCGACAAGGCCAGCAGCAAGGGTAAGGTTCGTTTCAGCGGTTTCATTCGCATTGGAGTCAAGTTGCCTGCTCAAAGCCTGTTGAACGCGTAGAATAGCATGTCCGGTTTTCCTGTTCGCGCCATTTACCGAATCGCATTTTCACCATGCCAGAACTGCCAGAAGTCGAAACTACCCGCCGCGGCGTCGCGCCGCACCTGGAAGGCCGCACCCTGCGAGGCGCCATCGTGCGCAACGCCAGCCTGCGCTGGCCGGTGCCGCCCGACTTGTCCGCACGCCTCGCCGGAGAAAAGGTGTTGGCCGTGCGCCGCCGCGCCAAATATCTGCTGCTGGAGTGCGAGAGCGGCACGCTGCTGATCCATCTGGGCATGTCCGGCAGCCTGCGGCTGATGCCGGCCGGCGCGCCGCCGCAAAAACACGACCACCTAGACCTGCAACTGGACGGCCAAGTGCTGCGCTATCGCGACCCCCGCCGCTTCGGCGCGGTGCTGTGGCATGTCGGGCCGATAGAGCTGCACCCGCTGCTGAAGGCGCTGGGGCCGGAGCCGCTGTCCGACGCTTTTGACGGCGCCGCGCTGTACGCGGCCACGCGCCGCAGAAATTGCGCTGTCAAATTGGCCATCATGGACAACCACGTGGTGGTCGGCGTCGGCAACATCTACGCCAATGAGTCGCTGTTTTACGCCGGCATGGCCCCGGACCGAGCCGCCAGCGCCTTGACGCTGCAGGAGTGCGAGCGACTGGCCGGCGAAATCAAGGCCGTCCTGAAGCGGGCGATAGACGCGGGCGGCAGCACCTTGCGTGATTTCGTCGACAGCGAGGGCAAGCCGGGCTACTTCCAGCAAAGCTATATGGTGTACGACCGCCACGAGGAGCCGTGCCGCCGCTGCGGCTCTCCCATACGCCATATTCGGCAAGGCCAGCGCAGCACTTACTATTGCCCGCTGTGCCAGCCGTGATAGAGTGGCGGCCTGTCATCGCAAAGTCTCGAAAACTTAAAGAAACCTTGAAGTCTACCGACACTACACCCATCGTCGCCCGCTTCGGCCGCGTATTGCGGCTGCTCGCCCATCTCGCCATCGGCGTTTTCATTGTCGCGACCCGCTATTCCCGGCTGGCCCAGGCCGAGCGCGCCGTGGTCACCCGCCGCTGGGCGCAGCAGGCGCTGAAGATAATGGGCGCCGTCGTCACCGTGCGCGGCATCAATCCCGGCTTCTACCCGCCCAATACGCTGCTGGTGGCCAACCATGTCTCCTGGCTGGACATCATCGCGCTGAACAGCTGCACCGTGTCGCGCTTCGTCGCCAAGCGCGAGATCCGCAAATGGCCGCTGATAGGTTGGCTGGCCTATGTGGCAGGCACGCTGTTCATAGACCGCGGCAACCGCCGCGACGCCAGCCGCGTCAACCAGATCCTGGCCGAGGCGATGCAGAACGGCGGCTGCATGGCGGTCTTCCCCGAATCCACCACGTCGGATGGCAGCGGCCTCCTGCCGTTCAAGGCTTCGCTGTTCGAAGCTGCTCTGCTGGCGGGCGGCACGGTCCAACCGGTATCGTTGCGCTATCAGCGGCCCGACGGCAGCCTGCTGCGCGAAGCGGCCTATATCGACGACATCTCGCTGCTGCAAAGCATGCGGCTGGTGCTGTCCGTGCCCAGGATTGAGATAGAGATTTGCTACGGGAAGCCGCTGAAGGCCGGCGATGCCGGTCTGGACAACCGCTTCCAACTGGCCGAGGAAGCCCGCCGCGAAGTGGCTCGCGGCCTGGGCCTGCAGTTGGAGGAGGCTCCCGCGCCGCAAGCCGCCCCCGCCGTGGAAACAGGCGCCTGAACCGCCGCTAGCGTCCCGCCGCCAACGCGATCTCGCGATAGGCCTGGCACGGCAGCGAAAACAGCTGCTTGTCGCCCAGGCGCAGCGCGGACAGACTGCCTCCCCACAGGCAACCGGAATCGATCGCCAGGATATCCTCATCCAGATGCACGCCCAGCGCCGACCAGTGGCCGCAAACAATGGGCGTGCCGCCATGGCGGCGATTCGGCGCCTCGAACCATGGCACCAGATTGGCCGGCGCGCCGTCCAGCTCGCCCTTATAGCTCAAGTCCAGCTCGCCGTCCCGCGTCAGGAAGCGCATGCGGGTCATGGCGTTGACGATCAGCCGCAGCCGGTCCGCCCCCTTCAAATCGTCGCTCCAGCGCGTGGGCTTGTTGCCGTACAGCCGGCCCAGAAACTCGCGGTGGCGGTTGCCGGACAGGCCGAACTCCACCTCCTCCGCCAGTCTGAGCGCTTTGGAAATCGTCCACTCCGGCAACAGGCCGGCGTGCACCATCGCGTAGCCCTGGCCCTCCAGCATCAGCGGCTGGCAGCGCAGCCAGTCCAGCAGCACCTTGCCGTCGGCCGCGTTCAGAATGTCTTCTATGGTGTCGTCTCGGTGCAGCTTGCCGAAGCCTTCCGATACCGCCAACAGATGCAGATCGTGATTGCCCAGCACCATCTCCACCTGATCCTGGTGCTGGAACACCCAGCGCAGCACGTCCAGCGACTGCGGGCCGCGATTGACCAGATCGCCGGTCAGCCACAAGGTGTCCTTGCCGGGATTGAAATCGATCATGCGCAGCAATTTCTGGAAGGGATCGAAACAGCCCTGGATGTCGCCGATTGCGTAGATGGCCATATGATTTCCTCATGATGCGGATCGGGTTTGGGATTCCATCCGCGATAAGCCATGATACCCCATGCTACAATGCACGGCCTCGATTACCGATTTGCTACGCCCGTCCGGGTCCTATCGCCATGTCCGCTCCCCTGCTCAATCCGCCGCAACGCGCGGCCATCCATTATCTAGACGGCCCCTTGCTGGTGCTGGCGGGCGCCGGCTCGGGCAAGACCCGCGTGATCACCTACAAGATCGCCCATCTGGTGCGCGAGGGCGGCATTCCGGCCCGGCACATCGCCGCCATCACCTTCACCAACAAGGCGGCGCGCGAAATGCTGGAGCGGGTGAGCAAGCTGATGACATCGGCTGAAATCCGCGGCATCACCGTCTCCACCTTCCACTCGCTCGGCATGCACATCCTGCGCCAGGAGGCGCCGCATCTGGGCTACAAGACCCAGTTCTCCATCCTGGACGCCTACGATGCCGGCAAGATCATCGCCGACATCCTGAACACCACCTCCAAGGATGAAATACGCAAGGTGCAGAGCCAGATATCCTTGTGGAAGAACGACCTGAAAACGCCGGACGACATGCTGCTGGCGGCCCAGGACCAGTGGGAAAGCATCTGCGCCAAGACGTATCTGGCCTATCAGGACACGCTGACCGCCTATCAGGCGATGGACTTCGACGACCTGATCCGACTGCCGGTACAGCTGTTCCGCACCCACCCGGAAGTGCTGCTCAAATGGCAGGGCAAGCTTCGCTACCTGCTGCTGGACGAATATCAGGACACCAATACCTGCCAGTACCAGATGGTGAAGCTGCTGGCCGGCGTGCGCGGCCTGTTTACGGCGGTGGGCGACGACGACCAGTCCATCTACGCCTGGCGCGGCGCCAATATGGAAAACCTGCGCCTGCTGCAGCAGGATTTCCCGCAGCTTAAGGTGATCAAGCTGGAGCAGAACTACCGCTCCACCGCGCGCATCCTGCGCGCCGCCAATAGCGTGATCTCCAATAATCCCAAGCTGTTCGAAAAGCAGTTATGGAGCGAGCTGGGCCTGGGCGAACCCATACACGTGGTGCAATGCAAGGACGAAGAGCACGAGGCGGAAACCGTGGTGCAAAAACTATTGGCCCACAAGTTCGAACACCGCACCGACTTCAAGGACTACGCCATCCTGTACCGCGGCAACTACCAGGCGCGCATTTTCGAGCAGGCGCTGCGCAACCAGCGCATCCCCTACCAGATGGCCGGCGGCCAGAGCTTCTTCGACAAGCCGGAGATCAAGGACCTGCTGGCCTATATGCGGCTGATCACCAATCCAGACGACGATCCCGCCTTCATCCGCGCGCTGACCACGCCCAAGCGCGGCGTCGGCGCCGGCACGCTGGAGAAGCTGGGCGCCTGGGCAGGCCAGTACGGCAAGAGCCTGTTCGCCGCCGCCCACGACGCAGGCCTGCGCGTGCAAATACAGCAGGCGCAGCTGGCGCCGCTGGAGCAGTTCTGCGAATTCATCAGCCAGCTGCAGTACCGCGCCACCCGCGAGCCAGCCGGCAAACTCGCGCTGGAGTTGCTGCAAGCCATAGGCTACGAAGCCTGGCTGTACGACAGCGAAGACAGCCCCAAGATAGCCGAGACCAAGTGGAAGAATCTGCTGAAAATGGTGGACTGGCTGTCGCGCAAGGGTGAGGCCGACGGCAAAAACCTGATCGAGCTGACACAGACCATCGCGCTGATCACCATGCTGGAAGGCCGCGATGAGGGCGAGGTGGACGCGGTGAAGATGTCCACGCTGCACGCGTCCAAAGGCCTGGAATACCCGCACGTGTTCTTGGTGGGCTGCGAGGAAGGCATCCTGCCGCACAGCGAATCGGTGGAAAACGGCATGGTGGAGGAAGAGCGGCGGCTGATGTACGTCGGCATCACCCGCGCTCAGCGCAGCCTGACGCTGAGCTATTGCGTCAAGCGCCGCCGCGCCGGCGAATGGCAATTCATCGAACCGTCGCGCTTCATCAGCGAGATCGACGGCGAAGACCTTCGCCATTTCGGCAAGCCCGGCGCCGAGCCGCTGGTCAGCAAGAGCGAAGGCAAATCCCGGCTGGCCAATCTGACAGCGATGCTGGCCGGCAAGGACAAATCCGGCGAAACGCCTCAAGGTTGAACAGACAAGAAAAATGGCGCCGCGAGGCGCCATAAAGAAGAATGAGGAACATCTCTGGGTGAAGCGAGGCTGGGGAACCTCACCTGACTGGCAGGCTTGACCGGCCTACTCGTCAATCAGATGTTCCTATCATGCCTGAAGCCGCCGCAGCCGCCACCTGTCCTTTTTAACTGGTCACATTCATTGACTTTTGGTGCAATGCGGTATAAATGAAAACGCCCCATGGACAAACCATAGGGCGTTTTTACCATATCTTCGAATTATTTTGAATTATTGACCATGTACTCGATGGCGGCGCGGAATTCCGCATCGCTGCCAGTATAGCCGCCCTTAGGCGGCATCGCGTTCAGCCCCTTGGTCGCGATCTTCACCACCTCGTCCATGCCGGGCTTCAAACGCGCTGCCCAGGCCGCCTTGTCGCCGAACTTGGGCGCGCCCGCTACGCCGGCGGCATGGCAAGCCACGCATACGCTTTCATAAATCTTCTTGCCGACCACTGCCGGATCCGCCGCAGCGACCGCGCCGCCCGCGCCGCCCACCGGCGGTTCGGTGAACTTGGCGCCGCCGGCATTGCCCATATAGGCCACCGCGCGCTTCACTTCATCATCGGTCAGGTCCGGGGAGCCGCCTTTGGCCGGCATCGCGTTGAAACCGTGCAAGGCGTGGTCCACCAGCATGTCCCACCCCTTGGCGATGCGCGGCGCCCATGATCCAGCGTCGCCGAACTTCGGCGATCCAGCCAGGCCGGTGCCGTGACAGGAAATACAGATCGCCTTGAATACCTGCTCGCCGGTGCGCATGCCCGGCGGCGCGTCGCTGGCTTTGGACTCGCCTGCCGGTTTCAGACGAGCCGCGATGGCTTCCTTGGTCATCACTTCCGCATCTACATTGAACCCACTTGTGGCAAGCTTGGCCAGGAGCCAAATCGCTACAACAAGAAAAACAACGATGCTGACCAGAACCTTTACGATCTGGCCGGGGGCCATTCCGTTCTCATTACTCATCCCAAGCCTCGTCTGAAAATAATGACAATTAAAACCGGCTAATTATAAGGTATGCCCATTGGGGTGGCAAAAAACCTTACTCTGGACTCGGAATAGATTCTTATTGTATGATGCTCTCCTTAAGTGGAAATGCACGTTGCACCCGTAGCTCAGTTGGATAGAGTGTCAGTTTCCGAAGCTGAAGGTCACAGGTTCGATCCCTGTCGGGTGCACCAATAAAATCAAGGGTTTGCAAGCTCCAGGCTGCAAGCCCTTTATTTTTTCGCCGCGCGCGAAGGATGGCTCCACGATGGACGCGCGCCGCTCATCCCATCCCCGCCGTCTGCAGACGAATCTTTTTTGCGCATCAAAGTTTGATATAGATCATCGGCCGTCGACTTTTTCAGGAAAATAAATGATGGCGTTCTGCAACAGCCATCCCTATTCGCCCGTCCGCCGAATCGCCAGCCTCTTTCCAACATCTTAGACCACGCGCGCGCTCATGACGCCGTCCCGGCGCAAAACGCGCGCCCGGCCAGCCGCGCATGGACTGGCTGGCCGAGCCGCGATCAGCCCATCAGCGAGGCGCTCTCCTGTTCGTCGCCGTCCTCTTCGCCAAGGAAGCCGCCGCTCTGATGCGCCCACAGCCTGGCATACAGACCGCCGCGCGCCAGCAGCTGCTGATGCGAACCCTCCTCCACCACCTGGCCTTTATCCAACACGATCAGCCTGTCCATCGCCGCGATGGTGGACAAGCGGTGGGCAATCGCCACCACGGTCTTGCCCTCCATCAAGCGATACAAGCTGCTCTGTATGGCCGCCTCCACCTCGGAGTCCAGCGCGCTGGTCGCTTCATCCAGCAACAGGATGGGCGCGTCTTTCAGCATGACGCGGGCGATGGCGATGCGCTGCCGCTGGCCGCCGGACAGTTTGACGCCGCGCTCGCCGACATGCGCGTCGTAGCCTCTTCGTCCCTTGGGATCGCTCAGGCCCTGGATGAAATCGTCAGCCTCGGCCTTGCGCGCCGCCTCCACCATCTCCGCATCGCCGGCATCCGGCCGCCCGTACAACAGGTTCTCGCGCACCGAGCGGTGCAGCAGCGAAGTATCCTGCGTCACCATGCCCACCCTGGCGCGCAGGCTGTCCTGCGTCACGCCTGCGATGTCCTGGCCATCGATCAGGATGCGTCCGCCGTCCAGGTCGTAAAAGCGCAGCAGCAAGTTGACGATGGTGGACTTGCCGGCGCCGGAACGCCCCACCAGGCCTATCTTCTCGCCGGGGCGTATCGTCAGATTCAGGCCGGCAATCACATTGCGCTCGCCGCCGTAGGAGAAGTCCACATTGTCGAAGCGGACCTCGCCGCGCGGCACCTCCAGCTTGGCTGCGTCCGGCTTGTCCACCACGGCGACCGAACGCGACAAGGTGGCGATGCCGTCCTGCACCGTGCCGATGTTCTCGAACAGGCTGGACATTTCCCACATGATCCAGTGAGAAATGCCGTTCAGCCGCAGCGCCATCGCAGTAGCGGCCGCCACCGCGCCGACATCCACCTTGCCTATGCTCCACAGCCACAGCACGGAGCCGGTGGCCAGCCCCACCAGCAGCATGCTGGTCAGCTGGTTGACGATCTCGAAGCCGCTGACCAGCCGCATCTGGCGATAGGCCGTGGACAGGAACTCCTGCATCGCGCCCTTGGCGAAACGCGCTTCGCGCTGGCCGTGCGAGAACAATTTGACCGTGGCGATATTGGTGTAGGCGTCGGTGATGCGGCCGGTCATCAGGCTGCGCGCGTCAGCTTGATGACTGGCGGCCTTGCCCAAGCGCGGCACGAAGAACCACAGCGTGGCGACGTACATGGCCAGCCAGCCGAAAAACGGAATCAGCAGCACCATGTCGAAATGACCCAGCACCGCGATCATGGTGACGAAGTAGATGACGACAAACACCAGGATGTCAGTGATGATCAGCACCGTGTCGCGCACCGCCAGCGCCGTTTGCATGACCTTGGCCGAAACCCGGCCGGCGAACTCGTCCTGATAAAAGCTCAGGCTCTGGCCCAGCAGGTGGCGATGGAAGTTCCAGCGCAGCCGCATCGGGAAATTGGAAAACAGGCCCTGGTATTTGCTCATCGCCTGCAACGCCACCAGCAACACGCTGCCCAGCAGAATGCAGGCCAGCAGCAACAAGTGGCCGCGCTCGCGCTGCCACAGCTGATCGACCGGCATCTTGGCCAGCCAGCTCACGATCGAGCCCATCATGGAAAACAGCAAGGCCTCGAAAGCGCCGATGCAGGCGGTCAGCAGCGTCATGAACAGGATAAGGCCGCGCATGCCCTGCGTGCAGAACCAGATAAAGGAGAAAAAGCCCTGGGGAGGTTGGGCGGGGGGCGCGTCCGGATAGGGGGAGACGCGGCGTTCGAACCAGCCAAACATAAAGATCGCTCCATTCTCCGCCGCCGGGGAGGCGATCGGACAAGGGGTTAAGGGAGCGATGACGTTAGCTTATCCCGCAACAGGATGCAACGGGAAAGTTGTAAAGCGCCCAAGCCCTTCGAACTAGTCGACGCGCTCCACCTTGATATAGACCTCTTCCAGCTTTTCCGACTTGCGGGTCTTCAAATCCACCTTGTGCACTTCGGCCCGGACATTGCCGCGATACACCTGCAGCATCAATTCCGCAGCCTGCCGCGCCTGCGCCTGGGTAGGATGCAACGGTCCCTTGTCGTCTATGCCGAAATGGGGAGAAATCAATTTTAACCGGTACATTTTATTTTCTGATAAAAATCGTGTTTTATCGTCTTTTTATACCGTATGAATTTATGTTTGGCAATAATAACATGAGTTTAATTGATGTCATGAGCTGACATCATGGATGCAATGCATAAAAATAAAGCCAGCAAATCCATGAAAAATAAAATAAATCTTTAATATTCACAGGAAATCACAAGTAATTCTTTTCCGAACAAATGAATAAAACGCATTCAAGAGCCGAAATGGGCAAGAAAAAACCCGGCCGCGCCGGGTTTCATCGTTTGTCCATCGCTCAAGCGGGTCCATCGCTAAACCGCAATGGCCACATCCTGTCCCAGAGCATGGCGGATGCCGGCCAACGCGGCTTCCATCTCGGCGCCAGCCTGGCGCCAGTAGCCCAGGCGGCACAGGCAATCGATACAAACCAGGGCCGCGTCTATCATGAAGCGCTCCGCCACCAGCAATTGTTCGACTTCGGCCAACGGCAACAGCAGATGCTCGGCCACTTCGCCGTCCTGACAGGACGGCTCCTGCCCCGGCGCCAGCCATAAATCATAGGCATAGAGCCATTCGCGATGCAGCCCGCGCGCTACCGGGCGCTGCGCCAGCAGCAGCGAGGCGGGCTGGAGCGGCTGCAGCATGGTGCGGTCTATGCCGGCCTCTTCCCATCCCTCGCGCTCCAGCGCCAGTTCCAAGGTCTCGCCGGCGGCCACGCCGCCGCCCACCAGATTGTCCATGCGATTCGGGTCCACCGCCTTGTGCGGGCTGCGGCGTCCCACCCACATGCGCGTCTCTCCGTCGGCCACGCGGCACAATCCATTGACGTGGACCGCGCGGCTGGTCAGGCCCAGGGGACGGAAAGCGGCTCGCTCCAGCTCGAAGAACGGCGCGCCGTCCTGACGGAAGGCGGTGAAATTCTCGTTGCGCCAGCCATTGAGCCAGCCGGCCTGCTGCCAGCGCCGGGCCGCCAGCGCCATGGCGTGGCTGATGCTGCGATAACTGCCGTCTACGCGGCAGGATATGCCCTGATAGGTCTCTTCGAACAATGCCGGCTCGTGCCCGAGCAGGCGCTCCTTCCACTGCGCGTTGACGCAGCCCATGCGCTCGCCGCCGATGAACAAAGGCGTGAACGGCTGAGCGTCGAAACGGCTGACCTTGCCCAGATAAGCCAGAACGGCATCCACCTGCATGACCACTCCCCCAGCATGTTTTCGGGAAGGCTGCATCTTAGGATGTCTACTGACGCTTGACCATTCTTCCGCGCACAATCATGCCAAGTGTTGCATTCCATCCATCAACTTCAGCGCAAACGATCCGCCAAGCCGGAATCCCGTTGCGGCGCGCGCGCCACGCCATCCAGCCAAGCCGCCTCGCTTCCGGTCACCGCGAAGCGGCTGCGCGCCCGGGTCACCGCGGTATACAGCAAGGCCCGGTTCAACAATGCGCCCGCTTGCTCCGGCAGTTGCAGCCATACTTCGTTGAACTCCGAGCCCTGGCTCTTGTGAACGGTCATCGCGAAAACCGTTTCGTGCGCGGGCAGCCTGGCTGGCGCAAACTCCCGCCAGCCGCCATCCTCCGCCGGGAACAACACCCGCAGGCCGTCGTCCCGCGGCAGCGCGAAGCCGATGTCGCCGTTGAACAGGCCCAGTCCGTAATCGTTCTCGCCTATCATCACCGGCCGGCCCGCGTACCAATCGCGCCCCGCCTGCTTGACGCCGTCTCGCTCCAGCCGCGCCTCGATGCGCCGGTTGCACTCGGCTACTTGTCGGCGCTCCGCCGCCAGCAACATGAAGGACGAGAACGCGCGCTGCGCTTCGTCGGCCGACGCCCCTGCCGCGATGGCGCGCAGATAACCGTCGCGCCGCTCCAGCAGCATGGCGTCCGACACCTCTCCCAACCATTCCGCGTCCTCCCGTGCCGGATCTCGCAGCACGTCCAGCGCCGCCTCGCCCTCGCCGGCGTTGATGCGCCGCGCCAGCTCGCCGATGCCGGAGTCCGCGCCGAAGCGGTGGCTGCGGGTCAGCAGGGCCACGCAATCGGTCAGCGCGCCGCCGTCCTCGCCGCGCGCGTCCGGCTCGCCGCCGCACACTCGATCCAGCCATTGCCGTGTGGATTCACGATACGCCACGCGCTCGCACAACTCGCCCAGCACCGCGCCGGCCTCCACCGACGACAACTGGTCGCGGTCGCCCAGCAAAATCAGTCGGGCCTGCGACGGCAAGGCCTCCGCCGTCCGCGCCATCAGCGAGAGGTCTATCATCGAGGCCTCGTCCACCACCAGCAGGTCCAGCGGCAAAGGGTTGCCGGCATGATGGCGCGGCTGCGCTCGGCCCGGCCGCAGGCCCAGCAGCCGATGCAGCGTCTCCGCCTTGGCCGGCAACTGCCGCCGCACCGCCTCCTCCACATCCAGCCGGTCTCTCGCCGAGCGTACCGACTCCGACAAGCGCGCCGCCGCCTTGCCGGTGGGCGCGGCCATCGCCATGACCAAAGGGCGCGGCGACAGCGCCGCTAGCAAGGCCAGCAGCCGCACCACGGTCGTGGTCTTGCCGGTGCCGGGGCCGCCCGAAATCACCATCAGCCGCTGCCGCGCCGCCAGCGCGGCTGCCATTTTCTGCCTGTCCGGCTCGCCGTCGCCGGCAGCGGGAAACAAACGCGTCAGCAGATCCGCCAGGCCGGCCTCATCGGGAGGCGGCAAGGGCTGCGCCAGGCTGACCAGCGCCGCCGCCAGCCGGTCTTCGTCATGCCAGTGACGGGCGAAGTACAAGCGACCGGCGCCGTCCAGTATCAGCGGGGCGTACTCGCCTGGCGCGCCGACAAGCGGGCTGCCGCGCAAGGACTTCAACTCGGAACGATGCGCCAGCGGCAGACAAACGTGGCCGGACTGGTTGGCATGGCTCAGTTCGCCTATCAGCGCCAGCAAAGTCTCGTCGATATCCGGCGACAGCCGCGAAAACAGCGCGGCAAGCTGAGCGGGCAGCTGCGGGGTCTGCAATTTCATTGTGGAATCCGGGAATGTTTCTTAAAACCTGCCCATGAGCGGCTCCGCGCCATCCTGGCGCGGCAAACCATCCTCAGAAAGCTAGTTTACGGCGCGCCGCCGCCGCGAAAGGCAAACAAGGGCTTCAGCTTGCCCTGGCTGTTCAGCGCCTGGATGGCCTGATTGAGTTTGGGCAGCAAATCGCGGCGCTGCGGATGCAGCCGCAGCATCACCGGCAGGCTGCCGGCCGACTCGGATGGCTGGCAGCGGCTGCCCTCCACCCTCTCGTTCCAATATTGGGCGCGGCCACGCTCAAGCGCCACCGCCTGCACCTGCCCGTGCCGCAGCTTGTCCAGCAACTCGTCCTCGTTGCTGGACACATCGCGCTTCAGGCGCCGGGTCTGGAAGGCCGGCTCCAGCAAGGGGTAGCGCAGGCCGGCCAGCGTGCCCACCGTCCAGCCTTTCATGTCGGCCAGC
>NZ_PQWB01000073.1:0-26672 GCF_002924365.1 Chromobacterium alticapitis | reverse complement strand
CTGGAACTCCACTTCGCCTATGGCCTGGGTATAGAAGCCGGCCACTGGCGACAGGGCGCGCCACGCCGGGTTGACGCCCACTTCGACATCGAGCCGGCCCAGCTGAAACAGCTGCTCCAGGCGCTGGGTCGGATAATAATCCAGCTGGAAACGCAAGCCCGCCTGCTTGGCGATCAAGGCCAGCGCTTCGCGATAAGACTGCAGCAGGCCGCCCTCGCCGGCCTGACGCAGCGGCTCGCTGCTGTCGTTGGCCACGCCGGCTCGCAGCGCCGGCTGCGCCAGCGCCGGCAGGCAAGATAGACAGAGCAGGACAATCAGGAACAACCTATTCACTCAACCTCGCCTCCAATGCGTCGCAGATGGTGGTCAGAATCTTGATCCGCGCGAAGTACTTGTTATTGGCCTCCACCAGCGTCCACGGCACCTTGCTGGTGCTGGTGCGGTCCACCATATCGCTGACGGCCTGGCGGTACAGATCCCACTTGTCGCGGTTGCGCCAGTCTTCGTCTGTGATCTTGAAGCGCTTGAAACCGGTGTCCTCGCGCCCCTTGAAGCGCTCCAGCTGCTCTTCCTTGCTGATGGCCAGCCAGAACTTCAGCACGATGGCGCCGTTCTCGGTCAGCTGATGCTCGAAGTCGTTGATCTCGTAGTAGGCGCGCATCCAGTCGGCCTCAGACGCGAAGCCCTCCACCCGCTCCACCAGTACCCGGCCATACCAGCTGCGGTCGAAGATGGTGATGCCGCCCTTGCCCGGCACATTGCGCCAGAAGCGCCACAGCCAGGGCTGGGCCTTTTCTTCCTGCGTCGGCGCGGCCACCGGCACCACGCGGTAGCGCCGCGCGTCCAGCGCCTGGGTAATGCGGCGTATGCTGCCGCCCTTGCCCGCCGCGTCGTTGCCTTCGAAAGCCAACACCAGCGAATGGCGGGCGAAGCGCGGATCCCGCGTCAGCTTGTTCAGCCTGCCCTGCAGCTGGTCCAGCTTTTTCTGATAGCCGTCCTTGTCCAGCTTCTGGTCCAGCTGCAAAGTGTCCAGCACCAGCTTGTTGTCTATCGGCGCCAGCAGCGGCGGCGCTTCAACCCGGTCCGTGGTCAGCACCGCCTGGCCGATGCGGTTGCGTATCGCCTCCAAAATGGTGTTGGCCACCGTCAGGCCGCGGTAGTTGGCGTCCTCTCCGTCTATGATGATCCACGGCGCGTGCGCGGTATTGGTCAGCCTGAGCATGTGCTCGCCGTACTTGCGTATCTTGTCGTAACGCTCGTAGTGCTCCCAATCGGTCTTGGTGACGCGCCAGCTGGTGGCCGGATCCTGCTCCAGTTGCTTCAGCCGCTGTTTCTGCTTGTCGCGGCTCAGGTGGAACCAGAACTTCAACACCACCGCGCCGTCCAGCGTCAGCATGCGCTCGAAGCGCAGGATGTCGAAGATCTGCCGATCGAAGGCGTCGCGGTCGCTGCGGCTGAATACCCGCTCGAACAGGGCATCCGAATAATACGAGCCGAAGAACATGCCGATGCGGCCATTGGCCGGCAGCTCGCGCCAGTAACGCCACATCCAAGGCCGCGCGCGCGCCTCGTCATTGGGGCTGGCGAAGGCGACAGTGTCGATCAATCGCGGGTCCAGCCACTCATTGATCAGATTCATCGTCTCGCCGCGGCCGGCGCCGTCGAAGCCGTGAATCAGGATCAAGACCGGAAAGTTGGCTTGTTCCTTCAGATCGTACTGCGCGTCCAGCAGGGCCTCGCGCAGCGCGGGCATCATCTTGCGAAACGTATCCTTGTCTATGCTGTGGCCGATTTCGGCTGATTCAAACATGCGGTCCCGTCCTTATCCACTTGCTTAGCTTAGTTGCAACGCCCGGTAGTCAGCATTGAGTAGAACTACCGATCTCCCTTTAACAGCCCATCCAGCGCGTCCAGCAGCGCAAGCGACGGCGCATCGGCCCACACCCCGCAGCCAAGCTCGCCCATGCCGCGCAGGAACAGGTAGCGCACGCCGCCGAAGCGGCCGTCCCAATCCGCCCCGCGCGCGGCGAAGTAACGCCGCAGCGCCACTAGATAGATCAGGTATTGCAGATAATAATGCTCGCGCGCCACCGCCTGGACCAGCCCCTCGTTGCGATAATCGGCATAGTCGTCGCCCAGATGATTGGACTTGTAGTCAATCAGGTAGTAGCGGCCATCCGCCTCGCAAACCAGATCGACAAAACCCTTCAGGAAGCCCTGCACGGCGGAGAAGTCCAGCGCGGCGGCGGCCTGGCGGAAGGGCCCGGCCAGGCCGTGTTCTGGCTTTTGCAGCTCGGCGATCAGCGCGGCCACATCCAGTTTCTTCACCGGCAGCGTGAATTCCAACTCGATCAGCCGCTTGTGGTCGGCGACGTCGCGCAACCGCGCGCCAGGCGCGATTTCCGCATTCAGCGTGCCCAGTATCAGATCGCAGCCGGCGTCCAGCCACTCCGCGCCGAAGCCGTGCCGCGTCAACGCAAGCTGCGCCGCCTCGCGTATCGACGCCTCGTCCGCCCCAAAGCTGATGTTTTCGAAAATCTCGTGCAGGCACACCCCTGCCTTGGCGCCGCGCGGGAAGCGGAAACGGTCGAATGCCGGCTCCGCCGCCGGCGCGGCTTCCGCTGGCCGGGAAGCGCGGTCATAGTCCGGCGCCTCGGCCAGATGGCTGCCGGCGTCGTGGGTCAACGAGGTGAAGCTGGCGATGCGCCATGGCGTGAACAGTTTGCGCGCGAACGGCCGCGCGGCATAGCTGCGCGCCTGGCCGCCCCGCTCAAGCAGGCTGTGCCGCCCTTCGTCCGCCAGCCAGCGCGCCGCCGCGCCGCGGCTGTCCAGGAAGCCGCGCAATTGCGCCTCCAGCAGCGGGCCGTCCAGTTCCAGCCGCTCCAGCGCCGCCAGGTCGCGCGCGTCCGGCGCATGCAGCAGCCAGGACAACGCGGCGGTTTCCACGTCCTTGACCCATCCCCAGGCGATGTACTGGCGGTACTGGGCGCGCGTCAGCGCCACGTACAGCAGGCGCAGCTTTTCGGCCAGCAATTCGCTGCGCGCGGCCTGCCTCACCTCATCGTCGGCCGCAGCCTCCGGCGCGAGCCAGGGCTCGTCGCCGTCGTGATAGCTCCAGAAACCGGCGCCGCGCCGCTCCAACGCGCCATTCCATAAGAACGGGCAGAACACCACCGGGTATTGCAGACCCTTGGCGGTGTGGACGGTGACGATCTTGACCAGCGCCGCGTCGCTTTCCAGCCTGAGCACGGCGTCCTCGCCGCGCGGCGGATCGGCCACCCGGCCGGCGAACCAGGCCAGCAGCGGCGCCATGCCCTGGCGGCCTTCGCTCTCCTGCTGCAGCAGCTCGGCCAGATGGCCCAGATTGGTCAGCCGCCGCTCGCCGTCCGGCAGCGGCAGCAAGCGCTCCGCCACGCGCTCGCGCGCCAGGTAATGCCGCCAGGCCGCCATGAAGCCGCGTTCGCGCCAATGCTGGTGGTCCTCGCCGTTCTTCAGCAGCTGGCTCTCCCAACGCGTTTCGTCCTCCAGCGCCGCCTTGATCCGGGCGGCGTCCAAGCCGGCCAGTTCCGTGGCCAGCGCGCGGCGCAGCCGCCCTTCGTGCGCGGGCTCGGCCCAGGCCGACAGCAACGCGAGCAGCTCCTCAGCCTCGCGGCTGGCAAACACGCTCTCCTGGGTCAGCGCCACGCTGGCCACGCCGCGCTCGCGCAACTCGGTCCGCACCCGGTCGCCCTGCCTATGGGTAGCGACCAGCACCGCGATGTCGCCGCCGGCCAGCGGCCGCCGCGTCTCTCCCCTGGCGATGGCGGCGCGGTCCTCCGCAGCCAGCGTCAACAGGCGGGCGATTTCGTCGGCGCAGGCCGTGGCCGCCGCCTGTTCAGCACTCTCCTTGCTCATCGCCTTGTCGCCGGCCTGCAGCCACTGCGCGTTGAACGGCGCGCGCGCGTCGTTCACCTCCAGCCGGCCGCCTGACGAAGGGCTGGCCGCCACCGGCTGGTAGGCGATGCCGTCGAGCAAAAACGGCAGCTCGCGGCCGAACAGCTCGTTGACGGTGTCCACCAGCGGCGCGTCGGAGCGGCGATTGGTGTCCAGCGTGTATTGGCGCTCGGCGTCGTGGCGCGCGGCCAGATAGGCGAAGATGTCTGCCCCGCGGAAGCTGTAGATCGCCTGCTTGGGATCGCCCACCAGGAAGACCGGCCGGCGCTGCTCGACAAAACAGCTGCGGAAGATGCGGTACTGCGTCGGGTCGGTGTCCTGGAATTCGTCGATCAGCGCCACCTGGAAGCCGCTGGCCACCTGCGCCGCCAGCAGCGGGCCGGTCTCCGGGTGCGCCAGCGCCGCGCCCAGGTCGGTCAGCAGGTCGTCGAAGCTGCGGCTGCGCTCCGCGCCGCGCCGCCGCGCCAGCTCCTGGTTGACCCAGCCGATCAGCTCCAGCTTCAACGCGGCCAGCGAATGGGCCACCTGGTCCATATAGGCGCTCCAGGCGGCCAGCCAGGCTTCCACCTTGGCGAACAGCGGATGCGCCGGCGGCTCGCAGCCTTTCTTCATGCCCTTGGCCAAGGCCTCCGGCAGCAGCTTTTCCATCAGCTTGCGGCTGTCACTGTCCAGCTCCGGCAGCGTGTCAGGCGTCGCCAGCCTGCCGCGCAGCGCGTCGGCGGCGCGCGCCATGGTGTCCGGCCGATAGACATTGGCCTTGAAGCCCGGATGGAACAAGAACAACGCCAAGCCCTGCTCCGCACTCTCCGGCTCGCTCGCCAGCGCCCGCCAGCGCTCGAAGACCACTCGCCGCGCCGTATCCAGCCGCGTCGAATCCGGCGCGCGCAGCTTCAGATACGGCTTGGACAGATAAGGCCGGACCTCCGCCAGCCAGGCTTCCGGCGTGGCTTGCTGCTCCACCAGCACCTGGGCCAGCAGCGGCTCGGCCACGATGCGGCGGCGCCAGAAGTCATCGACGATTTCGGCCAGCCTCGCGGCGTCATCCTCGACCAGCTCGGCCTGGAAGGTCTGGCCGCTCTCGAAGGCGGCGTCGGTCAGCACCCGCTGGCAGAAACCGTGGATGGTGTAGATGGCGGCGGCGTCGAAGCCGGTGACCGCAGCAGTCAGCCGCTGCCTGGCCTGCTCGCGCGCCGGTCCCTCCGGAAAGCGCGCCGCCAACGAACGCAGAAACTCATCGCCCTCGCCCTTGCCGTCCAGCAAGGCCAGCATCTCGGCCAGCCGTTTGCGCAGCCGTTCGCGCAGCTCCGCGGTGGCGGCCTTGGTGTAAGTCACCACCAGAATCTGCTCTATGACCGGCGGCGGCGCGCCGTCTCTCTCCTCCAGCAGCAGCCTGGCAAACAGGGCGGCGATGGTCCAGGTCTTGCCGGTGCCGGCCGAGGCCTCGATCAGATTGATCCCGCTCAGCGGGCAGTTCAGCGCGTCCAGCGCCTGCATCGCGCTCATGCCTCGCCTCCCTGCAGTCTTTCGGCCAGCGGCAATAGCAAGGTCTCCGCCAGTTGGGCGAACAAGGGGTCTTCCAGCGGTTCCTGGTGGCGGAAGGCCAGCGCGATCGCCGGCTCGTCCTTCTGCGCCATGCCGTCGCCCTGGATGAAGCTGGGGTCCCATTTCTGCCAGGCCGCGGCCAAGGCCTTGTCCTGATTGTCCGGGTTCTTGACCAACGCCTCGGCATAAGCCCAACTGGTGCGGCCGAAGAAGGGCAAGGGCTGGGCCTGGCCTTGCTTCCAACGGACCAGCCACGGCGCCAGCAGGCCGGCGGCGTCCATTTCGTCTTCCAATTGCACGCTGCCGGCGTCGTCGTAGCAGGCGCTATGGCAGGCGATGCCGGCCGGCCGCGCCGCGCACAGGATCAAGTGGCTGAGCCACAGCGCAACGCGCTGGGCCGCGTTCAGCTTGCCGACGATGAAATCGAGCCGCCCCTCGGGCCGCAGCCCGTACAACTCGCCCACCAGGGTGAAGCCGGCTATTTCCAGATGCGCCGGCTGCGGCGGCAGGGTTTCCTCGGCCAAGGCCCGCGGCAGACGGCCGGCCAGCCGCACGCTGGCGCGGCCCTCTTCCTGCAGCCAGGCCAGGCCCAGCTCGCCGCAGGGCAGCAAGCCGGCGGCGGCCGCGCGCGCGCGCGCCGGCGCGGACGGCTTGCGGTGCAGCATCGCCTCCACCAGCTGGCGGCGCAGCGCCTGGCTGGCGTCGCGCGTCATCGCGAACGGCTCGCGCGCCGGCATGGCCTCGTCGCCGCGGCTCACGCGTATCGCCAGCCGCTCCGCCAGCCAGGCGCGGGCCGGGTTCTGCCAGAAGCGGATGAAGTCGTGCAGATTGACCACCGTCGCGCCTTCCTCCTCCGGCAAGGCCGCGATGAAGGGCTGGGGCGCCGCCGCCGGCGCGGCCAGCGCGGCGGCGAAGGCCGGTTCGAAGCTGGCCAGCCGCGCGTCCGCGCCGTCGAAGGCCTGCGGCGCGAAGGGCTGCAGCGGATGGCGCAGCGTGAGCCGCGCCGCCATGTCCTCGCCGCACATCGCGGACAACGTGTCCAGCAGCTCCGCCAGCAGCGGCGACGGCGGCAGCGGCTCGCCGCTGCGCGCCGACTGGCCGACGTAGGACAGATACAAGCGGCTGCGGGCGGACAGGATGGCCTCCAGGAACAGGTAGCGGTCGTCGAAACGGCGCGAACGGTCGCCTCGCCGCGGGTGGCGCGCCACCAGGTCGAAGCTGACCGGCCGTTCGTCCCGCGGATACGCGCCGTCGTTCATGCCTATCAGGCATAACGTCCGGAACGGTATCGAGCGCATCGGCACCATGGCGCAGAAAGTCACGCCGCCGGACAGGAAGCCCTGGGCCGACGAAACTGACAGCTTGCGCAGCAGCCAGTCTCGGACCACGGCCAGGTCCACCGGATGGTCGAAACCGGCCAGCGCGGCGTCTTCGGCCAGCTCGGCGAAAGCCTCGCTCAGCAGTTCCAGCGCCGCCTCGTCGTCGCCCTCGGCCTGAAACAGCGCGTCGCAAGCCCAGTGAAAACGCTGCGCCCAATCGGCCGGCGCGGCGGGCAGCGCCCAGTCGCGCGCCAGCGCGTCCAGCGCGTCGTAGAAATTGGCGAAGCGCGCCAGCACCTCGCCCAGCTGGCCCTGGGCATCGGTTTGCGGCAACAGGCCGGCGAACAGACCGGATTCGTCGCCGGCCAACGCCGGCGGCAGCACCGCCCCCAACAACAGCCGGTCCAGGCCCCAGCGCCAGCTGTACATCGGCTCCGCCGGCAGGCCCAGCGCGGCCTTGTGCGCGGCGTCGCGCCCCCAGCGGATGCCGGCGCCGCGCACCCAGTCCTGGATGAAGCCGAGGTCGGCGTCGGCCAGGTCGAAGCGCGCCAGCAGCGCCGGGCAGTCCAGCAAGGCCAACACTTCGTCGGCGGCGAAGCGGGAGTCGGCCAGCTTCAGCACGGCGGCGAAAGTGGACAGCAGCGGCTGTTCGCGCTCGACGCGGCGGTCGGCGATGCTGTACGGGATATTGGGCGCGTCCTCGCGGCGGCCGAACACCGCGTCGATATACGGCGCGTAGGCGTTGATGTCCGGCGTCAGCACCGCCACGTCGGCCGGGCTGAGCTTGGGATCGGCCGTGAACATCGCCAGCAGCCTGTCCTTCAATACCTCCAGCTCGCGCATGGCGCCGTGGCAGGCGTGCAGCTCTACCGAGCCGTCGTCCGAGTCCAGGGGCCGCGCCAGTTGCGCCGGGTCATTCAATTGCAGGATGTCGCGCTGCAGGCGGGCGAGCAGGCTGTCGCCCTTGGGCGCGGCGAACAGGGGCTTGGCATCCAACTCGGCATCCTCGGCGATCAGCTCGAAGAAGTCGCGCCCTTGCTTGCCCAAGGATGCCAGGAGCGGGTGGCCCTGGGTGGCGAACAGGTCGCCGCCCTGCCTGAGCTTCAGCATGCGCCGCGCGTCGACGATATCGCCCCAGTAAGCCTCGCACGGGTTCAGCGTGAACAGGCAGACATCGGTCAGCTCGGCCAACCGCTTGACCAGGGCCAGGTACATGGGCGCCAGGCTGGCGATGCCGAACAGCGTCACCCGCGGCGGCAGATGCTCGGGCCGCAGATCGGCGAAAAACTGGTCCAGCATACGCACGCGGTGGCGGCCCGGGTCGCTTGCGGCCAGCCGCCGCCACAGCGCCGCCTGCCAGGCCTCGTCCTCGCCCAGGCCCAGCAGCTCGCCGGCCTCCCAGGCGCGTATCCAGTCAGGGCGGAACACCAGGTATTGGTCGAAGATGTCGGCGATCTTGCCTGCCAGCTCGAAGGCCGCCGCCTCGCCGCCCTGCAGATAATGGATGACCGGACCGAAGGGCTCGCCCTCCAGTTGCGGCAGGATGGCGAGCAGGCGCCAGGCCAGCACCTCCGGCACAAAGGCGGATTTCCGGGGCAGATCCGGCATCACTTTCTGCATCAGTCGCCAGGCGAAGGCCGCCGGCAGCACGAAGTCCATATTGGCCGCCACACCGGCCTGCCGCGCCAAGTCCAGCGTGATCCAGCGCCCCATGCCGCGGCTCTGCACGATCACGGTCTCGGCGGCGAAGGGGTCGGCCAGCGGCATGGCCTGGGTCATGCCGCGGAACAGCTCGCCCAGTTGCTCGAGGCGGTTGGATTGATAGAGAAACAGCATGGATGGGGATGCGAACGGATGCGGAGATGGGCGGATTGTAGCATCGCGCGCGCTTGCCGCACTCGCGCGGCGGTCCGCCCGCGCTTGACGCCGCTCAAGACCGATCTCCCGCCGCCGGCGTTCAATTCAGCCATGCCAACAACATTTCCCCTTCGCGACTCGCTACAAAACCACGCTCGCCCCGTGTACCATGCCGGCATCGGCGCGCCGCGCCCGCCATGTCAATATCACCATGTATCCATACCTGATCGTCAAGCATGCCCACATGGGCTTCGCCTTCCTGTCCGTCCTGCTGTTCGCCGCGCGCGGCGCGCTGGTGTTGTCTGGCCGCGGCCATCTGATTCAAAACAAGCCGCTGCGCATCCTGCCCCATGTCATCGACACCCTGCTGCTGGGCTGCGCCATCGCGCTGGTGGTCATGGGCGGCTGGCCGATACTGCAAAGCCCCTGGCTGATGGCCAAGATCGCCGGGCTGGTCGCCTATGTGGTTCTGGGCAGCATCGCCCTGCGCGGCCAGACGCCTCGGGCCAGGCTGCTGGCTTTCATCGCCGCGCTGGCGGTAGTCGGCTACATCGCGCTGGTCGCCGTCACCAAGATGGCGCTGCCGCAGCTGTGAGCGGGGCCGCCAGCTTGACTGTCCCGACCGCAACTTCTAGGAAACAGGTAGCAACGGTCGCATTCCGCCCGCTTGCCACCCTGCCAGAGCGCCTGCTCCCGCCCCCCCTGCCATCGATGTTGGAGCCCGCGGCCAGATGACCCACACTCCCAACCCACGCGTCGGCGGCTTCTCGCTGCTGGAGCTGATGATCGCGCTGGCGCTGGTCGCCCTGCTGCTCGGCTTCGCCATTCCCGGCTACCAGCAGTACATGCAGCGCAGCCGCCGCAGCGACGCGCTGGACGCGCTGTACCAACTGCAGCAGGCCCAGGTGCGCTACCGCGGCTTTCATGACGGCTACGCCGCTGCGCTGGCGGACCTGAAAACGCCCTTCGTCAACAACCGCAGCGCCCAAGGCTATTACCAGCTGGAAACCGGCGCGCCCGCGGGGGAGCAAGCCTACAGCTTCTTCGTGCGCGCCAGGGCAATCGCCAAAGGCGCCCAGTCCGGCGACGCCGACTGCCAGACGCTCACCCTGACCCAGCGCCGGCAAACGGTGACGCTGGAGCCCCTTGCCTGCTGGGGCAGGCGATGAAGACTCGTCCGCGCGGCGTCACGCTGATCGAATTGCTGGTGACGATCAGTCTGTTCGCGCTGCTGCTGGCGCTGGCCATCCCGGCCGTCGGCCACTGGATCGCGCGCCAGCAATTGCAAGGCGCGGTAGACGATGTCCGGCAAAGCCTGGAGCTGGCGCGCAAGACCGCCGTCACCCGCCACAAGCTGGTGTGGGTAGAGTTCAGCCAGCAAGACAAAGCGTGGACGATGCGGGTTTCCGAACGCAAGACCGCCGCCGCATGCGATGGCTCGCAGGATTTGCGCTGCATCGGCGCCGGGCAGCACGCCGGCGTGTCTCTTGGCGCCGACGGTCGGAAGCTGCCGCTGCTGCTGGCGTTTTCGCCGCTGCGCGGCATGCCTCAGCAGGATGACGGCGAAGACCTGCGCAAGGAAGTGGATTTGCGGCTGAGCCGCGCCGCCTGCCAGCCAGTCACCCTGCAGTTGCTCTCCACTGGCTTGATTCATAACGGAGCCGTGCGGTGCCCATGAGCATGAAAGCGATGCGCGGCGTCAGCCTGCTGGAACTGCTGGTGGGCATGACCATAGGCTTGCTGCTGCTGCTGGCGATGTCCAGCTTGCTGGTCAACCTGCTGAACGGGCAGGCCCGCGACCGCCGCCAGGTCCAGCTTGGCGCGATGCTGGATGCCTCGCTGTCGCTGATGGCGATGGAATTGCGGCGCGCCGGCTATTGGAACGGCGCCGGAGAGGCCAAAGACAATCCCTTCGGCAAGCTCTATATCGAACCGGGCGGCAGCTGCCTGCGCTACGCCTACGACGCGCCAGCACCGCCGAAGACTGACGGCAAACGCTTCTTCGCCTTTCGCTTGACACGCGACGCCGCCGGCCAGGGACGCATACAAAGACTGAGCGCAGATGCGCCAGCCTGGAGCTGCGACGCTCCCGACACGCAATGGGATGACCTAAGCAAGCCTGAAATCGGCGTCATCGACTCGCTGAACTTCGCGCCGGACGGCACGGGCGCCATCTCGCTGACCGTCAGCGCCCACGCGCCGGGCAGCGCAGCCGACGAAAAACTGGATATCCACACCAGCATCACGCTGCGCAACCAACCGCAGGTGATCGGGCCGTGATGCGCCGAGCGCAGCAGGGGCTGGCCACACTGTTCATGGCGCTGACGCTGCTGGCCATCGCCAGCCTGGTGCTGCTATCCGCCTCGCGCCAGCTGGTGCTGGCCCATGCCAACGCGCAAAACCAGCATCGCTACCACCAGGCGCTGAACTACGCGGAGGAAGGCCTGCTCGAGGGGCAGAACGCGTTGGCCAGCGGCAAAGCCATCGCCAAAGGCAAGACGCTCCTGAGTACCGCTCATTACATCGTGGAGCAGGAAACGCTGCCTCCCGATCGCGTGCTGCTGCGCAGCACCGGCAACTACGACGGCCACGCCGTCACTGTGCAGCGGGTGTTCCTGCTTGGCTCCGGCGAGGACGAAGCCCGCAGCGCGCTCAATCTGGTAGGCGATCTGAACCTCAGCGGTTCGGTCAAACTGATAGGCGACAAGCCGGTGGACATGACGGTGGACGGCAAGGTGACGCTGGGCGGCAGCGTCGAGAACATCGACACCCTGCAAAGCACCGGCGACATCATCGTCAGCGGCAACCAGGCCATCAATATCCTGCACTCCAACGGCAATATCGAACTGTCCAACGGCCGGTATCAGACGGTGAAAACCGTGGGCAATCTCACGCTGACCGGCAGCGCCATGGTGGAACAACTGGCCAGGGTCAACGGCGACGCCCGCTTCCTGAACAGCCCCGGCGGCCAGTACGCCGTCAGGCAGGCGCAGGTGAAAGGCAAGGTCGAGATCAATAGCGGCGGCGCCAGGTTCGGCGCGCTGGAAGCCGAGGGCAAGGTGGATATCCAGCAGTTCGGCGGCATGGAGAGCCTGAAGGCCCTCGGCGAGCTGGTCATCCAGGGCTGGGGCGCGCCCATCAGCGGCGTCGTAGCGCGCAGCGCCAGTTACAACGTCAACAATCCAGACATTCGCGTTGTCGTAGATCCCAAGCTGTCGCTCAAACTGACGCCGGTGCCTCTGCTGCAGGTAAGCCGGCCGCGCATCGACGCCTACGACTTCCGCGGCGAGGCCCACTACCGCTTCGAGCGCGACGAGCAGGACCGCATTCAGGTCACGGTGCGCCAGGTGAACAACATCCCGGACGGCAGCTACCGCCTAGGCATGGCCGCCGACAGCCAGCAGCCCAATCGTCTGTGCCGCGAACTCGACGCCGCCGGACGCTGCCTAGGCGGCCGGCCCAGCTATCTGATCTGCAAGGGCTTCGACCCCGACACCGGCGACTGCTTCGCCGGCAGCGCGCCCGGCAAGTGGAAGCTGGCCGGCACCACCATGGCGCCCGGCGTGCTGTGGTTCGACGGCGATCTGGAAATCGGCAGCGGCAGCTACCACAACAGCTTCCTCGCCACCGGCAATATCGTCACCAGCGGCCGGCACATCAGCTACGCGGTGAACTACGCCGGCAAGATCGGCATCTGCGGCAATCCCGACTTTCCGCAAAACGCCCCGCTCGATTACTGCCGAGACGGCGTCTTCCAGAGCCGCCCGATAGGCAATGCGGTACTGCTGGCCGGAGGCTACCAGAACAACCGTTTTTCCGGCGGCGACATCACGCTGGGCGCCTCCACCCAGGTCTACGGCAACGTCTGGGCCGGCAATATGCTGTTTTCCGGCGGCAGCACCACCATACACGGCTATATCAGCGCGGCCCGGCAAAGCGGCAACGCCAGC
This sequence comes from Chromobacterium alticapitis, assembly GCF_002924365.1. Lineage (GTDB taxonomy): Bacteria > Pseudomonadota > Gammaproteobacteria > Burkholderiales > Chromobacteriaceae > Chromobacterium > Chromobacterium alticapitis. The sequence continues at coordinate 14,071 of NZ_PQWB01000073.1, read as the reverse complement.
CAGCGCCACGACTGGGGCGGCAGCACCACCATAGACCTGAGCAATCTGCCGGACTCATTCAAACCCGGCGCCGACCCCGGCCAAAACGGCGGCGCTGGTAGCGGCAAGCGCCTGCGCGCCCTGCCCTACAGCTGGATGGACAGCGGAGCCGGCTCATGAAACAGCAAACCGGACTCACGCTGCTGGAGATGATGATCAGCCTGATGGTGCTGGCTGTGGGCGTGCTCGGCCTCTTGCGGCTGCAAACCGAACTGTTGCACAGCCAGATCGCGGCCAGCGACTACAACACGGCCACCAACCTGGCCCAGGCCGTGCTGGAACAGCGCCACAGCGGCGCGTTGCATGACTGCGCTTCTTCCGCTTACACCGCTATGAGCGCCGCCGGCGGCGGCCCTGCCCGCTTCCGCTTCCGCTGCCGCAGCCATGAAACAGGCGACATCATGACCGTGGAAATGAGCTGGACGGACAGCCAGGGCGATGCCAACACCCTCAGCCTGAGCGCGCCCATCGCGCTGACTGCGCCGGCCTCGCCGCCGCCCAAGTGAGCGGCGCGCTTGACCCAAAGCAAGGGCGGGCCAGGCCGCATCTGCTACTGTCGCCGAATTTCCCGGATCCGCGACTCCCATGCCAGCCAGACAGCAAATGCCGGAACTGGTGTGTCCGGCGGGCAGCCTGCCCGCGCTCAAAGCCGCCGTAGACAATGGCGCCGACACCGTCTATTTCGGCCTGAAAAACGACACCAACGCCCGCAACTTCGCCGGGCTCAACTTCGACGACCACACTGCCCGGATCGGCATACGCTATGCCCGCGACCGCGGCCGCAAAACCTTGCTGGCGATCAACACCTACGCCCAGGGCGGCGACATCTCTCGCTGGCAGCGCGCGGTGGACCAGGCGGCCGAGCTCGGCGTGGACGCGGTCATTCTGGCCGACCTCGGCCTCTTGGCCTACGCCCGGCGCCGCCATCCCCAGCTGCGACTGCATTTGTCGGTACAGGGCTCCGCCACCAATCACGAGGCGCTGAAACTGGCGCACGAGCTGTTCGGCATCCAGCGCGCGGTCTTGCCGCGCGTGCTGACGCTGGACCAGGTGCGCCAGGTCATCGAGCACAGCCCGGTTGAAATCGAGGTATTCGGCTTCGGCAGCCTATGCGTGATGGTGGAGGGCCGCTGCCTGCTGTCCAGCTACGCCACCGGCGAATCGCCCAACAGCCACGGCGTCTGCTCGCCGGCCAAACATGTGCAATGGCAGCAAGGGGCCACGCATCTGGATGCGCGGCTCTCCGGCATCCTGATAGACCAGTACGCCAACGATCAGCCGGCCGGCTATCCCACGCTGTGCAAAGGCCGCTTCGAAGTGGGCGGCGACACGTATTACGCGCTGGAGGAACCCACCAGCCTGAACGTGATCAGCATGCTGCCGCAATTGCTGGACATAGGCGTGGCCGCGATCAAGGTGGAAGGCCGCCAGCGCAGCCCGGCCTATGTGGCCCAAGTGACCCGCGTGCTGCGCCAGGCCCTGGACGCCGCCGGCCGCGAGCGGCAGCGCTTCACCGTGCAGCCGGACTGGCAGCAGGCCCTGGGCAAGGTGGCCGAAGGCCGCCAGCAAACGCTGGGCGCCTACAACCGCCCCTGGAAATGAGGTTTGCGAGGAAACCCATGAACGCCATCTCCCTGAAGCTATCGCTCGGACCGGTGCTGTTTTTCTGGAGCCGAGAAGACATTCTGCGCTTCTACGCCGAAGCGGCCGACTGGCCGCTGGACACGATCTACCTGGGCGAAGTGGTCTGCGGCCGCCGCCAGCAAATGCGCGGCCAGGACTGGATTTCGCTGGCGGCCGACCTGGCCGCCGCTGGCCGCGAAGTGGTGCTGAGCTGCCAGGCGCTGATCGAGGGCGAATCCGACCTCAAGCGCGTGCGCAAGCTGGTGGACAACGGCGAGCTGGCCATCGAGGCCAATGACTTGGGCGCTGTCCGGATGGCCCGCGAAAAGCGCCTGCCCTTCGTCGCCGGCCCGCATCTGAACGTCTACAACGCCGACACGCTGGCGGTGATGCAAATGCTCGGCGCGTTCCGCTGGCTGCCGCCGGTGGAAATGAGCCGCGACACATTGGCCGGCGTGCTGGCCGAGGCCGAGCGCCAACAACTGGCAGTCGAAACCGAGGTGTTCGCCTGGGGACGGCTGCCGCTGGCGCTGTCCTCTCGCTGCTTCACCGCCCGCCACTACAACCTGAACAAGGATGACTGCCAGTTCCGCTGCCTGGAGCATCCGGACGGCATGCGGCTCGCCACCCGAGACAGCCAGAACTTCCTGACCATCAACGGCATCCAGACCCTATCCGACGGCTGCCAGGCTCTGCTGCCTCATCTGGACGACATGCAGAAAATCGGCGTGCGCCGCGTGCGCATCAGCCCGCAATGGCAGGGCACCGACGCCGTGGTTCACGCCTTCGGCCGCCTGCTGCGCGAGCCGGGCCACAGCCGGCAGCTGCTGCCGGAACTGGCCCGCCAGGCGCCGGGAGAACTGGTGGACGGCTACTGGCGCGGCCAGGCCGGCATCCGCCCGCTGGAGATTCAAGATGCGCATTCCTGATCTGTCCGTTCCGGCCTCGCTCGCCGGCCTGCTGTCCCGGCTGCCGGCCACGCCGCCCAGCCTGCTGCTGGCCAGCTCGCTCAATTTGCTGGCCAAACGCGGCGTGCTGCCCGCAGACCTGTCCCTGCTTGACGGCAAGCGCTTTGAAATCCGCCTGCTGGACGCGGGATTGAGCCTGACAATCGCCGCCTCGGCGCGCGGCTTTTCCGCCGCCGCGCCCGGTCCGTCCGACCTCCTGCTGGCGGCCAGCTGCGCGGACTTCGCGCGCATGCTGCTGCGCGAGGAAGACCCGGACACGCTGTTCTTCCATCGCCGGCTGCGCATAGAGGGCGACACCGAATTGGGCCTGATCGTGAAGAATCTGCTGGACGGCATGGACTGGAGCGAAACGCCGCTATCGCGGCTGATGTCGGCCTGAGCGCTTGCCCCGCCCCCCGCCATGGGCTAGCAAGAAGCTAGACCTGCGATAATTGGGGCAACATGAAATACTGGCCGTATAGCGAGCGGCGGATCTGGGTGGAACTGGCGTGGATCGCCTTGTTCAACCTCGCGAGCTTTCTGCTGTGCCTGCGCTTCGAATTGTTCGATAAGCTGGACGATTGGTTTCACACCCATCCCGACAGCGCGCTCGACGAAATGATGCTGATCGGCTTCACGCTCGCGGTCTCCATGTCGGTGTTCGCCATTCGCCGCCTGCGCGAAGCCCGCGTGCTGCTGAAAGCGCTGCGTCGCCAGGCGGAACGCGACGACGTGACCGGCCTGGCCAACCGCCGGCGCGCCAACTCGGCGCTGCAGAAGGAAACCGAGCGCAGCTTCCGCTCTCGCCGCCCCTTCTCCGTGCTGATGATAGACCTCGATCACTTCAAGCGCATCAACGACACCCATGGCCATCAGGTGGGCGACCGCGTGCTGCAACGCTTCGCCAAGGTGCTGCACCAGCGGGCGCGCCAACTGGACACGGTCGCGCGCTGGGGCGGCGAGGAATTCATCGTCATTTGCCCGGAAACCGGCCAGATCGGCGCGCTGCAGCTCGCCGCCGACATTCGCCGGCTGCTGCAGGAAACCAGCTTCGCGCCAGTCGCGGCCGTCACTGCCAGCATAGGCGCCGCCACGCTGCAGGAGGACGACACTCCTGACAGCCTGGTCCACCGCGCCGACATGCGCCTCTACGCCGCCAAGCAGGGTGGCCGCGACCGGGTGGTCGGCGAGTTCGATGGCGAAAACGAATTGAGCGCATAAAAAAGCCGACGCGTCGCGTCGGCTTTTTTCCCATCGCGCCATTGGACGGCGCGAATCAGGCCATGCTGATGCCTATGCTTTGCTGCAGCGCGTCGCGCTTGGCGCTCAAGTCAACGCCGGGCAGATCCGCCATGATGTCCGGATGATCAGACAGTTTCTCCACCACGAAATCGACGAACACGCGGGTGCGCGGCGCGATATGGTCGCGGTGCGGGAAGCAGATATAGATCGAACGCTCCACCGACACCATGTCGGTCAGCACCGGCTCCAGCTCGCCGCTGCGGATCAGATGCACCACTTCATGGCCCGGCAGCTGCGCCACGCCCATGCCCAGCCTGGCCAGTTCAGCCACGGCTTCCATATCGTTCAGGGTGTAAGTGCCGTTCACCTCGACCGGGATGCGCTCGCCCTTGCGGTCAAACTCCCATTTGAACAAGCGGCCCGAGGTCGGGAACTGGAAGTTGATGCAATCATGGTTGCTCAACTCCTCTGGCGTAGCAGGTCGGCCATGCTTGTCCCAGTAAGCCGGCGAAGCCACTACATACAAGGGCATCTGCGTCAGATTGCGCGCCACCATCCGGCTGTCAGGCATCATGCCCGTGCGCACGCCCACGTCGTAGCCGTCTTCGATCAGATCGCTGAAATGATCGTCCAGCCCGAAGAAAACCCGCACCTTGGGGTAGCGCTCGCAAAACTCGCCCATGATGGGCAGAATGAAACGGCGGCCGAAGGAATTGGGCATGCTGACGCGCAAGTGTCCTGCCGGTTCGTCGCGGCTGGCTTTCAGCTGATTGATGGCCGAATCCAGATTATTGACCGGGCCGCGGCACTGCGCGTAGAAACGGCGGCCGTCCTCCGTCAGCGTCAACTGGCGCGTGGTGCGATTGAACAAGCGCACCTCCAGCTCCTGCTCCAGGCGGGCAATGCTCTGGCTGATGGCGGCCGGCGATACGCCGAGCTTGCGGGCAGCATCCGAAAAACTGCCATTTTCAGCCGTGGTCATGAAGACCATTAGCGCTTTCAAGGTATCCATAGCAAGACGATTCCTGAACTGGCATGTCTGCGCGCCAGGGAAAATACGCCAGCGCGGACACGGCCGTTCACGAGATTAGATGCAGACTCTTAAAAAAGACTACACCAATCCCGCATGATGTTAAAGGTTCTTCTTAAAGTAGCCATCACGTGTCCTACCGCGCCGCTGCAGAACCTCAACTTCCCCAAGGCCCGATCTGGACGACATCTTCCACCAGCTGTCGACCGATCAGCATCTATTTTTTATGCGAAGCAATTATGCGCTTTTAAGCGTTTGCTTGCCAGAATTTATTAGCTTTCACTTACAATTTATGCCATTTGCTTGATTTTTATACGCAATAGCCCCATCTACCACACTGCCAGCGAGCAAGGACCAGCGGGAATCCGTCCTGCTCGCGCCTATACATAACAAGCAATACTTCGTCAATAAATATGTCAATAAATTATCGATAAAGATTTGTTTCTCTTTGTAAAAGTTCGCTTCGCAACAAACAAAACAGTGATTTATCAGTATTTTTCCTAGGATCTGCGGAGACATATATTTGGTATACTTTGCAGACGAAAAAACAACAATGCTCATGTTTTTTGCGATCGGATTCTTACATGCGGCAGTCATGTAGGCTACTATTTACCGCGCGCCCTCACAAAATCAAGGAAGCCCCGTTCATGGCGATCTCGAAGCCCATCAATGCAAGACCCCTCCCTGCCGGCCTCACCACGTCGCAGCAGTGGACGTTGCTGGAATGGATACACATGGCCGGGCACATCGAAACCGAGCTCGAGCTGAAGACTTTCCTGGACAGCGTGCTGACTCAAGCCCCATCTGACCGGATCGTTCTAGCGCTGGGCAGGCTCAACCATCAGAACCAGATCCAACGGTTAGAGCGCGTGTTGAACGTCAGCTACCCAGCCCAATGGCTGGAGCAATATATGAAAGAAAACTACGCTCAACACGACCCCATCATGCGGATTCATGTTGGACAAGGCCCAGTCATCTGGGAAGAGCGTTTCAGCCGAGCCAAAAGTGTCGAGGAAAAACGATTCATCGCAGAAGCGGCTTCAAACGGCATGGGCAATGGCATTACCTTCAGCGCGGCTTCTGAACGCAACAACGTCGGGAGTATATTATCCCTCGCGGGCCGGGAGCCTGGACGCAATGCTGCTCTCGTCGCAATGTTGAACTGCCTGACCCCGCACCTACACCAAGCAGCCGTGCGCATCGCCAATCTGCCGCCCGCCTCGCCCAGCAGCATGCCCTTGTCGCAACGCGAATATGACATATTCCACTGGATGAGCCGCGGCAAGACTAATTGGGAAATCGCGACAATTTTGGACATCAGCGAGCGCACGGTGAAATTCCACGTTGCCAACGTGATTCGCAAACTCAATGCGAATAATCGTACTCACGCCATCGTTCTGGGCATGCATCTGACAATGCAACACTCTCCCGCAGCGAGTGAATAGCATCCATATCCACCGCATGCCAGTCAAAGTATCCCGCCATCGACATGACTCCACCATCAAGCGGGCGCAGCCCTCCCATAGGATGAACGGGCAAGCCTAATGATTGTAAGCGTCGATACATGCCTGGCACCACGACGAAATACATCCATCGAACATCATTCCATTCTGCCCACTGCCACAAACCCAGATACAACAACCGGGATGCGGCAGCCCGTAAGTCAGCTGGCAAGCTTGCGTCCACGGCAAAACGGGAAACCTCCGCACTGCCTCTTCCTTTACGTATGAAATCCCCATCGCACAGCAATTGAGCGAAGTCACTCTCCAGCATATACGGCCTCTCACCCGGAGTGAACCTCATGGAGCCGACTACAGAACCTCGCCAACTGACTGCCAAATTATGCGATAGTGCATCATACTCATCTCTATCCATTCCACTGGGACTCACCGGCACCCACCCCAGAGCCTCCCGAAAAATGCGATGCCGAAATCTCATCAAATACGCCTCCATCTGCGCATCCGACACAAGATCCAGCGACAAGCCATCCAACGTTAAAGAGTAAAAATTACCCATGACAGTCTCCTGTTTTCATAGTCCTTTAGGCAGGGGAACTGTAAAGCTAGAAAACTAGTCTCGAATCTGGCATATCGGACAGATTATTTGATTCGAGAAAGTCGTATTATTAAAGTTTGCAAACCATGCGCAACAACTGAATCGCATCCTACCTCACCTCAGCTTTTTTGCTACAGTGTGCTTTTCCCTACCCACACCATCATGACCGCCTTTACCAGCTGCAATCCATCCACCGGAGAAGTCTGCCACACTCGCTCATCCTGGACCTCGGATGAGCTGCCCCTCACCATAAAGGCCTTACGGTCCTCGCAACACCAGTGGGCCGGGCTATCCGTCGAAGAACGAGCAAACGGCTTATTGCAGTTCGCGACAAAACTGCATAGTCACCGCGACGCGCTGGCCGACTTGGTCACTCTCGAAGTGGGCAAGCGCACCAGCGAATGTTTGGCCGAAATCGACAAGTCGGTGCAGCTGATACGCTATTACGCGGAATTGGCCCCAGAGCTGCTGCAATCTCTGCAGATATCGACCCAAGCCAGCCGCAGCGGCGTCGCCTTCGAACCGCTGGGCCTGGTGCTCGCGGTCATGCCGTGGAACTACCCGGTGTGGCAAGTCTTGCGCTTCGCCATTCCCGCTCTGATGTCCGGCAATGCCTGCCTGGTCAAACCCGCTCCCTCCGTGCCGCAATGCAGTCAGCTATTGCATGAGATCGCGCGCGAGTCCGGCCTGTCCGTGCTGGAAATGGCCTGGATAGACACGGAGCAAGTCGAAGAAGCCATCCGGCAATGCGATGCCGTGGCCTTTACCGGCTCCACCCACACAGGCAGAGCCATCGCCTCGCTGGCCGGCAAGCATCTGAAAAAGACCGTGCTGGAACTGGGCGGCAGCAATCCCTTCATCGTTCTGGCCGATGCCGATGTCGAAACCGCCGCCCGCGACGCCGCCAACTCTCGCTTCCGCGACGCAGGCCAAAGCTGCAATGCCGCCAAACGCATGATAGTCGTGCCGGAAATCGCCGATCGTTTCGTCGAAGCCTTCTGCGCGGAAGCGTCCAAGCTGCGCGCCGGCGACCCGCGCGATCCAGCAACCACGTTGTCGCCGCTGACGCGCGCCGACCTAAGGGAGGCGCTGCACGCTCAAGTGCTGGATGCCTGCCATCACGGCGCGGAATTGAAACTGGGCGGCCAAATGCCGCACACGCCAGGCTTCTTCTACCCCGCCACCGTGCTCGACCGAGTCAATTCGTCCTGCCGCGTCTACCACGAGGAAGTATTCGGCCCGGTGGCCAGCATACTGCGCGCCGCGGACGAGGATGACGCGATACGCCAGGCCAACGATACGCCGTTTGGCCTGGGCGCCAGCATATACAGCGCCGACAACGAGCGCGCCTGGCAATTGGCGCGGCGCATCGAAGCCGGCAGCGTCTTCATCAACCGCCACACCAGTTCCGATCTGCGCCTGCCCTTCGGCGGCATCAAGGCCTCAGGCTATGGCCGCGAGCTATCGGAATTCGGTCTATACGAATTCGTCAACATCAAAACCTATTGGCAGAAATAGCCCTGTGCAGCTTGCGCGCAAAAAAACACCCTCGCCGTTAACGACGAGGGTGTTTTGCAGGCAGTTACGGTCTGCCGCATCTCAATGCAAGCGCGCCACGCTTTGCGACAGCGGTATGCCGGCTTCACGCAGGCAATCAGCCAAGTCTTTCCATGCCGCGTCCCGGTCCGGCGCCACATCGGGCGTCACCAGCCAAGGCGCGTGCGCCTCGGCCTCTTCCAGGCCTTTCACCCGCAACAGAACATCGAAGCCCTGGATTTCCGGCTGATACTCCGCCACCGCCTCCAGCTTGTCCAAGCCGCCCTGGCGGCTGGCCAGCAAGGCCGCCGTCACGCCTAGGCGCTTGCGGTTCCAAGCCCGCATGCCGCTGGACAGCGCCTCCCACCACGGCATGGGCGCGAATAATTCAGCCTCGCCATATTCCATCTCGGCGGCGATCGCTTGCTGCACCAAGGGCATAGCCACATCCAGCGCTCGACGGCCTAGACGGCGCGCCTTGTCCACCGGCAAGGCGCCGCGCTCCACCAGGAAGGGAATCCAGCTCATCACCAGCTGCGGCTCGCTGGTCTTGCTCGCCGCCTCGTATGTCGCGCGCGAGGACTCTGGATCCAGCGGTGCGAAATCGCAACCGGCATCCATCACCGGCGCCAACTGAACCAAGTCCTGGCAGCCGCGTTCATTCAGCATGTCCACCGAGAACAGGGTGGGCGATACCCACAGGATGGACTTCTCCGGCACTTCCAACGCGTCGGCCAGCGCCACCTCCAGCGACTCCAAACGCGGGAAATGCCACCATACGCCGCCCTGGCTGCGTGAAAATGCGAAAGGTAGCGCCCACAGCTCGAACGACACCACCGAACCATCCTTGCGCATCACTTCGGGGAAAGCCACCGCGTCGCGCCCGCAATGGACCAGCGATTGCCGCGCCTCGGGCTCGCTGGCCAATGCCAGCTGCGCCTCGGTAAACACCGCCTGGTCGCCAGCCCTCAAGGCCATCTGCACGGACGCGGCCAGTTGCATCCCGCCCATGGGTTTGCCCACTGCCAGGCGCGCCTGTTCGATCAGACGTCCTACCTCGCGCTGGCGTTCGGCTGGCGGCAGAGGCTTGGTAGGCCCGGCCTGCATCTCGCGCGGCGGCGGACCGGCTGCGTCGCGTTCGATATAAGCCTTCTGCAGCTTCTGATAAGTCCGCATCGCTTCATCGCAAATATCCTGCAACTCGCCGACGTTTGGTTCGATTTCGTCGTAGAAGTTGAAGTCGAACAATCGCAAGCGCAGGTTGCAAACATAAACCGTGATGCTTTCCGCCTCGTCGTACAGCACAGCGCTCGCCAGACCATCGCGCTCGCGGCCGGGAAAGTCGGTATCGTCATTGCCCACCAGCCGGCAGATAAAGGCTGGAGACTCGGTATGCATCAGGTATTCGCACCCCTCCAGTCCCTGATCATCGACGGCGTCGCCGAAAATGAAGCGGCTGGGCAGGAAGGGCTCGCCCCGGATGCGGGCATTGCGCGGCAGAGATTTCATCAGACAACACTATCAACGATTACAAGGACCTATTGTAACGCCGCGGCCATCCCGCATGAAGTCCGGTGAACGATTTCATCCACTTTCGCCGGCGAATTCCGCCAAGCGGCGCCGCTGCGCGCCGTAGCGGTCGAAATTGGCGGGATGCAGCCACGCCTCGAGCGCCCGACCCCGCGCCGGCCACTCGCCATCCAGCAGGGAAAAACATGCCGCGTCGCGATTCCGTCCCTTGCTGACCCGGCGCTTCCGCCATAGACACTCGAAGACAAAGCCCAGCCGGAGCGCCGCGCGTACGGACGCTGCGTTATGCGCGTCGCAGCGCCATTCGCAACGACGAAAACCTAGCTCGAATGCTTGCCGCAGCAGCAAGTACAAGGCTTCCGTCGCCAATCTTCCGCGACGCATCGCCGCAGAGAAATGCAAACCGCCGACTTCCAGACAACCTGCATCGGCCTCGACATTCATATACGCCGCCAAGCCGAGAGCGGCGCCGCTGCCCATATCCACAATCGCGTAGTAGAACGCCGTTCCGCCTATCGCCACGCCTGCCAGCCAAGATAAAAAGTCGCCCTGGTTGGCGAATGGCCCCTGGTTCATATACGTCCAATTCGCGCCATCTTCGTCCGCATGAAGATGCGCAAACAGCGCCTCGCCATGCCGGCCAACATCCAATGCCTCCAAACGGCACCATCGCCCCTCCAAAGCGCGCGGCGGCGGCCATATCGCGCCGCGCCAATCCGCCAACGCATAGCCCACCGACAGGCCCAGCCCATCGCGCGCGCCCGGCTGGATCAACGCGGACCAATCTGCTGCCGGCCTAGCGTTCATGCTCATGACAGGCCGCAAAGTCAGCGAGACTGCGCAACTGCCTCCCCTGATCGTCGAAATTCGCATCCGCCAGCCAACCTTCCAGCGCGCGCCGCCGCGCCGGCCATTCGTGATCGAGAATGGAAAACCAGGCCGTGTCGCGATTGCGTCCCTTATTGGTCCGCGCCTGCCGGAACAAGCCTTCGAAGGTGAAGCCCAGGCGCAGCGCGGCCCGTACCGATGGCTCGTTCTGGGCGTCACATTTCCATTCATAGCGCCGGTAGCCCAACTCAAAAGCATTGCGCATCATCAAATACATCGCCTCCGTTGCCTGCCGGCTGCGCTGCAAACGCGGCGAGAAGTTCAGGAACCCCACTTCGATGCAGCCATCGGCCGGCGCGATGCGCAAATAACTGCACAAGCCAATGGCCGCGCCGTCGGCGACATCGACGATGGCGTAGAACTGCGGATCATCCTGGACTATGCTGCCGCGCATCCATGCCAGCCAATCCTCCAGCTTCGCAAAAGGACCATGGCTCAAATATGTCCAGTTGGCGCCGCCCGGCATTTGGTGCAAGGCATCGAACAACTGCGCGCCATGCGCCTCTATGGCCAGCGGCTCGATGCGGCAGAGCCGGCCATGCAGCGCGCGCCACGGCGGAAAGGCTGCGCCGGACCAGCCTGGCACCGGCAAACCTACCGATTGCCCGGTGGCGATCTGTTCCGCAGGCTGCGCCAGCGCCTCCCACTCAGCACGCATCGCACACCTCCTTGCCGCAGCCCGCATCACGGGTAGTGGCATAGCCATCGCGCTTCCACCAGTCCAGTCCTCCCTGCAGCTCCTTGACCTTGAAGCCAAGCCGAGTCAGCTGCAAGGCCCCCTTGGTCGAACCGTTGCAGCCTATGCCGTCGCAGAACGTCACATAGGTCGCGTCGCGCGAAAGATGCGTAGTGCTTTGTTCTGTCATCATCCGGTGAGGCAGATTGATCGCGCCGGGAATGCTCTCATAGGCATACGCCTCAGCGCTGCGCGCATCCACCAGCACGAATGAACGATCTCCCTCGGCAAAGGCATGCGCCACATCGGCCGCATCCACCTCATAGGCCAGCTTGGCCGCATAAAACGCCTCTTGGCTGATCATCTTCCGTCGCCCTCTCTTCATGGATGCCGACATCCTACGCCGATGAAAGTACTATCATAAGCACCACATTCGAATAAACAATGGAACCACTTTGAACCACGATTGGCTTTGCGAGTTTTTGCGCGCGCAATTGCAAAAGGATGGCGGGGAGAACCTGTCCCGTCAGTTGTACCGACAACTGCGCGAACTGATACGACAAGCCAGGCTAGCAGCCGGCAGCCCCGTACCCGCCAGCCGGCAACTCGCGGCAAACCTGGCCATAGGGCGCAATACCGTGCTGGCCGCTTATGAACAATTAATTGCGGAAGGCTATCTAGAAAGCCGACATGGCTCCGGCACCTATGTTTGCCAAGCCTTCTCCGCAGCCGCGCCGCCTGCGCCCTGTCCACGCGGCACCTTGTCGCTGCGCGGAAGGCAGCTGCAACAGCACAGCCGACTACCCAGCGCCCGGCTAGGCGCCTTCATTCCCGGCCAGCCGGAGCTGGAGCAGTTTCCGCATCAGCAATGGCAGAAATGCTTAGCTCGCGGCCAACGATCCGCGCCGCTGGAATGGATGCACTATCAACGCCAGGGCGGCCTGCCGGCGTTACGCCATGCGCTCGCCGAATACCTATTCCTGACCCGATCCGTGCGCTGCAGTCCCGAGCAGATTCTGGTCACCAGCGGCACTCAGGCAGGCCTGGCGTTGACCGCCAAGCTGCTCGCCGATCCGGGCGATATCGCCTGGTTGGAAGAGCCAGGTTATGCCGGCGCGCAGGCCGCCATGCTGGAAGCGGGATTGGCTTATCGCCCCATCGCGGTCGATGAACAGGGATTACGCACCGACGCCGGGGCCGAGCCGCCCAAACTGATTTACACCACGCCGGCCCATCAATATCCAACCGGCGTCGCCATGAGTCTGGCGCGGCGACTGGAGTTGCTAAAGCTGGCTAGCCGCCACAACAGTTGGATCATCGAGGATGACTATGACGGCGAGTTCAGCCATTCCGCCAGTCCGCTCGCCGCGCTGCAGAGTCTGGACTGCGAGGGCCGCGTCATCTATCTCGGCACATTCAGCAAAGTCATGTTTCCCGCGCTCAAGCTCGGTTATCTGGTTCTGCCAGCCGAATTGACGGAAGCCTTCAGGCAATGCCAGGCCCGCCTGCAAGGCGAAACTGGTTACCTCTACCAAGCGGCGCTAGCCGACTTCATCGCGCGAGGCCATTTTGCCCACCACATCCGCAATATGCGGGAACTCTACGCTCGTCGCCAGGGTTTGCTGCGGCACGCGCTAAGCCAACTGCTCGGCGATACCTTGCCCATTTCCGGCGGCGAAGCCGGCATGCACCTATTAGCCGGACTGCCCTCTGGCTTTGACGAATGGGAACTGCAAGCGACGGCCGCCGAACAAGGGCTTTGGCTAAGACCGCTGGCCCGCCATTTCCTTGGACCTGCGGATCGCAATGGCCTGGTGCTGGGCTACGCAGCCGTGCCGGATGAGCGTATCCTGCCGGCAAGCAGATTATTGGCCCAACTGCTGGAGAAACGGCTATGACGAGCAAACCCCGACTTTTGATCAGCGCCTGCCTGCTGGGCCAGCCCGTCCGCTACGACGGCCAGTCCAAGCCGATGCCGCAAGAAAACTGGACGCTTCTGCGGGAGCGCTTCGAATTGATTCCAGCCTGCCCCGAATGCCTGGGCGGACTGCCCACTCCGAGACCCGCCGCAGAAATCATTGGCGGCAGTGGCGACGACGTGCTGGCTAATCAAGCTAAGGTAAGCGCCGCAAACGGCCTGGATGTCAGCCAGCCCTTTCTGAACGGCGCCAAACAAGCCCTGGAGCTGGCGCAACGGCATGGTTGCGCTCATGCCTTGCTGAAGGCGAACAGCCCGTCTTGCGGCAACCGGCAGATCTACGATGGCAGCTTTGGCAAGCAATTGCGGCCAGGTCGCGGCGTCGCTGCCGCGCTACTGGGGCAACACGGCATTGCCGTCTGGAATGAAGAGGAAATCAGCGCTTTACTGGACTTGCCACCGGTCGCGCCGTAAACGCGCCTTAGAAACAGCAAAGCCCCGGCAGGGTATCCTGGCGGGGCTCGTTGGAGGGCGGCTTGGCGCTTCGCGCGCGCCAATGCACAAAGCCCAGCTCGTTTGAGCTGGGC
>NZ_PQWB01000072.1 GCF_002924365.1 Chromobacterium alticapitis | reverse complement strand
CACGCGGCGCGCGCCTACTGCGCGAGCGAAGGCGCGCGGCTGCCCACCTGGTACGAGTGGGAAAAGGCCGCGGCGGCGGACGACAAGCGCCCCGACGCGCGCGACGATCCGGCCTGGCGCGAGCGCATTCTGCGCTGGTATGAACAGCCGGGTGGACGCCGCTTGCCGGCGGTGGGGCAGAACGTCAATTTCTGGCGGGTCAGCGATATGCACGGCTCCATCTACGAGTGGGTGGAGGATTTCAACGGCCTGTTCGTCGCGACGGACAGCCGCGCGCAAGGCGAGCAGCGCACGCTGGCCACTTGCGGAGCGGCGGCGCTGTCGCTGGGCGACCGGGACAATTACACCATCCTGATGCGCATCGCCATGCTGGTGGCGCTGAACGGCAACGACGCGCCGCAAGCTATGGGTTTTCGATGCGCCAAGGATGCGGCCAAGGATACGGATGTGGAGAGAAAACCATGAGTCGATGGAACCATGGCCTGGCGGCCGCGCTGTTGCTGGCGGCCTGCCACGTCGCGACGGCGGCCTTGCCGGGCGATTCACTGTACCAGTTGGATGCGCCGATGCGGGCGCAGAACGGGCAGCCCTTCAAAATGGCGGACCTGGCCGGCAAACCAGCGCTGGTGACGATGTTCTACGGCAGCTGCCAGCTGGCCTGCCCCATCGTGTTCCACCATATGGAGGCTACGGTGGCGGCGCTGCCGGCTGCGGCGCGCGGCAAGCTGACGGCGGTGATGATCAGCCTGGACCCGAAGGAGGACACCGCGGATTCGCTGCGGCGGCTGGCGCATGAACATGGCATGGATGGCCCGGGCTGGGTGTGGGCCGTCAGCGATACCGATGAGCACACCCGCGGCGTGGCGGCGGCGCTGGGCATACGTTACCGCAGACTGGAGGACGGCACGATCAACCACAGCACTCGCGTGCTGCTGCTGGACCGCCAGGGGCGGGTGGCGGCCGCGACGGATGACATAGGGACGAAGCCGGATGCGGGCCTGTTAGCCAAGCTGCGCGAGCTGACGCGCCGCTAGTTCCCGCCGACGGAGCGGTGTTATTTCTCCGCTATTTGGCGGATTTGGAACAGGCTTTGAGCGCGCGCCGTATGCCCTCGCTGATGTTGCCGCCTCCCAGCCGGCTGGCGATGGCTATGCTTGCCTCGTCCAAGTAGACGTTTCTGCGCGCGCCGCCTTCCAGCTTGAGCGGCGCGCCGGCGCCGTTGCCTATGCCAAGCGCCGCCTTGATCCGCCGCTGGTCCAAGGGGCGGATGACCCCTGAGTTGGCCATGCAGTAGACGCCGCTGCTTTTGTTCCTGAGCAGCGCTCCGGTGCGGTTTCCCACGGATACGACGCCTATCGGCAGGTAGCCCGGCAGGTCGTCCAGCTGATACAGCCGGGGTTTGCCCGGCTGCTCGATGTGTATGCGGGAACGACGGTCGACTTCCATCCTGTCCTCCTCGCCGCGCCGCGCGCGGTCTTTGCAAACCCGCATGCGGCAAAGCGCGGGAAGGTTTCGCTTCCTTCCATTGTGTACACAAGAAATAAGATGGCAAGGAATATTCTGTGTGTATGCAATGGGGCCGGCACGAAGCCAGTCCGTCAGTCCGCGGCCTGTTCCTCGCGGAAGGCCAGCAGCGCCAGCAAGCTGGCCGAGCTGCACGCCATGATGTACCAGGCCGGCGCCAGCGGGTTGCCGCTGACGCTGATCAGCCAGGTGACGATGAACTGGGCGAAGCCGCCGAACAGCGTCACGCCGCTGGCGTAGACGATGGCCAGGCCGGTGGCGCGGCTATGGCGTGGAAAGGCTTCCATGACCAGCAGGAAGCCGGCGGGGCTGCCCAGCGCCAGCAGCGCGGTCAAGGTCAGCGCCAGGGTCAGCGCGGTCTGCATCGAGGGCGCGGCTTGCAGCAGCATGAAGCAGGGCAGGGTCAGCAGCGCGGACAGCGCGTTGACGGCCAGCAGCAGCGGTTTGCGCCGCGGCAGGCGATCCGCCAGCTTGCCGGCCAGCGGCGAGGCCAGCAGCAGGACCAGTCCGGCCGCGCAGCCGGCCAGCAGCGCGGAGGCCGGCGGCTGGTGCAGCACCTTGATCAGATAGGACGGCAGATAGTGGCTGACCACATACATATTGGCGGTGCCGCCCATGATCAGCATGACGCCAAGAGCGAGCTGGCCGCGGCGGCTGCGGATCAGTTCGGCCAGGCCGGGTTGGGCGGATGGCTCGGCGTGATGGGTTTCGTCCAGACGGCGGCGGATGTACAAGCCCACCGGCCCCACCAGCAGCCCAAGCAGGAAGGGCAGGCGCCAGCCCCAACGCTCCAGCGCCTCTGCGCTGAGGAAATGGCTGAGCAGCGCGCCGCTGAGCGCGCCGGCCAGCACCGCGCCGCCTTGGGTGGCCATCTGCCAGCTCACCATGAAGCCGCGGCGGTTGCGCGCGCCGGACTCCATCAGGAAGCTGGTGGCCGCGCCCACTTCGCCGCCGGCGGCGAAGCCCTGCAGCAGCCGGCCGGCCACGATGAGCAGCGGCGCCAGCACGCCTATGCTGTCGTAGGTAGGCGCCAGGCCTATCAGCGCGGTGCCGCCGGCCATCAGCCAGATGGTCAGCGTCAGCGCCGGCTTGCGGCCGGCGCGGTCGGCGATGCGGCCTATCACCACGCTGCCCAGCGGCCGCATGACGAAGCCTATGCCGAAGGTGGCCAGCGCCATCAGCAAGGAGCCGTACTCGCTATGCGACGGGAAAAACAGTTTGCCGATCAGCACGGCGAAGAAGCTGAACACGGTGAAGTCGTACAGCTCCAGCCAGTTGCCCAGCGATACCGCGACGATGGTGCGGCGCGACGAGGCGGTGTGCATTACCGGCGCGTCGGCCGCGGGGACGGTCAGCGTCTTGTTCATGATGTGTTCCTCGATCTGGATAGGGACAAGCGGCTTCAGAAATAGTTGTGGTACAGGCCCACGGCGACGGTGACGGGCGAGACTCCGTACTGCGGCCTGCCTTGCGCGTCGGCGGGCAGCGGCTGGCCGTTCAGTATCAGGGTGGAGCCGCCTAGATTGCGGATGGCGCCGGCGCGCGCGTACAGGCCCGTGCGTTTGGACAGGTTGTAGTCGTAGCCCAGCATCAGGCCGATGGCGGAGCTGGCGATGGCTTGTCCAGCCGAGTCGCGCGCGCCAGAGGTATCGCGGTAGACGGTGGACAGGCGGTAGACATGCCGTTTTTCCGCGACGATGGCGCCGGCGGTGTAGACGCGGGCGATGCCGTTCTCTTGGCGGCGCGGCACGGTGACGGTGTGGGAGGCCGACAGCACCAGCCGGCCGATGTCGTAGACCGCCGCCAGGCCGTAGAAATCATTGCGCGTCGAGTCCGCACCAGACGGCGACAGCGGTTGCCAGCTCTGATTGAAACTGGCGGCCAGGAATAGGGGGCCTTCCAGATGGGCCAACATGGCGCCGCGGCTGCCCGGCGCGCGCCGGTTGGGCGAAGCGGCCTGCAGCAACTCGACGTTGAAGCCCTGGCCGCGCGGCGAAATCCATTTCGCGGCGTGGCCCAGCCGGCTGTCGAGCTGGGCGGAGCCGGGGCCGAGGTCGGCATTGGGCAAGACGCCGCGCGGCGTCTGCACCGCGCCCATGCCCGCCCAGCTGTAGACCGAGTTGGTATTGACCGCCCCAAACGGATCGACGAACAGCGGCAGGCCGGCGTTGAGCTGGCGGCCCAGGCGCAGCGCGCCCCAGCGCGAAGACTCCAGGCCCAGCCAGGCTTCGCGGTTGAACGGGATGCCGGGCGATTGCGGCGTGCCGTCGTTGGCGTTGAAGCCAGCCTCCAGATTGAATTCTGTCCGCCAGCCACCGCCCAATAGCTCGCGGCCGGCCAGTCCGAACTTAGACGTCCATTCGCCGCCGCTCTGCAGCTGCCAGGCGCGCTTGCCGCCGGCTTGCGAGTAGCTGACGCCCAGGTCCAAGGTGCCATATGGGGCGACGCCGCCGTCCTTCAGCGTGCCGTTGAACTGCGGCAGGCCTTGCAGGCGGGTCAGCAGGAAAGAGTCGGCCCACGCGAATGGGGCCAAACAGGCCGCCAGCAGGGGCGGCCAGGTGTGACGCAGCATTGGTTTCTCCTTTGTCTTGCGATGCCGGCTGTGCCGCCGGCTTGATCGCGCCGCGCATTAGCCGCGCAGATAGCTTTCCGCCAGCCGCGCCCACAGCGAGGCGCCCACCGGCAGCGCCAGGTCGTTGAAGTCGTAGCCGGGGTTGTGGACCATGCAGCCGCCGCGGCTTTCCGTGCCGTTGCCGAGCAGCACGTAGCAGCCTGGTTTCTCTTCCAGCATCCAGGCAAAGTCCTCGCTGCCCATCATGCCTTGCGGCGGCTCGATCAAGCGCTGCGCGCCGGCCTGTTCGCGGATCAGCTCGGCCAGGAAGCGGGTTTCATCGGGCGTATTGACCAGCACCGGCGCGATGGCGCGGTAATCTATCTGCGCGGTCACGCCATAGCTCTGCGCCTGCAGCTGTATGGTTTCATGCAGCCGCTGCTTCAGCGTGGCGTGAACGTCGCGGCTGAGCGAGCGCACGGTCAGCTTCATCTCGGCGTGTTCCGGAATCACGTTGTGCGTCTTGCCGGCATGCAGCGAGCCGACCGTGACCACGCCGGCCTCGGTGGCGGGAATATTGCGCGCCACCAGCGTCTGCAGCGCCATCACGATGGACGAGGCGGCGACGATGGGGTCGCGGCCGAAGCTGGGCATCGCGCCGTGCGCGCCCACGCCGATCAGGCGCACGTCCACGCTGTCGGACGAGGCGGCCATCGCGCCTTCCTTCAGCGCGAAGCAGCCCACCGGCAGGCCGGGCGCGTTGTGAAGGGCATAGACGGCATCGCAGGGGAAGCGCTCGAACAGGCGGTCGTTCAGCATGGCCGGCGCACCGCCCAGGCCTTCCTCCGCAGGCTGGAAGATCAGGTGCAGCGTGCCGTTGAAGCGGCGGGTTTCGGCCAGGTATTTGGCGGCGGCCAGCAGGATGGCGGTGTGGCCGTCGTGGCCGCAGGCGTGCATTTTGCCGGGGCAGACGCTGGCATAGGGCAGGCCGGTGGCTTCCTGGATGGGCAGCGCGTCCATGTCGGCGCGTATGCCGAGCGCGCGCTTGCCATTGCCGGCGCGCAGCGTGCCCACCACGCCGGTTTGGCCTATGCCCTCATGCACGTCATAGCCCCATTCGCGGAGCTTGGCCGCCACCAGTTCGCTGGTCTGCATTTCTTCGAAACCCAGCTCCGGGTGGGCGTGGATCTGACGGCGCAGCTGGATGAATTCATCCAGGCTGTTCAGGATTTCCGGGAGGATGAAGGTATCGTTTGCCATGGCTTGGTTTCCTGGTTGAAAGGCGCCGAACCATGCTAGGCAAAACTATTTGCCTTGAATAAGCACAAATATTGATAGCCATAACCAGGAGTTATCCATGAGTCAGCTCAAGCATCACCAGCTGCGCGCCTTGGCCGCGGTGGCCGACCACGGCAGCGTCAACGCGGCGGCGCGCGCGTTGTGCGTGACGCAGCCCGCCATCACCAAGGCGCTGCGCGAGCTGGAGACGGAGCAGGGCGTGGCCTTGCTGCTGCGCAATTCCTGGGGCGTGACCCTGACCGATGCCGGCCAGACGCTGTTGGGCTACGCGCGGCTGGTCATGCGCGAATTGGAGCGGGCGGAGCGGGAAATGGATAGATTGCGCTCCGGGCGAGAATGCAGCCTGCGCATCGGCCTGACGCCATTGGCCGGACTGGAGGTGTTGCCGCAGGCGTTCGCGGCGTTCCGCCGGGCCATGCCGCAGGTGAAAGTGGATTTTCTGGAGCTGGACAGCCAGCAGTTGCTGGACGGCTTGCGCAGCGGCCAACTGGATTTCGCGCTGGGCGCTTTCGCCTCGCCGCCAGACGATCCATTCGTGCGGGTGGAGCGGCTGCGCGAATCGCCATCCGGCTTTGCCGTTCGCGCAGAAAGCCCGTTGCGGCATGCCGCCGAGTTGTCGGCATTGCGACAGGCCGAGTGGCTGCATACCGACATGAGCGGCCACTATGAGCGCTTTGTGCATGGCATGTTCGCGCGCGAGGGGCTGGCGCCGCCCGAGCGCATGACGTGCTGCACCTCCAATGTGCTGTTATGCGGCCTGTTGATGACGATGGACGCGGTGGTGCCGATGTCCAATCTGGCCTTGCAGGCGACATTGACGGCGCAGCGCTTCGTTGAACTGCCGCTCAGTCAGCGGCCGCCGGGCCTGAGCCTGGTGCTGCTGGTGCGCAAGGGCGCGCTGCTGAGCCGTGCCGCGGAGTGGCTCATCGCCCGCATCCGCGAAGCGCAGACTGTTTGATCATGCATGCCGCCTCGGGGCGCTGGGCCATTTTTGTTTGCGGCGGATACCCTATGCTGAATCGTGAAGTCCAGGGAGTCCATCATGCCGAAGATATTGGCAGCGTGCCTGCTGGCCTGCGCATTGGCCATTGCCCATGCCGCGCCGGTCACGGTAGCCGCCGCCAGCAATACCGAGCCGGCGTTGAATGAGATCGTCAAAAATTTCACGGCAAAGACCGGCGTAACGGTAAAGGTGGCTTATGGTCCTCCGGTGGCGCTGGCCTCGCAGATTGCCAATGGCGCCGCGTATGAAATCTATATCTCGTCTAGCGACGAATACACCCATAAGCTGCAGGCGCAGGGGCGCTGTCTGGAGGAACCGCGCATCTTTGGTTTGGGTTCCTTAGTGCTATGGTCGCTGGATGCGGATTTTCATGAGAGCGGCTGGCTGGAGTGGCTGCGCCAAGGCAGGGGGATGATCGCGCTGCCGGATCCCGAGGGCAGCATCTATGGCCGGGCGGTTTTATACAGCTTGAACCACTACCAGCTGGCTGAGCGCTTGCGCCCGCGTTTCGTCAAAGCGCCGGATGTCGCCCACGTCGCCGCGCTGGTGGAGTCCGGCAAGGTGGCCGGCGGTTTTGTTTCCAAGTCTCAGGTGCTGGAACACTCGCGCTTGGGCAAAGGGCATTGGGTGGAAATCCCGCCGGATACCCATCCGCCCATCCGGCAAACGGCGGCGTTGCTGAGACCGGCGGCCGGCCAACCGGACGCTCGAAAACTGTTTGAATACCTGTTCAATCCCGAGTCGCTGAAGATCTGGCGCGCGTATGGATATGCCAAGCCGTGACGGAGGCGATACCCCGGACGTGGAGCCCGGCGCGGCAGGCGCTGTGTCGCCGAGATGATGAGGCGGCGGCGGGAAGGCGTGCATGAGGCGCGGGCCATATTTCATGTTGCTGCCGCCTGCTGGCGGACCAAGGGGCGCCCCCGCGCCCGGTATCCGCGGGCCGCCCCTGCCTGCCGCGAATTCCCGTCCGGCGGATTCGGCGCGCCTCTTAAACTATTCAGTTCAAGCGGGCAATAGGATCCAGTCGGGGCGCGGCGCGGGAGGTCAGTGGTGATCGTGGATGTAGGCAAAGACCGGCAGCCGCCATTTGCGCCACAGCGCGGCCATGCGCAAGGCCAGGCCGAAGGCGAAGCTGGCGGCTATGTTCCAATCATGCGGCGCATGCAGCGCCTCCAGACCCAGATACAGCATGGCCACCAGCAAGGACACGCTGGCATACAGCTCGCGGCGGAACACGACGGGCACGCGGTTGCACAGCACGTCGCGCAGAATGCCGCCGGCGATGCCGGTGATCATGCCGGCCATGGCCACGATGACAGGGTGGTAGCCCATGCCCAGGGCCACGTCGCAGCCTATGACGGTGAACGCTACCAGCCCCAACGCGTCCAGCAGCAGGAACAGTCGATTCAGATGGCGCATGTAGCGCGAGATCAGCACCGCGGCCAGGCCGCCGGCCACCACTAGCAGCACGTACTCCGGGTGCTGGGTCCAGCCTATGGGATAGCGGCCCAGCACGATGTCGCGCACGGTGCCGCCGCCCAGGGCGGTGAGAAACGCGATGACGGCCACGCCGAAAATATCCATGCGGCGGCGGCCGGCGGCCAGCGCGCCGGTCATGGCCTCAGCGGTGATGGCGATCAGGTAGATCAGGCTCAGCATGGGCAAACCTCGGGAGAGGCAAGCGCGCGGGCGCGGGAATGGGATAAACGGGAAGGCGCGGGCATAGGCCGAGCGCCGACGATGGCTCGTTCGGACAAGGCAGTCTCCTGAGTGGAATTCCGGCGTGCGGAACAGCCTCTCCCCTTGTCCTTTTACCTGAGAGTTGCGCGGCCGGCGGCCGCTTGCCCCTTCGGTGGGCCGCGCAGGGCGGCCTCTCTCCAATCGGCTTGAAACGATGATGCGCTGCGGTACGGCTTGCCTGAGCGATTATGGGAGTTTGCGTCTTCGGCGGGGGCATGGCCCCTCTCTCCCGCAGAGGGTTGAATATTAGCTTTTTCTGTTTAATTGGTCAATGCGCTTGCCGCGGATGGCGAAAAAAACCGGCCTCGATAGGAGGCCGGCGGTTGGATGGCGGCAAGGCGAATCAGGCTTCGTCTTTGCCTACCGGCCGCGCCGTCTTGGGTGCAGGCGGGGTCTGGCCGTTTGGCTTGGCCGCGGGTTTGCGCGCGGCGCCGGTTTTGGCGGGGGCGGGCTTGGCCTGAGCCGCCGTCGCAGAGGCGGCGCTGGCTGTTTTGCTCAGCTCGGCGGCTTGGACCGGTTCCGGGGTCGCGGCGTGGCTGATTTCCGCCGCTGCGGGCGCTGGCGCGCCGGGCAGGATGGTGGCGGTCGGAGACGGTTGCAGTTCGAGCGTTCTGGCCACTTCGTCCAGCCGAGCCTGATGCTCGGCCGGAATCGGGCCGTTCAAGGCCAGCAGATCGCGCGCCAGCATCCATGCTTGATGGCGGCGGTGCGGTTCGGGTAATAGGAGCGACAGCCCGCGCAGCGCGCGCGGCGCATCCAGGCGCACCAAGGCCACCTGGTGGCGCACGATGTCCTTCAGCTGCATCAGCGTCAGCGGGTATTCATGGCGCACGTCGCGCATCACGCGGCGGATGGCGTTGAACGGCCGCTCGTCCACTACGCCCATGCCTATGCTGACGTAGAGCAGCAAGCGCACGAAGCCGTCGGCCAGCGTGCCGTGCTCGAAGCTCGGGTCCAGCGCCTCGCGCTTGAGGCGGGCCAATTCGCGGCTTTCCCAAGCCAGCGCCTGGCTGCGCGGCTCGCCCGCCGGCTGCACGCCCACCAGCGTGGCCAGTTGCGGCGATTCGTAGATGGAGCGGAACAGCTGCTCCTGCGCCGCGTCGCGCAGGTCGCGGTAGCGGTCCAGCGATTGGACGATGAGATCGGACATGCGCTCTTGCCATTGCCACAGCGGATTGTCCTCCGCCACCGGGCGGCGTTGCGCGCGCGTCTGCTCGGCAAGGGCGGGCAGCCACCACAGCCACGGGTTTTTGGGCGAGATCAGCGTGCGTTCGAAGCGGGCGGGGTGCAGTTCGCGCAGCAGGCGGGCGCCGGCCTCGTTGCTGAAGGCGCGCACAGCGGGCGACAGGTAGCGGTCATACACGCCCTGGTTGATCTCGGATACTCGCTTCACCACTTCGAAGGCCTGCTCGTCGTCGCGGCCGTCGTCCAGCGCCAGGATGTCGGATACATCGCGGGCTTCGAAGCGGATGATGTAGCGGCCTTCGATGTACTCCTGGCCCGGCGCGTCCGGCGCGATGTCTTCGATGACCGCCTCGTACAGGCCCGGCGCCAGCACATCTATCAGGTCCAGCGCGCTGGCGAATTCGCTGTGCTCCTTATTGGCCACGCCAGAGGAGACGAAGATGCCCAGATGGCCCACCTTG
The DNA here is from genome assembly GCF_002924365.1 of Chromobacterium alticapitis. Taxonomy (GTDB): domain Bacteria; phylum Pseudomonadota; class Gammaproteobacteria; order Burkholderiales; family Chromobacteriaceae; genus Chromobacterium; species Chromobacterium alticapitis. The sequence goes on along the minus strand of NZ_PQWB01000072.1, from coordinate 29,784 downwards.
TTGTGCAGGCAATAGACTATGGTCTGCTCGTTGTTGCGGATGTCTTCCACATTGTCGTACAGGTCGGCGATCCAGTTCAGCGCTTGCTGCGGTGGCGTGATGTTGTCGCCCCAGGAGGCGAACACCATGATGGGCGAGCGGATATTGCGCATGTCCACGCGCATGGTGCCGTCGTGGTTGGTGACTTTGCCGTGGACCAGCTCGTTGCCGACGAACAGCTTCTGGGTGATCCATTCCATCTCCGCCTTGTTCAGCAGATAGTGGCCGCCCCACCAGCGCTCGAAATCCAGATAGCGCTGCGGCTCGGTGTCCACCTTGGAGTACAGATTGTAGGATTTCTTCCACAGCGTGTTGGCCGGGTCCAGCTTTTCGAAGTTTTCCACCAGGTGGGCGCCGTCGAAATGGCCGTTGCCCAGGTCTCCGGCCAGCGAGGCGCTCCAGGTGCCGCCGTTCAGGCCGCCGGCGTAACGCATCGGGTTCTTGCCGCGCACGCCGGCCCAGTAGGACAAGGGCGAGCCGGCCAGCAGAATGGGGCCGACCAGCTCCGGCGCGACGGACGCCAGCATGGCCAGCGCCCAGCCGCCCTGGCAGTTGCCGATGACGAAGGGTTTGCCGTCGCTGTCCGGATGCAGCTCGTTGACGCGGGCCAGGAAGTGGCCTTCGGCCTTGGCCACGCTTTCTATGGTCTGGCCCGGCACGGGCTGCGGGAAGAACATCACGAAATAGCAAGGATGGCCTTGCTGCAGCGCGATGCCGATTTCGCTGTCCATCTTGAAGCCGCCTATGCCGGGGCCGTGTCCAGCGCGCGGGTCGATGACGACGAAGGGACGGCGGGACGGGTCGGTGGCCGGGCAGCCGGCCGGCGGCTGGATGGCTGCCAGCGCGTAGTTGGCCGGATCGGGCAGCTCGCGGGCGTCCATGATGATTTCGTAGTCGAACACCAGCACCGGCGGCTTGCCGCTCTCGCAGTGTTCCAGATAGGTGGCGCCGCGGCGGTACAGGGTGTCCCAGTACAGGATGCCGCGCTGGCAGGCGTCCAGCCAGTAATCAAACAACGGTTGGGCGAACGGAAGATTTCCTGCTCGAACTGCAGTAGCTGACCACATTGCAACCCCTTGCGTTTGGATAAGTGGAAACGGTGCGGCGGCCACGGGGGCCATGGCTGCCACTGTACTCGTTATGTGCTGCAATGCAATAAATGCGAATGGTCTGCGCCGGATTTGTGGCGCGCGGCCATCAATTTGTTGCGCTGCAACTACCGGTTCGAGCCTCGCCGGGCCGCGGAGTTTCCAGCGATTTGACCATCACCACGCTTTGGTAGGCTTTGTCCGGCCACTGCAGCGGCGCTTCCATGCGGTAGCCGCGGCGCTGGTAGCGGCTCACCAGATGGATGGCGTCGCGCGCGGTATCCAGCCGAATGGCCGCGCAGCCTTGGGCGCTGGCCCAGTCTTCAGCCGCCCGCATCAGCCATTCGCCCAGGCCCAGGCCCTGATATTCCGGATCCACGGCCAGCTGCACCAGCACGGCGGTGTCGGGGTGGCGGAACTGCGGACATTGGGAGGTGGGCAGGGCGCCGTGCACCGTTACGGTGCCGGCCAGCGCATTCTGGTGCCAGGCCAGCAGGCAGTGGCCGCCGCGGATGCGGCGGCGGGTGACGTCGGGACTTTGGTCCACCGCGGTATAGCGCAGGCCCATCGCGGCCAACTGGGCGTAGGCGCGGTGCAGCAGGGTTGTCAATTGTTCGATGGAGTCGGATTCGGTCAGCGGGCGCAGCGTGAACATGGCTTGGTTTCCTGGTGGTGATATTCAAATCAAGCAAATGTCATGCCGGGCGAATGTCGGCGCGGCCCCAGTCTCCGGCCATCTCATCGCTGATCAACTCCTCGGCGATGAAGTCCAGAAAGGCGCGCACCGCCGGCGACAGGCCGCGCCGGGTGGGGAAGGCCGCGTGCAGTATGCCCCAGGGGAAGTCGTACTGCGGCAGGATATGCTTGAGCCTGCCGTCCGCCAGCGCCTGGTGGCAGACATTGGCCGGCAGCGCGGCGATGCCTATGCCGGCGATGGCGGCCTCCAGCAGCGCGATCATGTCGTCCGTCATCAGCCGCGGCGCGTCCAGATGAATGGTGTAGCTCTGCCCCACATTGTCCAGCAGCACCCATTGGCCGCGGCCATCCGGCCGGCTCATCGCCAGCGAGGGCAGCGCGGCGAGCCGCTCCGGCGATTGCGGCTCGCCATGCCGCGCCAGCAAGTCCGGGCTGGCGACCAGGATCATCCGGCTTTTGCCCAGCCGCCGCACTACCAGGCTGGCGCTGTCCTCGATCACGTTTCGCACGCGCAGCGCCACGTCCACGCCTTCTTCTATCAGGTCTACCCGACGATTGGTCGATTCCAGCAGCACTCGGACCTGCGGGTGCTGGGCCAGAAAGCGCGGCAGCGCGGCGCTAAGCATGGTCTTGCACAACAGCTCCGGGCAGCTGACCCGGATCAGGCCGCGAGGCTCGGCGCTGCTTTGCAGAATGGCCTCGTCGGCGGCCTCGGCCTCGGCCAGCATGGCCTGGCAGTGCTGGTAGTACTGGTTGCCGATTTCGGTCAGCGACAGCCGGCGCGTGGTTCTTTGCAGCAGGCGCACGCCCAGCCGGGTTTCCAGCTCCGCCACTCGGCGGGACAGCGTGGACTTGGGCACGCCCAGCACGCGGCCCGCGGCCATGAATCCGCCGTGCTCCACCACCTTGGCGAAGTACATCAAGTCATTCAGATCCTGCATTATTGTTTCACCAATGGAACAATGTTTCCGATTTTAGCAGTCTAGTCTGGATTGTTGCGCATGCCTATCATGCACTCATTCCTACCCGACAACGAAGGACCTGAACATGAAACTGCTCCATCTCGATTCCAGCATCCTGGCCGACAACTCCGTCACCCGCGAACTGTCCGCCGTCGTAGCCGACACCCTGCGCCAGCGCCACGCCAACGTGGAAACCAGCTACCGCGACCTGGCGGCCAGCCCGATCGCCCACCTGTCCGGCGAGATCGTCGGCACGCGATTCGCGCCGGAAGCCGACTGGACTCCGCTGCAACGCAGCGAGGCGGCGCTGAGCGATCAACTGATAGAGGAATTCATCGCCGCCGACGTGCTGGTGATCGGCGCGCCGATGTACAACTTTTCCATCCCGACGCAGTTGAAGAGCTGGATTGACCGCGTGGCCGCCGCCGGCCGCACCTTCAAGTACACGGAAACCGGCCCGGTGGGTCTGGTGCCGAACAAGAAAGTGGTGGTGGTGTCGGCCCGCGGTGGCGTGCACAGCGGCGAGCAGGGCAGCCTGATGGACTTCCAGGAAGACTACCTGGTCAAGGTGCTGGGCTTTCTCGGCGTGAGCGACGTGGAAATCATCCGCGCCGAAGCCATAGGCATGGGCCCGGACAAGCGCGCCACTTCCATCCATCTGGCCAAGGAGGCTGTCGCCAAGCTGGCTCTGTAAGTCCGCCGCGACAAAGACGAGACCCGCCGGCATGCCGGCGGGTCTTTTGCATGGCGTCAGTCGCCCAGCGATTTGAGCAGTTTGTCCACTGCCGGCGCGCTGTAGTAGCGCAGCATGATGGCGCGTATCGAGCCATCCCGGAACATGCGGCGCAACTCCGCCTGCCACAGCTCCGCAGCTTGTTGGCTGAAGCGTTGCTTGCTGAGCACGATGGCGCCCGGACTGGTTTCGCTGTCGGGGAACATGTCGCGGATGACGATGCGTTGGCAGTTCGGGTGAGCGCTCAGCCAAGGGTCGTAGCTGATGGGAATGCCGAAGACCGCGGTGACGACGCCGCCGCATACCATTTTATATAAGTCGTCATCGTTGGCGGCGACAGCCACTTTGCCTTGCCGGGCCAGCTCCTCCAGCATTTTGTCGCCGGCGGGGCCATGGCGGTAGCCGCGAACCATTCCCCAGCGCAGGTCTGGTATCTTGAGCAGGTCATCCAGCGTTTCCGCCTGCGCGCCGGGGCGCAGCAGCACCAGGTTCTTGGTGTAGTGGTAAGGCAGCATCCACAGATAGCGCTGCCGCTCCGGCGTGACCGTGGTCGAGGCGCTGAGGTCGGCTTGGCCGATTTCCAGCAGCTTCAGCACGCGTATGCGCGGATATTCGGCATCGCTCTGGATGGGGCAGCCCATTCTCTTGACCAATTCATGCAGCGTTTCGACATCGTAGCCCTTGCCTTCGTGGTAGGCGGCGCCGTAGTCGAAGTAGGCGATGGACACCGGGCCGTTGGGGCAGGCCGGATTGGGCGCCGCATCGGCCGCGGCCAGCCATAGCGCGGCGGCGCAGGCCGCCAGGTTTCGAAACGCGTTTGCCATTCCACCTCCCATCGCTCACTCCAGCGCTTGCTGCGTCATCTGTCTGGCGGCGCCCTCGCTGAGGTGGCGCCGCAGAATGTCGAACAGGCTGCCGTCCTGGTACATCTTCAGCACTTCCTGGTGCCAGCGCTCGGCCGCGTCGCGGCTGAAACGCGCCTTGCTCAGGGCGATGCCGCCCGCCAGCGTTTCGCCGGCTGGAAACAGGTCCAGCACCGCGATGCGCCTGGCTACCTGCGGATCGCGCAGCCAGCGGCCATAGCTGGCGGGATGGGCGAAAATCGCGGTGACGATGCCATCGTCCAGCATGCGGTACAGATCGTCTTCGTCGTCGGCCACCACCAGCTTGCGCCTGGCTTCCATCTGCGCCAGCCACTGATCCTGCTGCTGGCTATGGCGATAGCCGCGGACCTTGCCCCAGCGCACGGCGGGGTCGTTCAGCAGGTCGGGCAGCGTGCGCGATTTGACCGAGGCCTGCAGCAGTACCATGTTCTTGGTGTGATTGTAGATGTAGATCCAGGCGTAGGCCTGGCGGTCCGGCGTGGATAGGGTGGAGGTGCCGATGTCGACTTGCCCGGTTTCCAGCATTTTCAGCGCGCGAACGCGGGGCAGATTCAGTTCTTCGGCTATCGGACAGCGCAGCCGCCGGGCCAGTTCGCGCACCAGATCCACGTCATAGCCCTTGCCGTCGCGATAGGCGGCGCCGAATTTATAGAATCCGATCCTGAGGGGGCCATTGGGGCAAGCGGGATTGGCGCAGGCCTGCGCGAAGAGGCCGAGCGACAAGACCGGCAGGGCCAAGGCGAGGAGGAAACGCGGTAACACGTTGCGGCGATGCGGTGCGGCGACTGGCATGAATCCGGAATCCGTGGCTGCGGCCGGCGGACTGCCCGGCCGGCGCATGGTTTATTCACCGCTGATTATAGCCAAGGCCGCCCGCTTGTCTGATTCAAGCGGACGGATCGCGCAAAGGCTGCAGAAAACGCAGGGCCGTGGCCACCAGGCCCTGGCGGTAGTAGAAACGATGGCCCAGGGTGTTGGCCATCGGCGTGTCCAGCAACAGCTTGGCGCAATCGTGTCGGCCTGCCAGCCGCCTGAGATGATTCAACAGCGCTTCTCCCAACTTTTGTCCACGACAGCTCTCGTCGGTGACCAGGTCGTCGACATACATATGTCTGCCATGGACCAGGTTTTCAGTGGGACGCCAACCCGCCAGGGCGACCAGCCGCTCGTCCTGATACAAACCAAGCAAGCGGTAGCCTTCCCGGCGCTGGCGCTCCCAGCGTTCCACCAGTTCATCCGGTCCGGACAGGTGGGGGCGCAGTTGGCGCATCAGCGGAAAGCAGGCTCGCAGGCCCTCAGACGTGTCGATGTCGCGGATTTCCAGGCTCATCATGGTATCCTCGTGGCTAGAAATAGATGTCAGAATTCTTACAACCCACAACATATCAGAGCTTTGATATTATGAGCAAGTCATCGATGGCCGAGGCGCCGGCAGCCGGAGAGGGCAAAAGGGGCGAGGGCGGCCATATCGGCTATCTGCTGCGGCAGGCGGCCGCGGCGCATCACTTGAGAACGGAGAGGGCGTTGGCTGATCTGGGCGTCACGCCGCCGCAGTTCGTGGTGCTGACCATGCTGGCGGCCTACCCGGGGCATTCCAATGCCGATCTGGCGCGCTTGGCTCTGCTGACGCCGCAGACTGTCAGCGTAATCGTGGCCAATTTGAAGAAGGCGGGCTTGGTGGAGGCTACGCCGCACGCCAGCCATGGACGCATTGTCCAGCTGCAGCTCAGCGCGAAGGGTGCATCGCTGCTGGCGGAGAGCAAAAAACGGGTGTATGCGCTGGAGACCGCCATGCTGGGCGGCCTGTCGGCCGAGGAAGAGGCGGCCATCCGCCGCTGGCTGGTGAGGCAGGCGGCCGGCCAGGCTTGAGCCGGGCCGCGCCTGCGCGGGCAGTCGTTTACAGCTTGATCAAGGTGCTCTTGAGTTCGGTGTACTTTTCCATCGCATGCAGCGATTTGTCGCGGCCGTTGCCGGACTGCTTGTAGCCGCCGAACGGGAAGTTCATGTCGCCGCCCTCGTCGTAGCAGTTGACCCATACCGTGCCGGCGCGCAGCCGGCGCGACACTTTATGGGCGGTGGACAGATCGGCGGTCCATACCGCCGCTGCCAGGCCGTATTCCGTGTCGTTGGCGATGCGGATGGCCTCATCCAGGCTCTCGAAAGTGATGACGGACAGCACCGGTCCGAAGATTTCCTCGCGGCAGATGGTCAGTTGGTCGCTGGGGCAGTCGAAGGCTGTCGGCTCGATGAACAGGCCCTTGTCGACGTGGGCAGCCTTGCCGCCCACGATCAGGCCGGCGCCTTCGCTGAGGCCCTTGTCGATGTAGCCCAGCACCTTGCGGTACTGGATATCGTCGACGATGGCGCCCATGGACGTGGCCGGGTCCAGCGGATCGCCCGGATAGTAGCCAGCGGCGGCTTCCTTGAACGCTTCTAGGAAGCGTGCCTTGATGTCCTTGTGCACCAGCACGCGCGAGCCGGCGGTGCACATTTCGCCCATATTGTAGAAAATGGCGCCGGCGGCGGCGCGCGCGGCGCGCGCCAGGTCCGGGCAGTCCGGCAGAATGATGTTGGGCGATTTGCCGCCCAGCTCCAGCCAGGCCCGCTTCAGATTGGACTGCGCGGCGTAGCCGGCGATCAGCTTGCCCACGGCGGTGGAACCGGTGAAAGCCACGCAATCCACATCCATGTGCAGCGCCAGCAGGCGGCCGACGTCGCCGGCGCCCGGCAGCACCTGGAACACGCCGTCCGGCATGCCGGCCTTCTTGGCCAGGGCGGCGAGGCGGATGGCGGTCAGCGGCGATTTTTCCGAGGGCTTGATGATGACGGCGTTGCCGGCGGCCAGCGCCGGGCCGAATTTCCAGCTGGCCATCAGGATCGGGAAATTCCACGGCACGATGGCGGCCACCACGCCCACCGGCTCGCGGGTCACCAGTCCCACCAGCTTGGGGTCGACTGGGGCCACTTCGCCGCCGATTTTGTCTATCGCTTCCGCGAACCAGTCCACGCAATAAGCCGCGCCCGGCACATCCACCGTGGTGGTGTCGCCGATGGGTTTGCCGGCATCCAGGGTTTCCAGCAGCGCCAGTTCGTCCGCGTGTCCGCGGATCAGCGCGCCGAAGCGCTTCAGGATGGCGCCGCGCTGGCGCGGTGCCAGTTCGGACCAGGCGCCGGAGTCGAAGGCGCGGCGGGCGGCTTCCACTGCGGCGTTCACTTCGGCTTCGCCGCAATGGACGATCTCGGCCAGTTTGGCGCCGCTTGCCGGATTGACGCAATCGAAGCGCTTGCCGTCGGCGGCTTCTCTATATTCGCCATCGACGAAGGCGCGGCCTTCTATTTTCAGGTCTGCTGCGTATTGCTTCCATTCTTCGTGACTGCGGGACATGCGGCTCTCCTCATGGATTCTGTTATTGAGTTTCAGACTGACAAGGGACTGCAGATTTCAATCAACGCGCCATTGGGGCGAGCGCGGTAGGAGCGGATGCCCCGCGAACGGAGCGATCGGCCATTTGACCTAGAAGGTGGGGGGCGAGCTGGCGCTGACCATCTCGCAAATATCGTCGCCTACATTGCGGAAACGGTGCGGCAGCTTGCTGTCGAAGTAATAGGCATCGCCGGGCCCTAGCACGCGGCTTTCATTGCCTACCGTCACTTCTATGCTGCCGCGGATGATGACGCCGCCCTCCTGGCCCTCGTGCACCAGCATGTCCGGGCCGGTGTCGGCGCCGGGCAGATAGCGCTCGCGCAGGATGGCGATGTCGCGCTTGTCGTGGGCCGTGCCCACCAGCATCAGGTTGATGTCGTCGTTGCCGAGGTTGGGCAGCTCGTCCGCCTGGTAGAACACGCGCGGCTGGCTGGGCTCGGCATCGAAGGTGAAGAATTCCGCCAGCGTGATAGGCAGGCCTTCCAGCACTTTTTTCAGCGAGCTGACGGAAGGGCTGACGCGGTTTTGTTCGATCAGCGAAATGGTGCCGTTGGTGACGCCGGCCCGCTTGGCCAGCTCTCTTTGCGACAAGCCGAGCCTTGTCCTGACCATTCTCAAGCGCGCGCCGACATCCATTCTTCCTGCTCCATCAATATGTTAATAATTTTAGACAATTGGGGCATTGTACAGCGTAGCAGGCCCAATGTGCTTGCTGCGTCGCAAAATCAAATATCTTTGCAAGGGTGAGCTTTTATAGTCAGAATCAGTTGGAAAGGGCAAGCGCGATGTGAATTTTCTTAAACGGATTCCACTGCGCGTTTCCTGAACCAGAACCTGCCTGGAGGCGACTATGTTGATTGGCGTTCCGAAGGAAATCAAAAATCACGAATACCGGGTGGGGCTGACTCCCTCCGGCGTGCGCGAGTTGGTGGCTCACGGCCACAAGGCGTTGGTGCAGACCCATGCGGGCCTGGCCATAGGCTTTACCGACGAACAGTACATTCAGGCGGGTGCGTCCATCGCCTCCAATGCGGAAGAGGTGTTCGAGCGGGCGGACATGATAGTCAAGGTCAAGGAACCGCAGCCGGTGGAGTGCCGATTGCTGCGTCCGAGCCAGGTGCTGTTCACTTACCTGCACCTGGCGCCGGACCCGGAGCAGACCAAGCTGCTGATCGAATCCGACGCCGTCGCCATCGCCTATGAAACCGTCACCGACGAGCGCGGCGGCTTGCCCTTGCTGGCGCCGATGTCCGAAGTGGCCGGCCGCATGGCCATCCAGGCCGGCGCGCACGCGCTTGAAAAGGCGCAGGGCGGCCGCGGCGTGTTGCTGGGCGGCGTGCCGGGCGTGGCCCCGGCCAAGGTCGTGGTGATAGGCGGCGGCGTGGTGGGTCTGAACGCCGCGCGCATGGCCATGGGCGCTGGGGCCGACGTCACCATCCTCGATAAATCCCTGACTCGTCTCAAAGAGATAGACATGGTGTTCGGCGGCCGCATCAAGACCTTGATGTCCAACGGCGCCAATATCGACGAAAGCATACGCGATGCCGACATGGTGATAGGCGCGGTGCTGATCCCGGGCGCGGCCGCGCCCAAGCTGGTGACGCGCGCGATGCTGAAGACGATGAAGCCGGGCGCGGTGCTGGTGGACGTGGCCATCGACCAGGGCGGCTGTTTCGAAACCAGCCGGCCTACCACTCATCAGGATCCTATCTATACCGTGGACGGCATCGTCCACTACTGCGTGGCTAATATGCCGGGCGGCGTGGCGCGCACTTCCACCCAGGCGCTGACCAACGCCACGCTGCCGTATACGCTGGAGCTGGCCAACAAGGGCTGGCGCCAGGCCTTGCTGGACAACGCCCACTTGCGCAACGGCCTGAACATCTGCCGCGGCCGCGTCGCCTACCGGGCGGTGGCGCAAGACCTCGGTTATTCCTATGTCGATCCGATAGAGGCCATCAAGGCCGCCAGCTGAACAGGAGCCGCTTCATCATGTCGCAAGCCATCATCGGCATACCATGTGATCTGAAAACGATAGGCCTGCTGCCTTTCCATGCGGTGGGCGACAAATACATCGCAGCCGCGGCGGGCGGCGCGGGCGGCTTGCCGCTGCTGATCCCGTCGCTGGGCGACGAGGCCTTGCTGCGCGCCACGCTGGCTTCGCTGGACGGCGTGCTGCTGCCGGGCTCGCCGTCCAATGTGGAGCCGCATCATTACGGCGGCCCGGCCAGCCGCGAAGGCACGCTGCACGACCCTAAACGAGACGCCACCACCTTGCCGCTGATCCGCATGGTGCTGGACGCCGGCATCCCGCTGCTGGGCATCTGCCGCGGTTTCCAGGAGATCAATGTCGCGCTGGGCGGCGAGCTGCACCAGCATGTGCAGGAGCAGCCGGGACTCAACGACCACCGCGAGGCGGAAAGCGAAGACTTGGCCGAGATGTACGCGATGTCGCATGAGGTCAGTTTTGTCGACGGCGGCTTGCTGTCGGCGTGGACCGGTCAGCGCGGCGCGCGGGTCAATTCGCTGCACCAGCAAGGCATCAAGCGGCTGGCGCCGGGGCTGGACGCCGAGGCGCAGGCTGAAGACGGCCTAGTGGAAGCCTACCGGGTACGCGACGCCAAGGCTTTCGCCTTCGCCGTGCAATGGCATCCGGAGTGGCGCTATTGGGAAAACCCGCTGTCGCAGGCGATTTTCGGCGCTTTCGGCGAGGCCTGCCGCGCGAGGAGGGCCTCCAGGGGATGATGGCGGTTCCGCGCGCCGGCCGGTGAACCCTGCGCGCGTTTTGATGACTCATAAAGAAGCACCTCCCGATCCAGAGCCGCAGCCAGCGGCCGGGGAGGCAACAGAGGAAGCGTTATGAATCACCAGATCAACGAGTGGTTGCGAGAGCACCGCATCACGGAAGTCGAATGCATCGTGCCGGACATGACCGGCGTGGCGCGCGGCAAGATCGTACCCAAGGACAAGTTCGTTTCCGATCCGGAAATGCGCCTGCCCGAAGCGGTGCTGATCCAGACCGTTACCGGCGATTATCCGGACGACAGCATGCTGGATCTTACCGATCCGGACATGGTGCTGGAGCCGGATCCGAACACGCTGCGCTACGTGCCGTGGGCGGTGGACCCGACGGCGCAGCTGATCTACGACTGCTTCCGCGCCGACGGCAGCCCGGTGGACGTGGCGCCGCGCAATGTGCTCAAACGCGTGCTGAGCCTGTACGAGGCTCTGGGGCTGGAGCCGGTGCTAGCGCCGGAGATGGAGTTCTACCTGCTGTCGCCCAATCCGGATCCGGATATTCCGCTGGCCGCGCCGATCGGCCGCACCGGCCGGGCGGAGTTCGGCCGCCGTTCGTACTCGATTGACGCGGTCAACGAGTTCGACCCGCTGTTCGAGGACATCTACGACTATTGCCACGCGCAGAACCTGGAAGTGGACACGCTGATTCATGAGATCGGCACCGCGCAGATGGAGATCAACTTCCTGCACGGCAATCCGCTGGAACTGGCCGACCAGGTGTTCCTGTTCAAGCGCACCGTGCGCGAGGCGGCGTTCCGCCACAATATGTACGCCACCTTCATGGCCAAGCCCATGGAGAACGAGCCCGGCAGCGCCATGCACATCCACCAGAGCGTGGTGGACAAGAACACCGGCCGCAACATCTTCACCAACGAGGACGGCAGCCCGTCCGACAATTTCTTCCACTTCATCGCCGGCATGCAGAAATACATTCCGCAGACCATGCCGCTGTTCGCCCCTTACGTGAACTCATTCCGTCGTTTGTCTCGCTATACCGCGGCGCCGACCAATGTCGAATGGGGTTACGACAACCGCACCGTGGGCCTGCGCATCCCGCATTCGTCGCCGGCCGCGCGCCGCGTGGAAAACCGGGTGCCGGGCGTGGACGTCAATCCCTACATCGCCATCGCCGCCACCTTGGCTTGCGGCTATCTGGGCATGCGGGACAAGCTGAAGCCGACCGAGCCGCGGCAGACCGACGCCTACGAGCTGCCCTACCAGTTTCCCAATAGCTCGGAGGAATCGTTGCAGCGTCTGGCCAGCTGCCATGAAATCGCCGAGGTGCTGGGGCCGCGCTTCGTCAAGATGTACGTCGGGATGAAGGAGAAGGAATTTTCCGAGTATTTCCGCGTCATCAGTCCGTGGGAACGCAAGTTCCTGCTGCTGCACGTGTGATGCGCGGAAGCACCCGCGAGGTTAGAATCGCAGCGACAGACAGGACAAGAGAATAAAAGGACGCCGCAGGCGCAGGAGGGACGAGCCGCCGGCCCGTCCCGTCGGAGAAATCAGGAAGGAAGTGTTATGCAGAAGCAACGTACCACCAGCCAATGGCGCGAACTGGATGCCGCCCATCACCTGCATCCGTTCACCGATACCGCATCGCTGAACGAGGCCGGCGCGCGCGTGATGACGCGCGGCGAAGGCGTCTACCTGTGGGATTCGGAAGGCAGGAAAATCATGGACGGCATGGCCGGCCTGTGGTGTGTCAATGTCGGCTACGGCCGCAAGGACTTCGCCGAGGTGGCGCGCCGCCAGATGGAAGAACTGCCGTTCTACAATACTTTCTTCAAGACCACCCACCCGGCGGTGGTGGAGTTGTCCGCCCTGCTCACGGAAGTGACGCCGGCCGGTTTCGACCACGTGTTCTACACCAACTCCGGCTCGGAATCCGTGGACACCATGATACGCATGGTGCGTCGCTACTGGGACGTGCAAGGCAAGCCGCAGAAGAAGACGCTGATCGGCCGCTGGAACGGCTATCACGGCTCCACCATAGGCGGCGCCAGCCTGGGCGGCATGAAATACATGCATGAGCAGGGCGACCTGCCGATTCCGGGCATGGCCCACATCGAGCAGCCATGGTGGTACAAGCACGGCAAGGACATGACGCCGGAAGAGTTCGGTTTGGTGGCCGCGCGCTGGCTGGAAGAGAAGATTCTGGAAATCGGCGCCGACAAGGTGGCCGCCTTCGTCGGCGAGCCCATCCAGGGCGCCGGCGGGGTCATCATTCCGCCAGCCAGCTACTGGCCGGAAATCGAGCGCATCTGCCGCAAGTACGACGTGCTGCTGGTGGCGGACGAAGTGATCTGCGGCTTTGGCCGCACCGGCGAGTGGTTCGGCCACCAGCTTTTCGGCTTCCAGCCGGACATCTTCACCACGGCTAAGGGCCTGTCTTCGGGCTATCTGCCGATTGGCGCGGTTTTCGTCGGCAAGCGCGTGGCCGAGGGACTGATCGCCGGCGGCGACTTCAACCACGGCTTTACCTATTCCGGCCACCCTGTGTGCGCCGCGGTCGCCCATGCCAACGTGGCGGCGCTGCGCGACGAGGGCATCGTCCAGCGGGTCAAGGATGACATCGGTCCTTATATGCAGCAGCGCTGGCGCGAAACCTTCAGCCGCTTCGAGCATGTGGACGACGTGCGCGGCGTCGGCATGATCCAGGCCTTCACGCTGGTGAAGAACAAGGCCACCCGCGAGCTGTTCCCGGATGTCGGCGAAGCGGGCACCCTATGCCGCGACATCTTCTTCCGCAACGACCTGATCATGCGCGCATGCGGCGACCACATCGTGTCGGCGCCGCCGCTGGTGATGACGCGCGCGGAAGTGGACGAAATGCTGGCGTTGGCCGCGCGCTGCATGGAGGAATTCGAACAGACGCTCAAGGCGCGCGGGCTGGTCTGACAGCGGCTATCATGATTTGGAAGCGGGATGGTCAAATTATCCCGCTTCCTGGTTTTGCAGCGAATGAAGCGGGTTGATACAATTCAACCCGCTTTTTCTATTATTTCTATAATGAATTGCAAAAAGGCATGCTGTAATGCAATCTGCGGCATGAGGCAATAAAAAACAATACAGGACTTGACGTATGTTCGTCGCAATCGGGTATCTCATCATCCTGGGCTCGGTGCTGGGAGGCTTCATCGCCGCGGGGGGGCATGTCGCCGCCCTGATGCAACCGTTGGAAGTTGTCATGATCGCGGGCGCCGCCGGCGGCGCCTTTGTCGTAGCCAATGGCGGCGCGCCGCTGAAAGCCACCATCAAGACATTGCCCACCGTCTTCAAGGGCAGCCCTTACGGCAAAGCTTTCTATATGGAATTGTTCACCCTGCTGTTCGAGATCCTGACCAAGGTGCGCAAGGAAGGCCTGATGTCCATCGAGGCCGATGTCGAAAACCCGGAATCCAGTCCCGTCTTCACCAAATACCCCACCGTGATGCACGACCATCATGTCGTGGAATTCATCTGCGACTATCTGCGGCTGATGGTGGGCGGCAATCTCAATGCCTTCGAGATTGAAAACCTGATGGACGTCGAAATCGAAACCCACCACCACGAGGGCGAGGTGCCGGTATCGGCCGTCAAGGGCCTGGCCGACGGCCTGCCGGCTTTCGGTATTGTGGCCGCGGTGATGGGCGTAGTGCACACCATGGAGTCCGTAGGCGCGCCGCCGTCCGAGCTGGGCATGCTGATCGCCCACGCGCTGGTCGGCACCTTCCTCGGTATTTTGCTGGCCTACGGCTTCGTCGGCCCGCTGGGCACCATCCTGGAACACAAGCTGGCCGAGGGCACCCGCGTCTACCAGACCATCAAGGTCACGCTGCTGGCCAGCCTGAACGGCTACGCGCCGCAAGTGGCGGTGGAGTTCGGCCGCAAGGCGCTGTCCTCGATGGACCGCCCGTCGTTCAAGGAACTGGAAGACCACGTCAAACAGTCCAAAAAGTAAGCCGGGCAGGGGATAGCAATGGCGGATGAATCGCAACGGCCCATAGTGGTCAAAAAAATCAAGAAAGGCGGGCACGGCCATCACGGCGGCGCTTGGAAAATCGCCTATGCCGACTTCGTGACGGCGATGATGGCCTTCTTCCTGCTGATGTGGCTGCTGGGCTCCGCGTCGCAGGGCACCTTGAACGGCATCGCCGAATACTTCAAAACGCCGCTGAAAGTGGCGCTTTCAGGAGGTTCCGGCGCCGGAGACGCCACCTCGCTGGTCAAGGGCGGCGGCAACGACCTGACCAAGCAGGCCGGACAGGTCAACAAAGCCGGCGCCAAGAAGGAAGAAGTCATGCAAAAGCAGCAGGAGCAGGCCCGCCTGGACCAGCTGCAGCAAAAGATCCAGCGCACGATAGACAGCAGCGCGCTGTTCAAGGAATACAAGAACCAGCTGAAGCTGGAAATGACGCCGGAAGGACTGAAGATACAGATCGTGGACGAGCAGAACCGGCCGATGTTCGACTCCGGCAGTTCGCGCATGCTGCCGCACACCCGCGTGCTGCTGCAGCAGCTGGCGTCGGAGCTGAACCAGCTGCCCAATCGGATCAGCATTTCCGGCCATACCGACGCCAAGCCCTTCGCTGGCGACCAAGGCGGCTACAGCAACTGGGAGCTGTCGGCCGACCGCGCCAATACCGCTCGCCGCGAGCTGATTTCCGGCGGACTCAGCGAGAGCAAGGTGCTGCGCGTGGTGGGCCTGGCCTCGGCCATCCCGCTGGTCAAGAGCGATGTGTTCAGCCCGGAAAACCGCCGCATCACCATCATCGTGCTGAACAAGGATTCCGAAACCTCCATTCTCAACGACGGCTACAAGCCGCAGATGAACCAGGAGGTGATAGGCGGCCCGGCCGATGCCCAGGCCGACGGCGGCCAGTCGGCGCCTGCGCAGTGAGGCGCGCCCAGGCATGAGGGCGCTGCGGCACCTGTCGCTGCAGTTGCTGGCCGGCGTGGGCGCCTGGGTATTCATCGCGCCCGGCGCGCATCCGGCGGCCTGGGCGCTGCTGCAGGGTCTGCTGGCCGCCCTGGCCTCCCTCGCGCTGCGCCAGCCCGGCTGGCAGCGCCTGGCGCACGGCTTGTTCGTCCCGGCGGCGGTGCTATTGCTGCGGGCGCAGATTCCCGCGGGCTGGTATCTGGCGACGTTGCTGGCGCTGCTGGCTTTTGGCCGCAACGCCTTGACCGAGCGCGTGCCGCTATATCGATCCGGCCGGGAGGCGGAGGCGGGATTGGACGCGCTGCTGCCTGAGGGCGCTCGCCTGCTGGAGGCCGGATGCGGCGATGGACGGCTGGCCGTGGGCCTCGCGCTGCAGCGCCCGGACTTGCGCGTGCTGGCGCTGGAGAACGCAGTCGGCAGCTGGCTGCTGGCCAGGCTGCGCTGGCTGGCCGCCGGCCGGCCGGCCGGGCTCGCATTGGGCTGCCGCAGTTTCTGGACAGAAAACTGGGGGAATCATGACGCGATCTACGTTTTCCTGTCGCCCGAGCCCATGCCCCGAGTCTGGAGCAAGTTCCTGGCCGAAGGCCGGCCGGGCTGCCTGCTCATCAGCAATACTTTCGCCGTACCCGACATCGAGCCCGACGAGCGCTTGCCGCTCGGCGGCCCCCTGCAAAAAGAACTTCTGATCTGGCGCCGCCCACATGGACCTCAATAACTGGACGCAAACGATAGCCGAGAAGCGCTGGCCGATACTGCCCGACACGCTGAACGAGTTGCGCGATGTCTGCGCCCGCCACAGCGACCTGATCAACTTCACCTACCTGGCCAACCTCTGCCTGTCGGATCCCTTCTTGCTGCTGGACTTGTTCCGGGTGGTGGGCAATTCGCGGGCGCTGCAGCGCAACGAGTCCATTCCCGCGGTGGAGCAGACCCTGCTGCTGATGGGGCTGGAGTCCGTCGTGACGCGATTCAGCCGGGTGGAGGCGCTGGAACCGTCGCTGGACAAGCTGGACGAGGATGTGTACGAGGCGGTGGGCGACTGGCTGGGCCGCAGCCGCGTGGCGGCGCTGCTGGTCAAGGAATGGTTGTCCATCATGGGCGACGTGAAAGTGGAGGACTGCTTCGTCGCCGCCCTGCTGTACAACCTGCCGGGCTGCATCTATATGATTCAGCGCAACCGCTTGCCGGACCGCCCCTTGCTGCAAGAGCTGTCCGAAGTCTTCGACGCCGACTACGCGCAGGTGCTGGCGGCTTTCATCAAGGCGATGCCCTTGCCCCCCGGCTTGCAAAACCTGCTGGGACCGGGCGCGCCGAACAAGCGCCGGCAGCTGCTGAAACTGGCCATGGCCACCGCCAATTCGCTGGAGCACGGCACGGGACGCAGCACTTGGATGGTGGGCGTGGACACCGCCGCCAAGCTGATCAACTGCACGCCGGAGATGGCGTATCAGGCCGTGGTGCACGCGGTGCTGAACGTGGCCAAGCATCCGCATGTGGCGGGCTACACCTTCCCGGCCCGTTCGCTGCTGATTCTGCCTAGCGACGGCAAGGTGGCTGCAATGAGAAAGACGGCCGCGCTGTCAGGTCCGGATCAACTGGAAAACGCCATTCGCGAGTCGATCCGTTTCCTGAGCAATGATCTGAAGTTTGAACGCGTGCTGTATTACCACTATGAGCACGATGGCCATCTGCTCAAGCTGCGCTACCAGGTGGGGGTGGCGGCGGACAGCCCCTTGCGCAAGCTGAAGGTGGAGCTGGAGCCCGGCAGCTTCTTCGGCGTGTTCACCAGCAAGCCGCAAAGCTTCCACGCGCCGGCCTCGGTGCGGCAGCAGCTGACTCGGCGCTACGATGACGAGTTTTTCCAGCACGTCGGCGATCAGGAGTTCGCGCTGATGACGCTGTTCGGCGGCCACAAGCTCAGCGGCGTATTCTATGTGGATAACGCCGCCAGCGGCCGCGCCATAGACGACAAGACCTATCACCGCTTCAAGGACCTGGTCACGCGGCTGACGCTGATGCCGCGCTGATGCAATCGGCCGCCGGGGCGGGTAAACTCTGCCCCTTCGTTTTCGAGCAGCCTTAAAGAACACGCCATGCACTACATCGCCAAAACCATCAGTTCTCCGCACAACGACGAAGTCAAGGCGCTGGCCCGGCTGGTCCAGCACAGCCGCGACCGCCGCAAGGAGGGCGTGATGGTGCTGGAGGGCATACATCTGGTCGAGTCTTGTCTGCACGCGGGCGGGCGGCTGGCGCGGCTGTATTTGAACGAGGCCGCGGCCGGCAAGCCGGAGGTGATGGGCCTGCTGGAGCAGCTGCCGCGCGGAACGGTGGTGGTTTCCCTGCCGGAAGCGGTGATGGCCAAGGCGACGGCGTTGAGCAGCGCTTGCGAGCTGCTGGCCCTGTGCGAGCGGCCTGCGCCGCCGGCGCCGCAGCGGGACGCCGCGCGCGTGCTGCTGGAGGATATCCAGGACCCTGGCAATCTGGGCACCATTTTGCGTTGCGCCGCCGCGGCCGGCGTTTACGATGTTTTCCTGTCCAAGGGCTGCGTGGACGTGTTTTCGCCCAAGGTGCTGCGCGCCGGCATGGGCGCGCATTTCGCGCTGCGCATCCACGAGCACGCGGACCTCGCGGACGAATTGCGGCGTTTCGGCGGCCGCAAGCTGGTCACGCATCTGGAGGGCTCCAGCTCGCTGTATGGCCATGATCTGAGCGGCGCGGTTGCCTTCGTCTTCGGCAACGAAGGCGCCGGCGTCAGCGACGCCTTGCTGAGCCTGGCCGACGCGCGCATCCGCATCCCGATGCCAGGCCACGCGGAATCCTTGAATGTGGCGATGGCGGCGACGGTCTGTTTGTTCGAGCGAGTCAGGCAGCTGGAGAAGTGAGCGACAGCCGCCCGGGAGGGGCGGCCTGGACGGCGTGCGCGTTCTGAGAGACGCGCGCGGCAGGAGGGCTTACTTGCCGATCTTGGCGTATTCGCCCTTGAGCGCCGCGCCGGCGATCAGCGCGCCGGAATGGCATTCAATGGTTTCGCTGTCGCGTGTTTCCTGCTTCTTGTAATAGCTGACCAGGTTGACCACGGCGTTGGCGCCGCGCTGCTTGGCGCTGTTCTGGAAGGAGATCAGCGCGGACAGGATGGTCCAGCGGCAGGCTTGCTCATCGGTCTTGTTGAAGGCGTTGGTCTTCTGGTTGGACACGTCGCTGCCCATTTTCTTCTTGATGGCGGGCGTGTGCTGGCCGGCCAGGAAAAACTGGACCGAGCCGTCGAGCTTGCCCTGGGCTTCCGGCATGGCCAGCACGTCGGCCAGCGGCACCTTGACTACGGTGTCGCGTGCCAGGGCCGGGGCGGCGATCAGGGCTAGGGCCAGCAAGGGGGCGGCGAATGTCTTCATGTGTTCATCCTTATGTTATGTGAAAGCCGGCCGAGGCCGGTCAAATGGTGAATCAATCGCGCCAGCGGCGGAAAACCAGCGAGGTGTTGATGCCGCCGAAGGCGAAATTATTGCTCATGACCAGCTCGGTTTCGATGCGGCGGCCTTCGCCCGTCAGATAGTCCAGCGGCGCGCAGCGCGCGTCCACTTCGGTCAGATTCAACGTCGGGGCGAACCATCCGTCGCGCATCATTTCTATCGTCATCCAGGCTTCCAGCGCGCCGCAAGCGCCCAAGGTGTGGCCCATATAGCTCTTCAGCGAGGAGATGGCGACGCGCTCGCCGAACACGCTGTGGGTGGCTTGCGATTCGGCCACGTCGCCCTGATCCGTCGCCGTGCCGTGGGCGTTGACGTAAGGGATGTCCGAGGGCGCGATCCGCGCGCCGTCCAGCGCCTGGCGGATGGCGCCGGCCATGGTTTCGGCCTGCGGATGGGTGACGTGCTGGCCATCGCTATTGGTGCCGAAGGAGATCACTTCGGCCAGAATGTTCGCGCCGCGGGCGCGGGCGTGTTCCAGTTCCTCCAGGATCAGCGTGCAAGCGCCTTCGCCCAGCACCAAGCCGTCGCGCTTGGCGTCGAAGGGGCGCGGGGTCAGCGAGGGCGCGTCGTTGAGCTCGGTGCTGGTGGCGAACAGGGTGTCGAATACCGCCGCCTGGGTCGGGTCCAGCTCCTCGGCGCCGCCGGCTATCATGGCCAGCTGGCGGCCGCTCTGTATCGCCTCGAAGGCGTAGCCTATGCCCTGGCTGCCGGAAGTGCAGGCGCTGGAGGTGGTGATGACGCGGCCGGTCACGCCGAAGAATACGCCTATGTTCACCGGCGCGGTGTGCGACATCATGCGGATATAGGTGTTGGCGTTGATGCCCTCGGTGCTCTTGCACATCAGCATGCGGCCGAAATCGCCGATATTGGCCGGGCAGCCGGACGAGGAACCGTAGGAAATGCCCATCCGGCCGCTTTTCAGCAGCGGGTCGTTCAGCAGGCCGGCTTGCTCCAGCGCCACCTCGGTGGCGCGGGTGGCCATCAGCGCCACGCGGCCCATGCTGCGCGTGGTTTTGCGGTTGTAGTGGGAAGGCAGTTCGAACGGCGCGGCCGGCGCGCCGACCTGGGTGCCCAGGCCCTCATACTCTGCCCACGGCTCCATGGTTTGCACGGCGTTGCGGCCGGCCTGCAGTCTGGCTTTCACCGCGGCCCAGTCATGGCCCAGCGGGCTGATGGCGCCCACGCCGGTAATCACAACGCGTTTCATCCTACCATTCCTCCGTTTACCGAAATCACCTGACGCGTGATGTAGGCGGCGTCCTCGCCCAACAAGAAGCTGACCGTGGCGGCCACTTCCTCCGGCTTGCCCATGCGGCGGGCCGGGATGATTTTCATCGCCTCTTCCAGCACATGCTCTTCCACCATCTCGGTGTCGATCAGGCCGGGCGCGACGCAGTTGACGGTGATGCCGCGGCTGGCCAGTTCCACCGCCAGCGCCTTGGTGGCGCCGATCACGCCGGCCTTGGCCGCGCTGTAGTTGACCTGGCCGCGGTTGCCCATGATGCCGGAGACCGAGGCCAGGGTGACGATGCGGCCCGGCTTGCGGCGGCGCACCAGCGGCATGGTCAAGGGCTGCAGCACGTTGTAGAAGCTGCCCAGGTCGGTGTTGACCACCAGATCCCAATCTTCCGGCGGCATGGCGGCGAAGGCGTTGTCGCGGGCCAGGCCGGCGTTGCACACCACGCCGTAATAGCAGCCGTGAGCCTCGACGTCGGCCAGAAGGGCGGCGGCGGCGGCTTCGCGTTCGGTGACGTCGAATTGCAGCACGCGGGCCTGGCGGCCCAGCGTGATGATGTCGGCGGCGACGGCATCGGCTTCGTCGCGGCGGCTGCGGCAATGCACCACCACGTCGTAGCCATCGCGGGCCAGGCGCAGCGCGATGGCGCGGCCTATGCCGCGGCTGGAGCCGGTCACCAGTATGGTTTTTTCGTTCATTGCATGGATTCCTCGATGAATTGTCCGGTGTCGGAAGGCTCGAAGACCTTCAGCTGCGCGGTGGCGAGGCAGCGCTCGGCGCTGTCTATGCGGCACTCGAACTGGCCCAGGCCGTTGTCGGCCAGGAACTGCAGCTCGATGCGGACGCGCAGCGGCGCATTCAGGGCGAAGGCCGGCACCTCGGTCTGATAGCGCCGGCTGCCCAGCAGGAAACCCACCTTGGGCGCTTCGCCGCGCTGGCGCGCGCGCAGGCCGGCCCAGGCGGCGATGGCCTGGGCCATGTATTCGATGCCCACCCAGCTGCCGATTTCTCCATCGCGGCAAAACAGCTGGCCAGCCCGCGGGGTGACCTCAGCCAGCAGGCTTGCGTCGTCGGCCGCCAGCACGCGGTCCAGCAGCGACATGTCGCTGGCGTGCGGAACCAGGAATTCGATGTCCGGCAATGCTTCGCTCATGGCGCGGCCTCCAGGATGAGGCTGGCATTGCTGCCGCCGAAGGCGAAAGAATTGCTCAGCGCGCGGCGCGGCGGGCGGCCCAAAGCCTGCCCGGCTTCGACCAGGTTCAGCGCGGGCAGCTCGGGGTCGGCCTCGCCGTCCCATTGGTGGATGGGCAGCAGGCCTTGCGAATTGTCCTGCAGCGTCAGCCAGCAGATGGCGGCTTCCAGCGCGCCGGCCGCGCCCAGGGTATGGCCGGTCAGGCCCTTGGTGGAGCTGGCAGGCGCGGCCGCGCCGAACAGCTGGCTGACAGCCAGGCTTTCCATCGCGTCGTTTTGCTGCGTAGCGGTGCCGTGCAGATTGATGTAGTCGATGTCGGCCGGCGCGAGACCGGCGCGTTCCAGCGCCTGGCGCATCGCCGCCAGCGCGCCGCGGCCGCTGGGCTCCGGCGCGGAAATATGATGGGCGTCCGCCGTTTCGCCCCAGCCTGTCAGCTTGACCGGACCAGGCTCGCGGCTCAGCAAAAACAGCGCGGCGGCCTCGCCGACGTGAATGCCGTCGCGGTTGCGGCTCATGGAGTTGCAGCCGTTCGAGCCCACCGAATCCAGCGCGACGAAGCCGCCCACGGTGAAGCGGCATAGCGAATCCGCGCCGCCGGCGATCGCCGCGTCGCATTGGCCGCTTTTCAGCAGCCGCGCCGCGCTGGCCAGGGCCTTGGCGCTGGAGGAGCAGGCGGTGGAAATCACCAGCGCGGGGCCGGCCAGACCCAGCGTTTCGCGCAGCAGCAAGGCCGGCGAACCCAGCTCCTGCTGATTCGGATGGAAATCGGCCGGGAAAACGCCGGCTTCGCCTCGGGCCAGGAAGGCGTTTTCGCTCTCGCCCACGCCTGAGGTGCTGGTGCCCAGCACGACGGCTACCCGCCCCGCGCCGTAGCGGGCGATGGCGGCGTCCACCTGCGGGCGGATATCTTCCAGCGCGGCCAGCAACAAGGCGTTGTTGCGGCTCTGCAGCGGCAAGGGCAGATGGCCGGTGTCGGGCAGCGGCGCGCTTACCGGCGCCGTCGGATAGTCGCGGCCGCCCGGCAGCGCCAGCTTAGTCCGCAGGTCCGGCGGGAAGGGCCGCCGCATGGCCTCGCGCAGCGCGGCGTGGCCGCGGCCGGCGGCGCACAGCACGCCCAGATGGTTCAGATAAACGTCGTTCATGGTATGCATTACTGAAGCGGCGCGGAGTCTATGCTCAGGCGATAGCCTTCGCGCCGGTTGGTCAATTCGCTATGTCCCAGCCAGGGCGGGCTGGTCTGGTTTGCCACGCGCAGCGCCTCCTCGCCGTTCTGGCGCAGCACGCGCGCGCCGCTTTCCTCATCCAGCGTCCAGCCTACGGGCAAGGCGGCGCGCAGAGCCGGCAGCGGCCAGTAGGCCAGCTGGATGTCGCGCACGATGCGCGCCTCGTCCACACTGGCCGGCAGCAGGGGGCTGCGCTGGCTTTGCAGCGCTTTGCCGTCCCAGCCCAGGGTCAGGATGCGCTGGCCCAGCGCCAGGCCGGCCAGCCGCAGCGAGCCAGCGGCCACTTCCAGCTGCACATCCAGCGGCGGCGAGGGATGGCCGTTGCGCGCGTCCAGAGGCCCGGCGCTCAGGCGCTGGGCCAGGCTCAGCTCCGCGCCCAGGCTGGCGGGTGGCAGCGCGATGGCGGGCAGGGCCGAGCGCGGCGGCGCGCTTTGGCAGGCCGCCAGCAGCAGGGCGAAGACAAGGGGAGGCAGACGGCGCATGTCAGGCCTTGCGTTCAAACTGCAACAGGGAGTGGCAATAGCCTATGCCATCGCGCTCAGCCGCCAGCGCCAGCCCGGCCTCGCGGCACAGGCGGATGTAGTCGTCGGCGCGGTAGATCTTGCTGTTGCCGCTGGCCATGGCTGTGAAGTAGGGCGAGGTGTTGATCAGGCAGTAGGCGGCGATGTCGTACTTCTGGCGGTCCCACAGCGTGTCCAGGATCATTACCTGGCCGCCTTCGGCCAGCGCGGCGGCGGCGCGGCGCAGAATGCTGGCGATGACCTCCTCGCTGAAGCAGGACAGGAACTGGCTCATCCAGATCACGTCCATGCCGGCCGGGAAGTCCAGCGCCGGGTTCAGCATGTCGGTGGGGTGCAATTGGGCGCGATGAGACAGGCCTTTTTCGGCCAGGGTCTTTTCTATCACCGCCAGCTGGCCCGGCAGGTCCAGCAGATGCATTTCCACTTCGGCATCGTAAGCCAGCGCGGCCAAGGTGAACTTGCCGGTGTTGGCGCCGATGTCCATCAGCTTGCGCGGACGGCGGGCGAACACGTCGGGCAGGATTTCCGGGAAGGACGTGTCGGAGTAATAGTGATCGAAACTCAGCCAACTGCTGCGGGCGGGTTCCTGCATGGCGGCCAGGCCCTGGTACAGCGTGTCCCAAGGACCCAGCGCGGCCAGGCCATGCGGTTTTTCCTCGTCCAGCGAGCGCTCCAGCGCGAACAGACCCTGGTAGCACACGTCGTGGATGAAGTCGAAATTGATCTGGGCGATGGCGTCGGACAACAAGCAGTAGCCGGTCTTGTCCAGCGCGTAGCGGCCCTCGCGCAATTCCACCACGCCGGCGGACAGGCAGGTTTCCAGCAGCAGGTTCAGCGCGTAGCGGCTGAGCTTGCCCTCGACTGCCAGCTCGTCCACGCTCAGGCCGCGCTCGCCGGTTTCGGCCAGCCGTTGCAGGATGCCCCGCTTCCAGGCGATGCGCACGCATTGGAATACCACGGGGCCGAAGGCGATTTTCTGCGCTTCGAAGCGCGCGTCCATCGCGGATTGGCGAGCGGGCGAGAAGCGTTTGTTCAGCAAGGCTTGAGAGCCGGTTTCCATAGTCTCTTCGTTTCTTGTTCTAGGTTTTGGGGGTAAACAGCGGGTTGATCAGCCAACACAGGCTGATGCCCAGCAACATGGTCAGGCCGAAGGCGGCCAACGCCGGCGTGGACGACAGCGCCAGCAGGCCGAAGGCCAGCAGAGTGCCGGCGGCGGCCAGCGTCACGGACAGGAAGGCGCGCGGGTCGTCGTCGGCCAGCAGGAACACGCCGTAATCGACGCCCATGCCCAGGATCAGCAGCAGGGCGAGCACGGTGAATAGCTGGATGGGCTGGCCGAACAAGGACAGCAGGGCCACCGTCAGCAAACTGGAAATCAGTGTGGGGAGCAGCGCGCGCCAGGCGCGGCGGCCGAAGCGCCGCCACAGCATGGCCAGGACCAGCAGATAGCTGGCGGCGATCACCCAGCTCATCAACTGGCGGTAATGCCGCATCAGGCCGGAGATTTCGCCCACCTTGTCGATGAAGCGCACGCCGGCGGCGGGCTGGGCCGCCTGGGCCAGCAAGGGCAGCATGGATGGGCCGGCCAGGCCGCGCAGCATCACCACGCTGGCATAGCCGTCGCCGAAGCGGCCGAGCCATTGCGCGCGCAGCGGCTCGGACACCGGCGCGGCCAGCCAGGCGTCCAGGCTCAGCGGACGCAGGGCGGGCAGGGGAGCGGCGCGCAGCGGCTGGCCCAGTTTGGCGGCGGCCTGCTCCAGCACGCCGCCCGGCGCGTAAACCACGCGCTGCAGCAGTTGATGGTCGGCTTGCTGGCGCGCGATGGACGGCGCCCAGTCCGACACAGCCTGCACGCCGGCCAGCTTGCCGGCCGCGATCAGCGGCGCCAGCCGCGACTTCAGCGCTTCTTCGCGCTGCAAAACCTGTTCCGGACTGCTGCCCGTCACCAGGAAAAACTGGCCGGGCCCGGCGATTTGCATCAACTCGCCCACGCGGCGCTGGTCGTCCAGCAACTGGCGCGGCGCGTTTTGCAGCGCGCGCACGTCGTCGTTGGCGCGCAATTGGGCGAAGCCGGCCAGGCAGATCGCGAGGGCGGCCAGGGCGAAGGCCAGGCTGAAGCGATTGCGGCCCCAGCGCGGCCAGGCTAGCCGCCAGCCGCCCAGGGCGCGGGAGAAGCGGTTGTACGGCATGTCGCCGCGGTCGGCGAAGGGCAGGCCGCACAATACGGTGACGAAGGCGCAGAACAGTCCGGTCACGGAAAACACCGCCATCTGGCGCAGGCCGGGAAACGGCGCCAGCGCCAGCAGCGCGTAGCCTATGGCGGTGGTGGCGAAAGCCAGCCACATGGTGGCGCGCTGGCCGCGCAGCATGGCCCAGCGCTCGCCGGCCGGCTTGCCCAGGCGGTAGGCGTAGTAATTGTTGCCGTAGTTTTCGGCCACGCCTATCAGGCTGGCGCCGAACACCAAGGTGATCAGGTGCAGCTTGCCGAACAGCAGCGTGGTCAGCGACACGGCGCAGGCCAGGCCGGCGGCGATGGACAGCGTCACCAGCACGCGCGGCCGCACGCCGCTGAAAGCCAGCACGGTCAGCAGCAAGATGCCCAGCAAGGAGCCCAGGCCTATGGTGTGGACCTCGCGCTCGGCCTGGCTGGCGGCGGCGGCGGCGAACAGCGGCACGCCGGCTTGTATCAGCTGGATTTGCGGCGCGGCGCGGCGCGCGGCTTCGGCAGCCTTGGCCAGCGCCGGCAGCATGGCGCGCTGCGCGGCGACGGAGAACGCCGGGCCTTGCTGCTCCAGCATCACCAGCGCGTATTGGGTGTCGCCGTCGGCTAGCGACAGGCGGTCGTCGCGCACGCGCACCCGGCTTTGCGCGGCGCGCTCGCCCAGCCATTGGCCATACAGATTCAAGGGATCGTCCTGCCAGCGGCCCAATCTCGGCATGCCTACCGGTTGGAAGAGCGAAGCCACGGCTTGCTCGGCCAAGGCCGGCGCGGAAGCGTCCGTCAGCCGGCGGCGGGCATCGTCGCCGAGCAATTGCGAGCGATAGGCGACGTAGAAGCCCAGCCAGCCATCGCTCTCTCGCTGGCTGACGCGGTAGCGCGGCGCCAGCGCTTGGCCGGACGCGCGGATGGCGTCGACGTAGGCGTCGGCGGCGCGGCGGGCGTCGGACCAGTCGCGCGCGCCCAGCAGCACCACCACGCGGCGCGAGGCGGAGTCCGCCAGTTGGCGCGTGGCGTCTTGCGCGGCCGCATCCTGGCGGTTTTGCGGCAGCATGGCCAGGATGTCGGTTTCCAGCCGCGCGCCGCCGCCCAGCCACAGCCAGCCGTTATGGCCGGCCACGAGCAGCAGCAGCGCCAGCCAGCCGGCGGCCAGCCAGCGCTGCGCGCGCGAAGGTCCGCGAATCTCAGTCAAAGCGCGCCTCTTCGTCCTTGCTCAGCGTTTTGGGCATGGCGTTCTGCTGGCTGAAGACGATGCTGGTGGCGTCGCCGTTGCTCTCATCCATGCGTATGCCGCGCACGTATTGGTCGCCGCTCAGCTCGATCTTGCGCATCACCTTGCCCAGCGCGGCCTGCTTGGGCGTCAGGGTCAGCTGCCAGCCCTTGCCGTCCAGCTTGCCGGCGATGCTGAAATAGCCGTCCAGGGTCTTCAGGTTGCCTCCCAGCAAGGAGAACATCAGTTCGTTGATCATGCGCACCGTCGGCTCCTTGGCGGCGCTGAGCTGGAAGGACACCGCGCCGTTCTGGGTGGCGACGATCTCGCCGCGGGTCAGCCGCAGCTTGCTGGCGAACGGTTCGCGGGTGTCCCACAGCACGCCCTTGTCGCGCGACACCAGAAAACTGCCGCGCGAGCGCAGCGGCTTGGCGAAGCCGGCCACTTGCTTGGTTTGCTCGAATGTCCCGCGCAAGACCGGCGGCTGGGCCAGTTGCTTGGCGATGGCGGCGGACAAGTCGGCCGCGCCGGCAGCCAAGGGCAGCAAGGCGAGGCAGGCGGAGGCGATCAGTTTTTTCACGGCGCGGGCACCCCCAGTTTTTCCCACAGCACCGGCGGGCAGACGTAGAGCATTTCCTGGCTTGCCATGTCCACGGCCACCTGCACGGTGTAGGCCTTGTTGATCTTGCGGCCGCTTGCGGCGTCACGGATCAGGTAATCGATTTTCAGGCGGTTTTCCCACTCGACGATGCTGGATTCTATCGTCACTTTCTGGCCGAAGTGCACGGGCTGCACGTACTTCAGGCGCATGTCGACGATGGGCCAGGCGTAGCCGGAGTCGCGCATCTGCGGGTAGTTGTAATCGAAGCGCTCCAGCAGCGCGCAGCGCGCGATTTCCAGGTATTTGACGTAGTTGCCGTGCCAGACCACGTCCATCGGGTCTAGATCGTGGAAGGCCGGTTCCAGCTCGATGAGGTGGGACAGCTCAGTCATACAGGCTCCAGGTGCGGGCGCGGATGGCGGCGATCAGCGCGATCAGCTCCTTGTCCAGCGCGCGGTCCTCGGCGATGCGCGGAATGCGGTCGGCCAGGTTGCGCTGCATGCGCTCCAGCGCCGGGCTCAGAGATAGCTCGGCGATTTCGCCGCGCAGCTCCACGCCCTGGCGGGCGGTGATCAGCATGGCGGCCAAGACTTGTTCGGTCAGCTCCAGCACGCGCAGCGCGTCGCGGGCGGCGATGGTGCCCATGCTGACCTTGTCCTGGTTGTGGCATTCGGTGGAGCGCGAGAACACGGACGCCGGCATGGTCTGCTTCAGCGCCTCGGCGGTCCAGGCGGACACGCTGATTTGCAGCGCCTTCAGGCCGTGATTGATGGCCGCGCGCGCGGCCGGCGCGCCGCTGAGGTTGCGCGGCAGGCCATGGTTGTAGCGCGCGTCCACCAAGAGCGCCATCTGGCGGTCCAGCAGATCGGCCAGATTGGCCACGGCGTTTTTCAGGCCGTCCATGGCGAAGGCGATGTGGCCGCCGTAGAAATGGCCGCCGTGCAAGACGCGCTCGCCTTCGGCGTCGATGATGGGGTTGTCGTTGGCGCTGTTCAGCTCGTTCTCGATCAGACCTCGCATGAAGGGCAGCGCGTCTTCCAGCACGCCTATCACGTGCGGCGCGCAGCGCAGCGAGTAGCGGTCCTGCAGGCGGCTGTCGTTGCGGCTGGGGCGCGGCGCTTCCAGGTCGGCGCGGATGCGCGCGGCGGCGCGCTGTTGGCCCGGATGCGGCTTGACGGCGAACAGCGCTTCGTCGAAGTGGTGGGCGTTGCCGGCGGCCGCCACCACATTCATCGCAGTCAGCCGAGCGGACAAGCGGGAGGCGTAGTCAGCGCGTTCCCAGGCCAGGCAAGCCAGCGCGGTCATCACGGCGGTGCCGTTCATGATGGCCAGGCCTTCCTTGGGACGCAGCCGCAGCGGCGCGAGGCCGGCGGCCTTCAGCGCGTCGGCGGCGGCCAGGCGCTCGCCCTTGTACAGCACTTCGCGCTCGCCGCACAGCGCGGCGGCCACGTAGGACAGCGGGGTCAGATCGCCGCTGGCGCCGACCGAGCCCTCGGCCGGAATCAGCGGCAGGATGTCATGGCGCAGCAAGGCGGCCAGCTGGGCCAGCAGCGCGTAGCTGACGCCGGACACGCCGCGGCACAAGGACGCCAGACGCGTCGCCAGCACGGCGCGGGTTTCCTCGGGGTCGAGGATGCGGCCGGCGCCGCAGCCGTGATAGGTGTACAGATGGTGCGGCAGTTCAGCCACCAGCTCGGCCGGAATCTCCACGGTGCAGGAGTCGCCGTAGCCGGTGGTGACGCCGTAGACTACGCCGTCCTCGGCCAGCAGGCGGTCGATGAAGCGGCTGCCGTCGTCTATGCGCTGGCGGAAGGCGGGCTGCTCGGACAGAACGGCCTGCTTGTCGCCGCGGGCGATAGCGGCGATGTCGGCCAGGCAGAGCCAGGAACCGTCGAACACGACGGCGGCGGTTTGCGTATTGCTCATGATGTCGATTTCTGATCCCAAAACGGGAAAAAGTTGAACCAGTCGTAGGGCGAGGCGGCCAGCAGCCGGCCCAGCTCGTCGGCGAAGCGGGCGGCGTGGCGCGCCATCTCCGCCTCGCGGCCAGCGCGCGGCAGGCGCACTTCCTCGGCCAGCGGCAGGAAACTGAGCCGGTAGCCTTGTCCTTCATGCAGGCAGGCCATCAAATACAGCGGACAGCGCAGCAGGTGGGCCAGCAGATAGGGGCCGCAGGGAAACGGCGCGTCCACGCCCAGAAACGGCGCGGTGACGGTGCGGTCGCCTTGGACAGGAACCCGGTCGCCGGCGATGGCGACAACCTCGCCGGCGGCGATTTTCTCCTGCAAGAGCACGGCGGTGGCGGCGTTGACCTCGGTCACTTCGATCAAGCGTACGGCCTGCTGCGGGTTGAGCCGGTCTAGCAAGTCATTGAAGCGGCGCGCGTGGCGCGTATGCACCAGCACATTGACCGTCACGCCGGGCGAGCGGTCGGCCAGCGCGCGGCACAGCTCCAGGCAGCCCATGTGGGCGGTGACGATCAGCACGCCGCGTCCCTGGCGCAGGCCGGCGATGATCTCGTCGGCGCCGCTGATGGCGACGCGCTCCATCGGATAGCGGCCGGCGG
>NZ_PQWB01000071.1 GCF_002924365.1 Chromobacterium alticapitis | reverse complement strand
CGCGGCAGCGTCGCCTCCAGCTTGTCGGCGTAGCGCACGCTGCCGGTGACATTCCCGGCTGCGTCGTACTGGCGCTCGGTGACGTAGCCCAAGGGATCGATGCTGTAAGTCGGACGACCAGCCGCGTCGTAGACGGTGCGGGTGGTTTGGTCTTGCGCATTGCTCGGCCGCTGCCGCAGGTAGGCGCTCAGCGTGTCCGCCGTCCACTCCCCGCC
>NZ_PQWB01000070.1 GCF_002924365.1 Chromobacterium alticapitis | reverse complement strand
CGTCGGAAGACACTTTCTTGCGCATTTTCCGCTTGATGGACCCCAAGCAATTTGAATGCGCCTTCCGCACCTGGGCAGGCGGCATCTTGCCCGCGCCCCAGTCGCCTGAGCAACCTGCAGCTCAGCAGCGCTTCGCTCTGCTTACTCGCCCGATGGGCCAGCCAGATCATTCGCGCCGCTACCGGATATAAACGCCGCCAAGCGGCAGCGCTCAAATGGGCATTTGCTTTCAGCTTGGCGAATCGGGCGCCTCTCACTGCAGCCCAAAGCACATCAGCGCAGCGGCAGGTAGACGTCGGTCTGCAGCAGATGCTCAGGCGTGTCGCTGGCCAGGTTCAGATAGTGGAAGTACACCGGGAAGTCGCGCGGGGTCTCGCCGCTGCCCGGCAGCCACTCGCGGTACAGATACCACACGCTGTCGCCTATCTTGTGGTGCGAGCCCTGATGGCGCACCACCGCGCAGCGTCCGCCGGGGATTTGCTTGCCCACCACGCCCTGCGTATTGGCCAGCGGCGGCGCGTCCACGCTGCCGCAGATGTCGAAGCGAAACTTCTCCGGCTCCACGGTTTCCGGGTTGTCATAGGCAATGCCGTAGGTCTGGCTGCTGGCCACCGGCGACAAGCCGCTGCTCTTGCGCCACTCGATGAAGCGCAGCGCGCTGTCGTTGACCTTCTCCGGCGCTCCCCTGTGCTCCAACGCCGCTACCATGACCGGGGCGACCGTGACGATTCTGACTTCCATGCTGTCCATCCTTTCGCTGACGGGAGGCGTGATCCGCGCGTGCCAGCCGGCCCAGTCCGGGCGGCGGCGAAACTCGCTGGGCGACTGGCCCAGCGTCTGCTTGAAAGCGCGCGAAAACGACTCGGGATTGTCGAAACCGCAGTCCAGCGCGATGTCCGTGATCTTGACGCCTGGCTGGAACACCAGCCAGTACGACGCCCGGCGCAGCCTTTGCGCCAGGATGTAGCGGGCCACGCTCACACCCAGATAGGCTGAAAACTGGCGGTGAAAATGAAAGACGGAAAAATGGGCGACTCGACTCAGCCGCTCCACATCCAGCGGCTGGTCCAGATGGCTGGCGATATAGCCCAGCACTTTGTCGAAACGCCGCGCGTAGCGGCCCGCCTTGTCCATATCCGTCCTCCATCGCCGCCACTATGCCTCGGATGGCCCAGCCGTTCTTGACATGGCTTGCTCACTCGTCAACCCGTCAGCCCGCCTTCCCGCTGCAGCCGCGTCGCCAGTTGCATGAAAGCGCGCGCAGCCGGACTGGCCTCGGCCTCGCTCAACACGGCCAGGCCCACCCGCCGCGTCACCGGAGGCGACAGCGGCCGGCTGACATAGCCGCCAGGATACGGCGTCCTGGGCAGAGCCATCTCCGCCACCAGCGTCACCGCCTCGCCGCTGGCGACGATCTCGAGCGTGCTGAGCAGCTGGGCGCAGCGATAGCGGACCAGCGGCTGCAGGCGCGCGGCCTGGAACAGATGGCTGACCAGCTCGGCCGAGCCGGCTTCGGTCAGTACAAAGGGATCGCCGCACAATTCAGCCAGGCTTACCGACGGCTTCGCCGCCAAGGGATGGCCGACCGGCAGCACCGCCACCATTTGGTCCTCCAGCAACGGATAGGTATCGAAGCTCGGCTCCGGCAACACCACGAAACCGGCATCGATGCGCCGGTCCTGCAGCCACTGCAACACCTGCCGGTCCGGCCCCTCGTCGATATGGATTTCTATGCCGGGATAGAGTGCGCGGTATTGCGCCAGGATGGCCGGCAGCAGCCGCATCGAAGAAGTGGGGCCGAACGAGCCTATGCGCAGCGTGCCCTGGCGCATGCCGCGCGCGTCGGCCGCCTCCTGCCGCACCGTCTCCGCCAGGCCCAGCATGCCGCGCATGCGCGGCAGCAACTGGCGGCCGATGTCGGTCAGTTCAGTCTGCCCCTGCCGCCGCTGCAGCAGCTCCACATCCAGCTCCCGTTCCAGCTGGCGAATGGCATGAGACACCGCCGACTGCGAAATGCCCAGCCTGGCGGCGGCGGCGGTGAAGCCCTGCAATTCCGCCACCAGTGAAAAGATCTGCAATTGGGTCAATGTCATGTCACCACCAACCATCATGAGCGAAAACTCATTTTACCATGACTCGCATTCGGCATAAGAATATGCGATTCGATGCAGGGCAATCACAACAATAAGCATGGCGGCCCAGCGACCGCCCTGCCATCATGGAGTCGGACACATGAACGCTGCTTCTCTCTCCGCAACCGACGGCGCCTCGACGCTGTGGCCTGAAATCAACAGCCACTTCCTGTCGCTGAAGGGAATCCCGGACAGCCTGCAAGCGCAGAGCCGCAGCCAGGCGGTTTACCGCCAGCTGTTGACAGGCTTCGACGCCATTACTTCTTGCGAGCTGAAAGACCTGTACAAATTCACGCTGTGCCTGCAGCAACTGGACCAAGAAGAAATCAGCCGTCCGGAACTGAGAACGCTAGTCGCCGCCTTCCAGCACTGGGTCAGCTTCGACTACGCCGCCGCCCGCCGGCAGTTCCGCCTGCATCTGCGCCAATATCCAACCGACGTGGTGGCATTGTTCTGCGCCCACATGTTCGACTTTTGCGCCAGCCAGACGCCGGAGCTGCTGCCGGACCTCGCCTTGTTCGATGAGCACATCGACCCAGGCCATCCCTTGTATTCCTATTATCTTGGCATCAAGGCCTTCGCCTACGTCGAGGCCGGGCGCGCGCAGCCGGCGCTGAAGCTGGGCCTGGAGTCGCTGCGCCATTGCCCGGACAATATCTATGGCATCCACGCGGTGGCGCATGCGCTGCATGAGCAGGAGTGCTGGGCAGAACTGTGCCTGTTCCTGGAGCAATGCCGCGAGCAATGGATAGACAACGCCGGCATGCGCATGCACGTCTACTGGCATCTGGCCATAGGCTATGAGAGAAGCGAGCAGACCGAGCTGGCGGTGCGCACCTTCCACGAGATGTACGCGCTGAAGGACAGCCTGTTCGCCAAGCAGGATCTGGACGCCGTGGCCTTCCTGTGGCGACACCGGCTGCGCCATCCGGATGACCGCCGCTTCGACGCCGAATGGAACAGGCTGGCAGGGCTGTGGAGCGGCAGCATAGGCTCGTCCATGTCCTACTTCCACCGCTTGCACGCCGCGCTAGCCTTCGCCGCCAGCGAGCAGCCCTTCCTAATCGAAAAGCTGATCGCGGAGAGCGACGGCTTCGGGCTGGGCGCGGATACCCACCAAACCGGCATCGCCGTGCTGCGCGCCATTCTGGACTTCGCCCACGGCCGCTACGGCGCCTGTCTCGAGCGCTTGCTGGAACAGCAGCCGCGCTGGAACGTGCTGGGCGGCAGCCGGGCCCAGCGCGAGCTGCTGCCGCTGACGCTGCGCGCCTGCGAACAACGCCGCGCAGCGGCTTGCGCCATGGATGACGCCGTCCATGCATGAACGCGCCACGCCCCGCCTGTATCTGCAACTGGCGCTGGTCTCGGCGATCTGGGGCGGCACCTTCATCGCCGGCCGCATGCTGGCCGGCGGGCTGCCGCCGCTCTTGGCCGCCAGCCTGCGTTTCAGCATCGCCAGCCTGACGCTGCTGGCCTTTCTCGCCGCCACGCGCACGCCGCTGGTCCGCCCCAGCCGCCGCCAGGCGCTGCATCTGCTGCTGCTGGGCCTGTGCGGCATCTTCAGCTACAACCTGTGCTTCTTCTACGGCCTGCAGCAAGTCAGCGCCGCGCGCGCCTCGCTGATCGTCGCGCTGAACCCGGCCATGATCGCGCTGGCTTCCGCCGCCTTGCTGAAAGAGACCTTGCCGCCGCTCAAGCTCGCCGGCGTGGCGCTGTGCCTGGCCGGGGCCGCGTGGGTCATCGTCGGCAAAAACGGCGACTCCCTGGCCGCCGCGCACGGCTGGAGCGGCGATTTGCTGATCCTGGGCTGCGTGGCCAGCTGGGTGGCTTACAGCGTCGGCTCGCGCGGACTGTCGCTCAGCCTGGGACCGCTGCAGACCGTCACCTGGTCCATCCTGCTCGGCACCGCCATGCTGTGGAGCGCCACCTGGGCCCTAGGCGCGGCGGATTTCGCCGCCGTCGCCCGCCTGCGTCCCGCGCAGTGGGGCGGCCTGCTGTATCTGGGCGCGCTAGGCTCGGCCCTGGCCTATATCTGGTACTACGACGGCATCAAGCGGATAGGTCCCACCCGTTCCGGCGCCTTCATCGCGCTGAACCCGCTCACCGCCGTGCTGCTGGGCGCCGCGCTGCTGGGCGAGCGGCTGACGCCGGGCATGCTGGCCGGCGGCGCGCTGGCCATCGCCGGCATCGCGCTGTGCAATCTCGGCGGCGGCCCTGTCTGGCGCAAACCAGCGTCGCTGCCGTCGCGCCAGACCTAAGCTGTTTGTCAGCCCGTCGCCGCGGGCGGATAATCGCCGTCCGTTTGACGAGGATATGAACCATGGACGAGACAAAGGTGCGCCTGTCCAAGCGCATGGTGGAGCTGGGATTGTGCTCGCGGCGCGAGGCCGACGCCTGCATCGAGCAAGGGCTGGTCAAGGTGGACGGCGCCGTCGTCACGACGCTGGGCGCGCGCGTGCAGCCGGAACAGCAGATCACCCTGGCCGGCCAACCGCAGGCGCTGGCGACGCTGCCGGTCACCCTGCTGCTGAACCGCCCAGCCGGCGACGACGTGCCGCCGGCTCAGCGATTAGGGCCGGACAGCCGCTCGCCGCAAGATGTCTCGGAGCAAGTCTGGCTGTCGCGCCACCGCCAGCATCTGACAACCCTGGGCGCCGTCGATGAGCTGTGCCACGGCCTGGTCGTCCTGACCCAGGACAAAAAGCTGCCGCGCCACCTGGCCGAGTGCGAGATGGAGTTCCTGTTGCAAGTGGAACGCGCCCCCGCAGCCGAGGAGTTGAAGACGCGCGTCGCCGCCATCCGCCTGGACGGCAAGCCGCTGCGCCAATGCAAGATCAGCCGCCAGAGCGACCATCAGCTGCGCTGCGCGGTCTACGCGCCGCGCGCCGGTTTTTTCGATGAAATCAGCCGCCAGCTCGGCGTCCGCCTGCAAGGCGCGCGCTGCATCCGCATCGGCCGCCTCGCGCTGTCCGGCCTGCAGCCGGGACAATGGCGCTACCTGCAGCCCTTCGAGCGCTTTTAATTCGCGAGCCGCGCCGATGCCAGCGCACCGCATCAGAATGACGTTGAATTAATATAAGCAAATTTATCGGAACTAGGCTTCTGATATACCGTCTTTATATTATTCAGTCATTCACGCGGAACTTTGCCCATGCCCCACGATACCCCCCTGATCACCACCATCGTCGGCGGCCTGGTGTTCGCCTTCGCCTTAGGCGCCTTGGCCTTGCGCCTCAAGCTGCCGCCGCTGGTGGGCTATCTGACGGCCGGCATCCTGGTCGGCCCGTTCACGCCGGGCTTCCAGGCCGACACCGCGCTGGCGCCGGAGCTGGCGGAATTGGGGGTGATTCTGCTGATGTTCGGGGTGGGCCAGCATTTCTCGATCAAGGACCTGATGGCGGTGAAGTCCATCGCCGTGCCCGGCGCGCTGGCGCAGATCGCCGTGGCCACCTTGCTTGGCATGGGACTGTCCCATTTTCTGGGCTGGCCGCCGGGCGAGGGCCTGGTGTTCGGCCTGGCGCTGTCGGTGGCCAGCACCGTGGTGTTGCTGCGCACGCTGGAGGAGCATGGCTGGCTGGAAACCGGGGACGGCAAGATCGCCGTCGGCTGGCTGGTGGTGGAAGATCTGGTGATGGTGATCACCCTGGTGCTGCTCCCCGCCTTCGCCGGCGCGCTGAGCGGCGGCCAGGCCGCGCCGTCCTGGGGCCAGCTGGGCTGGGTCCTGGCGCTGACCATGGCCAAGGTGGCCGCCTTCGTCGCGCTGATGCTGCTGGTAGGCCGCCGCTTCATTCCATGGATGCTGGAATGCATTGTCCACACCGGCAACCGCGAGCTGTTCCGCCTGGGCGTGCTGGCCACCGCGCTGGGCGTAGCCTACGGCGCCACCCAGCTGTTCCATATTTCCTTCGCGCTGGGCGCCTTCTTCGCCGGCATGGTGATGGCGGAGTCGCCGTTCAGCCACCGCGCGGCCGAGGAGTCCCTGCCGCTGCGCGAAGCCTTCGCCGTGCTGTTCTTCGTCTCGGTAGGCATGCTGCTGGACCCGGAAGTGCTGCTGAAGGATACGCCGGTGCTGATCGCCACCGTGCTGATCATCGTGGCAGGCAAATCGCTGGCCGCCTACGGCATCGTGCGCCTGTTCCGCCGCAGCCGCGCCACCAGCTTGCGCATCGCCGCCAGCCTGTCGCAGATAGGCGAGTTCTCCTTCATCCTGGCCGGCCTAGGCATGTCGCTGGGCCTGCTCAGCGCGCGCGGCCAGGCGCTGATCCTGGCCGGCGCCATCGTGTCCATCCTGCTCAATCCGATGATGTTCGCGCTGGCCGAGCGGCAGGCGGCCAGATTCGCCGCGCGTGCCTGAAAACATTTGGCCGGCGCGGCGCGCGGCTATGGTAAAATCGCGCGCAACGCATTCAATTTGCTATGAAAAAACACCTCGCCGCCCTCTGCCTGCTGTGCCAAATCCTGCCCGCCTGCGCCGGCCGGCTGCTGCCGGACAACCTGGTGCTGGGCACGCTGGGCGACGTGAACGAGGCCGGAGCCGCATTCACCCGCGGCGACCAAACGCTGTCGCAGCGGATCGCCAGCCTGATCGCCATCGCGCCGCAACGCTATCCCGTGGCGGCGGGCGTCAGGATATTCGATGAACACAACCGCTTCCTGCTCAGCGGGCAATTGAACGATCTGAACGGCCGCGCCGTAGGCGTGACCTTCGATCCGCAAGGCAATATCAACCGCATCTGGGTGCTGGGCGATGATGAAATCGAAGCACAGAAGCAGCGCCAGGCCCAGGCCTCTCCCTGAAACCGAACACAGCTGGAAACCCGAGTAGCAATGAAGAAGGTATACATCAAGACCTTCGGCTGCCAGATGAACGAGTACGATTCCGACAAGATGGCGGACGTGCTGGGCAGCGCCGAAGGCATGGTCAAGACGGACAATCCGGAAGAAGCCGACGTCATCCTGTTCAACACCTGTAGCGTGCGCGAAAAAGCGCAGGAAAAGGTGTTTTCCGACCTGGGCCGCATCCGCCCGCTGAAGGAAGCCAATCCCAATCTGATCATAGGCGTAGGCGGCTGCGTGGCCAGCCAGGAAGGCGAAGCCATCGTCAAGCGCGCGCCGTATGTGGACGTGGTGTTCGGCCCGCAAACGCTGCACCGCCTGCCGGATCTGATCCAGAGCCGCCAGCAGAGCGGCCGCTCGCAGGTGGATATCTCCTTCCCGGAAATCGAGAAGTTCGACCACATCCCGCCGGCCAAGGTAGACGGCGGCGCGGCCTTCGTCTCCATCATGGAAGGCTGTTCCAAGTACTGCTCCTTCTGCGTGGTGCCTTACACCCGCGGCGAGGAAGTGTCGCGCCCCTTCGAGGACGTGCTGACCGAGATCGCCGGCCTGGCCGCGCAGGGCGTCAAGGAAATCACGCTGTTGGGCCAGAACGTCAACGCCTACCGCGGCCAGATGAGCGATGGCGAGATCGCCGACTTTGCCCTATTGCTGGAATACGTGCACGAAGTGCCGGGCGTGGAGCGCATCCGCTTCACCACCAGCCACCCGCGCGAATTCAGCCAGCGCATCATCGACAGCTACGCCAAGCTGCCCAAGCTGGTCTCCCACCTGCATCTGCCGGTGCAGAGCGGCTCCGACCGCATCCTGATGGCGATGAAGCGCGGCTACACCGGCCTGGAATACAAGTCCATCATCCGCAAGCTGCGCGCCATCCGGCCCGACCTGTGCCTGAGTTCGGATTTCATCGTCGGCTTCCCCGGCGAGACCGAAGCCGACTTCGAGCAGACGCTGAAGCTGGTGCGCGATTGCGACTTCGACTTCAGCTTCGTGTTCATCTATAGCCCGCGCCCCGGCACGCCGGCGGCCAACCTGCCGGACGACACGCCGCACGCGGAAAAGGTGCGCCGCCTGGAGGCCCTGAATGAAGTGATCGAGGCCAAGGGCTTCGCCATCAACCAGTCCATGGTCGGCTCCGTGCAGCGCGTGCTGGTGGAAAACGTGTCCAAGAAGGACGCCACCATGCTGGCTGCGCGCGCCGCCAACAACCGCGTGGTCAACTTCGCCGGCCATCCGCGCCTGTTGGGCCAGATGATAGACGTCCGCATCACCGCCGCCTTCCCGCACTCGCTAGCCGGCGAGGTGGTGACGAGCGAAAGCGTCTGATCGCGCGAGGGCGCGGCGCGCTATGCAATGCGAATTGCCGGGCGTATGCTGTGCCCTCTTTGCTCACGGGGAATGAAGAATGTTTGTCGTCTCGCTGACTTATACCGCCTCGCTGTCCGATGTGGATGCGCTGCTGCCCGCCCATGTGGAATGGCTGAAGCACGCTTACGCCGATGGCCTGTTTCTGGCCTCCGGCCGCAAGGTGCCGCGCGAAGGCGGCGTGATTCTGGCCCGAGGCGAGCGCGCCGCGCTGGAAGCCCGGCTGGCGCAGGACCCATTCGCCAAAGGCGGCCTCGCCCGCTACGACATCATCGAATTTGTGCCCAGCATGGCCGCGACCGGCCTGGAAAGCCTGACGGAAGCATGAAGGCGCGCGGCATCAAGGCCCTGCTCCTGGACCTGGACGACACCCTGTTTGACGACCGCCACGCCACGGCGCAGGCGTTTGCTGCCTTCATCGCGCCTCATGCCGAGCGCCTCGATGCGCCCAAGCCCGAATTATTCCGCCGCTGGCTGGCCTGTGTAGCGCGCCACTGGCGGCGTTTCGAAGCCGGCGAGTTGACGATAGAACAACAGCGCCACGAGCGTCTGCGCGACTTCCTTAGCCTGCCGCATCTGGCTGAAGACGAAGCCGCGCGGCTGTTCCAGCCCTATATGGACGCCTATCGCCGCCACCGTCGGCTCACGCCCGGCGCGGCGGTCTTTCTCGATGCCACCCGCCATC
This sequence comes from Chromobacterium alticapitis, assembly GCF_002924365.1. Lineage (GTDB taxonomy): Bacteria > Pseudomonadota > Gammaproteobacteria > Burkholderiales > Chromobacteriaceae > Chromobacterium > Chromobacterium alticapitis. Next base: position 24,208 of record NZ_PQWB01000070.1, on the reverse strand, counting down.
TGCCGCGCATCGTGGTCAGCAACGGCGCCGCCGCGCAGCAGCGCGACAAGTTGGCGCACCTCGGCATCGCCCATCATTTCCTCCACGTCGTCACCGTGGAAGAGGCCGGCGCGGCCAAGCCCGATCCCCGCATCTTTCAACACGCGCTGGCGCTGGAAAACCTGAAGCCGGAGCGCTGCCTGATGGTGGGCGACGATGTCCAACGCGACATCGAGCCCGCCCTCAAGCTTGGCATGGCGGCCTGCCAGGTCTCACACGGCAACCACGCCGCCGTTTTTGAACAGTTACGCCAACAATTGCAAAACGCATGAGCACTAGCGAATCCCTGAGCTTCAACCCGGTGGACAATGAACGGCTGGCCCGCCTGGCCGGTCCGCTGGACGAAAACCTGAAACAGATCGAGACCGGCCTGGACGTGGCTGTGCGTCGCCGCGGCGAAGCCTTCCGCGTAGACGGCGGCGCCGCCAAGCTGGCGGTAGAGGCCTTGACCCGGCTCTATCTGCTGGCCGACAAGCAGGACATTTCGATAGACGACGTGCAACTGACCCTGGTGGAGCTGCGCCAGCAGCAGGACACGGCAGAGCAGGAAGAATCGCCGGTGCTGGCCACTCGCCGCGGCGACCTGAAAGGCCGCACGCCCAACCAGGCGCGCTACATCAAGGCCATCCAGCAGCATGACGTCACCTTCGGCATCGGCCCGGCCGGCACCGGCAAGACCTATCTGGCCGTGGCCTGCGCGGTGGACGCGATGGAGCGCGACGCGGTCAAACGCATCGTGCTGGTGCGCCCCGCGGTGGAGGCCGGCGAGAAGCTGGGCTTCCTGCCCGGCGACCTGGCACAGAAGGTAGACCCTTACCTGCGGCCGCTGTACGACGCGCTGTACGACCTGATGGGCTTCGACCGCGTGACCCGGCTGTTTGAGAAGAACCTGATCGAGATCGCGCCGCTGGCCTATATGCGCGGCCGCACGCTGAACCACGCCTTCATCATTCTGGACGAGGCGCAGAACACCACGCCGGAACAGATGAAGATGTTCCTGACCCGGATCGGCTTCGGCTCGCGCGCGGTGATCACCGGCGACGTGACGCAGATCGACCTGGCCCGCCACCAGAAAAGCGGCCTGGTCGAGGTGGAGCGCATCCTCGGCCATGTGCGCGGCATCCATTTCCACCATTTCAATAGCGGCGACGTGGTGCGCCATCCGCTGGTGCAGAAAATCGTCGATGCCTACGACACCTACCAAAGCAAGCAAGATGAAAAAAGCTAAACGCAATCCGCTGCTGGCCCGCCTGGCGGCGCGGCTGGAGCTGACCCTCGACGTGCGCAGCGACGCCGTCCTGCCGGAGCCGGCGCTGATCCGCCGCGCCTGCCAGGCCGCGCTGCAACGCAAAGTCAAGCAGGCCCAGGTCAGCATCGTCATCGTCGACGCCGCTGAAGGCCGTCAGCTCAACAACGATTACCGCGGCAAGGATTATGCGACCAACGTCCTATCCTTCGCCCTGAACGAGGGCGAAACCGTGGCCGGCCTGCCGCTATTCGGCGATCTGGTGCTGTGCGCGCCGGTGGTGGAAAAAGAAGCCGCCGAGCAAGGCAAAGACCTGTCGGCCCACTACGCCCACCTGCTGGTGCATGGCATGCTGCATCTTCAAGGCTTTGACCACGAGCAAGACGACGAGGCCGAACGGATGGAGGCGCTTGAAACCGTCATCGTTAAACGGCTAGGATATCCCGATCCCTACCACGAGGAGCAACACTAAGAAATGGAAGACCCCAGTAAACCGCGACCCAGCTGGCTTGAACGCCTGTCCACCATGCTCTTGCGCGAGCCGGAGGACCGCGAGGACCTGATCGAGCTGCTGCACAGCGCCTTCGAACGCAATCTGCTCGACGCCGAGGCGCTCGGCATGATCGAGGGCGTGCTCGAAGTGAGCGAACTGACTGTCCGGGATGTGATGATCCCACGCAGCCAGATGCACGTGCTGAACATAGACGATCCGATCTCGCGCTTCCTGCCCACGGTGATAGACACCGGCCACTCGCGCTTCCCGGTGATAGGCGACAGCAAGGATGACGTGCAAGGCATCCTGCTGGCCAAGGAGTTGCTGCGTTACTTCCATGCGCCCTCCAGCTTCAATCTGAAGAATGTGCTGCGCCCGGCCGTATTCGTGCCGGAATCCAAACCGCTGAACGTGCTGCTGCGCGACTTCCGCGCCACCCACAACCACATGGCGGTGGTGGTGGACGAATACGGCGGCGTCTGCGGCCTGGTCACCATCGAGGACGTGATCGAGCAGATCGTCGGCGACATCGAGGACGAGTACGATATCGACGACGACGAGGACGACATCGTCCCGGTGCGCGGCAACGAACGCTATCGCGTCAAGGCGTTGACCGAGATCGAAGACTTCAATCATTACTTCGGCACCGAATACTCCGACGACGACGTCGACACCGTCGGCGGCCTGGTCATCTCGCTGACCGGCCACCTGCCCAAGCGCGGCGAAAAGATAGAGGCCGCCGGCCTGCGCTTCACCGTGCTGCGCGCCGACAGCCGCCGCCTGGACATCCTGCTGGTGGAGCGCGTCCTGCCCGCCATCGGCCAGCCGGAATAAGGCCTATGCTGAAAGCGGCCGGCACCCGCCGGCCGCCCAACTCTCACACACGACACGCTAGCCCATGCGAATCCTGTTTCTATTGCTGGCCGCCGCGCTAGCCGGCGCCCTCACCCTGTTCGCCTTCGCCCCCTACCGCCTGTTCTGGCTGATGCCGCTGTGCCTGGCGGCGCTGGTCGAGCTGTTGCAACGCGAGCCTCGCCGCGCGTTCTGGATAGGCTATGCCTGGGGGGTGGCCGCCTACGTCAGCAATTTCAAGTGGATATACGACAGCCTGCACGACGTAGCCGGCCTGCCGGCCTGGATAGCCGCGCCGCTGGTGCTGCTGTTGCCGGCCTACCTCGGGCTGTATCCCGCGCTCGCCGCCTGGATTTCCTGCCGCATCGATTCGCGGCCGGCAGTGCGCTGGCTGATCGCCTTCCCGGCCGCCTGGGAGCTGGGCGAATGGCTGCGCAGCTGGGTGATGACCGGCTTTCCGTGGGCCGCCGCCGGCTATTCGCAAATCACCGAAAGCCCGCTGTCAGGCTACGCGCCGCTGGGCGGCATCCATCTGGTCAGCTATCTGGTGGCCCTGACCGCCGGCTCCCTGGCCATGCTGGCACGCGCCGGCATGCGGCAGCGGCTGGCCATCCTGCTGGCCGCCGGCCTGGTCTGGGGCAGCGGGTTCTGGCTGCGCGACCGCGAATGGACCACGCCGCTGGGCAAGCCCATCACTGTAGCGCTGGCGCAAGGCAATATCGCGCAGGAATTGAAATGGTCCCCGGAAAACCTGGAACAGTCCCTGCTGACCTACTACCGCCAGGTGGCGAAGACGCGCGCCGACCTGATGATACTGCCGGAAACCGCTCTGCCTCTGTTCTTGGACGATCTGCCCTCCGGCTATCTGACCATGATGCGTGGTGAAGCCAAGCGCGCAGGCATGGCACTGGCTAGCGGCGTTCCGCGCCGCACCAATGACGGCCGCGGCTATCTGAATGCCGTGGTGGCCCTAAGCGATGCCAAGATGCCCTATTACGCCAAGGACCATCTGGTGCCCTTCGGCGAATTCGTGCCGGTGCCGGCCCTGATAGGCTGGATCTACCAGCATATGGACATGCCGCTGTCCGGCTTCAGCCATGGCGGCACCAATCAGCCCCCCCTGATGCTGGCGGGCCAGAAAGTCGCGTTCAACGTGTGCTATGAGGACAGCTTCGGCGAGGAATTGATAGGCTCGGCCGCGCAGGCCGGCATGCTGGCCAATGTCAGCAACCTGGCCTGGTTCGGCAAGAGCGAGGCGATGAGCCAGCACCTGCAGCTATCGCAAGCCCGCTCGCTGGAAACCGGCCGCTACATGCTGCGCGCCACCAATAACGGCATGACCGCCATCATCCGGCCGGACGGCGAAATCTCCGCCATCGCCGCGCCGTTCACCAGCCAGGTGCTGACCGGCTTTGCCCAAAGCCGGCAAGGCCTGACGCCTTACATGCGCTTGGGCAATCTGCCGACGATAGCCGGCTGCGGCGTCCTGCTGCTGCTGGCGCTGGCCCTGGGCTGGCGCCGAAGAGGCCAGCGCTAAGCGCATGAAAAACGGCGGGCATCCTTGCAGGAACCCGCCGTTTCTCTTGCGCCGGTCAGCTGCGGCGCCGAATCAACCGCCCACGTTGAAGCGGGACACCAGTTGCCGCAGATTCGTCGCCAGCTGATGCATGCTGTGAATGGCCTGCGACGCCGCCTGCGAGGCCGCCGCATTGCCGCTGGCGCTCGCCGCGATCTGCTCCACGTGCTGCGCGATATGCTGGCTGGCCACGCTCTGCTCCTGCAACGCGTAGGAGATGTCGCCGACCACTTCGATCACGCCATTGGCGCTGTCCTGGATCCGCGCGATTTCCTCCCCGGCCTGCTCCGCTAGGTCAAGCCCCGCCTTCACCCGCGACACCGCCTCCTCCATGCTGTGGCGCGAATGCTCGGCGCCCTGCTGCACATCCTGGATCATGCTGGCGATCTCCTGCGTGGCCTGCGCGGTGCGCTCCGACAGTTTGCGCACCTCATCCGCCACCACCGCGAAGCCGCGCCCCATTTCACCGGCTCGCGCCGCCTCTATCGCCGCGTTCAGCGCCAGCAGATTGGTCTGGTCCGCGATGTCGCGTATCACCTGCATGATGCTGGAAATGGTCTGCGTCTTGTCCGCCAGGCTGGTGATGATGCCCGAGGTCTGGTCCACCGCGTCGTTGATCCGCCGCATTTCTCCTACCGCCTCTGCGATCACCGCGCCGCCGCTCTTGGAGCGCGTGCCGGATTCCTTGGCCAGATCGCGCGCGTCTTGCGAGCGGTCCGAGATGTGATTGACGCTGACCGTCAATTGCTCGATGGAGGCAGCCATCGCTGTAGCTGCCGAGCTCTGCTGCTCAGAGCCCCTGCCCACCGCCTCCGCCTCGCCGGTCACCTCGCGGCTGACCTGCGTCAATTGATTGGCGCCGTCGACGATGTCGCGCACCAGCCGTTGCAGCTCCAGCTGCATAGCGCTGACAGCGGCCATCAAGCTGCTGTCATCGCCGTCGCGCACCCTCACTCGCTCAGCCAGATGGCCGGCCGCGATGCGCTTGACCACCGCAACGGTGTCCTGCGGATCGCCGCCCAGCTGGCCCAGCACATTACGCAGAATCATGCCGCCCAGACCGAGCAAGAGCAGCATCGCCGCCCCCATGATGCCGCCCAGCCATAGCAGCTCGCGCTGGAACGCCGCCTCGACGTCGTCCAGATAGATGCCGGTGCCTATGATCCAGTGCCAGCCCGGCGTCGTAGCCACATAGGACAACTTGGGCACCGGCCCGGAAAAGCCCGGCTTGCTCCACACGTATTCGCCATAGCCGCCTCCGCTGGGCGAATTGATCGCATTTTGGAACAAGGTTTTCAATTCAATGCCGTTGGGGTCTTTCACCCCGGCCAGGTTCTTGCCTATCAACTCCGGCTTGGCCCCGTGCGCCACATAGTTCCAGTCGGCGTCATAGGCGAAGAAATAGTCCGACTTGTCGTAATGCATGGCGCTGATCACTTTGGACAGCGCGCGCTTGGCGTCGCCCTCGCTGATCTTGCCGTCCGCTGCCAGCTGCTCGTAAGCGCCCACCTGGGTCACCACGGCCTCCACCAGATTGCGCACCTTGTCCCGTCGGTCCTGCATCAAGCTCTGCCGCTGGTGAAACACGCTGAACATGCCCACCGCGCACACCACCAGCACCGCGATCAACATCAAGCCCTGCAAGCGGACCTTCAGACTCAAGCCCGTCGTCTTTTCCATCATGCGCTCCTTGCCTATCCTCTGCGGCCCCTTGCCCCGGGCGCCTGCCCGGCAGGCCGCTCCACCGCGGGCGCGGTGTGAAAAAGCCCGGTTTGCCCGGGCTTTCTGCTTTTCAGCAGCGACGCTGCTTAAACGTGGAAGCTGGAGAACAGCTGCCGCATATTGTTCGCCGACTGCGTCAGGTCGGACAGCGTGTCGCGTACCGTCTGCAGCGCGTCGTCGCTATCCACGATGCGGCCGTTGATCTGCTCCGTGCTCTGGGCGATCAGCGTGGTGGCCTTGTGCTGCTCGCTGGTGGACAGGGTGATCTCGTTCATCTTGGACATCACGTCCTGCATCGCCTGCTGGATCTTCTCGATGCGCTCCACCGCGCTCTGGGTCAGCTCTACGCCGCCGTCCACCGAGTTGACGGTGCGCTGCATATTGCTGACTGCCTGGCTGGTTTCCTCGCGTATGGTGCTGACCATGCCGGAAATTTCCACCGTGGCTTGGCCGGTGCGCTCGGCCAGTTTGCGCACTTCATCCGCCACCACCGCGAAGCCGCGGCCCATCTCGCCGGCGCGCGCCGCTTCGATTGCGGCATTCAAGGCCAGCAGATTGGTTTGATCCGCGATGTCCTTGATCACATTGGTGATGCCGCTGATCTGCTGCGAACGCTGATCCAGCGAGGACAGCATGCTGGACAGGCCCTTCACCGCGTCCACCGTGCTGTTCATTTCATTGGAGATGCGCAGCATGCCGCTGGCGCTCTCGCTGGACACATCGCCGGTGTGGTTCACCAGCGTGTCCGCCTCGCGCGCCGCATCGGCGATGTGCGAAATGCTGACGGTGATCTGTTCCAGTGTCGCCGCGTTGGAGCTGGACACGTCGGCGATCTGGCGCGAATCATGCGCCACCTTGTCCACCGTCTGCGTCACGCTCTCCACGCCGCTGGTCACGCGCTCGGCCTCTTCCTTCACCGCCAGGAACATTTTCTGCAACTGATCGATAAAGCGGTTGAAAGCCGTGGCGGTTTCGGCGATTTCGTCCTGGCCGCTCACCTGAATGCGGCGGGTCAGGTCGCCTTCGCCCTGCGAGATTTCCAACATCGCGCCGCGCAGGCGGCCCAGGCCGGACAGCATCTGGCTCAGCAGCACACTGGCCACCGGCACCAGAATCACCACGCACAAGGAGCCAAGCCCAATGATGGTGAACAGCAGGGTATGCAGCGGACCGGACACCACGGAGCCATCGGTCACCACGCCCAGCAGCCAGTTAGTGCCTTCCACCGGCTGCACTTCCACCAGCTTGTCTTCACCGCCGATCTGCACAGTCGCCATGCCGTTGGTGCCCGCCATCTGTACCAGACGGTCGCCGGTCAAGTCCGGCACCTTCTCGGATAGCGGCTTCAGCGTCAGGCTGGCATCCGGGTGGGCGATCACCTTGCCGGTCTTGTCGACCAGGAAAGCGTAGCCATTGCCGCGCAGCTTGACCCCCAGCACCGTCTTCACTAGGTCGTCGATGAAGATATCGCCGCCGACCACGGCTTTCAGGCCGCTGCCGTCCTTGACCGGGGAAACGAAGGTCACCACCAGCTTTTTCGTGTCGAAATCGACATAGGGATCGGACACGCCGGGATTGCCGCTGGCGGCCGCCTGTTGATACCAAGGCCGCGCCACAGGGTCATAGCCCTGCGGCTGCGGCTTCATGTCGGAACGAATCATCACATGCTGGGCGGTTCCGATATAAGTCATGTCGAAACCGCCAGCCTGACTCAAGCGCGCCAGCGTCTGCCGCGGGTCCTGATCCGCCACCAGCGGATTGGCCGCGATCACCACGCCCACCTTGCTCTTGTACCAACTGGCGACTAGGCCGGCATAGCCCTTGGAGGTGCCATCCAGCTCGTTTTCCACGCCATGGACGATTTCATTCCTCATCTGGCTGTAGACCAGCACCGTAATCACCATGCCCAGCACAACCAATAACAGGGCAATAAAAGCAATCAGCTTGACTCGCAAAGAGCGCATACCACTTCCTCCTCATCCCCAACCACTTGCGACGCCACCGCGGCGTTATTCTCCGCCGCGTCTGGCACTGTTTATGATGTCTTTACCTACTCAGGTTTAGTCCGAATTCGCACAAAGCTCAACGAACAAACCTCAGCACAAGAATCTTTCCATGCGCGATTGCATTGGCGTTGATCTTGGTCACATTCCGTCGTACTGCGTCAGAATGGTCCGACAATCCGTCATGGCTCACAATGTAAATTGTCGGTGAAATATATGCAACGTTCCTCTTACAAACCACCCGGCTAAGACTACGGCTTTTAGTTAAAGATTTTGTCATGCCCTCCCCGCCCCGCAGCTGTTCAGCCGCCTTCCGCGCTGATAGCATCATGGCAAACGCTTAGGAGCCCGCCATGCAGTTGTCCGCCATGTTCGTCCATCCGCTGAAATCCGCGCGCGGCATTGCCAGCACTCGCGCCTTCGCCGGCAAGCTAGGTCTGCTGCATGATCGCGAGTGGCTGCTGACCACGCCGGACGGCAAGCAGATTACCGCTCGCACGCATCCGCAGCTGCTGCGCGTGCGAGTGGAGCTGATGCCCGGCGGCATTCTGCTGCACTATCCCGAACAAGCGCCCATCTTCGCGATGACCACGGTCTACACCCGCCCCCATCCCGCCCAAGTCTGGCAGGATGGCTTCCAGGCTTGGCATGGCGACGAGCGGCTGGATGCCTGGTTCACCACCATTGCCGGCGTCGAATGCCGGCTGCTGTGGCTGGGAGCCCAATCCCAACGCCCCTTTCTGGACGGCGAAAGCATGAGTTTCGCTGATGGTTATCCCTTCCTGCTGATCAACCAGGCTTCATTGGACGAGTTGAACCAACAGCTTCCCGCCCCCGCCAGCTTGCGCAACTTCCGCCCCAATCTGGTCATAGCCGGCGCCTACCCTTGGCAAGAAGATGAGTGGCGCGTCATCCGCATCGGCGATCTGGTATTCGACGTGATGAAACCGTGCACTCGCTGCGTGCTGACCACCATGGATCCCGAGCTTGGCATCAAGCGCGCCGACGGAGAGCCCTTGCAGACTCTGGTCCGAACCCGCCGCTTCGACGAGGGCGTTTGCTTCGGCATGAATCTGCGAGCGCGCAGCGAAGGCATGCTGGAGCTGGGCGCGCCGGTCGAAGTGCTAGAGCAGCGCTACAGCTTCTAGACTGACACGCCGCGCTCTGATTACAATCATTGAATGAATCTGCAAGCGCTCATTGAAGATATCCGGCAGCAAGTCCTGCCCTTCTACGACCAAGGCCAGGTCGCCGACTATATTCCGGCGCTGGCCGCGGTGCCGCCTCGCCAGTTCGCCTTCGCCATCCACACCCTGGATGGCGAGCAATACGCTTGCGGCGACGCGGATACGCCATTCTCCATGCAGAGTATCAGCAAGGCCTTCATGCTGGCGCTGACGCTGCAGGCCGATGGCGAGCAGTTGTGGCGACACGTTGGCAAAGAGCCCTCCGGCAATCCCTTCAATTCCCTGGTGCAGCTGGAGTACGAACACGGCATTCCCCGCAATCCCTTCATCAACGCCGGCGCGCTGGCAGTCACCGACCGAGCCATTGGCCACTTCGGAGATGCTCACGCCCGCCTGCTCAGTTGGCTGCGCAGCGAGACCGGCAATGCCGCGCTGACTGCCGACGAAGCCATCGCCTCCTCGGAGCGCGCGCATGGCGACCGCAACGCGGCGCTAGCGCATTTCATGAAAAGCTACGGCAATATCCAGCACGAAGTGGGCGATGTGCTGGACCAGTATTTTCACAATTGCAGCATCGCATTGAACTGCCGCGAGCTGGCGCGCGCCGGCCTGTTCCTGGCCAACCACGGCGTATCTACGCTGACTGGCGAACGATACCTGAGCCGCAGCCAGGCCAAACAGGTGAACGCCGTCATGCTGACCTGCGGCACCTATGACGCGGCGGGCGAATTCGCCTATCGCGTGGGACTGCCGGTGAAGAGCGGAGTGGGCGGGGGCTTGCTGGCGGTGATACCAGGCAAGATGAGCATAGCGGTATGGAGCCCGCAACTGGATACGCGCGGCAATTCCGTGCTCGGCTTGGAGGCCCTGGATCGATTCAGCACCGCCACCGGGCTCTCCATCTTCTAAATGAGCGGAACCGGGCGCGATTTGGCGGGCCCGGTTTCTAAAGGCATGAAAAAAGCCAGCTCCTGAGAGCTGGCTTCTTTCTGCAACTTCGTCGATTACTCGGCGGAGTTGTCTTCTACGGCAACGGATTCTTCCGGACGGTCCACCAGCTCTACCAGAGCCATCGGGGCGTTGTCGCCCTTGCGGAAACCGTACTTCAGGATACGCACGTAACCACCATTGCGGGTAGCGTAGCGCGCGCCGAGCACGTCGAAGAGTTTAACCACGATTTCGCGGTCACGAGTGCGGTCGAACGCCAGACGACGATTGGCGAGAGACGGCTTTTTGCCGAGCGTGATGAGCGGCTCGGCCACACGACGCAGTTCCTTGGCCTTCGGCAGCGTGGTCACGATTGCTTCGTGCTTCAGCAGCGAGTTGGCCATGTTGCGCAGCATCGCCAGACGATGGCTGGTCGTGCGGTTCAGTTTACGATTACTGTAACGATGACGCATTGTTAATGTCCTTTAGTCTCAAACTTACGGCTTTTCCAGGCCAGCCGGAGGCCAGTTCTCGAGCTTCATGCCGAGAGTCAGGCCCTTGGAAGCGAGAACTTCCTTGATCTCGTTCAGCGACTTGCGGCCGAGGTTCGGAGTCTTCAGAAGCTCGGTTTCGGTGCGCTGGATCAGATCGCCGATGTAATAAATGTTCTCTGCTTTCAGGCAGTTGGCCGAACGGACCGTCAGTTCAAGATCGTCTACCGGACGCAGCAGGATCGGATCGATCGGCGGCGCCTTTTCAACGACTTCTTCAACCGCTGTGCCTTGGAGATCGGCAAAGATCGACAGCTGATCCATCAGGATGCGGGCTGCGTTGCGCACAGCCTGCTCCGGCTCGATGACGCCATTGGTCTCGATATCGAGAACCAGGCGGTCGAGGTCGGTACGCTGTTCCACACGGGCGCTTTCCACAGCGAAGCTCACGCGGCGAACCGGCGAGAAGGAAGCGTCCAGTTGGATGGTACCGATGGAACGGTTGTCGTCATGGCTGGTGCGAACGGACACCGGCTGATAGCCGCGGCCCTTCTCCACCTTGATCTCCATGTCGATCTTGCCGCCGGCGGAGATGTGACAAATCACGTGTTCCGGATTGATCACTTCCACGTCATGCGGCAGCTCGATATCGCTAGCCAAGACAGCGCCCTCGCCTTCCTTTTTCAAGGTCAGCACGACACTGTCGCGACCATGTAGCTTAAGCACTACGCCCTTGAGGTTGAGAAGGATGTCAACGACATCCTCCCGCACACCATCAAGCGCGGAATACTCATGCAAAACGCCAGCGATAGTCACTTCGGTCGGAGCGTAGCCCGGCATCGACGACAACAGAATACGGCGCAGCGAATTGCCCAGAGTATGGGCATAGCCGCGCTCAAACGGCTCCATCGACACGCGAGCGTGAGTGGCGGAAACCGGTTGTACGTCGATCAGACGAGGTTTCAGAAATTCCGAAGCGCTGTTTTGCATAGTCATTCCCTAAGAGCTAGCGATTACTTGGAGTAGAATTCCACAACGAGTTGTTCGTTGATATCGCTAGACAGTTCGGAACGTTCCGGAGCGGATTTGAAAACGCCTTCCATTTTCTTGGAGTCAACAGACACCCAAGTCGGGAAGCCGCCTTGCTCGGCCAGCGCCAGACCTTCGACGATGCGAGCCTGCTTCTTGGCTTTTTCGCGGACGGACACAACGTCACCGGACTTAACCTGGTAAGACGGAATGTTCACAACCTGGCCGTTCACAACGATAGCCTTGTGGCTAACCAGCTGGCGCGCTTCGGCGCGAGTGGAGCCAAAGCCCATGCGATATACAACGTTGTCCAGGCGGGACTCAAGCAGCTTCAGCAGGTTTTCACCCGTGGAGCCCTTGCGGCGAACAGCTTCCGCAAAGTAGTTGCGGAACTGACGCTCGAGTACGCCGTAGATGCGGCGGATTTTCTGCTTTTCACGCAGCTGGACGCCATAGTCCGACAAGCGGCCGCGACGGGCGCCATGTTGACCAGGAGCTGCATCCAGTTTGCATTTGGAATCCAGTGCACGACGCGCGCTCTTCAGGAAAAGGTCGGTGCCTTCACGACGAGCGAGCTTGCACTTCGGGCCAATATAACGTGCCATGTTCTCACACTCTCCGAATTAGATACGACGTTTTTTGGGCGGACGGCAACCGTTGTGCGGTACCGGCGTCACGTCGGAGATGCTGGTGATCTTGAAACCCAGCGAGTTGAGTGCGCGAACAGCGGATTCACGACCCGGGCCCGGGCCTTTGATACGAACTTCGAGGTTCTTCACACCATATTCTTGGGCAACTTTACCAGCGTGCTCTGCGGCTACCTGAGCGGCAAAGGGTGTACTCTTGCGCGAGCCCTTAAAACCAGCGCCGCCAGAGGTAGCCCAAGACAGTGCATTGCCTTGACGGTCGGTGATAGTGATGATGGTGTTGTTGAACGAAGCGTGCACGTGCACGATGCCTTCGCTAACAGACTTGCGCACTTTTTTACGTACACGGACAGCTGTGTTTGCTTTAGCCATTCTCTGTGTTCCTTAGTTTACTTCTTGCCGGCAATCGCCTTGCGCGGACCCTTGCGAGTGCGAGCATTGGTGCGAGTGCGTTGACCGCGGCACGGCAAGCCGCGACGATGGCGGAAGCCGCGATAGCAGCCCATGTCCATCAGACGCTTGATGCTCATGGTGATTTCACGACGCAGGTCACCTTCAACGGTGAACTTAGCCACTTGATCACGCAGAGTTTCCATTTCAGCTTCCGTCAGATCCTTCACTTTCGTGGAGGGGCTCACGCCGGCAGCAACACAAATTTGCTGAGCGCGAGTCTGACCGATGCCGAAAATTGCCTGCAGGCCGATAACGGCATGCGCATGATTGGGGATGTTTACCCCTGCAATACGGGCCATACTCTTTCCTTAAGCCTTAAGACCTTGAAAAGTTTGCGATTGTATCACGCAAATCCAGGTCTAACAAATGTTAGCCTTGTTTTTGCTTGTGACGCGGGTCCGTGCAGATCACGCGTACCACGCGATTGCGACGAATAATTTTGCAATTACGGCAAATCTTCTTTACAGAAGGCTGTACTCGCATGTTCAGATCCTTTCAAATCCTAAAAGAGCGAATGCGTTACTTCGCGCGGAACACAATTCGGGCGCGGGACAGATCGTATGGAGTCAGCTCCACAGTCACCTTGTCACCCGGCAGGATGCGGATGTAGTGCATCCGCATCTTCCCAGAGATATGCCCGAGTACCACGTGTCCATTTTCCAGCTTGATCTTGAAAGTTGCGCTGGGCAAATTTTCCAAGACCTCGCCTTGCATCTGGATAGTGTCTTCCTTAGCCATATAACCCAGTGTGAGCTCGTATGTCAGCGGGTAAGGGCGTTGCCTTTGAAGTTGGCCTTCTTCAGCAAGCTCTCGTACTGATGCGACAACACGTAGGACTGTATCTGCGCCATGAAATCCATAGTCACCACCACCATGATCAGCAGCGATGTACCGCCAAAGTAGAACGGCACGTTCCACTTCAGGATCAGGAACTCAGGCATCAGACAGACCAGCGTGATGTAAATCGCACCGATCAGCGTCAGCCGCAGAATGATCCTCTCGATATAACGAGAAGTCTGCTCGCCTGGACGGATGCCCGGGATGAACGCCCCGCTCTTCTTCAGGTTGTCAGCCGTTTCCTTCGGGTTGAATACCAACGCCGTGTAGAAATAGCAGAAGAAGATGATCGCCGCTGTGTACAGCAGCACATAGATGGGCTGACCCGGATGCAGCTTGTCAGCCACGCCCTTCAGCCACGACATGTGCTCGCCCTGACCAAACCAACCGAGAACGGTGGCAGGAAACAGGATGATGCTGGAAGCGAAGATCGGAGGAATCACCCCCGCCATGTTGAGCTTGAGCGGCAAATGCGTGCTCTGGCCTTGCATGACGCGATTGCCCACCTGACGCTTGGCGTAGTTCACTAGCACCTTACGCTGGCCACGCTCGGCGTAGACCACAACGAAAGTCACCAGAATCACCCCAACGAACAGCAGGATGGCAAACAGAATGGGCAAAGACCCCTGACTGGTCAGAGTCAGGGTTTTACCAATGGCAGCCGGCACGCCCGACGCGATACCCGCGCAGATGAGCAGCGAGATACCGTTGCCGATACCGCGCTCGGTGATCTGTTCGCCCAACCACATCAGGAACATGGTACCGGTGACCAGACACACCACGCTTGTCAGGTAAAACTCCCACTGAGCAGTCATCACCAGGTTTGGCTGCTTATACAACATCACCGCGATGCCGAAACTCTGGAAAGAGGCGAGCGCCACGGTGGCATAACGCGTGTACTGGGTTATCTTGCGACGTCCCGCATCGCCTTCCTTCTTCAGCTGCTTCAACGTCGGAATCACTTCCGCCGCCAACTGCAGGATGATGGAAGCCGAGATATACGGCGTGATGCCCAAGGCAAACACGGTAAATCTCGAGAGGGCGCCGCCCGAGAACATGTTGAACATGTCGAGCAGGCCCGTCTGCGATGTGTGGAACAACTTCGCTAGTTCAGCAGGATTCACGCCGGGAACCGGTATGTGGGCGCCAATACGGAAAACGATCAGCGCGCCAAGCAGGAACCAGATCCGACGCTTCAGATCACCAAACTTATTGGCATTTGCCACTAGAGAAGTATTCGCCACAGATTTATGCCTTATTCAACGCTGCCGCCGGCAGCTTCGATGGCAGCGCGGGCACCGGCGGTTACGCCAATGCCACGCAGTTTCACTGCGCGATCAATCTTGCCGGACAGCACCACCTTGGCCACCAGGGCTTGGGCGGATACCAGACCAGCTTGCTTGAGGGACAGCAGATCTATTTCGCTAACCGGCAGCAGGCTCAGCTCGGACAGACGAACTTCGCAAACAAAGCGAGCCGTCAGAGACTTGAAGCCGCGCTTAGGCAGGCGACGTTGCAGCGGCATTTGACCGCCTTCGAAGCCGACCTTGTGGAAACCACCGGCACGGCTCTTCTGACCCTTGTGGCCGCGGCCGCAAGTTTTGCCCAGACCGGAGCCGATGCCACGGCCTACGCGGCGCTTGGCATGCTTGGCGCCGACGCCCGGTTGTACGGTGTTCAGCAGCATCTCTTAGCCCTCGAATTTCAGCAGGTAGCTGATCTTGTTGATCATGCCACGGTTTTCCGGGGTATCGAGCACTTCTACGGTCTGACGGATCTTACGCAGACCCAGACCACGGGCGCAGGCCTTGTGAGACTCCAGGCGACCGATCAGGCTCTTTACCAGAGTGACCTTGACAGTCTTGGCGTTACTCATGACCCACCCCCAGGATGTCCTCGATGCTCAAGCCACGCTTGGCAGCAATTTGCGCCGGGGTATTGATCTTGCTCAGGCCGTCCAGAGTCGCACGCACCACGTTGTACGGGTTCGTGGAGCCATGGATCTTGGCCGAAACATTGTGGATACCCATTGCGTCGAAGATCGCGCGCATCGGACCGCCGGCCTTCACGCCGGTACCATCCTTAGCAGGCTGAATCAGGACGCGGGTAGCGCCGTGACGGCCTACAACGGTGTGCTTCACAGTACCGTTGTACAGCTTGATCTTCATCATGTTGTGGCGGGCTTGTTCCATTGCCTTTTGTACGGCAACCGGAACTTCCTTGGAACGGCCCTTACCCATGCCGATACCGCCGTCGCCATCACCAACCACGGTCAGAGCGGAGAAAGCCATGATACGGCCGCCCTTGACCACTTTGGTGACGCGGTTGACGCTGATCATTTTCTCGACCAGACCGTCGCCGCGATCTTCTATTTCGTGCTTAGCCATTCTTTACTCCGAATTAGAATACGAGGCCGTGTTCGCGAGCGGCGTCAGCCAGGGCCTTCATGCGGCCGTGGTACTTGAAGCCGGAGCGGTCAAAGGCCACGTTTACGATGCCAGCCGCCTTAGCCTTTTCAGCAATGCGCTTGCCGATCAGAGCCGCAGCTGCCACGTTGCCACCATTGGCCAGCTCAGCGCGCACTTCGGTTTCCAGCGAAGAAGCGCTGGCCAGTACTTTGCTGCCGGTCTCGTCAATGATTTGGGCATAAATGTGGCTATTGGTGCGATGCACAGAGAGGCGCACCATCTTGAGCTCCGCGATCCGTGCACGGGTTTTACGTGCGCGGCGGAGTCGAGCTTGTTTCTTGTCCATGTCAGTGCCTCAGTTACTTCTTCTTGGTTTCTTTCAGAACCACAACCTCGTCGGCATAACGAACGCCCTTGCCCTTGTAGGGTTCCGGCGAGCGGTATGCGCGGATTTCGGCTGCGACCTGGCCAACCAGCTGCTTGTTAGCGCCTTTGACCAGGATCTCGGTCTGAGTCGGGGTCTCAACCTTGATGCCTTCCGGCATCTTATGAGCCACCGGGTGCGAGAAACCCAGAGACAGGTTCAGGGTATCGCCTTGAGCCTGGGCACGATAGCCCACGCCTACCAGCTGCAGCTTCTTCTCGAAGCCCTTGGATACGCCGTTCACCATATTGTTCAGCAGCGCGCGCAGGGTGCCGGACATGGCACGCGCGAACTTGCTGTCATTCTTGGCGGCGAAAGTCAGTTGGCCGTTGTCCAGCTTGACTTCCACGTCGTTGCACAGAGCGGTGCTCAGGGAGCCCAGGGCGCCCTTCACAGTCACGTCTGCAGCGCCGAACTTCACTTCGACGCCGGCCGGGATGGCTACCGGATTCTTAGCTACGCGAGACATTTGACCCCCTTACGCCACGACGCAGAGCAGTTCGCCGCCGATACCGGCTGCGCGTGCCTTGCGATCGGTCATCACGCCCTTGGAGGTGGACAGAATCGCCACGCCCAGACCATTCATGACCTTCGGGATTTCGGTGGAGCCCTTGTACACGCGCAGGCCAGGACGGGATACGCGCTCAATGCGTTCGATCACCGGACGGCCAGCGTAGTACTTGAGCTGGATATCGAGAACAGGCTTCTTCTCTTCGCCGGCAACGGCGAAATCTTCGATGTAGCCTTCTTCCTTCAACACCTGCGCCAGCGCAACCTTCAGCTTCGAGCAAGGCATGGAAACCTTGATTTTGGAAGCGAGTTGGCCGTTGCGGATGCGGGTCAACATATCGGAAATAGGATCGTGCATGCTCATTCTATGTGTCTCCTATTACCAGCTGGCCTTCACAACACCCGGAATCTCACCCTTCATGGCGATCTCACGCAGCTTGTTGCGACCCAAACCGAATTTACGGAACACACCACGCGGACGACCGGTCACGGCGCAGCGACGACGCTGGCGAACCGGAGAAGCGTTGCGCGGCAGCTGCTGTAGTTGCAGGCGGGCGGCAAAACGCTCTTCTTCCGAGAGGTTCTGGTTATTGATGGTGGCGATCAACGCTTCACGCTTGGCAGAAAACTTATTTGCCAGCTTGACGCGCTTTTCTTCACGGTTAATCAGTGCAAGTCGTGCCATGTGCTTAACCCTTGAACGGGAACTTGAACGCGGCCAGCAGAGCGCGGGCCTCTTCGTCAGTCTTCGCCGAGGTAGTGATAGTGATGTTCATACCACGCAGAGCATCGATCTTGTCGTACTCAATTTCCGGGAAGATGATCTGTTCTTTAACGCCCATGTTGTAGTTGCCGCGGCCGTCGAAGGACTTGGCAGATACACCACGGAAGTCGCGAACGCGCGGCAGCGCGATGGTGACCAGGCGGTCCAGGAACTCATACATGCGTTCGCGACGCAGAGTTACCTTGCAACCAACCGGATAGTCGTCGCGGATCTTGAAGCCGGCGATGGACTTGCGGGCGGTGGTGACAACCGGCTTTTGGCCGGCGATCTTTTCCATATCGCCCACGGCGAATTCCATTACCTTTTTATCGGCAACAGCTTCACCCACGCCCATGTTCACGGTGATCTTCTCGATACGCGGAACTTGCATGATCGACTTGTAGCCGAACTGTTTCATCAGTTCCGGCACTACGCTGTCTTTGTAGAAATCGTAGAGACGTGCCATGTTTGCTCCTTAGGCGCCGATAACTTCGCCGCTGGACTTGAACACGCGCACCTTGCGGCCGTCTTCAAGAACCTTGAAGCCTACGCGGTCAGCCTTTTGGCTTGCCGGATTGAAAATCGCGACGTTAGAAGCGTCGACAGGCATGGTCTTCTCGACGATACCGCCAGCTACGCCACGTACCGGGTTCGGCTTCTGATGCTTCTTGGCGACGTTCACGCCTTCCACAACCAGCTTGGTTTCCAGAACACGCAGAACGGTACCGCGCTTGCCTTTGTCTTTGCCGGTGATTAC
This sequence comes from Chromobacterium alticapitis, assembly GCF_002924365.1. Taxonomy (GTDB): domain Bacteria; phylum Pseudomonadota; class Gammaproteobacteria; order Burkholderiales; family Chromobacteriaceae; genus Chromobacterium; species Chromobacterium alticapitis. Next base: position 5,844 of record NZ_PQWB01000070.1, on the reverse strand, counting down.
TACGACTTCATCACCTTTACGAATTTTGCGCATGTGACCTCCTTACAGCACTTCAGGAGCCAGCGATACGATCTTCATGAAGCGTTCGGTACGCAGTTCACGCGTAACGGGCCCGAAGATACGTGTGCCGATCGGCTCAAGCTTGTTGTTGAGCAGAACAGCAGCATTGCTGTCAAACTTGATCAAAGAGCCATCCGGACGGCGCACGCCTTTGGCAGTGCGTACCACGACCGCATTGTATACGTCGCCTTTTTTGACGCGACCACGCGGAGCGGCATCCTTGATGCTCACCTTGATGATGTCACCTACGCTAGCATAGCGACGCTTGGAGCCACCCAGCACCTTGATGCACTGAACATGACGTGCACCAGTGTTGTCTGCGACCTCAAGCATGGTCTGCATTTGGATCATTTGAGATTACCTTTCTAATCCAACTTTATCCGTCACTCTCCACTGCCGTAAGCAAGGCTTAGATGCCAGCTCGAACAGCGGAAACGCCACAGAGCATTCTGTGGCGTGTCAAACGGCCAGTTTTGGACCCCGTAAGGGCGGAACTCCTACACAGTAGGTGCAGGAGATGGCCATTATACAGAGGACCTAAGTCCTCTGCAAGCTTTTTACACTTGGCGAGATTTCTCTACCAGTGCGGTTACCACCCACGACTTGGTCTTCGAGAGCGGACGGGACTCGCTGATTACTACGATGTCGCCGGCCTTGAACTCGTTGTTCTCGTCGTGTGCGTGGAACTTCTTGGAGCGACGGATGATCTTGCCGTAGATCGGGTGCTTGACTTTGCGCTCGACCAGCACGGTCACGGTCTTATCCATCTTGTCGCTGACCACAACGCCGGTCAGCGTACGTACCACTTTGGTTTCGCTCATCTTAAACTGCCTTTTCTTTCAGAACGGTGCGAACACGAGCGATGTCGCGACGCACTTTCTTCAGTTCAGAGGTCTTGGCGAGTTGCTGAGTAGCGTGCTGCATGCGCAGCGCAAACTGGGCCTTCAGCAGGCTCAGCAGTTCCGCCTTCAGCTCGTCAACAGTTTTGGCTTTCAGTTCGGACGCTTTCATTACTGACCTACCTGTTTGGTTACGAACACAGTGGCGATCGGCAACTTAGCTGCGGCCAGACGGAAAGCTTCGCGAGCGAGTTCCTCGGATACGCCATCCATTTCGTACAGCATCTTGCCAGGCTGAATCTCAGCCACGTAGTACTCCGGAGATCCCTTACCCCCGCCCATACGGACTTCGGCCGGCTTGGAGGTGATCGGTTTGTCCGGGAAGATACGGATCCAGATGCGGCCGCCACGCTTGATGTGACGGGTCATCGCACGACGCGCAGCTTCGATCTGACGCGCGGTCAGACGACCACGACCAACAGCCTTCAGACCGAAATCACCAAAGCTCACCTTGTTGCCACGAGTGGCGATACCGGTGTTGCGGCCTTTGTGCTGTTTACGGTACTTGAGTCTAGTTGGCTGCAGCATTGCGGGCACCCTTTCTCATTTTCTTCTCGGGAGCGGCCGGGGCGGCTACAACTTGGCCCGGCTTCAGCTCGCCTTTGTACACCCATACTTTGATGCCGATGATACCGTAGGTAGTCTTGGCTTCAGAGGTAGCGTAGTCCACATCGGCGCGCAGGGTATGCAGCGGCACGCGGCCTTCGCGGTACCATTCGCTACGAGCGATGTCGATGCCGTTCAGACGGCCGGACGACATGATCTTGATGCCTTCGGCACCCAGACGCATGGCGTTTTGCATGGCGCGCTTCATTGCGCGACGGAACATCACGCGCTTCTCCAGCTGGGAAGCGATGCCGTCGGCGATGATTTGCGCATCCAGTTCCGGCTTGCGAACTTCTTCGATGTTCACGTGGACCGGCACGCCCAGGCGCTTTTGCAGTTCTTGCTTCAGAACTTCAATGTCTTCGCCCTTCTTGCCAATCACCACGCCCGGACGGGCGCTGTGAATGGTGATGCGGGCGGACTTAGCCGGACGCTCGATGGTTACACGGCCAACCGAAGCATGACCCAGACGCTTCTTCAGGAATGCGCGAACTTCGATATCCTGCTTCAGCATTTCCGGGAAGTTCTGCGAAGACGCGAACCACTTGGAAGACCAGTTTTTGTTAACGGCAAGACGGAATCCCGTCGGATGAATCTTCTGACCCATTTCTTACCCCTTAATTGCCAACGGTCAAGGAAATGTGGCAGGTCTGCTTTTCGATGCGATTGCCACGACCCTTAGCACGGGCAGTGAAACGCTTCAGACTAGCGCCCTTGTCAACAAAGATGCTGGTGACACGCAGGGTGTCGATGTCAGCGCCTTCGTTGTGCTCGGCGTTAGCGATGGCAGATTCCAGCACTTTCTTGATGATGACCGCACCCTTTTTCGGGGAGAAGGCCAGGACATTCAGCGCCTGATCGACGGGCATGCCGCGGACCAGATCCGCTACCAGGCGGCACTTTTGAGCCGACAGGCGAACACTTTTCAGATTTGCAGATACTCTCATCGCTTCACCTTACTTCTTCTTCGCCTTCTTATCGGCAGCATGGCCTTTGAAGGTGCGAGTCAGCGAGAATTCACCCAGTTTGTGGCCGACCATGTTTTCAGAAACATAGACGGGAACGTGAGTGCGACCGTTGTGTACAGCGATGGTCAAGCCAATGAAGTCCGGCAGGACGGTCGAACGACGTGACCAGGTCTTGATCGGACGCTTGTCGCCGGTTGCCCGCACCGCATCTACCTTCTTCAGGAGATGCAGGTCAACGAACGGGCCTTTTTTCTGCGAACGTGCCATTGTCAATTACCCTTTGTTGGAATAGCGACGGCGTACGATCATGTTATCGGTACGCTTGTTGCGACGGGTGCGGAAGCCCTTAGCCGGGGTACCCCACGGGCTAACCGGTACGCGACCTTCGCCAGTACGGCCTTCACCACCACCGTGCGGGTGGTCGATCGGGTTCATCGCCGTACCGCGAACGGTCGGACGAATACCGCGCCAACGGGTTGCGCCAGCCTTGCCCAGCTTGCGCAGGGAGTGCTCTTCGTTACCCACTTCACCAACGGTCGCACGGCAATCGACGTGAACCAGGCGGATCTCGCCAGAGCGCAGACGCAGTTGAGCGTAAACGCCTTCGCGAGCCAGCAGCATTGCAGAAGCGCCAGCGGAACGGACCATCTGAGCGCCCTTGCCGGGTTGCATTTCCACGCAGTGGATAGTGGTACCCACCGGGATGTTGCGGATCGGCAGAGCGTTACCGGCCTTGATCGGAGCCTCGGAACCGGACAGCAGAACAGCGCCAACCTTCACGCCGCGCGGAGCGACGATGTAGCGACGTTCGCCATCGGCGTAGCACAACAGGGCGATGTGAGCGGTGCGGTTCGGATCGTATTCGATGCGTTCCACTTTCGCCGGGATGCCATCCTTGTTGCGACGGAAGTCGATCAGACGGTAGTGCTTCTTATGACCGCCACCACGATGACGCGTGGTGATGTGGCCATTGTTATTACGGCCGCCAGTCGAGTTTTTCTTCTCAACCAGAGAGGCCAGCGGAGCGCCCTTGTGCAGATCCGGGTTTACAACCTTGACGACTGCACGACGACCCGCGGAAGTCGGTTTTACTTTAACGATAGGCATGCTCTATCTCCTTACTCCGCCGCGGCCGGGGTAGCGGTCAGGTCGATTTCTTGACCTTCGACCAGGCTAACATAGGCCTTCTTCCAGTCACTGCGACGACCCGTGCTGCGGCCGAAACGCTTCACCTTGCCCTTGACGTTCACGGTGGAAACGCCTTCAACTTTCACGTTGAACAGCATTTCAACAGCAGCCTTGATTTCCGGCTTGGTTGCGTTGGTAGCAACACGGAACGCCATTTGCTGGTTCTTCTCAGCGATCATGGTGCTCTTTTCGGAAACAATAGGAGCAAGGATTACTTGCAACAGACGTTCTTGGTTCATGCCCACTGCTCCTCCAGTTGCTTCACGGCGTCGCGGGTGATCACGGTCTTCTTGAAGCGCAGCAGGCTGTACGGGTCAGCTTGTTGAGCCTCGATAACCAGCACGTTCGGCAGGTTACGCGAAGAGAGATAGAGGTTTTCGCTCAGTTCACCAGTGATGAACAGGGCTTGTTCCAGACCCATGGGCTGAACAGCGCCAACGAATTCCTTGGTCTTCGGGCTGTTGATGGACAGCTCATCAACCACGATCAGACGCTCGTCGCGCACCAGCTGCGACAGGATCGAAGCCATGCCAGCGCGGAACATCTTACGGTTGACCTTCTGAGTGAAGTTCTCGTCCGGCTTGTTCGGGAAGGCACGGCCACCACCACGACGGTTCGGGGTGGAAGTCATACCGGCACGAGCGTTACCAGTGCCCTTCTGACGGAACGGCTTCTTGGTCGAGTGCTTCACTTCGGCACGAGTCAGCTGGGCGCGATTGCCGCTGCGAGCGTTCGCCAGGAACGCGGTCACGACTTGGTGCACCAGAGCTTCGTTGTATTCGCGGCCGAACAGAGAGTCGGACACTTGCAGGCTGCCAACAGCCTTGCCTTGGGTATTGATTACATTCAATTCCATTACGCACCCGCCTTCACGCTGGGACGCACAACGACTTGCCCGTTCGTGGCACCCGGGACTGCGCCCTTGACCAGGATCAGTTGGCGTTCTGCGTCGACACGAACGATCTCGAGGCACTGAACAGTGCTCTTCACGTTACCGTACTGACCGGCCATGCGCTTACCCGGGAAAACGCGACCCGGATCTTGAGCCTGACCGATGGAACCCGGCGTATTGTGCGAACGCGAGTTACCATGGGAAGCACGGTTGGAGGAGAAGTTGTGACGCTTGATCACACCAGAGAAGCCCTTACCCTTGGAGGTGCCGGTTACATCAACCAGCTGACCAACGGTGAAGATTTCAACGGCGATAGCGTCGCCAGCCTTGTAGTTAGCCAGGGTTTCGGCGGTCAGAGCGAACTCGACCAGGCCTTCACCAGCTTCTACGCCAGCCTTGGCGAAATGACCAGCGGCAGCCTTGACTACGCGGTTGGCCTTCTTGGAACCGAAGGTTACTTGAACGGCATTGTAGCCGTCAGTTTCGGCAGTTTTGATTTGCGTGACGCGGTTAGCGGACATGTCCAGCACAGTTACCGGGATGGTTGCGCCATCTTCGGCAAAAATGCGGGTCATGCCGACTTTGCGACCGACAAGACCTAAACTCATGTTTATTTCCTTTTGCAGGCGCCGATTACGATTGACCGGCATAAAAAACACAAAGCGGACTCGCCAAAATGGCGAGTCCGCTAATGTATCAAGAAAATTCAGCTACTGCAAGCACTTAGCTCGCAGCGCGCCAATTTCTCCGATTACTGCAGCTTGATTTCCACATCCACACCGGCCGGCAGGTCGAGCTTCATCAGAGCATCAACAGTCTTGTCGGTCGGATCGACGATGTCCATCAGACGCAGGTGAGTGCGGATTTCCAGCTGATCGCGGGAAGTCTTGTTCACGTGCGGGGAGCGCAGAACGTTGAAACGCTCGATCTTGGTCGGCAGCGGAACCGGACCCTTGACCACGGCGCCAGTGCGCTTGGCAGTTTCAACGATTTCCTGGGCGGAACGATCGATCAGGTTGTAATCGAAAGCCTTCAGGCGGATGCGGATTTTTTGGCTAGACATGAAAAATCTCCGATCCGTTACTTGGTGATCTTGGCAACCACGCCGGCGCCAACGGTACGGCCGCCTTCGCGAATAGCGAAGCGCAGACCTTCTTCCATGGCGATCGGAGCGATCAGTTCAACGCTGAATTCAACGTTGTCACCCGGCATAACCATTTCCACGCCTTCC
>NZ_PQWB01000069.1 GCF_002924365.1 Chromobacterium alticapitis | reverse complement strand
GCGCGGTAGGCCGGGCCGTAATCCAGCCCCATGCCGGACAACGTGGCATAGCATTCGTCGCTCGCCAGCGCGCCGTGCGCCGGTCCTTGCCACATTGTCTGCGGCAGATCGGGTGGCGGGGCCTTGCCGGCCAGCCTGGCCCGGCCTTGGCTATAGAGCGTGCCGTCATCGCCGCGGATCTCGAACGCCATGGTTCTGTCTGCATCCGGGCGCAGGCGGGCATGCAGCGAGAGCGCGCCGTCGGCTTGGGCCGGGCGCAGGAAGACGGTGTCCAATAGCTCGATCTGCGCGCCGTCGTCGGCGTTCAAGCCGCGGCAAGCCGCGGCGCGAGCCAGCTCCAACTGGGCCGCAGCGGGGAGGACGGCGCGGCCGCGGACGACGTGGTCGCGCACAATGAACGAGGAGGCGTCGAGTGTCGCGGCATAGCACGGGCCGGCGCTATCCGATACGTCGCGCAGCGCCAGCGCATGCGGGCGTGCCGCGTCGGCGCTTGCGGCGGGGAGCCAGTGGCGGCCGCGTAGAAAGGGGTAGCCGGGCAGGCTGAGTTTTGGCGGCAACGCGCCGTCGTATAGCGAGCCCCAGTCGGTCTGCCCACCATTTAGCCAGGCTTCGCCGCAGCGGAGCCAGCGCGCATGCCGCGGGTCGGCGAGGTCGATGTCGGCGGCGGTCAGCAGCCCGCCCGCGGCAATGGCGGAGCGATCGCAGTCGCGAAGCAGGCCCTGCAGCGACGATGGCTGCGCGGCGGCGAACAGCAAGCGGCAAGCCAGCGGCGTACGGCCAAGCTGCATGGTGGCGCACAGCGAGGCCGCCTCGACAGGCGAGGCGCTCAATTTTGCGATAAGGTCGCCGGCAAGCTGGCGCAGTTGCGGTTCGCTGGCCGCGGACAGCGGCAACAGCAGCAGGCCGGGATGTCGAGGCGCGCTTTCCTGGCGTGGCGGCGCTTCGAGCACGATATGGGCATTGGTGCCGCCGGAGCCGAAGCTGCTGACGCCGGCGAGCAAAGGATTTTGCGCCAGCGCGGCGGACCATGGCTGCGTCTGCTTTGCGATATATAGGCAGCTGTCCAGTTCGATACGGGGGTTCAAGCGGACGAAGCCCGCGTTGCCGGGCAATACGCCATGCCGCATGGCCAGGATGACCTTTAGCATGCCGGCCATGCCGGCCGCCGCCTCGAGATGGCCCAGATTGGTCTTGATCGAGCCGATGCCGCAGGAGGCCGGCGCCGCATCGCCTTCGGACAGGCGCCGGATCGCCGTCTTGATGCCTTGCACCTCGATCGGATCGCCAAGCGGAGTGCCGGTGCCGTGGGCTTCGATATAGCTTAGCCGGCGGATCGGCGCCTTCGCCCGTCGGTAGGCCTCGACCAGCAGGTCCGCTTGGCGGCCGGGATGGGGAACGGTTAGGCCGCCGGCGCGGCCGCCATGGTTGACGGCGGCGCCGCGCACGACCGCATAGATGTGATTCCCTTGCCGCCTGGCCTGTGTCAGCGGCTTGAGCAGCATCGCGATCGCGCCTTCCGAGCGGACATAGCCATCGGCGGCGGCATCGAAGGTATGGCAGCGGCCGGTCGGCGACAGCATGCCCGCCTTGTAATAGGCGATGGTGGTGGCCGGGTCGGTCATGACATGGATGCCCGCGACGACAGCCTGGTCGCACAGGCCGTCGCGCAGGGCCTGCAAGGCCTGGTGGATGGCGACCAGCGAGCTGGAGCAGGCGGTGTCGATCTGCAGACTGGGGCCTTGCAGATCAAAGAAATAGGACAGCCTGTTGGCGAGGATCGCGGCCGACTTCGCCAAGCCGTATTGCGGGGCGACTTGCGGCTGCTGTTGCAGTTGACGCAGGTAATCGACGCCGCTGGCGCCGACGAAAACGCCGGTCTGGCTGCCGGCGAACTGCTCGGGCGCATAGCCGGCGTCTTCGAGGCAATGCCAGCACAGCTCAAGCAGGATGCGCTGCTGCGGGTCTATCAGCTCCGCCTCGGCAGGGGACAGGCGGAAACATTCGGCGTCGAAACGATCGATGTGATCCAGCGTGCCCGCGCAATCGACGCCGGGGTGCGCGGTTTCCGGCCGGATGTCCTCGGGCCAGCGCCAACGCGCGGCGGGCATGCGGCCAACCGCGCATTCCTGATCGCGCAGCAAGCGCCAGAGGCTGTCCAAGTCCTCTATGCCGCCGGGCAGGCGCAGAGAAATACCGACGATGGCGACCGCGTCCGCATCCTCAGGCGAGACCGCGTCGGTTTGCGGCGCTTGCGCGGCGGCGGCGGTCCGGCGGGTTTCCAGCCGGGCTTGCAATTCCGCCACGACTTTGGCGCTGGTGTTGAACTCGAAGAAGAAGGCGCTGCCCAGTTTCAAGCGGAAACGATCCGTCAGCGCCTCGGTCAACTGGAGCAGGCTGGCGGAGTCCAGCCCCATTTCGATCAGCGGCCGATCCGGCGCGAAGCGGGCGGCTTGCGGCAGCAAAGCCTGGATGTGCTCCTGAACCGCCGCGCGGATGGTTTCAGGGCTGGTCTCGGCGCAATCGGACGCGGCAGACGCCTGTTCCGCCCGGTGGCGGCGGCGAATGTCGTAGCCGACGAGAACGCCGTATTCTTGATTATCCGCGTCGCCGGGACGGTAGCCAGGCAGGGCCCGCCGGATCGCGGCGCCGTGCAGTTCATGGAAGCGCAGGACGGGATCGACCAGATAGCCGCGAGGGTTGCGCAGCTTGATGTAGTCCGACATCGGCAGCGGCGCGTGCTGGGGGTAGTCCTTGCCGCGCGTGACCGCCAGTACGGTTTCGACGCCATCCAGCACCGCGCAGCGCTGCAGCATGAATTCCAGCAATTGGTCGCCCAGCCCCCGGTCTTGCCAATCGGGATCGATATTGACGGCCAGCAACTGGATGACCAGGCCGTCATCGGCATGGCGCTCAAGAATATTCAGGGCATTGGCGGCCAGAATGTCTTCCTCGCCGGCAATGCGCTGCGTATACATGGCGCCGATCAGGCGGTCATCCTGCAGCAAGGCTAGCTGGCCGCTGGGAAACTGCCGCAAGCGCCGCAGCAGCGTCATTTCGTCGGCCGCCAGGGCCGATCCCCAGCACAGGTTTTCCAGCCGCGTCATGGCGGGCAGATCATCGATTTGCAGAGGGCGTATGCGATAGTCGCGCTTTTGCAGACGATGCAGGCTCAGGCGCGCCAGCGGCTCAGTTTGCGGAAGGGTTTGCGCCGGGCCGGGCGCCGGAAAGAGCTGGGCCGCGGCGGCCAGCATCAGGCAGTCGTCCGCGCTGCGAAGCGTGAGCTCCGCCAGTTCGCGCAGCGCGGCAAGACCTTGCTCCAGGCATGAGCAAGCCGCGCTGAGCGTATGCTGCGCAGCGGAGGCCGCATGTTCTTCGAGTATCAGCCACTCATGCGCCGCGCCCAGGTCGGCCCAGGCGGCGAACGCCGCCTCCAGTTTGGGCGCCTCGCCGGAGCGGGCGGCGCGGCGGCCCGGCATGTTCACGATATGCAGGCAGCGGCCGCTTGTCGCCTCGCCCAACTGGCGCAGCGCATCCCGCGGGGTCAGGCAATCTCCGCTCAGCGTGACGGGCGCGGGCTCCCCGGCTCCGGCCTCGACGCTCGGCGAGACTTCTACCGCGATGACGCGCGGCGCGCGCGGCAGATGACGCAAGATGGCCTCGCTGAGGGCCGCCCGGCGTTTTTCCGAGCCGAAATGCCAGAGTACGAGATTATCCATCCTGCCGTCGCCGCAGGCGTCCAGCGCGATGCGGACCATCGCCGCGGCGATGGCGTCCAGCAGGCAGCCATGATCCGGCTCGGGGCGCGCCGTGCCTGCGAGCAAGCCATCCAAGCGGGCCAGAATGGGCGCATAGCGCATCAGGACCGCGCAGTCCTTGGCTGCCGCATCCTCGTCGTCCTGTGTGCCATGGCGGGCGGCTAGAAAGGCAGAGAGTCGTTCGCGCAGCAGAGGCGGCTGCGCGTCTGACGCGGCCGGCTCGCCGTGCGCGACGCGCGCCAGGAGAAGCGTTGTCAGCATCTGATCCAGCAGCGGCGCGATGGCCGGGGCATCCCAGCGCCGCGCCGACAGTTCCAGGCAGGACGCCAGGGCTTCGACGCTGTCGGCCGAACCGTAAGGGTTGGACAGCAGTGTCATCAGATCCGGCTGCGGCGCGACGAAGCTTGCTGACAGCTCGCTTAGCTGCCACCGTCCCGTCTCGCGAATCTCCGCGCACCCCGCCAATTGCAGGCAGCGTAGCACGATGCCCAGCGTCGCCTCGCTCAAGCCCATCTCCCTGGCCAACTCTTCCGCCAGGAACGACTCCTCGGACGATACGCGCGTCAATATGCCGGTTTTGCGGCAGGCTTCGAGCGCGGGAATGGCGATGAAGCCGCATACATGGTTTGCAACGCTGGCGATGGTGTTCATCATGTGCTCTGTCGTTAAGAGGTCAGCGCGGAAGGAGCGGTAAGCGCTTCCTCGATGTCCGCGATCAGTCTGCTCAGTACTTGGCCGGGGCCTGCCTCGGAAAAGCGCCGTTCGCCGGCCTGCCGTAGCCAGGCGATGCTTTCCTGCCATAAAACGGGTCGCGTGATCTGGGCCGTCAAAAAGGCGCGGATCACTTTGTCGGGGTCGCCTGCCGGATAGGGGCGACCGGTGACGTTGGAGACGACCGGCAGGCGCAGAGGACGGAAGGAAAAGCCTTTCAGATAGTCGGAGAAGCGATCGGCGGCGCGGATCATGTAGCGAGAGTGGAATGCGCCGCTGACGGGCAGGCGCGCATAGCGCTTGGCGCCTGCTGCCAGGAAATGCGCTTCGGCTTGTTCAATCTTGTCGGCAGGGCCGGAGATGACGGTTTGCAGCGGCGAGTTGAAATTCGCTGCATCAATCGCCGCTAGCGCCGGCTCGTCCAGCACATGGGCCACGCTTTCTGCTGAGAGGCCCAGCACGGCGGCCATCCCGCCGCCCGTGGCTTCGGCCATGAGTTCTCCGCGCATTTTGACTAGCCGCAGTCCATCGAGCAGGCCGAAGGCGCCGGCTGCCATCAAAGCGGTGTATTCGCCAAGGCTATGTCCGGCCAAGTAGGCGGGATGTTCGCCCGCTGCCGTGGCCTGGAAGTAATGCAAGGCGTTGACTATGTAGAGCGCGGGTTGCGTGTAGCGGGTTTGCCGCAAGCGTTCATCGTTGTCGGCGAGGCAGAGCTGGCGCACCGAGTAGCCGAGTAGGCGGTCCACTTCCTGCTCGTTTTCCAAAAAGGGCGTGACTTCATCGAACAACCGCCGACCCATGCCTTGAAATTGCGAGCCTTGGCCTGGAAATACCAGAACTGACATCGTGATTCCCCGCGAAGTTTGCTGACGACAAAACGATTCGTGACGGTGCGCTGCAGCGTATGGCGTTCAGCGCGCGGTGTCGTTGCCTCTGGCGCGGGCGGGCCTGAAGCGGGCGGGGATTCTTATTGAGCGATTGTTCATATGTGCGTTGTTTTAATTATAATGTTGTATGTTAATTGCATTTATAGTTGTCTGTCATTGTAATTTCGAGTGAGCGAGACAGGTGAAAAACGCCAGCGCCGTTTGAACGACGCCTAATCGTGGGGCGGCGGAGTCGCAAGCCGCCCGTTTGCTTTTAAAAGTGTCATGAAGAACAGTGGTTTGCGTTTTATTTGCACCCTGAATCCAGATTCGGCTTGGGGAATCGCTCGCGCCGCATGGCTAGTGCAAGCGCGCAACAGAGGGCGCGTGCTCAAGCGGGGAGATCAAAACCCTTGGGCATGGGCCATGCGCGGCGCGACCTCCACGTCCTAAAGCGCGATGGCGGCGTCGCGCCGGGGCGATGCCGCCAGCGCCCCTACCGCGGCACTGAGTTGTTGTAGATCGTTGCCATAAGGCGTCATCGCAACATGGCAGCGCGATTTCCCTCCCTGCGGCAGCAGATAACGCATGAATGTGCCCAAGGTGCCGGATGGACTCAGGTCCAGATAGTCGTGGGCCCCTTCGGCTTCCAATTGCCCAATGGTGTCGGCGAAAGCGATGCCGCCCCGCGCCACATGCCACAAATGATCGGGATGCCAATGTTTCAGTTCGCCTGCGAGCGCGCAGCAGATGACCCTGCCCGGGCCCGCGTTCAGCGCGACGGACCGGCTTTGCGCCTGAACCATTGGCTTGACTGGCTCGATCCAGGAAGAGTGAAAGGGATAGTCGATTTCCAGTCGCTGATGGACGACGCCTTGCCGCTTGAGATGGTGCTCGATGGCCGCCATGCCGGTGCTGGGCGTGGAGACAATGAAATGGCCCGCGAAATTGCGGCCAGAGATTTCGCCCCATTGGCTCAGTTCCCCCATCAGCGTCTCGCTGTCAGACAGCACGGCCAGCATCCCGCCTGCTGGGCAGTATTGATGTATGGTCAGCGCCTGGCGGATGACCAGGCGCAGCGCGTCGTCCGCAGATAGGCGTCCGGCGATGGCCAGGGCGGCGAAAATACCCAGGCTGGCGCCCAGGGTGATGTCCGGCCGCGCGCCGCGCGCGATAGCCGCGCGGGCCAACGCGTACTCGACCATGAAAATGGCCGGATGCGTCAGCCGTATATCGGAGAACGGCTGAGATTTGCCGTGCGGACCGTATATCGCGGCCAGCACCGATGACCTGAGCGTTTCCGCCGCCAGCTCATCCAGCCGGCGCAGCTCGGAACGGTAAACGGCGTCCTCCTCGTACAGCCGGCGCCCCATTTGGTAGTAGTGGGACCCCTGGCCCGCAAATAGGAAAACGGTTTGCCTATTCATTGGCCTGTCTCCTGGTGCGCCAGCGCCGATAGTGCGCAAGCCGAGCCGCTATCCGAGCGCGGGCGCGAGGCTGCCGCGCTTGCACGCTCCGTCTGAAACGGCACTTCGCAGTAATGCCGAAAGGGAACGCTCTGCCATTGGCGGACGCGGCATGCGCGTTCGGCCGGACGCTCGACGCAAAGCGCTGCGATATGATCGGGGGATAGATGCCATTGCCAGAAGAGCCAGCGGGAGGGGGCGTCGGCGAGCGCGGGGTCGAAGCGTATGCCGACCTCGTCCGTCCTATCCAAGTCGAAGCTGAACTTGTCCAGGGGAATGGATAGGCCGGCCCCTTTGGCTTTGACATAGCACTCTTTGAGCGTCCATAGCTCGTAGAACCGGCGCGAGCGCAACGAGTCCGGCAGGTCGCGCAGCTGGCGCGCTTCGGCTTTGGCAAAGAAACTGTCGGCGATGCTCAGCGGCGCGTCGGCATGCGCGCGCTCGATATCCACCCCTAAAGCGAGATGGCGGCCTATCGCCATCGCGATGATTTCATCGGTATGCGACAAGTTGAAGGTCAGCCATCTGGCGTCGCGAGGCGCATTGCCTATGACGGGGCGGCCGTATGCGTTCGACTGGAAACGCCAGGACTCGGGCGGCAAAGGCAGGTAGCGCGATAAGGCATAGCGCGCCAGCCCGCGGGTGAGCAGATAGCGCAGCCTATCCTTGGCGAAGTGGAAGGCCGCTTGCTTCGTTCGCTCCTCGGCGCTCATGGCTTGACGGCAGCGCGCTTGCGTTTCGGTATCGTCGCTGTCGGCTACGCGGCAAATCCATACATCGACGCAGCCCTCCGGCAACGAAATCGGCTCGTTCTCTCCCGCGCAGCTTGGCTCTGGGCGAGTCGGCATCATCGTCCCGCGAGTGAAGGGGCGGCGGCCGCCTCATGGGCGGGGACGGTTTTTTCTGCGAGAGGCGCTGGCGTCTGCGCGGGGTCCAGCCTACGCCAAACGGCGTTCAGGTAGTTGGCGGCCTCTTCCAGCAGGTGTTTGCCTATCTCGTCTACATGGCGGCGTCGCCAGTCTTCGAGCGGCGTGCCTTTCACCCATTGGTTGAAGGCACCCAGCGCGGGGCCAATGTGCACTTGATAATTGACGCGCTCGCTCTCGACGCCGTCCAGGGCCAGGCGCGTGGTGTAGCTGAAATACCAGCGGAAAACGAGCGCCATTTTGTGCTTGGGGTTGGTTTCGGCCTTGGCGATTTCATGTTGCAGGCCTTCCTTTTCCAAATAGCGGCGGGTGTCGTCCCAAATTTCGCTCAGGCTTTTCTTGAAGTAGTTTTTTTCCAGCTGGGCGCGGGTCTTGTCCGGAATTTCATCCAGGCTGTTGTAGTGGCTGTACAGGGAGAACAGCTTATTGGCTCGGGTGGGAAAGAATACGCCGCGCTTGAGAACCTGCACCTTGGCGCCGACTTCGAACATGTCTCCCGCTGGCGCATATTCCGTATCCTGAACATTGATTTCCTGCAGCAGCGTTTTGACATCGCCGCTGGTGCCGGCCTCTACGGTGCATTGATTGATCGAACCGGTGAGGATGAAGTCCGCGCCCAGCACGAATGCCGCGGCTGCGGATTCCGGCGTGCCAATGCCGCCGGCCAGCCCCATGCAGATGGGGTCGGCGTAACCATGCCGCTCCTCCAGCCGCCGCTTGAGCGTCAGCATGGCTGGGAACAAGACGGTGGGTATGCCGCCATCGGTGTGTCCGCCGGAATCCGCCTCCACGCAAATGTCGGCGCTGACCGGCACCAGCTTGGCCAGCTCGGCCTGTTCGGGAGTGATCGCGCCTTCATGCAGCAACTGGGCCACGATGTGCTCGGGCGGCGGGCTCATGAAGGCTTCGGCCACTTCCGGGCGCGAGAGTTTGGCAAGCACGCGGTGCCGGCTGATGATGCGGCCATTCGGCTCGCGGCCGAGTCCTCTCAGGCGGAACAGCACGATGGACGATGTCATCTGCGTGAATGCGGCGGCTTCGATAAAGCGCACGCCGCGTCGCAGGTAGAGTTCTACTGTCTGGCGCTCCCGTTCCGGATAGCTGTAATTGGCCAGCAGATTCATGCCGTAGGATTGGCCTTCGCTCAACTGGCTCTGGATGCGTGACAGTCCGGCGTCGATTTCTTCCAGCGGCATTCCCCCGGTCCCCAGAAAACCCATCATGCCGGCCTTGCCCATGCGCACGACGATTTCCGGGCTGCTGATGCCGCGGTACATCGCGCCCGACATATAAGGGTAGCGAATGGAGAAGCGGCGCTTAAATTCGGCGCTGCCGAGCGTGTCGACGGCGATGCCGCGCGACGGCGCGACCGGTATCGCACTCGCGCTCGCGCTCTGCGGCGTGGGTTTGGGGGAGGGCGCGGGGGGCATTGCGCGCCGGATTTCCTCCACCATCTTGCCCAAGATGCTGGAGCCGATTTCAACGAAATCGTCGGCGCCGGATTCGATCAGGTAACGGATCGAATCGGTCCAGCGCACCGGTGCCGCGAGCTGTTCGGCAAGCAGTCGCGCCGTATCGTCCCGGCCGTAAGGTTGCGCGGTCGCATTGGCAATCACGGGGATGCGCGGCCCTTGCAAATGGAAACCCTGCAGAAATTCGGAAAAAGCCTGCTGGGCGGGCCGCATGTAGCGGGAGTGGAACGCCGCGCTGACGTTCAGCGGCACCAGGCGCGCGCCGGCATCGGCCACGATTTTTTCGAAGGTCTGCAAAGCTTCACGTGGACCGGCTATCACGGTTTGGCTAGGGGTGTTGAAGTTGGCGAGGTCGATTTCCCGCAATTGCCGTTGCTCAAGCAGGGCCTGCAGTTTGACGCTGTCCAATCCGATCACGGCAGCCATGCCGCCGCCGCTGGCCTGGGCCATCAGCGCGCCTCGCTTTTGCACTAGCCGCAAGCCGGTGGCGAAGTCGAAAGCGCCCGCCGCCAGCAGCGCGTTGTATTCGCCGATGCTGTGGCCGGCGAAAAACTCCGGTTCGGCTGCGCCGTCGTCCAACATCGATTGGTAGTGCATCGCGCCCACGACATAGAGGGCCGGCTGTGTGTATTGCGTTTGACGCAACAGGCCATCCTGATCTTCGACGCAAAGCTGTTCGATGGCGTAGCCCAGGATGTCCGAGGCCCGTTCGGCCAGCGCCCGGTAGCGCGGAAACAAGGCCTTGCCCATGCCTTTGAACTGGGCGCCTTGGCCAGGAAATAAAATGATCTTCATGTTTTTCGTTGAATGAAACAGCGGTTGATCATGTGTGCGGAATGCGGCATGGGACCCGGCGCGCAACAGCGGCCCGCAAGAGATAGCGTAAATAAATATGCTTAAAAAATAAATAGAATAACGTAGTATGTCATTTTTGTAAAAAGTGATGCCTGTTGCCGCCCTCTCGTGCACAGGCGCGCCGGCGCGCGTCACGCTTGCCGAAGGGTTGTGTTTGAAGGTTGTTTGTTCAGTCAGGGAATACTCAATGAAACGAAACTACATCGGCTTCTCGAACTCTTTCCACGACAGCGCGATCGCCATCGTCGATTCCAGCGGCCGAGTCGTGTTTGCGGAGGCGACGGAGCGCCCGCTGCAATACAAGCGGGCCTTCAATATTGCGCCCGATCTGTTCCATCGCACCGGAGAGCTCATTGCGCGCTACTGCGAGCCGGATGCGGAACTGGTGTTGGCGTACTCATGGAGCGAGGGCACCGAGGCGCTGGTCCGTCGCAATCTGAGCTATATCGAACGCGAAATGGTGAGTCTGAAGGAGCGTTTCGGCACGGTGCCGTCTTCGCTCGGCCGCCAGATGGCGATGACGCGATTCTCGCTCCTTTCCACGCTAAACATGCTCTCCCAGCGTGGGCGGACGGTCGAATACGAGCTGAGCCAGCTTGAACGCGATATCGGCCAGCCTCTTCAGTTGCGAGGGTACGAGCATCACCTGACCCACGCCGCCACAGCATGTTTCAGCAGCCCTTACTCAGAAGCGGTTTGCGCGATCGTGGACGGCTATGGCGAGGACCGCGCCGCTGCCGGCTATGTCTACCGGGATGGGCGGTTGGAGGAAATCAGGACGCCGCGAGGCTCGTCGCCGGGAAGCCTTGGCGCATTTTTCACGTATGTGTGCGACACCTGCGGTTTTGGCCAGTTGTCGGGCGAAGAGTGGAAAGTCATGGGCTTGGCGCCCTACGGCTGGCATGACGAGGAAATCTATCAATTCTTCCGCGGCATGATCCACGTCAATGGACTGCAGATAGAGTTTTGCGACGAATCGCGCCACGCCGACATTTTCCAGCGCATGCATGAGATGCGGCGCCGCAAGGGACAGCCGGCCATCGAGATGGCCAATGTCGCCTATGCCGGGCAAAAAGTGTTTTCCGAAGTGCTGTTCCAGTACTTGAACAACCTGCGCGAACGGGTGACATCGGACAATCTTGTGCTCGGTGGCGGCTGCGCGCTCAACTCCTCCGCCAATGGCCGTATCCTGGAGAACACATCCTTCAAGAGTCTGCACGTGTTCGCCGCGCCGGCCGATGATGGCAATGCCATCGGCGCCGCTTTGCTGGCATTCAGCGAGGATCACCCGGATTGGCGGCCCCATCCTGGATTCCAATCCCCATACCTAGGTTCTCGCATGTCGAAACAGGTGTTGGATCAGGTGGTGCAATTTGGGCGGATCCCTAAATTGAGCGTATGCGATGACCCGGCGACGCGTGCCGCGGAATTGCTCGCGCAGGGAATGATCATCGGCTGGGTGCAAGGCGCGGCTGAGTTTGGTCCGAGGGCGCTTGGTAATCGCTCCATCTTGGCTGACCCAAGATCGGCAAGCATCAAGGAGGAAATCAACGCCAAGGTCAAGTTTCGCGAGGAGTTCCGTCCATTCGCGCCGTCCATCCTGCACGAATACGGGCCGGAATATTTCGAGAATTATCAGGAAACGCCATATATGGAGCGCACCCTGAAGTTCCGGCACGACATCATGCATAAGGTTCCGGGCGTCGTGCACGAGGATGGGACGGGGCGGCTGCAGAGCGTGCGCAAGGAATGGAACGAGCGCTATCACCGCCTCATCTCTCATTTCCACCAACTGACCGGCGTGCCTCTGGTGCTCAATACCAGCTTCAACGTCATGGGTAAGCCTATTTCGCATTCGGTGGAAGATGCGTTGGCCGTATTTTATACAAGCGGCTTGGATGCGCTGTTCATTGATGACGTGCTGATAGAGAAATAAGCTCAGCAAAGCAGGGACAGACTGTTGGCGAACCCCTGATCTTTCGGGGGTTCAGTCTTTTGGGGCCGTATCCTGATTCATCAAACCAACTGAGTGTGTCTCGGAATTGAGGGGGCAATACTGGGTAAATTGCCACCTGATGGCCGTGTCGGCAGGCCCCGAGCCTGGAGCTGGGGGCTGCTGTGCTGGCTGACGGTTGAATTGTTCAGCGCTTCCCTGATGGCTAGAGCGAGCTGTCGCCTCCTTCTTGGCCGCCATGTGACGCCATGGGAGGGCATGTTGGCGCGCAACATCTTGTTAAATGCTATTGACTTAATTATTTGTAATAGTTATACTTTTGAGATTATTGTAATTGGCTTGCGCATTGCCTGCCATCAATACCACGGTCTGTCGCGACGGAAAACACTATGTCCCAAATCATTGAAAATGGCTTCTTCCTTACGAGCGTCGAGAGCGCGATAGCGACTGTCCGCACTAGTTCAATTTGGCCTCTTTCCTTTGGCTTAGCGTGTTGTGCAGTAGAAATGATGCATGTCGCTGCTGCGCGCTATGACCTGGATCGCTTCGGCGCCGGCGTGTTTCGTCCCAGCCCTCGGCAAGCTGACTTGATGATCGTGGCAGGAACGTTGACTAATAAAATGGCGCCGGCGCTGCGCAAGGTATACGACCAGATGCCAGAGCCGCGTTATGTGATTTCCATGGGGTCCTGCGCAAATGGTGGCGGCTATTACCACTATGCATACTCAGTGGTTCGAGGTTGTGATCGCATCATTCCGGTTGATATCTATATTCCCGGCTGCCCGCCTACCGCGGAGGCACTGCTGTATGGATTCATACAATTGCAACGCAAGGTGCGGCAGTCGCATCTGGATCGCTCATCCCCTGAAAGAAAGGGCCTGGTTTCGCGCGCGTTAGCTGAAATCAAAGCCGTGGATCGCGGCAACCAGCCCTTGCTGTGAGTACTTGGACCTGATCGGACATTCGACTGCGAATCCTGCGGCTAGCATTTGGCGAAATGTTGAAATCTGCTCATTCTTGTGCCTGACGCAGCCTGTCGGCTGAAATTGGCCGGAGAATAGGCGAATTAAAGGATGGACCATGTTGAATGGTGCTCACTTGGAAGTGCGGCTTTTTTTGTGCGATGTTTGGGAGAAGTACTGTCAAAAGCAAGAGATGAGTAAGCTGGAGCGCATGACGGCCAGCATTATTGCGGAACATCCTGAGTTTCATACTGACATTGATAAGCAGGCTCCGGCGTTGCAAGCCGATTTTACCCCGGAAGGCGGACGCATCAATCCCTATCTACACTTATCCTTGCATTTGGCAATTGAAGAACAGCTGCAAATGGATTTTCCGCCAGGAATCGCGAACTTGCATCGGCGACTGACGGCTAAATGTGGATCGGAACATGAGTCCGTGCATCAGATCATGGACTGTTTTGTTGACATCATGCTCAGAGCCGAACGCGACAAGGCATCGATGAATCCTGAGGCGTATATTCAAGCGATACGGATAAAAGCGGAATCCTCACGTCCGAGTCGCGTGCCGGCAAGGCAACTGGTAAGGCAATAGGAGAATTCCCGCCCATGCCGGGGCGTGAAGCCGTAGCTCCGCGCCGTCGCCGGGCGGCCGGCTTTCCGGTATCCTTGCGGTTTCGTTGTTTTCAGCTGCGTTGAACCGATATGCACATCCACATCCTGGGTATCTGCGGTACCTTCATGGGCGGCATCGCCGCCATCGCCAAACAAGCCGGCCACAAAGTCACCGGCTGCGACGCCAACGTCTACCCGCCGATGAGCACCCAACTGGAGGCGATGGGCATTGAGCTGGTGCAGGGCTTCGGCGCGGAACAGGTGGACCTGAATCCGGATGTGTACGTGATCGGCAATGTGGTGACGCGCGGCAAGCCCTTGATGGAAGAAATCCTCAATCGCGGCCTGCCGTATATCTCCGGCCCGCAGTGGCTGGCGGAGAATGTGCTGCACGACAAATGGGTGCTGGCGGTGGCCGGCACCCACGGCAAGACCACCACCAGCTCCATGCTGGCGTGGATACTGGAGGACGCCGGCCTGGCGCCGGGCTTCCTGATCGGCGGCATTCCGGAAAACTTTGGCGTATCGGCGCGGCTGCCGGGCAAGCCAGCGCTGGACCCTGCGAGCACAAGCCCCTTCTTCGTGATCGAGGCCGACGAGTACGACACCGCCTTCTTCGACAAGCGTTCCAAGTTCGTCCACTACCGGCCGCGCACCGCCATCCTCAATAATCTGGAATTCGACCACGCCGACATCTTCGCCGACCTGGCCGCTATCGAAACTCAGTTCCACCACCTAGTGCGCACCATCCCTGGCAACGGCCGCATCGTCAGCAACGGCCGCGAGGCCAATCTGGACCGCGTGTTGGAGCGCGGCAGCTGGACGCCGGTGGAGCGTTTCGGCGTGGAGGCTGGCTGGCAGTTGGGCGCTTTGCATGACGATGGCGGCTTCGACGTGCTGCTGGAGGGCAAGCCGCAAGGCACCGTGCATTGGGGCCTGATGGGCGAGCACAACCGCCTGAACGCCGTGGCCGCCATCGCCGCCGCCCGCCATGCCGGCGTGGCGGTGAAGGACGCGATAGACGCGCTGTCCCGCTTCGCCAACGTCAAGCGCCGCATGGAAGTGAAGGGCGCGGCGAACGGCGTCACAGTCTACGACGACTTCGCCCACCATCCCACCGCCATCGCCACCACGCTGGAAGGCCTGCGCCGCAAGGTGGGCGCGGCGCGCATCCTGGCGGTGCTGGAGCCGCGCTCCAACACCATGAAGCTGGGCACCATGAAGGAAGCGCTGCCTGGTTCGCTGGCATTGGCCGACCAAGTGTTCTGCTCCGCCGCCGGCCTCAACTGGAATCCTGCTGAGGCGCTGGAGCCCATGGGCGACCAGGCGCAAACCTTCACCGACTTTGACGCGCTGGTGGATGCCATCGTCGCGGCGGCCCGTCCGGGCGACCACGTGCTGGTGATGAGCAACGGCGGATTCGGCGGCATACACCAGAAGCTGCTTGATAGATTGGTTTGAGGCCTGTCGCGTAGCGCGGGTTGGCCTGCGGCCATACCCGCGATTGATGTGGCCGCGGGTCGCAGCGTTTAACCCAGGTTGGTAAGCGCCAATCGATGGTTCGTCGTGTCTCGCGGGATGGTCGAATTGTTCGCGGGTATGGCCTTTGGCCAACCCGCGCTACAGGTGGCTCCAAACGCAAACGCCGATGTCTTCTCATCGGCGTTTTGCATGAATGCGGCGGCGCAATGGAGTCAGGGCAGCCGGACCACGTAATTGGCGCCGCCTTCGCGCGCTTTGAACAGGGCGATTTCCAGCCGCTCCAGCATGGCTTTGGGGCTGGTTTCGTCCGCGCGCAGCGCGCTGAGTCCGACGCAGGCGGCGGCCTGCCGCTCCACGCCTTGATACAGAAAGGTCAGCTGGCGCAGCGAGGTGATCAGGCGGCGCGCCAGCTCGCTGGCGCCGGTCATGTCGGTGCTGGGCAGCAGCACGACGAAGGCGTTGTCGCCGCGGCGCGCCACCAGATCGCTGTCGCGTATGCTTTGCAGGCATAGGCTGGCCGCCAGCCGCAGCAGGTGATTGTAGGCGGAGCCGTCGTCCTCCTTCGGCACCATGTCCGGCGCGTTGACCAGCGCCATCGCCAGAATGGACAGCGCGCCGCCGTAGCGCAGCACGCGCCCGGTTTCGGCGTGGGCCGCCGACATCAGCCTATGCATGCCGGCGACGCCGGTCAGCCTGTCCTCGTCCTCATTCTGGTTGCCTTCTTCCTTCAAGGTTTTGACGATGTTCAGCGAGCGCTGCACCAGCTGGCGTTCGAAATCCAGCAACTGGCTCATCACCTTGGCTTCGGTGCGGTCGGAGAAGCTGAATACCAGCATGGGGCCGTCGTTCAAGTTCACCGTGCGCACGGATAGCTGCACATCGAAGCTGCGGCCGTTGATGGTGCGCAGCTGCATGCCGCGGTTGTAGATCATGCTGTGCTGGGCCAGATCATGGCGGATGGCGGCAGCGTCGGCGGGGTGGGGCAGGAAGTCGTACATCGAGC